>QBLS01000009.1 GCA_003249015.1 Pseudanabaena sp. | reverse complement strand
TGTCTCTTTTTACTTACTCTACTTTATTACTTTTCAACAACTTTGTAACATTACCAACAATTTAGGATCAACATTAAAAAATTTCCCAAGTGTCTGTGCTTGATTTTTACTGATTTGCCTTTTACCGTTGACTACTTCCGAAACAACACCACTTGAGCCAATCACATTAACTAAATCAGCTTGCTTTAAATTATTAGACTCCATTAAATGCAAGAGAATATCCAAGGGTGAAGCATCATTCATTGGATAACGCTCATCTTCATATTTCTCAACCAAAGTAAGAAGCAATTGCAAAATTCTTTCTTCCTCGGCTGTAGGTTGAGGAATTGCTAGTAGCCTTTCGATATTTCGCAGAGCAATTTCATTCTCAACATCATTTGTAATTACTTGAGGCTGAATCTCTGCTAGTAAATCCCCATAGGCTTTGCGATTAATAGTAAGGGTCATTTTTCCACCTACCTGAGTCATACTCAGAGTGAGTTAGGACATATTTGATATAGATAACTTGTCTTTCGTAATCAATGCTGACGATTAGGCGATATTTATTGCCTTTGATATTGAAAATAGTGAATCGTCCCGCCGCATCAGCAGATGAGTAAGATTTTTTGACATCTTGGATGTTTTTCCATGATGCAGATTTTGCGACTTGATGCCAGCTATTTAAGGCAGTAACTACATCAGCATGAGCTCTCGCAAACTCATCAAGGGTTTTCTTAGAATAAATTCGCATAAAATTTTCCTGCCAATATTATTTGTCATATGCGTATACGTCCTGAATTTGATTATTTGTTTGTGCTACTAGCATCCTCTCATTTTGAGAGGATTTTGTCAATACAAAATTTAAATCGAGATTATCAGTCCATGTCATTTTTGCTTCGCCATCTTCAAGATCGCAAATCAGAACTTCATGAGGGTCAAAAACCCGAATAAGTCGATCTGAGTGAGTTGCTACGATTAACTGCGTATGCTTGAAAGCCTCTTCAGCTTAGTTTGAGAATTAGGTAAATTGACCATTTTACGCTCTTTACATTTACCGATGAACTAGGCGAACGCCTCCAAACTCTACTCGATAAGAAAAAATCAGATACACTTACCTCCACAGAAAATCTTGAGCTAGAAGCGATCGCTGAATTAGGCGAGATTTTTAGCTATATTAATGCGGCGATCGCTATGCAATCAATCGTGGAAGTTCATCTCTAGTTTGTATGTCTCTATGACACCTGTCATTAGACTAATTACAGTGGTTTGAGATCTCATAAATCAAGGTAAATACCCCATGCAAGACTTAAAAGCTAGACTAATAAATCACCTTGAGAAGATAGTTATTGAGCGAAATCCTTACTATGCTTCGGCAGGACATTTATTTGCGCGTGAGTATATCCGATCGCATTTTGCTGGACTTGGTGACGTGAGCGTTCATGAATTTGAAGTAAATGGCAATATCCATCAGAACTTAATTTTACATATTGCGGCTAGTTCTAGTCAAAAGCGATCGCCTGTGATTATTGGCGCACATTATGACACCGTTGCGGGTTGTGTGGGTGCAGATGACAATGGCTCGGGAGTTGCTGTACTTTTGGAACTTGCTTCCTATTTTTCAAAAAATCCGCTTAAATATCCACTGCAATTAATTGCCTTTGATATGGAAGAATACGGACTATGTGGAAGTGCTGCCTATGCCCAGAAACTCAAACAGGATCAGCAAAAAATACGGTTGATGATTTCCTTAGAGATGTTGGGATACTGCGATCGCACTCCCAACTCTCAGCATTATCCCAAGGGTTTAGATCGGTTCTATCCTAATACAGGTGATTTTATTGGTTTGATTGGAAGTATTCCCACGATTCCAGATTTGATACTGTTACAACATGAGATGAAGTCTGTCTTACCCTGCGAATGGCTTCCTGCGGGTTGGCGGGGTTTAGCAATTCCTGATACTCGCCGCAGCGATCATGCTCCTTTTTGGGATGCGGGTTACAAAGCGCTGATGGTGACGGATACGGCAAATATGCGGAATCCTCATTATCATAAAAGTAGCGATTGCCTAGAAACACTAGATTTAGAGTTTCTCACTAGTGTCTGTCAAGGATTAATCGCAGGAATTAGTCAGCTATAGGTAGCTCAGCATAGTTAAAACCGAAGCCCAGCAATTATTCCGTCCGCTATGCGGACGGAATAATTGCTGGGCTTCGGCGGCGCAGCCTATCTTTGGTTTGGGATTAGATTTTTTTACCTTGGATGGAATAGTCTAACAATTCCATTGGATGCATCAGGATCGTGCTGTTGCCTTGCAAGTTTAGATGTTTACGAATTTGCGTAATACAGCCAACATTAGCAGAAGCAATTACCTTCGCGCCTGTATCGGTCAAGTTAGTCACCTTCTGTTCGCCTAGTTCATGCCCAACTTCTGGCTGCAAAATATTATAAATACCAGCACTTCCACAGCAAAGCGCCGCATCAACAGACTCCCTTAGCTGAACATTGGGAATTTGTCGTAGCAAGCGCCGAGGCTCAAGGCTGATCTTTTGTCCATGGAGCATATGACAAGCATCTTGATAGGCGATCGCCAGAGGCTCGTCCTGCAAAGGTGATAGTTTCGCTGTAAGACCAACGCCATCGAGAAATTCCTGCACGTCTTTGACTTTTAGAGAAAATGCCTTTGCCCTCTCTGCATATTGCGGATCATCTTTGAGAATATGTCCATATTCTTTGAGGGTATGCCCACAGCCTGAAGCATTGATTAATACTGCATCTAAGTTGAGACTATCAAAGCTATCAATCGTCTGCTTAGCCAACTCCAGAGTCTGAGCTTCTTGACCTTGGTGATGGGACAAGGCTCCACAGCAACCTTGTAATTTGGGAATGACAACTTCACATCCATTGGCGGTCAGTACTCGCAATGTCGCATTATTTACCTCTGGCAGAAATACCCGTTGTACACATCCCAAAAGCATTCCCACTCGATAGCGTTTTTGTCCTTGGGCGGGAATCAACTCTGGCAGATTATCCTGAAAAGCCTGAGGCGTAAGTTCTGGAAGTACTGATTCCATAGCAGCGATTTGCTTGGGCAAGTATTTTTCTAGCCAACCTAGCGATCGCAATAGTTTCTGCAAACCTAATTTTTGATAAACCAATAGGGGCGCAAGCAAGACACGCAGTCGATTGGGATAGGGAAATGTAGAAAAGATAAATTGCCGTAATAATTTCTCAGGCAGCGATCGCGGATAGTTTCTATCAACCTGAGCGCGAGTTGACTCAATGAGTTGGTCATACTGCACACCCGACGGGCAGGTGGTCACACAGGCCAAACATCCCAAACAGGTATCAAAATGCTGTGCGATCGCGGGTGATAAAGGAATATCTCCTTCATTAATTCCATCCATTAAATAGATGCGTCCCCTTGGCGAGTCTGTCTCTTTACCGATTACACGATAACTAGGACAGGTAGATAGACAAAATCCACAATGAACGCAGGCATCAATTAACTGAGGGCTTGGGGGATTCTTGACATCAAAACTAGGAAATACTTCCTGATTACTGGTAGATACATTTTCAGAACTAGACTTATCGGAAACTTGCATATTTTAAAAGTGATCACAGCTACTAAGATTCTATAGCGTTCTATAGCGAGATTAGTTATTATCCCTGTCACCACATTAAAAAAACGATGTTAAGGATCTAGATAAAATTAAAACCTGTGTCACACGCTGCGCGCGTGACACAGGTTTTGGGATTTTATATTTAATTGCACCTAGATACTCATAGCAAATAAAGTAATCATGCTCTTAGAAATTATGTAATTTGTCTACCTAAAAAAAGAGGGACAATTTAAAACGCTACCCCTCTTTTTTTGGGTAGATATAATAACAGTTACACTTAAGGAATTATTCTTAATGAGAATTTGTTTAAGTACTAATTTATAGAGTCAGAAAGAAGAAAATTACATTCTTTTATTTATTGCTTACTTCCTTTCTAATTATTAACTTCATAATGACTAATTTTTTGGTAGGCACTGATTAAACCTATATTTTAGCAGCATTTTATAATATTTTCTAATTTTAAAAATCTTTAGATCAATTGTTATACAATACATTTGTGGGGAAATATAACAATTAAATAAATAGCTCAGTGTAATTAAAACCTAACATAAAAGGCTAGTTCTGTCTGCTAAACGGGCAGAAGAATAGCCTCTCAGGTTTACTTATGCCTAGATGCTTAGATAAAAATTTTGTTCTTTAAATTTTGCCTCATATGTTTGTTACTTTATAAGTTTTATCCAGACACTATGCCTTCCAATTACGCGATCAAAGAATACAGTTTACGAGATGCTGATTACTATATGGATCATGTCCCTGAGACTATCATGCAAAAGCTGAGTGAAGAAGAACACGAAAATCTTAAGGAGATATTTTCTTCCGCCCTTCCCAAGGCTTCACCCAAATTGATAGATTTCAGGTTCGTGATCAACTTGATTTTTGCAAGATACTTTTTCGTTCTATTAGTTGGGAAAGATCGCTATAAAAGGCGGAAAATGAATCAGGACACGCCTACATCTCACCCTTATCATCATTCCTTTAGAAGGTTTATTCATAGACTTACGGCTATGTTATTACTTCTAACCATGAATCTATTGGTTAGTATATTTGTTATCACATTTATCTATATGATTTTAAGATTATGTGGATTTAATTTATCCGTACAATTGCCGAATGCCTAGGACTTAAAAGTACAAATTTCTCTAGGTTTATATCATCTATTAGGATTGGGAAATGACAGCATTGAAATATGCCTACTACTCAGGCTGTGTAGCAAAAGGAGCTTGTAGAGAGCTTCATGCCTCAACAACAGCGATCGCTCAAGCATTAGGTATCGAGTTAGTGGAACTTCACAAGGCTACTTGCTGTGGTTCAGGAACTTTTAAAGAAACCGATGAGCTAATGGAAGACGTGATCAATGCGCGGAACATTACCCTTGCAGAAGAGCTAAATCTGACTGTGATGACGCAATGTAGCACCTGTCAGGGAGTATTAGGTCGCGTCAATGACAAGCTCAAAAGCCCTGATCCTAGTCGTAAAGACGAGGTGAATGCACTTTTAAATACACAGGGACATCATTTTCAGGGTTCAACTGAGGTTTTACATCTACTTTGGATCTTGATTCGAGATTATGGGCTAGAAAATCTAGCTCGGAAAGTAACCCGATCGCTTACTAATCTCAAATGTGCTTCTTTTTATGGTTGCTACTTGTTGCGATCGCAAACTGTGACTCGTTTTGATGATCCCTTCAAACCTGAATCTCTAGAAAATGTATTTCGCACTGTTGGCGCGACTCCCATTTATTACGATGGTCGGGTGCAATGTTGTGGTTGGCCGATTTCTAGCTACGCTCCTAAGGAGTCTTTCTCAATGGCAGGAAGGCACTTGACGGCAGCGATCGCGGCGGGGGCTGATTGTATTGTTACGCCATGTCCGCTTTGTCATCTCAACCTTGACTCGCGCCAACCTGAAGTGGAAAAGGTAATTGGGCACAAACTAGGCATTCCGATTTTGCACTTGCCTCAATTAATTGGACTAGCGATCGGGCTAGATCCCCAAGTACTCGGATTAGATCGCCACATTGTTTCTACAAGCTCAGTCTTACAAAAACTCGCCCTATGAATTAAACCCAAACCCAAAAAGACTAATGGCGGCGCGATGCGCCGCCATTAGTCTTTTCGGGTTTGGCTAGCTACTTATAGCGAAGCAAGAATCAAAACCCCAGAAGATGAGTGGCGGCGCGATGCGCCACCACTCATCTTCTGGGGTTGCAATATTGATGCTGATACAATTAAGTCAGATCATTTTGTGATCTGCCTTGTCCTTGATTAATTCTTATGGGCAAAGAGAGAATCGAACTCTCATGACATTGCTGTCGTCAGATTTTGAGTCTGATGCGTCTACCAATTCCGCCACTCGCCCTTTTTTCAAGATTTATAATATACAACGAAAGTGTAGCTATTTGTCAATTGATTTTTAAAAATTAGGTGGCAGCACTTCGCGCTGCTACCTAATTTTGACTTTACATAAAACCCAGAAGACGAGTGGCGGCGCGAAGCGCCGCTACTCGTTATACTATGCTAAAACTGGCGCGAGAGGGCTGTGAGCAATAATCTCAATACATACGATCGCATCTATGAAGTCGTTAAGCAAATCCCCAAAGGTTATGTTGCCACCTACGGACAGATTGCCGAGCTATCAAATCTAGCGGGAAAGGCTCGCGTTGTGGGCTATGCCCTCTACCGAGTTGACATGAAAAGTCTGGAAATCCCTTGGCAAAGAGTAGTTAACGCCAAAGGAGAAGTTTCGTTGTCACCCTTACGATTTGGTACAGACCATTTACAGCGATCGCTACTTGAAGGAGAAGGAATTATTTTTGATCGCAACGGTAAAATTGACCTACGCAAGTACCTATGGCGACCTGAGACTCACTTAATACTATGACTACGGCGACTCTGCTTATTTCCTGTCCTGACCAAAAGGGTTTGGTAGCCAAAATTTCCGATTGGGTGTTTTCCCATGGTGGCAATATTCTGCACGCTGACCAGCACGCCGATGGTAGTGCTGAACTTTTTTTAATGCGGGTGGAATGGGAGCTAGATGGATTCGATCTGGAACGGGCTGAAATTGCGCCTAACTTTGCCCAATTAGCGATCGCGGATGAGGCAAAGTGGAGTATTCATTTCTCCGATTACGTGCCTCGTATCGCCATTTTTGTTTCCAAGCAAGATCATTGCCTCTATGACTTAATTTTGAGACAGCGATCGCAAGAACTAGCCGCCACAATTTCTGTAGTAATCAGCAATCATCCTGATTTAGAAAAAGTCGCCCATAACTTTGGCATTAATTACCATTACATTGAGATCAGTCGCGAACATAAGTTGCAACAAGAAAAGCAACAGCTAGCATTACTTAGACAATACCAAATCGATCTGGTGGTTTTGGCTAAATATATGCAGGTTTTAAGCCCAGAATTTCTAAGTGAATTTTCTCAAGTCATCAATATCCATCATTCATTTTTACCTGCCTTTGCAGGAGCTAACCCCTACCACCGAGCCTACAAACGCGGAGTCAAGATTATTGGTGCAACCGCCCACTATGTCACCGATGAACTAGATGAGGGGCCAATTATTGAGCAGGATGTAATCAGAGTTTCCCATCGTGACTCAGTGACCGATCTCATTCGCAAGGGCAAGGATCTGGAGCGCATTGTGCTTGCAAGAGCGGTCAGGCAGCATTTGCAAAATAGAGTCTTAGTTTATGGCGCATTTGCTAACTCAAATCTTGGTTTACGCACAGTAGTCTTTGATTAGCCCCAATGTTTAATGGTTGTATAGCAAAGCAAGAGTTAGTTAGTACAAATCAAAAACCAAGAAGCGAGTGGCGGCGCTCCGCGCCGCCACTCGCCTTCTGGTTTTATGTCCTAAGCAAAACTTCTTTTGCTATAGTCATTTGCCTAACAAAAAGAAGGGTGGAGGCGCAAAGCGCCTCCACCCTTCTTAGAGCTAAAGCCTGTGGCGCACGCTGCGCGTGCGCTACAGGTTTTAGGGTTTTATGTTTAACTGCGCCTAGTTACTTAGCGAATTAGACCAAATTAAAAAATGGCTATGCCATTTTTTAATTTGGTCTAATTCGCTAGAAGATAGAGGTGGTATAGCGGTTTCGTGCTATAGGTATTAACTGATAGTTTATATACCCTCTTTAAGATTATGTCCCTAACCCCAGAGTCAGAGTCGTCTCGTGGGAAAAATAAAGCTTCCTCGAAAAGTTTTGAGGCTATGCGAAAATTTTCCGAGAAGTATGCTAAAAATACTGGCACATTTTTTTGTGTAGACCCTAGTGTTACTAACGCAGTCATTGAAGGCTTAGCCAAGCATAAAGAAGAGCTAGGATCGCCTCTATGCCCTTGTCGCTATTACGAAGATAAGGAAGCAGAAGTAAAAGATACCTACTGGAATTGTCCTTGTGTCCCAATGCGCGAGCGTAAAGAATGCCACTGTATGCTTTTTCTCACTGAAGATAATCCTTTTGTCGGCACAAAACAGGAACTCGAAGTTGTTGAAATTGTTTACGACGCATAGAGTTGCCTATCCATATAAAAGCCCTACTAAGCTTTTTGCTAAATAAACTTTAAAAGCGGTGCAAAGCACCGCTTTTAAAGTTTATTTGGGTTTTGCCTAACCATGCTGAATCTTGAATCTTAAAATTAACAGATTCAGAATAAGCGTAATGGCATTGGCGATGATAATTGGTGCAGCTTTGACCATCACACCGTAAATTAGCCACAGGGTCACTCCTGAAATAAAAGTAATCAACATCGGTAAAGATATATCCCTAGTCGATCGCGATCGCCAAACCTTCAGCACTTGAGGCAGAAAGGCAGTTGTCGTCAAAAAAGCCGCCACAAATCCCAAAATATTTGTAAAATCCATTTGTAATAATTCCCAATTTTTACGCAGGACTGGCTTTAACAGGCGATCGCACCCAGCAGACAGTTCCACCTCTAGCTAACTCCAGAGCCATTCCCAATTCTTGTTCTAAGTTCTGCCACTTTATTTCCTTAGAGAACAATTTACTTAAATTGATCAAAGCTTGTTCGCGTTCGTGGCGAATCTTATAAAACATCAGCGGATTAATTCTTTGATAGTTGGCTTTACGAGTTTCTAGCATTGACTCATACACGATGATGGCTAGCTCAGAACCAATATTTAACTGGGCATATTGCCGTAGATGTCCTAAGCCTTTATTAGAAGTAGCATATAGCGGTGGAAGGCGATTTAGAGTGCGAGCCAACACATCTTCAAGACGAATAAATCGAAGTTCCCCTTGTGGAAAGCTCTGGGCACGGGTTTGCGCCATCCTAATCACTAAGCGTTCTAAAGAATGCACAATATGGTTAGCCTCAATCATGTAAACTTCATATTCTTTTTTCTTTAGCTCACTAACCACAGGTGTCGCGGGAGCCGATTTTCGGAGATACATTTGGGCGTTTGTTTGCCGCATTCCCAGCGTGCCATATTTACTACTGTATTTGGAATTGCCAGAGTTATATCTAGCGATCGCCCCCTCAAGCTCTTTTTCGATCACCGTAGGTAAGTCAAACCAAGTTAAAGTTCGTGAATTTAAAATCTCGCGGACTCCCCTCAAGGCAAAAGGTGCGTTGGCGAGCTCAACATCAGCCAGTGGCTCTGGCTGTCGCAAAGGATCGCGCCTCACTGCTATAAGCGACTGACGCACGGCTTTAAAAACTTGGTCACGGAGTTTGTCGCATTCTTGTCGCTTGACTTGCAGCTCAAAATCAGTAGACGCAAACATTGGCGGCAGTCTATTTAGGGCATAAGCCATTACTTCTTCTAAATTGTATTTATGTTTTATCCCTACTCCTAATCCTTCGATCTGAGCATTCGCTTCTTTGTAAACATATTCCAGCAAAACATTACGACAAGATTCCATTTGACTAGCAACAAAATGCTACGAATACTAGAGTTATAACAAGTTAGGAAATGGCAACCCCAATTTCTAACTTGAGAATCTTTACTTCACCTATTTTTCAGCGCTGAAGATGCTAAAAACTCAAAAATTGATCCTTATGTCGCTACGAGTGCAAAATCGTTGATCGCAGAATATTTTCGGCTTTTAATAGATAGCAAGTCTCTCCTGCACCACTAACGTACCCTTTTACATATGGTTTTATAACCAGAGGCAGGTTGTTCATATTAACTTCAACCTCATGTTCCGCTACTCGCATTACTCCAAATATTTTGGGAACAACTAGGGCAAGGGCTAAAGACTGGGCAGACAACAAGATCACTTCATAAAGCAGAATATCTTGCTCAAGGGGCTGTAACCCCAGCATCATTGCTAAGTCCACCGCCCAATATACGCGACGGCGGCGACTCAATATCCCTAAAACGCAGGATGGCTTGTTGGGTACAGGCGTGATCAATCCCCCCTTTACAGTCAAAACTTCTTGAGCAAATTCACTTTCGATAAGTCCAATATTCTGAGTATCGATGGCAAATTTCAAGTAGGTGTCTACGACTGAGTCTGTCTTTGCCTCTGATGTTAGGTTGATTCGAGGCTCTGAGTTTTGACTGGTTTGAAGGCGATCAGTACTCTTTGAAAATGTATACATTAGCCTTATTAACTTTAGTAACCATAGGGTTATGTATACCGACTAATTGGAGTGACTGTAAACAGCATGAATGCTGATGTTTGCAACCATAAAAGGGAAATGCCGCGCAAAGCGCGGCATTTCCCTTTTATATTTTTAAAACGATTCTGGATTTAAGCGATCGCCAAAGATTCTTCAAGCAAATGCTCTACGCTCGAAAGTTGATATTCCCCATAAACTTCGCAAGAGTTATTGGGACTCTCAATCAGCTTAATGCTGTGCAGCTTAGCACCGATATCACGGATGGGCTGAGTTAATACCTTTTGAATGTAAACAGCGATATTTTCTGCTGTTGGGACAACATCCGCAAAGTAAGGAATATCCTTATTCAAAAAGGTGTGATCCATGGGATCAAGTACATAATCATCAAGGGCTTTTTGAAAGTCTGACAAGTCGGCAATCATACCAGTGCGCTCATCGATTTCACCAGAGATCGAGACTTCGAGATGGTAGTTATGTCCGTGACCATTGACGCGGGCGCATTTACCATAAATCTCACTATTCTCTTCAAAGGAGAGACTATCGAGGGCGAGGCGATGGGCGGCGGAGAAGTGGGTGCTAATAGTTAAGTTTGCTTGCATATCGTTACCTTGATAATCGGCCCAGAGTTCAGGATGTTCGTATAAACGGATATTCACCAGTGGTAAATGTGGCTCTAAACGCTGCCAAATTACACGGGCTATATTTTCGGTGGTGGGTAAGGTTTTTTGAAACTCTTCCCATGCTTGGTTGAGGTAGGAGAAGTTTAACTGCGTGGTCACTTCACGGGCGATCGTATGCTTGACATCCGATAGGTTTAACACCATACCTGTATGGTCAATCTCGCCCTCCATGCTCACATACAGCACATAGTTATGTCCGTGAGGCGGAAAGTTAGTACATAATCCAAATTTAGCAAAGTTCTCTTCGTCTGGAATTTCAGGTAGCCAGTAACGATGACTCGCAGAAAACTCGGCACGGCGATTAATTACACATTTAGCCATCAGTAATGAAACATCAAAAATCAAGTTTGATGAATTGTAAATTTATCTTAATATTTTATCATTTTCAGCGATCGCATCGAAGCTCAGTTTTGACGCGATCGCTATAATTACTAGAAGTCCCTTGCTGTCAGTGCGATCGCAAAGTATTGGGGTTTTGGAATATTGGTTATTTGATCCTAAAGGCGAATGGATTCCTGAAAAATTACGTGGCTACCGTCGTCAAGCGAATCTACCAGAAAGGGAAGAAGATTTGTTAGTTTATGAGGTGATCGCTGATGGGTTGAGTCAGGTTTTATTTTAGGATTGCGCCTCGAAGTTGAAGGTTCTCTCATCAATTTCTATCGTCAAGACAATGGCGAAAAGTTGTTAATTCCTAGTGAGTTATTTTCGGCTCTGCAAGCACAAACTCAACGTGCCGAATCTACGGAGGAACGCGCTAGACTTGCTGAATTAGAGGCTCAAAAATTACGCGATCGGCTAACTGCATTGGGAATCGAGACATAAAACTATTGATTTTAGGTTTTTAGATTTGTGACCTAAAATGATTAAAATCTAATCTGACGAAAGTTATGTTGATTGTTGACATACCCGATATTGCTGCAAATTGCGATCGCTACATTGGTCAATATCTTTATCAGGAACTAAGATATGAGTATATGCAAGGAAAAGATCAACAAAAATGAAAATTAAAAGACTGGAATATTATGACCGTGCTAAAGGATGGCAACTAGAGCCAGTTGAGTTTTCTAATCTCAACTTACTTGTAGGTGTATCTGGTGCAGGAAAGACTAAAATTTTGGATGCTATCTTAAATCTTCAAAAAATAGCAAGTGGGGAATCTTTAAACGGTGTTGAATGGGAAATTATTTTTTCAACAAAAGATAATGAAGAATATATTTGGAAAGGGAAATTCAACACTATAGAAAAATCGGAAACCAGTTTTATTTATGAGTCTGGCAGTGAGGATCAAGCTGAAATCTTGACCGAGAGTTTATTTTTAGATCAGCAACTTTTAGTAAAAAGAGAAAGTACTCAAATTGAGTTTAATCGCAGTGTTTTACCAAAACTATCAGCATTTGAAAGCGTAGTTGAAATTTTCAAGAATGAAAAATTGATTAAACCAGTGTGGAATGGTTTTCGACAAATAAACCATAGTGACGAAACTATGGTGTCACAAAAGCAGATTTATCATGTGCCATTTTCTTTGCTTTTGAGTAAATATACTACTGAAGAAGACATCATAAATAGTGAATTCAGAACACAAGTTAAGTTGGCTTTAGTTTATAGGAATGTACCAAAACTATTTGAGGATATTAAGAATAAATTTGTACAAATTTTTCCAACAGTTGAAGATATTAAAATCGAGTCTTTCAATGGCTATGCTCTTACGGAGATGCCAAACGCATTCAAGGAATTTCCATTTGTGTATATTAAAGAAAAAGGTGTTGAATCTTGGATAGATCAAGGAGATATTTCCTCTGGCATGTACAGGACTATAATTCATATCGCTGAACTTTATTTGTCGCCGAATGGCAGCCTCATTATTATCGATGAATTTGAGAATAGTTTAGGTATTAATTGTATTGATGCCGTTACTGAAGATCTAATTTTAGATCAAGGAGATTTGCAATTCATTTTAACCAGTCATCATCCATATATCATTAATAATATTCCGATGGATTATTGGAAGATAGTCAGTCGTAAAGGTGGTGTGGTGACTGTAAGAAGTGCTAAGGAATTGAATTTAGGTAAGTCTAAGCACCAAGCTTATTTACAACTGATTAACAAATTGGAAACATATAACGAAGAGGCTGAAGTTGCATGAATCTGTATTTCCTTGTAGAGGGATCTTCTGAGTTTTATATTTATCCAAAATGGCTAAATCATCTTTTGCCACAATTTAAAAGAGTTAATGAATACGATCAAATTACTAACAATAACTACTTTATATTTAACGCTGCTGGACAACCTGCAATAATCGATGAACATTTACCAAATGCGATACAAGATATAAATTTTCTCGAATCACAAGGAAAACACTATTACAATTATCTGCTTGTCTGTCTAGACTCAGAAGAAATAACTGTTGATGAGTTAAGGGAAGACATCCTCGCATCATTAAAATTAAACAAAAATATTAACTTAAGTAGCATAGAGATAGTTCTAATAATTCAGAATCGATGCATAGAGACTTGGCTATTGGGAAATCAAAATTTTGTTCTGACACAAGCTGCAAATATTCCACTTAAATATAGCGAACCATTTCTCACATATAGAAATTACTATGATGTTAGAGATCAAGATCCAGAATTAATGGGTATATACAGTGGTAGTACATCGATTACCCATGCTCAATTTCACGAAGAATATTTGAAGGCTGTTTTTAAAGCAAGAGAACTTTCTTACTCTAAGGGGAAATCAAGAGAGGTGGGAGAAAAATTTTATTTAGACGAATTGATTAAACGAATTAAAGTTCAACCTAATCATTTAAATTCATTCCAATATTTTTTATCCGTAATACAGATTTTACAAAAATATTAACATTTATTTCATGCCGACAATATTTGTTATTAAAAAATAATACTGAAATGGAGATTGCGCTACAGATCTTCCATTTTTGATACATAAGCGATTGCCTGTCACTAATCGATCGCACTATTATTAGCGTGAGTTCAAACAATGATGAGAAAACATTATGGACTTACTGATTAGCTTTGCGTAAGGATGCAATCATGGCGACAGCTTCTGGCTTTATGGCTGTATAGTCTCTAGTGCTAGGATAAAAGTTGTTACAAAATCTACAAACCTTAATTTAATTTCAAAAATATGGCAGTCAAACCAGATTGGTTGCGGGTTAAAGCACCGCAATGGGAGCGCGTCGGCAATGTCAAAGAAGTTCTACGCGATCTGGGGCTAAATACAGTATGTGAAGAAGCTTCTTGTCCAAATATTGGTGAATGCTTTAACCAAGGGACTGCCACATTTTTAATTATGGGGCCAGCTTGCACAAGGGCTTGCCCATACTGCGATATTGACTTTGAGAAGAAGCCTCAAGCCCTTGACCCCCTAGAACCAATTAATCTTGGTGAAGCAGTGCGGCGCATGAAGTTAAAGCACGTCGTCATTACATCGGTTAACCGTGACGACCTGCCCGATGGCGGTGCATCGCAGTTTGTGCGTTGCATTGAAGAAATCCATAAATTGATGCCACAGACCACGATTGAACTTCTTATTCCTGACCTGTGCGCTAACTGGGAAGCATTAGAAATTATTCTTGCGGCTCGTCCCCATGTGCTAAATCACAATACAGAGACTGTACCAAGGCTCTATCGCCGTGTGCGTCCTCAAGGAGACTATCAGCGCAGTTTAGAGCTTTTGCGCCGCGCCCGTGCGATCGCACCTTGGGTCTACACTAAGTCAGGCATTATGGTGGGCATGGGCGAAACTGCGGATGAGGTGCTGGAAGTTATGGGTGATTTGCGAGCCGTTGATTGCGACATTATTACGATTGGGCAGTATTTACAGCCTTCAGCTAAGCATTTGACTTTGCAGGAGTTTGTCAAGCCTGAGCAGTTTGAATCATGGCGGATTGCTGGCGAAGGGATGGGATTTTTGCAGGTAGTATCTTCGCCACTGACTCGCAGTTCTTATCATGCTGAGCAAGTTCAAGCCCTGATGGAGCTATACCCCAAAACCGCAGTTTCAGATAATTACAATGCTTTGTGCTAAAACGCCCCAAACTGAAGAAGGGGATGGCGGTGCTTCGCACTGCCATCCCCTTCTTCGGTTTATTATCAATCGGCAGTATCTGCACAAAGCCTAATTTTGTAGTTATGAGTACAAGCCATGAAAAATAATCCTAACCTGTGGCAATCCAGCCGTGATTGGCTCGCTAGTCAAATGGATGTGGATGAGCAACGCAAAATTGAGGTTTATCTAGAAATAGCCCAGTCAGCAACACTCAGAGATGCGACCTATTGGTTACAAATTATTTTTGCGGCGGGGATTGCCACCATTGGACTAGCTTTAAGTAGCCCTGCTGTCATTATTGGCGCGATGTTAATTTCTCCATTGATGGGGCCAATTTTATCTCTGGGGCTGGGTTTTGCGGCTGGAGACTTTATTTTGCTGGTTCGGGCGATCGCCAATCTGTCATTGAGCTGTGCTGTAGCAATTAGCTTTGCGATGTTACTCATTTTTAGTTTGCCGTTTAAAGAGGCAACTAGCGAGATTTTAGCGAGAACTACTCCGAACACCCTAGACTTGGGAGTTGCCCTATTTTCGGGTGCGATCGGGACGATCGCTACCTGTCGCCCTGTAAAAGGAGTAATCACTTCGATTCCAGGGGTGTCGATCGCGGTGGCGCTGATGCCGCCCCTATGTGTAGTTGGCTATGGCGTGGGGATCGCCTTTAGCCTCAATTTTAATGAGGGATTACAAATTTCACGGGGTGGTGGCTTACTATTTTTGACTAACCTTGTGGCGATCGCCTTTGCCTCAACCTTGGTGTTTCTGGCGCTACATATAGATACTGACAAGGTGCGCGAAAGGATCAAGCTATGGGAGTCCAATGATCTTGAGAGTAGAGCTTTACAAGAATTTTTAGGACGCTACAAGTTTCTGCAAAAACTACGTCCCATTGGCAGTTTGCCTGGACGTTTGTTTGTAGGTTTTTTGGCGATCGCTGCTTTGCTCGTCCCCCTTGGCAATTCTTTTGTCAGGCTCAGCGAAGAGGTATCTCAAAAGCAGCAACAAAATATGTTGCGCCGCACAGCAACAAGTATTTGGCAAAACAATTTCAGTAATAGTTCTGGCAATCAACCACGTTCTTCTATTGAGCGGCTCTTGATTACAGAACAAAATCAGTCAATTATTGTGCAACTAAGTGTCTTCACCAGCAAGTTGTATTCACCTGAAGAACGGAATCAATATGTACAGGAACTGGCTCGCCAGTTAAATCGTGACCCTCAAAAGGTGCAACTTTTATTAACTGAAATTCCCACCGCTTCCAATGAGATTTTGACAAGGAAGGAAGAGGTGATCTTACCCGCAGAGGTAAAACCGCCTAGCATTGGCGAATTGCAAAGAGAAGTTTCACTGACTCTTGATCGCGCGATCGCTAATCTAGCTTTGCCGCCCAATGCTGAACTTTTAGACTATGCAATGACCACAGGCAAAAACAAATCTGCTCAGATCGTGGTTACTTACCTCAGCGATCGCCCCATGAGCGAAGACGCAAAACTATTGGTCGTCAATGATGTGCAGCGCCGCATGGATATAGCCAATGCCGAAGTAAGTCTCGAATATATTAATCAGGCGATCGGGGAAATAGCTTTTGCAGAAAATGCCCTAGTTTTACCTGAAGATGCCAATACTCAATTGGAGCAAATTGGCGGCTTACTCCAAAAATATCCCGATCTTAATTTAACGCTCTCGATCAATCTTCGCAGTCTGGAAAATGACACTTTAAGTCGTGGTCGTTTTCAAGCGATCGCCTCCTATTTACAGTCCAAATGGCGAGTTGAATCTAGTCGCATTACTCTGTCGCCACTATCTAACACCAATAAAGTTATTTCTAATGTAACTAGCACTAACCCATCTGGTGTCAATAATAATCCTGTAGAGACAACCTTGCCGACACTTCCACAAGATGGCAAAGTTATCTTTCAATTTAAAATGTAGCTAAAAAGTCAAAAGTTCTATGCGTGTTATTTTTTTCGGAACTCCAGATTTTGCTGTTCCTACTTTAAAGAAACTATTAGCAGAGCCAGATTTTGAAGTACTAGGCGTAGTTTCTCAGCCCGACACAAGGCGCGGACGCGGCAATCAAGTTAGCGCCTCCCCCGTCAAAGCTGCCGCGATCGCCTCTGATCCTCACATCAAAATCTGGCAACCCCATCGCCTCAAAAAAGATCAAGAAGTTCTTACAGAAATCGCAGCGCTGGCTGCCGATGTCTTTGTAGTGGTCGCCTATGGACAAATTCTTTCACGCAAAATTTTGAATATGCCCAAATATGGCTGTATCAATGTCCATGGTTCGCTCTTGCCGCGCTATCGTGGAGCCGCACCCATTCAATGGGCGATCGCTAATGGTGAAGAGATTACAGGAATCACCACAATGCAAATGGATGCAGGAATTGATACAGGGGCAATGTTACTTAAGAGCGAACTAGCAATTCTTCCTGAAGACAATACCGATACCTTAAGCGAGAAATTGGCGGAGATGGGATCTGCTCTGTTAATTGAGACTTTACGCAACCTCGATCAAATTGTTCCAGAGCCTCAAGATGATAGCCTGTCCTGTTATTCACCAATGATTGGGCGCGAAGATTGGGAACTTGACTGGACTAAGGATGCGATCGCCTTGCACAATCAAATTCGCGCTTTCTATCCCAATTGCTACATCAATTTCCGTGGACAAATGGTAAAGGTTACAAAAACAGAAGTAATTACAGGGGATGGAAACATTGAAGATTTGGGGAAAGTTGTAGAAATCTTTAAAGGCAAGGGCTTTGCGGTGCAGACAGGCAAAGGGTTATTGTCTATTAAAGAATTGAAACCCGCAGGGAAAAAGCTGCAAACGGGTTGGGATTTTGTAAATGGAACGAGAATAGCGATCGGCGAACTTTTAGAGTGATGGTAGCGCGAGGCGAAGATCTGCCCTCGTCCCCCAGCCCCTTCTCCCAGAGCGGGAGAAAGGGAGCAAGAGAAATAATATTTAGCTTTCTTTTCTGTTTCCCCTCTCCCTCAATGGGAGAGGGGCTAGGGGTGAGGGTATTACTGCTTCGGCGCAGGCGCAGGCGTATTTGGTGCGGTGAAAGGTTGCTTTTGCGGAGAGATTGCTGCCAATCGCTTCACTTCGTCTTTGAACTCGGCAGGAGCCAACTCTAAACCTTTATCGAATAGCTTTTTCGCTTCATCCTCTTTACCCTGAATCTGACGCAATTGCGCTTTGCCAACGTAAGGGCGAAAATCCTTGGCATTTTCCTTAATCATTTGATCGTAAGTGGCGATCGAGTCATCGAGGCGATTTTGTTGGCGAAAAACTTCACCCAAGATCCAGCGCACTGAATTGGTGTCAACGGAGTCTGCCTGAACTTTATTAGCAGTTTCAGCAGTCTTCAGGGTATCTTGCAATAGCCCGATCGCGGCTTCTGGCCGTTTGTCAGTTAACTCAATGCTGACAATACTCTGCAAGGCGGGAAGATAACCAGGTTTAGTGGTTAGGATTTTGCGATACTCGGCGGCCGCATTTTGTGGCTCTTTTAGCTCCATATAGGCGCGAGCTAGGGTCATGCGATATTCTGGCTGGTCAGGAAAGGTATCGGCAAGAGTTTGTAAAGGCTCGATAGTTTCCCTAATTTTGCCCAATTGGTTTCTGAGGTTAACCAAGCCAATTAATGCAGTTTGATTTTTAGGATCACTCTTCAGCACCGCTTCAAAACCCTCGATCTGAATTTTGATGCGCTCTTGTTCGGAGTTGGATTGGTTAGAGTTATCGGCTACTGGTGGAGTGGTGGGAGCAAATAAGCCACCAATCAAGGGCGCGATCGAGACACCCAAAAATGAAAGTGTAACTACAATCAGTACACCATTAATAATCCACTGTCTTGCTGTGCGTTGTGACACGATAAATAACCCTAATTCCAATTAGATGATAGCTTACAGCGCTTTGCGCTTAATTAAAACCCAAAGAATTTTTTGAGAATCATCTCTCTGAATCGATGCCCAAAGTATTAGAGGGTGAGGCGCGAAGCGCCTCACCCTCTAATACTTTGGGTTTACTTTGTCTCCCGCTACGCGGGAGACAAAGTTCTTTGGGTTTATTTTTTTTTCTTTTTAGTTGCGCCCAATATTTCTGACTGGGCAATTTCTGCATCCAAAATTGTCTGCCCAGTCGCCGCCAAAAACACATCATCTAGACTAGGGCGCGACTGGGATAGGCTAAACACACTAATATCAACAGCAGTAAGTATATTTTGCACCTCACTGATAGCATTGGCATCTGGGGTCACATATAGGTTTAGAGCGTTGCCCTGAGCTGAATTGATCGTGATATTCTGCACAATGGGTAATTGCTGCAAAATTTTCTGGGCTTGCTCTGCTTCCTTGCGTTCTGCGAACTCACGAATCCTCACGGTAATGCGATCGCCACCCACTTTAGACTTTAACTCGTCAGTTGTCCCTTCAGCGATAATTTTGCCCCGATCAATAATGGCAACGCGATCGGCTAAAGCATCAATTTCTTCAAGGTAATGACTACTGATCAGTACTGTTACCCCAGAGGCTTTGAGTTTTCGTAAAAATTCCCAAATAGCGATGCGACTCTGGATGTCTAACCCAACCGTTGGCTCATCTAAGACTAAAACTGGTGGCTGATGCAATAAACCTGCGGCGAGATCCAGCCGTTTTTTTAGTCCCCCTGAGTATGTGCCAGAAAGCTTGTCGGCGTAGTCATCTAGTTGTAATAAGTTCAGCACATAGTCAATGCGATCGCCAATTTGCTTGGGAGGGATATGGTAGAGAGCTGCTTGAAATTTTAGTAGTTCGCGTCCTGTGAGTACTTTATCAAGGGCAACTTCCTGCGCGATGTAACCAATGCGATCGCGAATTGCGCGAGCATCTCTAGCGCCCGCTACTTCCACAACTCCTGAGTCTGGCGTAGTCAAGGTGCAGATACAGCGCATAGTTGTAGTTTTGCCTGCTCCATTGGGACCCAACAGCCCATAAATTTGACCTTGAGTCACATTGAGAGAAATTCCATCTACGGCAACAGTCTCGCCATACGTCTTCCTTAAATTTTCAATTCTTACTGCCAACTGCATGAATTTATCAAGATTATTGCGTTTCTCTAAGCTTCTATCTTATACCAAGACAGGAAATGGCATCGCCATTGCCCCTTAATTTTCCTTGGCTTAAGTAGTTAGTCATCAGTCACCTTAAAGCCCAAAAGTTTATTCCGTATGCGTAGGGGGCGGAATAAACTATGCTACTTACTTTAAAACAACCACTTCATGACGAGCATTCGCAATTTGAAATTCTTCTCCAAAATCACAGGTTGACATTTCGCCTAGTTGAATATTCTTTTCTAAATATGGCAAAGATGGATTCAGTTCTAGCGATCGCAAACTTAGGGAGAGGCGCGTAATTTCCACCGATTCTTCGCTTGTGTCACAACCAAACAGGTTATGACAAAGGATATGGGTAATGGTTTCAGAACTGGATCTACTAACGGTTAGATCAGGTGAAAATTTGATTAATAGATGATCGATGCGTTCATGTTCAGAAATTAAAAATTCTAGGGCTGTGATTAAGAAAACTCCTGAACCACACTTAGGATGCAAAATTTTGATACTTGATAGACGTTCTCGATATTGCTGACAATAGGCTAGGGTGTCGTGCGTGAATTCATGCTTATCTCCGTGGTCAGTCGCCTTCTCCTTAATTGAGTTCCCCTGCTCAAATAATAGACGTTGCTGTAATAAACGGATAATTGATTCACTATGTAAAATGGATTTACATGGCAACTTGGGAGTGCGGCGTTTACTGAGGTTGCTCAAGTCTTTGTGATACTGACTTAACTCCTTCACAGACTCATCAAGGAGACTCACTAAAATATGCCGCGTGATATCTTCTTGAAAATCAAATTTCGTGATTTCTTTAATCTGACGGCACAATTCATCCCCAACAAATAGAGCTTTATCTAATAGGCGATCGCATTCAAATAAGCTGTAAGCATAGGGTTTTATTGGCGTGGAATAATTGGGATTGCCATCGTGAATCCAGCGAAAAATGGCTTTATAGTTTTCCCAAATTGGTTGTTCAATGTAAGGATTTATAAATTCATAGGCTTCCTTAATTAAATGAGCGGGTAACAAATGACGATCTTCGCAGATCGCCACAAACAAAACACGATTCAACAACTTCTGGGCTTGATATATGGCGATCGCGATCGCTTTTTCTGAATTCACTGGAGAGCCTGTCAAATTTTGATTCAGCTCTTCGCCTTGAGCCTTGCCTTCAGAAAGCAGAAAGTTAGGATCTTGCATCAATAGCTGCAATCGATAGCGAAAGTCCTTGATTAACTGTCCCCGAATCTTGTAATAGTGACTATAAAAATTTTTGAGAATCTCTGATTCAAGCTGATGGGATTCTTCTAAAAGCTGGGTGGTGCGCGATCGCTCTTCACTCTTAGCCAGTCCGCGCAACAGAGTCCTTCGAGATAGTAAAAAATAAAATGCTTTAAGCTGATCCAAGTCGGCTAAGGACTCCCAAGAAAATCTTTGACAGAATAGCCCTGAAACATCGCGGTGATAGAGGCAAATATCACGATAGTCTAGTCCAATTAGCCATTCTGTGGTTTCGTGGTGCGGCTCTGGCTTCACAATCGCCCCCTCTTCCGCCGTGTTCACCCAAATCTCGACAATCACATTTGTCGAGGTTTCTGTAAAAAAGCCCAATGCTGGATTGGGATGTAACTCCAACTCCCAAGTCCCAGAGTTAGTTTCAAAGGGTGAACGATAACCTAAGATATCGACAAAAATGTCATGTAAAAATTGGGCTTCAGCGATTAAGTTTGATGGCTCTCCATCACTAGCAAAGCGCAACCATTTGTGGAGGATGTGAAAGCGATCGCCCAAATCCCTTGGGAAGCCAAAGGAACTGACCCGCTTAGCCAGTGGTTTCGGATGGAATAGTGAATAGTAAGGCGATCGCTGATTCATGCATCTTTGACGACTGGATCACTAGGTATATCTGTTTGATAGCCTGTAGCTAAGTCCTTCTCGGCAGCAACCTCCGCAAGTAGTTTTTCACGCTCTTCTGGAGACATTTCTTCTAGCTGCTTGGTTAAGACCGCTTTTTTATATTCATCAAGTTGCTGATTGTAGGTCATAGTTTGGGTGACGGCTCGGAATAGGTAAGTAGAAACCCAAGCCAGTAAAACCGCTACTAGAACTACTTGACTCCACACACCCGCGTTGGTTTCATCGAAGCCAAAGGTGCGAAAAGCCCAAAAGGCAAATCCGCCAAATCCAAAGAAGGCAAGCGTAATCGCTAGGGCATCAATACGGCGCATGGCTAGATTTCTCGCGCTTGAGGACGGAAGTTAAAAAATGGTGACAGCAACAATAGTCCAGGGAAGAAGAAAAAGGCAAGAAAACATAGAACTATGCGCTCAATGGAGCCAGTCTTGTACCAACGAGCCTTGAAATAAAACAACGAGATCAAAGGCACTACAAGTAAATATGTACCTGCGATCGCAGCATAGGCAATGGTGGCAAGTAGGGGTTCGGACAGTGTCAAAGACATATTGATTAATTTATGTATCTATGTTGATGATTGTAACATTACAACAATCCCCTAGCCTTAACTTGTTGTACCAATTCACAAAAGTGTAACTACACTTTTGCAGGTTGAACACCAAACCCCGTATGGCTTTTTAGATATAGTTATAGACACTTGTATTAGGTCAAATTAAAACCCAAGAATCGAGTAGCAATTCAAAGCGCCGCCCCTTGATTCTGATTTTGTGTCCTAACAAGACTGACGACAGCCATAAAGAAATGGCTACGCCATTTCTTTATTTGGTGATGATTGGCGGCGCTTTGCGCCGCCAATCATCTTTCTGGGGTATAACTCAAAACTAGCTTACTTTTCTGGATGACTCTAAAAAATCACGGATATGTTTGAGTTGAAAATCGCGAGTGTAATCTAGAATTTGAGTAGCAAAGGGGCTAAAAGTGGAATCAGCCGATCGCAAGAGCGTAACTTCATCTTGAATGGCAATTACATCACCAATACGCGCCAGATGACGTAACTTCTCTACTATTGGCTGTGGTGGAAAAATAATTGACTGATTGATTGCGCCATTGCTTAGGGAAGATGCGACTGAAGCATTTACAGCGTAATCCACTTCTTCATACTGCCACTCCAGATTCAGCAGCGATCGCATAGTTTGAAATAGAGCTTCAGGCTCAACGGGCTTGGTAATAAAGTCATTACAGCCCGATTCAATACTGAGACTACGGTCTTGATTGAACGCACTTGCGGAAACCATCACGATCGCAGTTTGCTCAAACATCGCAATTTGGCGCAATCGTCTCGTTGTCTCATGTCCATCTATTTCAGGCATCACCATGTCTAACAAAATTAGATCGGGAGCAAATATTTGCGCTTGTTCAATGCAATCGTAACCATTAATCGCCTCAGCAACGATAAATCCTAAAGGCATAAGTAGGTCATTTAAAACCATGCGATTTTCGGTTTTATCATCGACAATCAAAATTCTACGGCGATCACCCTTGTAACCAACTATTGTCCGCCGATCAACAGTCAAAGGAATCGTAAAGTGTGGAACCTCAGTAAGTTCAATCTCAAAGGAGAAGGTACTCCCCACATTGACGGCACTCTCGACCTCAAGCTTTCCGCCCATCATCTCCACAATTTTCTGGCAGATCGGCAAACCCAAGCCAGTTCCCGAAAGCTGTCGGGCGCGATCACCCACCTGCTGAAATGGCAGAAAAATATCTGCTAAAGCTTCAGCCGCAATTCCCACCCCTGTGTCGGCGATCGCAAAGCGAATCCGATGGCGAGGATTACCAGAGACTTCGCTAGCTTGGGCGCTCACGGACAGGGTAACGCAGCCGTGATCGGTAAACTTGACTGCATTTCCTAAGAGATTGATCAAGATTTGGCGAAGACGCTTTTCATCTCCATACATGATTACGGGAATATCACTAAGGGGCTGATAGCTAATCTGCACATCCTTGGCGCGTACCTGTAACTCAAACATCTCAATTACGCTATGAAGCAATTTAGGAAGATCAAATTCACTAGGGTTCAATTCTAATTTTTTGGCTTCTATTTTTGATAAATCAAGAATATCGTTGAGCAGGGTTAGCAAATGTTCACCACTGCGTTGGATAATATTTAAACCTTCCATCCGTTTACTCGAATCATGGTGATTCCGCTTCAAGATCTGGGCATATCCTAAGATTCCATTGAGGGGTGTGCGTAGCTCATGGCTCATATTGGCAAGAAATTCACTTTTGGCGCGATTTGCCATATCAGCGATTTCTTTAGCCGATTGCAACTCCTCTTCGGCACATTTGCGATCAGTGATATCAGTCCCTACTGATAAAATCTCAATTAACTGACCCTGTTCATCATAAATAGGCTTGTTAGACCAAGTTACCCAGACTCTGCGACCATCTTTACAGAGGTTCTCATTCTCATTGAGTTGATATTTTTCGGGAACACGGCATATTTCCTCAATCATGTTCCGTAAGTCTTCATCAGTTACGTTCCGCACCGAAACAATCGTATCTAATACATAACTACCAATAATCTCTTCTAGAGTGTAGCCAAAAAACCTTAATCCATAATCATTTAAGAAGCAGATTTTTCCTTGGGTATCCCATCGCAAAATAATACAATTAGCCGATTCCACGAGATCGCGATATTTCTTTTCACTCTCTCTAATATTTTCTTCAATGAGTTTGCGATCGCTAATATCTTTAATTACATAAATCGCAAAGGACTTACCACCAAATTCAATCGATTCCGATGAAATTAATCCTGTAATCTGTTTTCCATTTTTTGTAATAAATCTTGCTTCAAAATTAGAAACCCGACCATCAACTTCCAAAATGGCAAGCATCTGATCGCGATCTCGCAGATCCGCCCAAAGATTTAAGTCCGTTGGGTTGGCACCGATCGCCTCTTCGCGACTGTAGCCCGTAAGCTCTGTCCATTTATCGTTTATATCGACGTGTTTGCGAGTTTCCGTAGACATCAGAGCCATGCCATCAGGGCTAGATTGGAAAGCTTTAGCAAATTTCTCTTCTGACTCCCGCAACGCTGCTTCAGTTAATTCATGATCCAAAATTTCTTGCTGCAAAGCATGGGTGCGTTCATCGACCTTTTGGACTAGCAGATGCGAGTACTCTTCTTGCCGATCATGGGCTTTCTTCATCTGGCGAATCATCTGATTAAACGAGTTTGCCAAAATTGACAGCTCCTTAATCACACAGGAAGATTCTACTTTTTGATCAAGATTACCATTGGCAATCGATTGACTTGCTTGGCTGAGCCCTGCGATCGGATCGCTAATTCTCCGCGCCGCAATAATTCCTAAAATTGCATTTAATAAAAGTGCTAACAAGCATAGTATCGCCGTGGAAATGCTACCTTCCCTGATTTGTGACACAAAATCTGACTCAGGCACTGCCACGACAATTCGCCAATTTAGTCCGACTAATTTAGCATCATTTTTTAACTTCCCAACTTGTAGAAAATACTTCTCTCCATTTAGATGCACGATGGACTGATGAACCTTATCGTCTCCATGGAGTGGACGAGAGTTTAACCAATTAATAATATCTTCGGTAAGTTGAGTTTGATTATTATTTCCTGAGATTGGCTTTAAGTAATTATCCTGAAAGAACTTGTTAATCGATATATTAGAAGTAGCGACCAGATGCCCTGAAGGTTCGACAATTATTGTTTGTCCATTAGGGCTAACTTTATTGTCTTTTAAAAATTGATTGATATCCCCTAGTAATACGGATACACCTAACACTCCTTGCAGATCTTCATTTTCTCGAAAAAGTGGCTGAATGGAAGTAATTGCTGGCTCTTTCGTAATTGGATCTGTATAGACTTCTGTCCAAATATTTTGCTTGGTCTGCTGTAGACTTTGATACCAAGGATGATCGGCAAGATTAAAGCTTTTAGCTCTCACTAGGGCTTGTTGCTGACCAAATCGATCAGCCATGTAGACTGCCATATCATTCTCAACAGCAAACTTATCACCAATTCGCCTTGCGCCAAAGTACTTGCCATCGGTCGTGGCGAGGTAGATGTTGCTGATTTGGGAAAATTCTTGTAGTTGTCTCCAGAAATGAGTTTGAACCCTCTTCTCATCATTAATATTGACCTGTTGGAGATCAACGGTACTAGCATTGATGCGGTTGAGGTTGTAGGGAAGTTCGAGGTAGGAGTTAAGACGGTCTTGTACCTGCTCTGTAGCCTTGTGATAGAGCTTATTTGCCAGCAAAGTAATCGCTTGATGTCCATTCCGAAAAGATAGCCAGCCAATCAACCCCACGATAAAAAAGGTGTTTAAAATAAATGGCAAAGTGATTAGCAGACTGAGGGGGATCTTCAGTCCGCTCATGAAACTATTATCGCGACAAATATTAACTTGTGCAATCGCAGGTGCATCAGAGGGCGCAGGATTGGTTTGATTTATTCGAGATAAATCATGGTTTTCAACTGGAGTGGTCATGGTCTTTTCGGTTATCTAGTCAAAACCCATTCTTCTTAAGGCTAATGTACGACTATGCCAAATTTGGGCTTCTTGGGGAGAGATTTGAATAGCTCGATCATAGGCGGCGATCGCTTCTTCTAGTCGCCCTAAGCCACTAAGAGCATTGCCACGGCTGTACCAAGCAAAATGATCGTCAGGTTTGATCTCTAGGGCGCGATCATGACTGGCGATCGCCTCTTCATACAGCTCAAGACGGCTCAAGACTAATCCCCGATTATTCCAAGCATAGTAGTCATCGGGACGGATCTCTAGGGCTTGGTTATAGCTAGCGATCGCCTCAGTATAGTTTCCCCACTGCTCTAGCGCCTTCGCTCGACCATACCAAATTTGATGATCAAAGGGTTTGTACTCAAGGGCTCGATCATAACTAGCAACAGCTTCTTCGTATCTGCCAATACTTTCAAGGGCATAGGCGCGGCTAAACCAACCCTGCACATAGTCGGGCTTGATAGCGAGGGCTTTTTCACAGTAATTGATCGCCTCTTCATATTTGCCAAGCACACTACAGACTAGCCCTTTGCCGCCGTAGGAGTAGTAATAGTCGGGCTTGTATTGCAGGGCTGTGTTGTAACTATCGATCGCCTCCTCATAGCGCCCCACCATACTCAGGGAAGTTCCCAGATTATGCCAAGCCGCATAGAAATCCTCTTTGTACATGATGGCTTGACGGTAGTTTTCGATCGCCTCTATGTGAGCATCGGATAAATCTAAAGCCACCGCACGGTTATACCAAGCTAGGTGATTGTTAGAACGAATATTTAGGGCTAGATCGCAATTGGCGATCGCCTCTTTGCAACGATTACCCGCAACTAATAAGCCTCCTTGCTCAAGGAGTAGCTCGATCCGCCGCTCTGAGATCAAGGGCTGGGCGGCGATCAGCTTTTGGAGGGTTTCAAACTTAAGATCCCGTTCTTCCTCAGTAATTTGAGCATAAGCCTCATAGCGATCGCCGTTGACCCATCGAAAAGTTTCCTGCCGTAGCAATTCCATGTCCGTAGGAAACTCAAACACGCTAACAGGCAACTCAAACAAATCAGGATAACTATCAATAAAAAACTTGAGGGCAAATAGGGGCAGCAAAAACACAAACGAGATTGGGGCGATCGCCTTTAAACGGGACTGCACTAGGCTGAGGTGAGAAATGGGGCGTGGTAATTTTTTTAATTTCTTGCCCAGACTACCATCATCAATTAAGTCCTCAATATTGCTCTCTAAAAACTCTTCAATGCTAGTAACAAGTAAAACATCTGCATTGTGTAGTTCAGTTCTTTCCGCAAACATTTCGTAAAAGTCAGCAATCGGTTGGCTAAGTCGCAGCAATTCAACTCGGCGATCGCCCAAATCCGATTTAACTCTTCTGATAATCTGTTCACCCTCTGTTGGGGAACATCGCACAAATGACATGGCAAAACCATTGATTTCTTTCAAAGAACCCAATAGATATTGATATTCTGTCTCAGGATTTTTTAAAGCGTCTTTGTCCCAAGCATTTACAGCGTTTACCATGGTTTATCCATCTAACCGAATACTCAAGCTAATCATAACCAAAGTTCCAGATTATAGCTACCTAAGAACTTATTGGTGGAGCAAAGTCGGCAATACTCCAATAGAGATGTGCGGCTTCGCCGCACATCTCTGTACTTTTGATCTTATTATGTCTAATCCTGTGACGGAAATTGGGATCAAAGTGCTTGCTGTTAACATAGATCTAACTCAAGTGATAACTTAAATACTCAAAATTCCATGACTGATCGTTTAATTCGAGCCCTCAGCGCTGACGGTCGCGTCCGTGTCTTTGGCATCAGCATCACCCAATCCCTCAACGAAGCCCACCGTCGTCATGGTCTATCCCCGACATCAACAGCAGCTCTCGGACGAGCCATGAGTGCTAGCCTCCTGCTTGCCGCTAATATGAAGCGCAATCAAGCAAGAGTAAATGTCAGAGTTTCTGGTGATGGCGGCTTGGGGTTAGTCTACGCCGACGCTGGTTTTGATGGCACTGTGCGCGGCTTTGTGTCCAACCCCAACTTCACCCTTCCTCCCCTCGAAGATGGTCATCAAAATGTCAGCCAAGCCGTTGGACAGGTCGGTTTTTTAAAAGTAATGCGGGATATCGGCTATGGCGAACCCTACAGCAGCACAGTAGAACTAGTTGCAGGTGATATCGCTAATGATGTCGCTTGGTATCTAGCCTCTTCAGAACAAACCTACTCCAAACTGATCCTCACCGAAGTTATTGATCCCCAAGAAGACGCACCAGTGAAATTTGCCGCAGGAATATTGTTGCAAATTATGCCTATGGCGACTCTGAGGGCAGCAAAGACAGCTAATCGATCGCAGGAAGATTTAATCCATCAGCTCGAAGATTGCGGCGATCGCCAAAAGCTTAATGATTTACTCGGTCAGGGTAAAGAAATTGCTGACGTAATGCTCGAACTGTTTGCGGAAATGCAGTTGGACATTTTGCCACTAACGAAAGAAGTGAAATTTTCATGTCCCTGTAGTTTTGATCGTATGTTGGCGGCGATGAAAATGTTTGGAGAAGAGGATCTGCAAGCAATGATTATGGAAGACAAAGGCGCTGAGGCAACTTGCCATTTCTGCGGTGAGGTCTATCAGGCAACCACTGACCACTTAAAAACTTTACTCACAGAATTACGCATCGAGACGAAAGCCTAATGCCAAGAAAGTTCCGTCGCGTTGTGGCGGAACTTTCTCTGGCTTTTATTGCTGTAAAATTTGCCCAGTTTCTCAACTACCAATCCCTAAAAAATTATGACGGTCACAGCCCAAATCGGCATCATCGGCGGCAGTGGACTCTATAAAATGTCTGCTCTTACTAATATCCAAGAAGTCAACATCGAAACACCCTTTGGTAAAACCTCAGATGCGCTCATTTACGGTGAACTGTCGGGAACTCCTGTGTTATTTCTGGCAAGACATGGGCGATCGCACCATTTACTTCCCACCGAGGTTCCCTATCGCGCCAATATCTATGCCATGAAAAGCCTTGGCGTGGAATATATTCTTTCCGCCTCCGCAGTTGGATCTTTGCAAGAATACGCTAAACCTCTTGATATTGTTTTGCCAGATCAATTTATTGATCGCACTACTAGCCGTCAAGCTACATTTTTTGGACAGGGGATTGTTGCCCATGTTGCCTTTGGGGAGCCAATTTGTAAGTCCTTACTGTCGGTCGTCGCTTCGGCTGCTGATGGGGTGGAGTTGGGGCGCAGTAAAGTTCACAAAGGCGGGATCTATCTGTGCATGGAGGGACCAGCCTTTTCCACCAAAGCCGAGTCCTTGCTCTATCGCAGTTGGGGCGCAAAAGTGATCGGCATGACTAATCTCACAGAGGCAAAGCTAGCCCGTGAAGCCGAAATCGCCTACGCCTCGATCGCATTGGTCACTGACTATGACTGCTGGCATGATGATCATGAAAGTGTGACCGTGGAAATGATCATTCAAAATTTGCAAAAAAATGCTCTCAATGCTCAACAGGTAATCCAACGTGCGGTTGCTAAGATTGCCACTAATCCGCCCAAGTCTGAGGCTCACCATGCCCTTAAGACCTCGATTTTGACTGACCTCAGTCATATTTCTGATGCAAGTCGCGATCGCCTCAAAGTTATCTTGCAGAAATATCTCTAAACGAAACCAATTTCTGGTGTGCGGCTTTGCCACAATGCCAGAAATTGATTTTGTGATCAAATTAAAGTCAAATTAAAGTATTGTCACGCTTTCGTGAATTGGTATAACTGTGCAAGCCACTATAAAATGGGCTGAGTAGTTATATTTATAAAAAGAATAAGTTATGTCGTTAACGCCTGCTTTATTTGGTCAGCTTGCACAAGGAATGGGCGTGTTTGTGTTGGTCTGCGCTCTGATTACAGGGCTAGCTATGTCTCAACAGTGGAGTTGGCGCTATCGGATGGTGGGTGTAACCCTATTTTCCGTAGTTTTGGTAGTGGGTCTGTTTTCCCTCAGCTTTGAGCCTATTACCCGCTCATCAGTTCAAGGCTCTGTCCCGTTTAAACTGGTCTATGATCGCTTTGGATCGCGAGCAACGATCGCGGTCGCCCCAACTATTACCCATGATGAACTTGAGTCAACGCTAAAACAAGCGAGTAGCAACTTATTTTCCTCTGGGCGCAACAACCAAGGTGACAAGCAGTTGACTATTTATGCTAGGACAATTGTGCATCCTCGCGAAGGGGTGTCCAAGCCAGTTTATCTGGGCTATGTCAAGCGATCGCTCAGCCTACGCGATGATCGTGATCTAGAGATAGAGATTTTTGATGATAAGTTTGCTGAACTCACCCAGAGCTAATTTTAGGAAGCTAATTTTAGGACTGCTATGGGTGCTATAAAGTAAACAATTACTAGTGTGCAGTCGCGCCGCGCACTAGTAATTATTTATAAGAAAGCGCAAGTTATTGTGAAACTGCCGAACTTATTCAAGTCGTTACTATGCGTGAAGAATTATCCGACATTCTGTTATCACTACTTGAATGTGCTAATCGTTTAAGTAACGATCAGACATTAAATTCATCTCAACAAAGTGACATTCTGAGTATTAAAGACTCTGGAGAAAAGCTGTTTGATTGTTTTGATGAAATGGAGAGAGAATCTTTAAGACTCAAACAAAGACTTAAGCAACTTTATCAAGCGAGTCCCAACACGGATCTGCCAAATGAAGATAAGATTTACACATTATTAGCACTAATCTTTGCGCGATTGAAGCAGTCAATTGATTTAGAGGAAATGCTAGAAACATTTGCTCTGGAGATATATCAATTACTGCAAATTGACCAAATAATAATACATCAACTATCAGAGCAATCATCAGGTCAATCGGGTTCCAATATCCAATATGAATTTGTCAAAGATCCGAGCCGATCGCTATTGCCAGATTCACTTCCATCAGTATATACAGATCCAGAATGGCTAAATAATTATCAAAAATGTATTAGCCAAGTTATTGTTGACATTGACACCTTTGAGGGCGATCGCTTAATTGTTGAGAGCTTAAAAGCTAAGGGGATATGTTCAGCAATTATTATTGCTATTCCTGATGGCAAGAAATCATGGGGTTTGCTCATTATTCATCAATACGATCAAGTCCGTACTTGGGAAGAATGGGAAGTTGAATTTTTAGAAAAGGCGACAGTTCAGTTGGCGATTTCTATCCATCAGATGCACTTGCTGACTAGATCAGACTCAATTAAAAAAGAGCGCGATCAAGTAATTGCCGCCTTACACTATAACCAGATCCATGATTCTCTAACGGGATTGCCCAATCGAGAAGCCTTTATGGAACTGCTAGATTTAGCTTTTGCTAAGTCTCAAGCTGATGTTAATAGTAATTTTGCAGTTCTATTTATAGAGTGCGATCGCGCTAGGCTAGCTAATGAAAACTTTGGCATATCTATTGACGATCAGCTATTAGTTAGTATTAGTTCTCGCCTCATTAAATATCGTAATATTCAAAGATCCCTTGCCAAGATTGATGGTAACAAGTTTGTCATCCTAGTTGAGGATATAGAAAGCTTAGAATCAGTTACAAATTTAGCCGATCAAATCTTAGAAGAGATAAGTCAACCTTTTGAGATTGAAGGCGATCGCTTTTTCTTATCCGTAAATATTGGTATTGCCATTAGCGATACTGAGTATATTTACGCCAATGAAGTACTCAGAGATGCCAATATTGCGATGCACCACGCCAAAAAAATTGGCAAAGGCAAAAAAACTGTATTCAATAGCAGTATCAATCAAGGTGCTAAGTTGCGTTGGCAACTAGAAAATGATTTGCGTAAAGCCCTCGAAAGGCAAGAGTTCCGCTTAGTTTATCAACCAATTGTCTCAATTCATCAACATTTACTCACTGGCTTTGAAGTTCTATTAAGATGGCAACATCCATTACAGGGAATGATCTCGCCGCAGGAGTTTTTGGTTGTGGCAGAAGAAATCGGTGAGATTGTGCCAATTGGGTATTGGGTGCTAGAAACTGCTTGCGATCAACTATTGGCTTGGCAACAGGATTTCCCTAATTTGAAAAATTTAACTTTGAGCGTAAATGTATCGACATTGCAAGTTGTCCAGCCAGACTTTGTAGACTGCGTTCAATCGATTATGAAAGAGCGAAACATTGCTCCCAGCCTGATTAAGTTGGAAATTACAGAAACAGTTCTGATGGAAAACATTGAAGTTTCTTCACAGAAATTAGAACAATTACGGGAAATTGGGATGCAGGTCTATATCGATGACTTTGGTGCTGGATACTCATCTTTTAGTTATCTCCAAAACCTACCAATTGATGTCTTAAAGATTGATCGTAGTTTTACAAATAGAATTTTTTCTGATGCTAAGAGTAAAAGGATTATCCAATCAATCTTGCGCCTAGCAAATAATTTGGGGATGGGTGTTGTTGTGGAAGGTGTAGAAACAGCGCAGGAGCTAAATTATTTTGAAGATATTGGAGGTAGTCATATTGAAATTCAAGGATTTTTTATCTCTCATCCTCTTGATTGCGAAAGAGCTACCCAATGGATTCGTTCAAGTTTAGAAGCATAGCCAATAGTGTACCTCTACAATCATAAAACAAAGAAGCAAGAACGACTACAGCTATACAAATCAACATTGGTTAGGATATAAAACCAGAAAGCTGTTCCGCCCGCTACGCGGGCGGAACAGCTTTCTAAGTTCTAGCTATTAAGGCGGGAGAATATTTTGTACGGAGCCGATCCTAAAGACAAACATCCAATGAAGGGATTTCCGCAGATCTGCTTCATTCAGAACACGGTATCAAATCCTAATATCATCATTGGCGATTACACCTATTACGATGATCCAGAAGACTCAGAAAATTTTGAGCGCAATGTTCTGTATCACTTCCCATTTATTGGAGATCAGCTAATCATTGGAAAATTTTGCGCCTTGGCGAGAGGCGTGAAATTTATCATGAATGGCGCAAATCATCAATTAGATGGCTTTTCTACCTATCCATTTTATATCTTTGGAAATGGCTGGGAAAAAGCTGAACCCCAAGCGGAAAAACTTCCCTACAAAGGCAATACGGTAATTGGCAATGATGTATGGGTTGGTTACGAAACAGTATTTATGCCAGGGGTACAGGTAGGCGATGGAGCAATTATTGCCGCGAAATCAGTGGTGGTAGGTGACATTCCGCCCTACACGATTTTTGGTGGCAATCCCGCTAAATGTATACGTCAGCGCTTTGACAGTAAAACAATTCAATCATTACTGGAAATAGCTTGGTGGGATTGGGAAATCGCCAAGATTACACGCAATTTGGATAAGATCGTATCAGCAGATATTGAAGCTTTGATAAGTTGCCAGTAGAAGAACCACCATCCGTTCATGCAAAAAAAAGAGATGCTGACGCATCTCTTTTTTGATTAAACTCCCCGGGCGGGATTCGAACCTGCGACCGATCGGTTAACAGCCGATTGCTCTACCGCTGAGCTACCGAGGAATGTAGGTGTGTGAATCGGTTAATAAATTAACCTTTGACTTCAGCGTTACTAAGTATAGCGTATAGATGGCGCGATCGCGCAATACCTTTTCAATATTTTTTTTAACTTAAATTTGAACATCAACAACTTTAGATTGCAGCTTTCTTGGTTTCGCTCAAGGAGATCGTCATTGAGCCGCATATAACTGCGATCGCGCCGACCCATCCCAATAGGCTCAAAGGCGAAGGGGATAGCAATTGGGGTATAAAGTTGGGTAGGGCTAACGAAGCCGCCAAGGTGACTAAGGGTGTCAAAGTCAGCACAATGCTAACCCGTGAGGCTTGCCAATGTTCTAGGGCGGCGGCAAAGGCTCCATAAGCAATTAGAGTATTTAAGGCACAAAATATTAAAATCGCCAAGTGTAATCCTGAAAGACTGAGCAACTTAGCAGGGCTAGCCGTAGGTGTAAATAGCACCGCCGCACTCAGGTATATGCAAAGCATGATGTAACTGGAAGGCAAGCTTTGGAGCAGTTGTTTTTGGGCAATGCCATAAAAAGCCCAAACCACGGCTCCTAATAGCAACAAAACATTGCCCCACATATAGCTGTCAAAGGTGGTAACTAGCGATCGCACTTGCTCGTTAGAAAACAGGATTAACCCACAAATTAAAATTGCGACACCCATCCACTGCCGATAGTTATATTTTTCTTTAAAAATAATCAGGGAAAAGATTCCCATCATCACAGGGGCGATCTGGGTGATGACTTGAGCATTGTTCGCTGAGGTTTTGCTTAAGCCAATCAGAAACAAAATGTAATTGAGGGATAAGCCGACAACAGCGATCGCCAATATCTGCCACGGTATCTTTGTGAGCTGTTGCCATGTTGGTAGCTGCTGACGGATTGCTAGATATAGTCCTAATAGCACACCAGCAACGGTGAAGCGAAACCAAGTCACTGTAAAAGGATCTAGCTCTTGGGTGACGATTTTCAGCGCGACGGCTAACACTCCCCAAAGCAGAACGGTGAGCAGCGATAGCGCTAAACCTAAACGCGATCGCCCAGAAACTTGATGTAAAGGCATGGAAATTTCATTCTATAAATTAACAAGGGTTCCGCAATTTAATAAAAAATCAGATTTTTGAGGGTGCAGCTTTGCCTCGCCCTCAAAAATCATTTTTTATTGCATCCCTTATTAATTTTAGGCAAACATTTCTACGCTGGAGGAGTAGATTGGTTCTACATGGATGGCAATCACTCGCTTAGGACGAACTAACAAAATTTCATTTAGCTCGGCTCTGACAGGAATCGGCATCAGATCATCTTCTCCCGATTTTGCCTTGAACTGGGAAGCATACCAAGTTTTAACTTCTTCGATAGTGGTAAATTTTGTGGTGACTTCCTGTCCACCTTCTAGCTTTAAGTGCACGATATATTCATTAGGTTTTCTGGGTTCTCTCGCCATCTCAATCTCCTCCGTCTAATTTTCAGGTAATCATGGCGAATTATATAGTGTTTTACTGTCTCGCGAAGCATCGCTTTGACCAAAAGGCAAATGGCGGCGCTTAGCGCCGCCATTTGCCTTTTGAATTTGTATAAAACTATAGCTGTCCTAAATCATTTAGAGAAAAACAGGGCTTCGACTTCGCTCAGCCAGCCTATATTGCTGGCTGAGCGAAGTCGAAGCCTCTCACAACTCATTTAGGATAGCTACAGTATGGTTTTTCAAATAAAGAAATGGCTACGCCATTTCTTTGTTTGGTTTTACAAGGGCAAAGCCGCCTTGCTGATCAACCGAACCACAAGAAAAAACTTGCCAGTGTTGCTTAGCAACGCTGGCAAGTTTTTTCTTGGTTTGGGTTTAAGCGCAAAGCGCTGTAAGCTTTTCAGCAGAAGCTTATTAAGGGATATATAGAATGAAAGTTGATAGGTGGGTGATCGCCATATTGTTGTGGGGACTGCTGTTTAGGGTGATCTGTTCGATTTATCTAAATGTGGGCTTTGACGAAGCTTACTATTACCTTTACACCCAAAACCTAAACCTGAGCTATTTTGATCATCCGCCCTTAGTCGCTTTTACGGCGGGATTGGGAGTTTGGCTCACGGGTGCAGTCACTCCTTTTACAATCCGCATCGGTGGGGTGCTGCTCTACACAGGCACATTGTTCTTTACCTATTTAGCTAGCAAAAAGTTATTTGGCGATCGCGCAGCAACTTTAACTCTGGCAATATTAACGACTATTCCCATTTTTCAGATTGCCTTCGGGATTCTTACGCTTCCTGACAATGCCTTGATGTTTTTCTGGGCAGTTTGTCTATGGGTCGCCACCGAGGAGTTTTTTCCCAACGATCACACTAGAGAGTATCAGCCCACCTATCGATTTGCTCTAATTGGTCTATTAGTGGGACTAGCCTTTTTGGGTAAATATCATGGAGTGCTATTAGGTGGCGGCATTGGCTTATTTTGCCTAATTAGTAACCGCCATCGCCGCGCCTTATTTTCAGTCTGGAATTTGGTAGCGATCGCCTTATTACTAGCGGTTACTTCTCCTGTCGTTATCTGGAATGCCCAACATGAATGGGCTTCATTTCGCTTTCAGAGTGGTCGCGCCGTTCCATCTGAAGGCTACAACTTTGAACGCTTGCTGGTCACAGTTCTAGTAGCTTTAGGCTATCTATTCCCCACTTTTGGGATTCCAATTTGGTGGACGAGTTTTCGTACCTTTGGAGAATTGCTATCAAGTAAAAATCGTCAACTGAAAAATCAAGAAGCTCAAGATGATCAAGAGTCTCAAATAGCGATCGCCTCAGAAATCTTGCATCAAAAAAGACTATTAATTCTTTGCGTATCTCTGCCAATCTTCTTTGGATTTACGTTTATGGGCGGCTTCATTCAAATTCTGCCCTCATGGCATATGCCAGGATTTTTTGGCGCGACCTTGTTACTTGGTGAACGCGCCGCTACAGTTCAGTTAAAGCGTCCCAAATTTATCCGCAATTGGCTCTGGGGTTCGGGTATTGTGATTTTGCCGTTACTGATGATTGGACTGCTCCATGTGCATTTGGGTATTGCTCAAAAAGGTGGAAGCGCCGCGATCGCAGGTGGATTTTGGGAAGCTAAGGACGATCCCTCTACGCAAATGATTGACATTGAGCAGTTGCGCCAAGCTTTTATTGACACTCCAATATTAAAAGAAGAGTTAGCCAAGTCAGATTTTGTATTTAGCAATAATTTCTTTGTGGCTGGGCAAGTGGGCATGGCGATCGAGCCATTGGGTAAAAAAGTCACCTGCTTTGACGAAGACCTGCGCGGCTTTGCCTATTGGAGTAAAGCTGAAGATTTTGTCGGCAAGTCTTCTTTGTATGTGACCTCAGAACTATTTTTAAAAGATGATCGCTATCCTCAGCCCCTAGACAAGTACCAAGGATATTTCCAATCCTTAGAAAAAATCGCTGATATTCCCATTAAGCGCGGCGGTCAAGCAGTACAAATTTTTCCTGTCTATCGTGCTTCACCAATGCTAAAACCCTATCCAAGACCTTACGGATAAATAAAGGTAGCGCTAAGCGCTGCCTTTATTTATAAAATTTACGCAAAATGCAAATTACCCTCATCCCCCACCCCCTTCTCCCAGAACGGGAGAAGGGGAGTCAGAAGATTTCTTGTTCCCCTCTCCCTTTTTGGGAGAGGGGCTAGGGGTGAGGGTCTTAGCAACTGATGCGTAAGTCCTAATTTAGTTTCGCAATACAGGTTTGCCAGTCACAATTACTTGCTCAACAATGTCTGCGGCTTGCTTAACTCCGCCAGCTTTTTCCATCGCTACTTGCATTTTTTTAGCATTGTTCTTGTATTTAGGATCTTTGAGAACAGTTGTAATTGCTTTTTGCAATTTGGGAACGGTCAACTTCTTCAAAGGAATCACCAATCCTGTCTCAGTCCAGTCAACTCTAGTGGCAACTCCAGGCTGATCATTAGCGATCGGAATCGCTACCATTGGCACTCCGCAACTTAGAGATTCCATTACCGTATTCAATCCTGCATGGGTAATCGTTAGGCTAGCTTTTTGCAAGATCTCTAGCTGAGGTGCATACTTAACCACGATGGGATTACCCACCAAATTTGGTAGTTGGCTTGGCTCAGCCGAACCGCCCAAGGAGATGATCAACTGCACATCTAGATCTTGGCAAGCCGCCGCAATGCGATTGAAAGTACTAAACAAGCGGTTTTGAATCGTTCCCATCGAAGCATAAATTAAGGGTTTCCCATTTAACTTCTCATAGAGAAAATCAATTACAGCTCGACTTAAGGGATTATGAAAGGAACTAGTGAAATGGAACTGTGGGGGTAACTGCTGACGGGGAAACTCAAATTCTATCGGCTGACGACAAATCTGAGCAAGGGGGGAGTAAGCATCACTCGATTGCTGAAATGGTGGCAAGCCCCATTCACTACGCAACGAGTTGACGGTCTGGGAAATTGGCTTAATTAGACGATCAAGTAACTTATAGCCAAGCTTATTTCTCAGTTTAGCGATCGCACTATCCGAGTACTTCCATCCAAAATTAAATGGAGGTATAGACTCCTCTCGATTTAACATAATAGTACTGGTGACTGTGATAAAAGGAATTTGCAAATACTCCGCAATACTGGAAGCGCCAAAGGAAGCTTGGTCAATTAGCAGTAAATCGACTTTAGCTGCTCGCACTACTTCCAGCCCTTCTTTCATCGTGACGATCGCACTTTCGCGAAACAACTCTATTGAATATTTCAAAGCTGCCGATCCACTTAATCCACCCATTTTGACGAGAGATTGGGGTGTGAATCCTAGAGGTCGAGACTTTTCGGCATAGGCTAGGAAATTTAAGCCAGCAACTTCAGTCTTTTCTTGAGCATCCAACGTTCCGATTAGAGTAACTTGATGACCTCGTTGCTTGAGTTCGTAACCCAGAGGTATCAGAGTATTTAGGTGTCCCGTAGCAGGTACACAGATGATTCCTATATGAGACATAGTATGTATGAGGTTAGTGGTAAATAATGCAAACAAATTTTAAAAGTGCGGCGAAGCTGCACTTTTAAAATTTGTTTGTAAATGGACTGGAAAGAGGATTGAGAAGATCTTTGATTTTGCATCTAAAAAAATGAATGTCGTGCTGAGCACGACATTCATTTTTTTAGATAATTGCTTGTTTTTCTTTGGAAAATACCCAGATCCCATGTGCGAGGATAAATATCGCCCAGATAATAGCGACCCACACTGACCAGATCCATACCTTTTCGGTTATCGCCTGTACAAACCACATACAGGTACTACAAGCGGAATAGATGGCGAGGTGCAGATAAAAGTTAATTCTGCGTTCAAGGCTTTGATATTCGGGATCGTTAGGATCTGGAGGTTTTGATAGCTTAGGCATAGAAAATCGCGATCGAGCAGGTAAAACTAATCAAGCCTATGCTATCGCAAAACTTGATTGCAAAGCGCTAGGTTACAATTTGACCATATGTAGCGATCGCTATGCTAAAAAAATACTGTTGGTTTCCCTATGCTCAAGACTAATCATAATCTCCTCCTTTTATGTTCGAGAGAAAACCGCTTACTGGTACTAACAATTCGGCAACGTTTTCCCAAGCCTAAAAGTGTCAACCATTTGGCGACTCGCCCCCGCACTTGCAAAGAGATTAATAGCTATGGTCATCCCCTGCGCCAAGAACTTCCCATCCATAGACCTCTTAGCGATCGCCTCACCAGCAACCGACTCAAGCGCCCTAAGTCCAATCGCCTTCAAGTTCGCCGACTGACAATTAGCATTTGATTAAGTTTTGAAAGACAAGAGAAGCCAGCGTATGCCTTAAATAATTAAAAAAGGGCTTCGACTTCGCTTAGCCATCGATATAGGTTTGCTGAGCGAAGTCGAAGCCTTTTATCAAGTATGGCGGAGCTTCACACCGTCATACTTAGAGATTGACCAAATTATCGCGATGGATAACTGTTTCTTCTCCATCGAAGCCCAGCAATCGCGGGATATCCTCTGACTGCGATCCCAAGATTTGCAAAATGTCACCACTACTGTAATTGGTAATGCCCCTCGCAATTTCTTTACCCTGCTGATCGCATAGACTCACCGACTCATTCGCTTCAAACTTGCCTTCCACTTGCACAATGCCCGCAGGTAAAAGCGATCGCCCATTCAAAATTACGGCTTTCACAGCTCCGTCATCCAAAAATAATTTACCTGTAGTTACCATCCCATAGGCAATCCAGCGCTTGCGGGCATTAACCGTCTTCGGTTGAGCGGCAAACTGCGTACCAAAATTTTCTCCCTCTAAAATTGCAAATAATCGCTCAGGAAAAGCGCCTCTAGTAATCACTGTCCGCACGCCTGCGGCTGAGGCAATTCTCGCTGCATCTAGCTTTGTCGCCATGCCGCCAGTTCCCCATTGTGTGCCACCCTTTGCGCCAGCGATCGCTTGCTTTTCGCCGATCGCTTGTCTTAGCTCTTGTAGTTGTTCATACTCCACAAACTCAATCGGCTTTGCATCAGGATTTTGGCGGGGATCATCGGAGTAAAGGCGATCGACATCGGTTAGTAAAAATAACCAATCCGCCTCAATCAAACTAGCCACCAAAGCCGAAAGCGTATCATTATCACCAAATTTTAATTCGTCAACCGCCACCGTGTCATTCTCGTTGACAATTGGCACGACTCCCAGTTCTAGCAGTTCTTGAAACGTCGCATGGACATTCATGTAATGCTGGCGCTGAATCAGATTGCCCCTTGTGAGCAATACTTGGGCAACTGGTTGCTGAAACGTAGCAAATAAATCATCATAAATTCTCATCAAGCGTCCTTGCCCAACGGCGGCAACCGCCTGTTTTTGGGAAATTTTAGTTGGACGTTGCTTGAGTCCTAATCGCCCACAACCGATCCCCACCGCTCCCGAAGAAACCAAAACAACATGGTGTCCCACACGGCGCAAATGGATCACTGCTTCCACTAATTTGGCGATCGTGGCTAGTTGCAGGTCGCCCGAATCAGGGTGACTGAGGCTAGACGTGCCAATTTTGATCACAATGGTTTGTGGTTGCATAGTCGATGATTACATTCGTGGGAAATAGTCTGGGATCAATAGAATACTGCAATTACAGCGTTTTACTCTCAAACCCGACTTGATCAAGAAAGCACGGCAGAGCCGTGCTTTCTTGATCAAGTGAGTGATTGGCGACGTGCCCCTAATCACTCACTTGCCTTGCATACCTTTGAGTTCTCTCAAAATCACCATAAGCCCTTTGTTTTGGTGTTCAATTTGCTCAGTGATGCGATTAATATGCTCATTGAGCGTCTTGATCTCGCGATCTTGGTGGTCTATTCTTGCGTTTAATTCATTAAAACGCGCCACAACCTCACGCTGAATTAGGTTCTCAATACCCTGAACGAGTAGGGTCTCAGTCGCTGTAAGTCGATGAAGAATCATCTGTAAATTAGGTTCTTCAGTGGGCTGCACATCCCTAACTGGTGCAGGTGCTGCGGATCTGACCGATGCGGCGGAGACAGGATGGGCTGGCTCAGTTGTCAGAAATCCTTGAATCCGAGAAACTAATACATCTGCCTCAAAAGGTTTCTCTAGGAAGTCAAACTCAGTAAATGGCTCAGGAACATGCTCAGTGACTTGCTCCTTTAGCCCTGAAATCATAATTACAGGGACTTTTTGCAAGCCCTCGACACGACGAATAGCTTGCAGTGTTTGATAGCCATTATATTTTGGCATCACAAAATCCAGCAAGATCAAATCAGGAAATGAGCGTCTAGCAGCATCCAATCCTGATTTACCGTCACTAGCTTCTAAAACATCATACTTACCAGCCAAAATGCTTTTAACCATCTTGCGGATCATGATGCTGTCGTCAATTACCAGTACTTTCTTTGCAGTCATGGATTTACACAATCCGCCCCAAATAGCTATGCGAAGATATCATACAGCGCTTTGCGCTCAATTAAAACCCAGAGAAAATTTTGAAAGTAATGCTAAGCACTGCTTTCAAAATTTTCTTTGATTTTTAATTGTGGATTAAAATATTTTCTTTGCTAAAGGCGAGTGCGATCGCGCTAAACTCAGTAAATATGTTTTCTTTGGTTAATTATGGCAAAACGCTACTCTATTGATTCATCGCAAGTTATCCGCCGCGTTGAAGAATTGATCAATGCTTCGTCTAATCGCTATCGAATTACGGTGCAGGTCGCAAATCGAGCAAAATTGAGACGTTACGAAGAAGATGATTATGACGATCGCATGATGAAGCCAATTTTAAGAGCGATTATGGAGATGTCAGATGAAATTTCGCAGCCAGAGATTTTAAGCGACTGAAAGGCATAGAAATAGCGGCGATTCCCGCCGCTATTTCATTTAGGAAATTTTATGCTAAATTTCACAGATCAAAATTTGCCAAAGCAGTTGCTTAGTGGGGAGGGTTGGAGAATTGGTTTTCGCTCCGATGCCGATATTTATAAGGGGTTAGTGGGTACAGATAGCTGGGCGATCGAACTTACTGAGCGGGAATTTAAGGACTTTTGTAAGTTGACCACACAATTAGTTGAAACGATGCAGATCATGGCAAGCGAGCTGTCAGATGGTGAAAAAATTTGCTGTACTTTAGAGACTGAAGATATTTGCCTCGAAGTGAATGGATATCCTCACGTTTTTAATTTGCACTTCCAGTTATTGACTGGGAGAAGGTCGGAAGGACTTTGGGATGAAAATGCTGTGCCATTCTTAGTAGAGGCGATCGCTAGTTTGGTATAGCTTTACAGTGCTTTACCCTGTAATTAATCTGTGGGTTTTAGTCTATGCTTGACTTATCCACCGATGCTAAACATAACATGGGGATTAAGGATGATTGTCGCCACTAAACCTACTCAGCCATATCAACAATCGACTTGGGTAAAAGCAACTTGGGAAGACTATGAGGCGCTACGCGATGATAAAAGTAGCGATCGCTGTAAATTGTTTTTTAAAAATAACCAATTGTGGGTAGAGATGGGTACAGAAGGCATTAACCATTCTAAGTTTGGAGATTTATTTGTAATGATTTTGGGATTTCTAGCCATGAGATCTCCTGAACTAAAACTGAGTACCTTTAGCGGCTGTCAGATGGAAAAAAAAGGGACTCGGGCTGTTGCTCCCGATCTTGTGGTCTATGTTGGTGAGAATATTCCTACTTGGGAGTCTGGACAATCACGCTTTATCAACCTTGAACAATGGCGATCGCCTGATCTTGTGGGTGAGATTTCGGATACGACTTTAGCGATCGACTTAGACGAAAAGAAACGACTCTATGCAGAATTGGGAATTTCTGAGTATTGGGTAATTGACATCCGCGCTGCTCGCATTTTTGCTTTTCAATTGGACGAGTCAGTTATATACCAACAATGTGAAATATCTAAAGTATTGCCAAATTTAGCGATCGCGCTGCTGGAGCAGGCTATGGCAATGTTAGACACAAAGACGAATACAGAAGCAGCGATCTGGTTTTCGCAGCAATAGGATCAAAAAAAGGTAGTTAGTGGCAACATGAAGCATTGCCACTAACTACCTTTTTGATCCTATTGCATAGACTTACGGGCAAGACTAACAGCTTTTACAAAGCTATAGACTCCAATTGGAACGCTGGCAAGCAAAATTGCCCAAGTGACGGCAAAGCCAAAGTCTGGTGCGCCATAGGACAGTTCGTAGATGCAGCCAACAAAGGCAATACCTGCCACGATGGAGATAAGTAATATTAATTGGGCTTTTATATAATCGGGAGACATAAATTATTTTGAGTTAGATATTATTTGGTCAGCGATTCTTATTATGGAACTAGTTTTAGTGTTTGCAGCGTTACTTCCTAACTTACAGCAAATTCTGATCAAAACCACCACAAAAGAAGCTACCTAAAAAGCTCGCATTAAATACCACAATGATGGAATCAATTAAGAGCATCTTCATCAGTAAGTAGCCAAGCATAGGTAAACTAAAAAACCAGCAAGCTATCCCGACTGCTAAGAGTGCGGGACAGCTTGCTGGTTTTTTATGATGAGCCACTTAATAGTCAGAATAGATGTAGTTAATCTCCGTATCAAGAGCCTAGGCTGTACTAGCTTTAGCTGAGCAAATAATTTTCTTTGTTTTGCCATGCACTTAATATTTTTTGCCGTAAATCAAGCAAATATGCTGCCATGTTTTATTTCTATTGCGATGCTTGGCGATTTTCAGGGGTTGTATTTTGATATGCGTCGGCGATGGGGGCTTCGACTTGAAGGGCGATCGGTTTAAACATGGTGTGGCTGTTTATCCTGCAATCATTGCATAAGATAAATTTCTACGTTTTGGCTGTTCCATGTAGCGATGCCAATTCCAAAAAAGTCTTTGTCTTCTGCCCAAATTGGACAATCAAAGTGCATGGCTAAGGCAACCACTTCCCAATCGTTAGGATCTCTTGCTTTAATGCGTCTTTGAGCTTCGTTGTTATATTGAAGGTAATCTTCTTCTATTATTGGGATTACGATTTTGGCTAAATCAGCGATCGCCTGTGAAGATATGTCTGATTGAAATTTACGTTTTTGTAAAATTTGGGGTAAGTGACGCTCTAGTTCCTGATAGCAATTATTTGGTTGCGTCTTTCCTTGCTTGTTTACGCATGGCGTTAAATTCGGCAATGATGTCATCTTCGCTAATGTTGTGAGCTTTTAAGAGTTGAGCAAACTTTTGGGCAGATTGACTTATAGCAACTAGGGTTTCCTTTGTTGGTTTTTTCAGTTGAATAGTTTGGGTTTTCATGGTGGGTTGATGTTTTTAGTAGTGTTAGGGACAATTCATGAATTGCCCCTATGTTGAATCATAGCAAGTTTTTCTATCTCTCATTCAATGGTGGCAAGCTGTTGACGATCGTAACTGATTCGACACTTACACGCGCGATCGCACTTAACGAGGTCAAGCATATAGCGCGATGTAGGCGCTCATGCAACTATCCTTTGCTCTTCTAATCTGGGTTGTAAGAGGTTAAGGGTGTATCTGGCGCGAGTTTTTAGGATCGTGAGATGATCCACTTTCTCTAGAAGATCATCTAAATCATCAAGTTCTCCTTCAGAGAGTGAATTTTCGGTGTTTCTATCGATTAGTTGGTCTAGGTGATTTTGATCGGTTAGGGCTAATTTGCAACTAGCAAGGGCTTTTAGTTCTTCTGTGGTTAAGCCAATGAGGTATTCAGGATCTAAAGCAGGAGTAAGTCGAGAATAGGTATCTAAATCTAAGACAACGCCGATGCGATCGCCTTGTTCGTTGGTTATGTACTGTACTGTTTCAGGCATAAGTTAGTCCCTATTTTAATCAGTAAATTCTTCAAATATGGATTCAAGATCGCGTTTCCCAGATATCACTCGAATGATATCAATACCATCAGGACGCGGATAATAAAAGACGATGTAATCATCTATTGTGAAACCACGCAAATTAGCAGCAATCCAAGTGTAGTTTTTGCCCATGTTTGGGAAACTAGCAACGAGCTTACATTTCTGGCGAATAGTATCAAATAGATTACTGGCTGCTTTGGGATTAATCTGTCCAATAAATGTGCAGATATCGTCTAGATCTTTGATGGCTATTTTTGAGAAGGAGTAGCTGGACATAATGAATCTTTTTTATTTTTGACTCATCTGCTCTAGTTTGACCTGTAATTGTTGGAATACTAATTCACCATCAACGACATCGCCTTGTTTAATTTGTTCTGTTCCTTCAGCAATTTTTTTTCTTAGTTCGCTCAACTTTTGTTGTTTGGCTTCATGTTCTTCTAGCAGTTGAAATGCAAAAGCTAGGAGAGAGTCAACACTCTGATACTTACCATCTTTAAGTTTGGCGCGAATAAAATTTTCCTGTTCTGGCTTTAAAGCAATGTTCATTTTCCCAATCCTGTGAAAGTTGGAATCATTGGCTAGTATAGCGTAACTATAAGTTTGCACTATATCATGGCGATTATATGCGTTCATTCAATGGTGGCAAGCTATTCACAATTTTAACGGAATCGACACTTATGCGCGCGATCGCACTTTACGAGATTGAGGATGTAGCGAGATCGCCCGATCGGTCGTTGGGTTATATCTAATTTCTATCTGTCCAATAGTGTGGTTTGCGTTGTAAGTGCATAACAGCTAGGATCTGAATGCGATCGCCATAAACTCGGTACACAATGCCATAGGGAAATCCGTCAATATGGCAACGTCTAGCATCTGCGATCATTGGTGTCCAAGCATTCGGAAACTGAGCAATGCGATTGAGGGTTCTTTCAACGGCATCAATAAAGGCTTGGCTAAGTTTACGATTGATGCTGTCATAGTATGAAGTTGCTGCTTCAAGTTCTAGTTGTGCATTAGGATCAAACTCAAGAAACATTAGCGATTCCTTAGTTTTTGTAATACTTGATCGGATGGAATTAAGGTGACTTTACCTTGGTCGATCGCTTCTATACGATTAGATATTTCTCTATTCCAAGCTGTTTCAATTTCGGGATTAATTTCATCAAGGCTGTTAAGGAGATGTTCTGCAAGCATGGCACGGTAAAGAGGAGGCAGGGTTAAGACTACTCCAAAAATTTCATCATAGGTTGCGTTAGTCATACAGAAACCTCCTTGCAAAGCGAGTGAGCATATCTTAGCATTTTTGGTTTAAGTGCGCTCATTCAATGGTGGCAAGCTATTCACAATTTTAACGGACTCGACACTGACACGCGCGATCGCACTTAATGAGGTCAAGGATGTAGCGTGATCGCAGTTAAAAAACTAGCGGCTTTAATGATAGAAATATTTTGGAATGGATGTAAATCTAAAAGATCGGCATCGCCTGTGATGATGTAGTTAGCTTCACCGCAAACAGCTAACTCTAGGAACTTGTCATCTTTGGGATCTCGACAGGCTCGAATTTGCTGGTTGATTGTGACTTTTGCGACCTGCTGGCTTAACTCACTTAAAAATTTAGTGCGTCTTTCTAAGGTGATGTATTTTTGGAGTTTGGGGCGGCTGAGGACGTTTTCTATTTCTGATTGAACTTCATCTGACATCAGAAGTATTGCTTGAGATGTGGCATAGTCGAAAACTTGCTGGGGTAACGAATTTACAGACATTAAGCCACTGATCAAGATATTGGTATCGATTACTAATCTTAGTTTAGTCATCCTTGAGGATTTCCTCTAAGATTTCGGGAGTAAGACCTTTTTGTTGTGCCTCTAAACGAATTTCTTGAACTACTTTTTGTAGTGGGGTTGGTTGGGAAACGCATTGTAAAAAGATGCTGACAAGTGTTTGCAATGCTTGTCGATTTTCAGGGGTTGTATTTTGGTATGCCTCGGCGATGGGGGCTTCGACTTGAAGGGTGATTGGTTTAAGCATGGTATGTCTATTTCTCCTGTAATGGGGGCAAGCTATTGACGATTTTAACTGACACAACACTTACTCGCACGATCGCGCTTAACGAGGCGCGATCGCTTGATTGGTCGTTAGGATTGTTGGTAATTCCGCTATGTTTTATGTTTGTCGTAGGTGAGGCGATCGCGTCCCATACTCCATTCTAGGGCTGGTTTGCTATTGAATCATAAGGTAGAAATTGCATCGCCTCTTTCCCAATGAAGTCTCCTTTTACTTCTGAGCAAACACTAGATGAGGATTTTTTGCCTGAAGGTTAGTTATAGTGAAGACATTTCCAATAGTCCTTTAGCTTTCATCCGAATGTAGAAGGGTGGCTTGGTGGCTTGAGTCGTATTTTCTTGCACTTGCTGCCATTCATTCCTGATAGATTTCTCGATCTAGTTCTTCTTGACGGTCAAACTGGTAGCCCATTGCTTCATAAGCTTCGGCTAATGTTAAATACAGATATTGACAACAGATTTCTTCTACTGACCAACCGTAGGCGATATAATCCATAACGATTTGAGCGACTCTAATGCGCGGCAATCGTTGCAATCGTGCGGACTGATTTTCTGCCTTTTCGATATGTAGATAACTAAGGGCTAACATAAGGATTTGTTTTGTCATAGCTAAGTTATCATGTGCTTACTATGGGCTTTGCTGCCTCTATCAAATTATTTTCCTTTGGAGGCTAAAAGAGAGATCGCAACCATACTTTCAATTTAGTTGAGTGAGTGTTGTTACACTAACAAAACCTACTGGACACATCTAAAATAGTGTATTTAGAGATTATTTATTAAGACAATCTAAATAGTTCTCAGAACTTACTATTGCATTACTCTAGCTATATCTATCCATTACTAGCTGTTTTTTGTTTAATTCCTTGTTATTCTATCCTTCTGGCAAATTAGACTTAAGTATATGAAGTATTAATCCAATCTTTGAGATCAGCGGCAAGCCTTGCTTGATCGGGAAGAATTAAGAGAGATGCATGTACTGATTCTTGAGTGACTGGATCAACACTAATAGGATGTCCAGCATCATTTCGATTAATTCTAATTTGTTCTGTAAAAGCAGTCCAAAAAGCATTGTATTTTTCTCGGAGTGGCTGAGGCATATTACTTGTTTGATTATCTAATATATTCTTAATGGAAGAGAGTACTTCACCAATTTTCCAATTTTTCAATTTAGCTGGCGGATTATGTCCAAGAGATGTCATTCGTTTTACAAGTGTTTCTCTAAGCTCCAAAGTTACGCTCTCAGCAGCACAACCAACCATAACAGCTGTTGCTTTGTGACAGTTAGCATTGTATGTGTCAAGAGCCTCAGTGATATAAGACATAGGGATTGCACTTAGTGAAACTTGCGTAAGTAAATATGCTTTATACCCATCTGGATTCATTGGATCTCGACTCAAGGTTTGAAGTGCTATTCGCCCCTGCTTTGTAATATGGAAGAATGGTGGTTGTGCATTAGCGATATTATGTCCCCAAGCAAGATAACCATTTCTAAACAAGTCATGTAACACAGTGAGAAGAGTTTGCTCCATCTCCGTATTGCCATTTATTTTCAGTTCTACCGCTGCCTCGTCTAGGATTGAGCGTAGCTGTAATGTTAAATTAGCTCGTCGATTAATGACAGTTAGTAAACCCTGCCGAATATCAGCACTATACATAACTTTTACCTGTTTGCTTAGTTTTTTATCTACTATCATCAAGAATCAAGGCATACCTCCCAAGATAATCTTTGTAATATAACAATAAACAATCCTAAAACAATCCTAGATACTTTTTCCCAAAACGTAATCGCAAAAAATATACCTTAATAGACAACTAGCTGCCTACTACACATCAAATATAAAGGATGACGTGGATAACCTGCTTTAGTAATTCCTAGACAGTGCGGTTGAATATTGTGTTTAGATAGCAACTCCAAAACAAAGTGATCGCGTTGCATTAACCTCCCGTTATTTCCCCAAGCAACAACAACCCTATCGGCTGACTTAATCGCCTTTTTTAAATAGCGATCGTTCTGTCTCCCAATAGGATCATCCACCTTTTTAAGCTCTAAAGGACTTGCAGTTCTAAAAGCAAATAGATTAACGACAATTAGCGAACCATAGTCCCAAAACTTCGCAAAACTAATACATCGCCGTAGTGTAGGGTCATCAATACTTGCATCCGCCTTACTCGGATTAAGCATAATAAACACAATTTTTGACTTGTCTATATCCCATTCTCGCCATAGCGAATAACGGTAGAGTCCCGTTTTATCGATGACAGCACCCTTTTTCATGAATTCCCGACTCAACAAATTTCCTTAAACTTAGCTAGTTTCTAGTCTCAGTTTTCCTTGCAACTATTTTTCTATAATCTCACTAAACATCCGCACAAACAATAGAACAATCTATAACCAGCTATGATGGTCGAGTACAGCCGAAACCTACTCCTCCAACGGAAGAGATTGTTTAAGCAGAAATTCACGAATAGCAGAATCTTCAGTAAGCCCGATCGCTCTAGCATAAGCTTGCTTTGCTTCTGACTTAGTCCCCAACTGCTTAAATAAATGCGCCTTTAGCGCCCAGTAAGGTTGATAATTTTTCACAGACTCCAAAGGGATTGCATTGAGGTGCATTAAACCCTCTTCTATTCCCTGCGCTTCAGCGATCGCTGCCGCATGACTGACTAAAGCCCCCAAAGTCGGCGAAATCCGAATCAAACCTGCATACAGCAATGCTAATGCTTGCCAATTGACTTTCTCAGCGATCGCTCTTTGAGCATGAATCGACTGAATCGCCGCTTCCAGTTGAAACCTTCCCAACTGTTTAAAGGTTGCCGCCTGTGCTAGTTCCTTCTCTGCTTCTGCGATCGCAATCTGCGACCACAAACTCGTATCCTGCTGCAATAGCGGCACATAGGAACCATCGCTAGTCCGACGAGCATCCCGCCGAGATTCACAATAGAGCATGAGCGCAAGTAATCCTCTTGCTTCTGGTTCTGTGGGCATTAACTGAACACAGAGACGCGCCAACCAGATCGCCTCTTCAGCTAATCCGCGATGACGTGGATCACTACCATCCACAGTTTCCCAAGCATTAGTATAAGCGGCATAGATCGCTTCTAATACAGCAGCCAATCGGATTGGTAAATCCTTCTCCTCTGGTAACTCAAAGGCAATACCTGCATCGCGAATTTTTGTTTTTGCCCTCACTAGTCGCTGACCCATCGTTGCAGGAGCAACTAGAAAGGCAGAAGCAATCTGCGCTGCATTCAGCCCCAGAACTGTTTGCAACATTAGGGGGGTGTGAATTGTAGGATCGATCGCAGGGTGGGCGCAAATAAATAATAATTTCAAGCGATCGTCGGGAAAGGTGACTGATTCTAAAGACGGCTCAGCAGCAAATTCTTGTTCGTTGAGTTTGAAAGTATTAAGAACCTTGTCGTGCACCTGCGAACGTCGTCCCACATCAATCAAGCGATTTCGCGCCGTTACCAATAACCATGCTTCAGGATTTTTGGGAACACCGCTTTCTGTCCAAGTTTTTAGTGCCGAGAGGAAAGCATCGCCGAGGGCATCTTCGGCAGCAACAACATCCCTAGTTTGGGCGGCTAAATAGGCGACTAGCCGCCCATAGGAGTTGCGTGCAGCTAATTCTGCGGCTCGACGTGCTTCCATCTGTGATTAACCTCGTGGTGCAGTTTGTTGCCAAGCGGGTAATTGCTCAATCCGCCCATACCAAGCCTGAATATGATGATAGTTCTCTAAGGGAAATCGCGCAGGTATAGCATAGGTGAGATCACTCGCCACGGAGAAATCAGCCAAGGTCAAGGTGTTATTGACTAGGTATTCGTGATTTGCGAGATGATTATTCAAGACGCTAGCTTCTTTATGAAAGCGATCGCTGGCTTGCTGCACTATCTGCGGATCGGGTTCGCCTAATTGCAAGAGAGACTTCACAAAGTTCTCAAACTGTAAGGGCTGACAGACTGAATACCAATGGGCAAGTTGCCAACTTTGCCAGCGCATAATGTCCGCCCGAATTTGGGGATCTTCGCTCCAGAGAGAATTAGGAACTTGACTAGCCAAGTATTGCATGATAGCTGTAGATTCCCAAAGGATAAAGTCACCATCTTGGAGGACGGGTACACGCCCTGTGGGATTTAACTGGACAAATTCGGGGTGATGTTGTTCGCCTTTCTGTAAGTCTACCAATCGCAGGTCAATGGGAAGTTGCAAATGAATGGCTACAGCATGAACTTTATGGGTATTGGGAGAAGGGGGAAAGTAATAGAGCTTCATGGGATTTTTCTCGCTAAACTTTGATGTTCCTAGTTCATGGGCAAGAGAGGACGCACTTCGACCGCGCAATTACTGGCGGCTGGACAACGGGCTGCCCAATCCATTGCGGTATCTAAATCGGGAACGTCAATAATAAACATCCCACCTAGTTGCTCTTTGGTGTCGGCATAGGGACCATCTTGAACGTTGCGTTGTCCATTTTGCAGGCGAATGGTGGTGGCTGTATGACTAGGATGAAGTGCTGCACCACCTGCGGCTACTCCCGCTTCAGCTAGGGCTTGGGAGTAAGCGCCATAGGCTGGCATGGTTTGAGGGCGATCGCGGATGTCTTGCTCGGTTTCATAGACCAGAATTGCATATTTCATAGGTGTCTATCCGTTTTGAGGTTGATTAAAGCACAGATTTTTTATGCTTTATATCTCTATGACGAGCGAAGCTTGACGATTTCGACAGGAATTTAAAAATTTCTTTTGGTGTAAATTATGCAGTATAAAACTAGCCAATAAAAAACGAAATTAGCATTGCGGCGCAAAGCTCCGCAATGCTAATTTCGTTTTTTTATTGAAGACTGAGAGTGCTGCAACGCTATGCTCTTAATCGTTTCATTCACTTAAAGGTAACTGATTGAGTAACATCCAGTAAAAACCTACCTGACGAGATATCTCAACAAATTGTTGAAAATCTAGGGGTTTAACGATATAGCTGTTAACGCCCAAGTCATAGCAAGCCTTAAGATCTCTGTTTTCTGCGGATGATGTCATCACAACTACAACTAGGTTGCGAGTGACTGGAGAATTGCGAATCATCTGTAAAATTTGAATACCGTCTATTTTGGGTAGTTTTAAGTCTAAGAGGACAAGACGGGGAAGCGGATGAGTTGGGGGTTGTCCGTTCTGTCCGAATAGATAATGTATAGCCTGTTCTCCGTCGGACACAACGTCTATCTTGTTGACAAAGTTATAACTATTGAGAGCAATTTGAATCAACTCCACATCGTTGGGGTCGTCTTCTATTAATAGAATCTGAGTTGGTTCCATATTTTTAGTTAAGTTGCAAGTTGCTTGGCTTATCTCGTAAGCACATAGTCATAAGCAGACTAAACACCTAAGAGGTTATTCCGCCCACTTAGCGGACGGAATAACCTCTTAGGTGTTTAAATCAAGAAGTGGTGAAGCTGTACCGCCGCCTATGCGGGCGGTACAGCTTTCTAGTTTTTTAGTTTACTTATGCCTAGCTACTTAATATCACAAAGTGATCGAATGAGGCTTCACCTTATCTACGCATTTCAAGGTGCGAAAGTGAAGAATTAAACTAAAACCCTAGAAAAATGTCTCGTTCGCTATTCGGGCGGGACAATTTTCTAGGGTTTTCAATTCACAAACATTGTACTCACACTTTTGTATAGCAAAAAAAGTTTTGCTTAGGACATAAAACTAGAAGGCGAGTGGCGGCGCGGAGCGCCGCCACTCGCTTCTTGGGTTTTGATTTGTACTAACTAACTCTTGCTTTGCTATAACTTGGGATTAATTATGGTGAGCTAACTACAGGAAGATGAGTCGCACTGCAAATCATGACTTGATGGCGAGTTTGATGAAGAAAGTAGCACCATGATTAGGCTGACTCTCCGCCCAAATCTCGCCATTATGCCTTTGGATAATTCTTTGCACGATCGCTAAGCCAATGCCAGTGCCTTCAAACTCTTTTTCGCTATGTAACCTTTGAAAAGCCCCAAAGAGCTTATCAGCATATTCCATCTGAAACCCAACACCATTGTCGTTAACCCTAATTGTTTGGTCGGGAAGACTGTCGATCTCGATGCGAGGCTGGGGATGGTTGCGACTAAACTTAATCGCATTGGCAATGAGATTGCAAAAAACCTGCTGTATTAGGGTGGGATCGCCCACAACCTCAGGCAAATCGCCAATCACAAAGTCAACTTGCGAACTATAGCTCGCATCAGCACAAATAATTTCGATCGCATTCTCAACCAGTTGACGAACGGATATTGGCTTAGCCTCCAATGGTCTACGTCCATAACGAGATAGGGTGAGCAACCCATCGATCAGATGTCCCATTTTTTGGCTACTGTTATGGACAACTTGTAAATAATGAATAACCTTGGGATCATTAATTGCTTCATGCCCCTTTAGTTGTTGCTGCAAAGCATTGACAAAGCCATTCATGTGACGCAGTGGTGCGCGTAAGTCGTGGGATACAGAGTAACTAAAGGATTCCAATTCGCGATTAGTCAGTTCTAGTTGATGAGCTGTTTGGATGATTTTTGCCTCATTAAGCTTGCGATCGCTAATGTCGGTGACACGCACAAGATTAATTTTTTTGTCCAATAGCGTAATTGGTTTGACCGCAAGATTGCCCCAAAAGGCTCGCCCCCGTAACGAAACATATTCCACTTCAAGGCTCCAAAATCCTTTAGTTTTTAGCTCTGCATCAATATTTGCTAGCTCTTGGTCAGAGAATCGCGATCGCTGGAGTGTATGCCCTTCAATACCAATTAGTTGGGATTTGTCTGAAGCTTCAAAAAGTTGGACAGCATAATTGTTACAGTCAATGGTTAATAGGGTATGAGCATCCACTAAAAATAAGGCATCCGTAGACTCATTAAAAATTGCTTCTCGTAATTCTCGACTGCGATTTAGCTCCGCTTCAGCTAACTTGCGATCAGTTATATCCATTGCAGTCCCAATGATCTGGGTGATCTCTCCAGACTCATTAAAGACCATTTCCCCTCTAGCAAGTACATAGACCAGATCACCATTAGACCGAAATAGTCGATGTTCTAGCTCATAGGACTGACATAAGCTAACCGCTTTTTGCACAGTTTGATTAAACATTTCCCAATCGTCAGGGTGAATATATTGTCGCAACTGCTCATAATTTGGTTCTGAACAACTAGGATCAATTCCATAGAGTCGAAAAACTTCTTCTGACCACTTAATTTTACCTGTGCTAATTTCACACTCCCAACTACCGATTTTGCCAATTCGTTGAGCCGATCTGAGGTGAGATTCACTCTTTAATAATCTTGCTTCTGCTAATTTGCGGTTAGTAATGTCAAAGTTAACGCCAATCATTCGTTGCGGTTCATTGTTCTCGTTACGTTGAACTAGGGCATAGGCTTTGAGATGGCGAATACTACCATCGGGTAGCACAATCCGAAATTCAGGTTCATATTCTTTCTCGCCACTTAAGGCTAGACGCATTGCTTCTTCTGTAAAGTCGCGATCGCTAGGATGTAGTCGCTCTACCCATGATGAGTAAGCGTCAATAGGATACTCAGGTTCCACACCATATAGTTGATAATTACGGTCATCCCAGAAAAGACGGTTATTGACAACATCCCATTCCCAAATACCTATCGAAGCAGCTTTTAATGCGACAGTCAGGCGATCAGTGAGAGTTCTAAGTTGCTGTTCAGTTTTTTTACGCTCTGAGATATCCATTACAATGCCAAAAATGTGCGTGGGATTTCCCGCTAGGTCGGAAACAATTTCACCACGTGCATAAACATCAACGATGGTTCCATCTTGCCAACAAACGCGATACTCAATTTCATAGAACTGACCTGTGGAAATCGCAATTTGAACTGTCTGATCAAATCTTTCCCAATCCTCTGGATGTACATAGTCTTGTAGCTCTGCATAGCAAGGCGTGCCAATATTCGGATCGCGTCCAAAAATCCGAAATACCTCCTCAGACCAGACCACATTGCCCGTAGATAACTCGAACTCCCAACTACCGATCTTGCCGACCCGTTGAGCCGTCTTGAGGTGAGTATCACTCTTAATTAATTGCTCTTCTACTAACTTGCGATCGGTAATATCTCGGACGATTACTAATAACTCATCTTCAAAGTAAGGGGCAATACGCACTTCTTCATAGTTCGTTTTCCCAAACTTAGTAATTTGATGTTCATAGATATGGGCTTTCCCTGTGGCGATCGCTTGTTGATGCAAATTTAGCTGTATCTGTAGAACCTCTGGAGCTAGCACTTCCTCAATATGTTTCTGAATAGGTATGTACTTATCCCGTTCCGATGTTGCTGGCATAAATTGATCTAAGCAAGTTCCGTCAGGCTTAAGTAATAGTAACAAGTCGGGTATTGTCTCCAAAACTGTCCGATTACGGGCTTCACTACGAATCAGTTCCCTTGTACGTTGCTCAATTCTTTGTTCTAATTCCTCATTAAGTTCTGTTAGTGCTTGTTCTGTTAATTTGAGGGTAGTGATGTCACGACCGACCGACTGAATCTCGACTAGCTGACCATTATCATCAAAAATCCCCTGATTGAGCCACTGTGTCCAACTAAATTGACCATCAGTTCGATAATCCCGATTTACAGCGATAAAGCTAGGATTTTCTGGTGTCATTAGCGCGATTTTATCTAAAATATCGCGCACTTCCTCTGGATTAGTAAAATCCAACCAATTTGTACCAATTATCTGTTCAACTGTATTTCCATACATCGAACATAGGGCTTCGTTGGCAAAGCTGATCGTAAAGTCTGGAAGCGATCGCATGATCAGATCATTGTGATGCTGCACCATAGAAAGATATCGACTGTCATTCGATGACACGATATCTTCTGTTTTTAGTTCTACTAATTCCCTTAAAGGGTGACTTCTTTCAATCTGATTGGAGGCTCTTGTATTTGGAATTTCTGAGGCGATCGCGTCAATCCGAATTGGTTCACCTAAGTCATTCTTCGACATCTTGAGACGGGATGAAAACCAACGAGTTTTGCCATCTGGCAACAAAATCCGATAATTAATTTTTGCCGAACCTTGTAGCTGCACTTCCGCGATCGCCTGTTGCATTTTGGGTCGATCTTCTAACGCGATCGCTTGCAACCATCGCTGAGGATTTTCAATTAACTCTGTGTGCGAACATTGATACAGCCGTAAAGATGCATTATTAAAAAAAGTTGGGGTCAAACTTGGCAGAGATAAAGCCCAGACAATATCGTCAAAACCATCAACAATTTCAGCTAGTAAGTTCTCATACATAGTTAGATACATCAACCAAATGCAGAGGATTGACTCATTATTACTTTAGCTTAGTACAAAAACTTGAAGGATTTCTATGTGTCAGACATCCTTCAAGTTTTTAGTTTGCTATAGAGATCCCAAATTATTTATAAGAAAAATATAGTTTTAACTTTGATCAGCCATCAGCATAATAGTAATTCACAAAATTGCAATCACACTTTTGTGAATTAAAAAGTAAACCCAGTAAGGGTTTTCCAGTAAAGAAATGGCTATGCTATTTCTTTTCTAGAAGACAAATGGCGGCGCGAAGCGCCGCCATTTGTTTCTTAGGTTTTGATTTGTACTAATCTAAATGGCGATAGCTATAAGAGGCAAATTCGTGAATACTATTACCCAAATTAAGGACATATTGCAGGACAAGTTAGGTGCAGTCATCGTGGAAATCGCAGATCGCAGCGATCTGCACAAACATCATCAAGGTCGTATGAATGCACCCGTCGGCAGCGGTCACTATGATGCGATCATAGTTGCGGAGAGCTTTGCGGGTAAAACAATGATGCAGCAACATCGCATGGTCTACGCGGCTCTAGCGGAACAGATGCAAACTACCATTCATGCGATCGCTCTCAAGACCTACACCCCTGAGCAATGGCAGCAAATAGAGCAGTCTCAACCATAGAGAGTTGTCCCGCCCGCTATGCGGGCGGGACAACTGGTTCTATTGAGATAAGGCAAACTTGCGAGACTCAAAAAGTTTAATTACCGCCCCCTTGATCATCGCCATTACTTCAGGGTCACAGCTAGCAATCAACTCCTCCGCTGTCAAACTACCCTTAAAAAATTCCTTAGACAGCTTCAACATTCTTTGCATCTCTTGAAACCCGATTGACTTCACCATAAAAGTAGCCACAGGCGAATTTTTAACATCGTAACTAGAGTCCACAGTCCGTCCCTTATCGAGAAGTTCTAAAACCTCTGCCTCGATCGCCGTAGTCGGCTGATTTGGCTTAGTTACCTCTGGCAAAAACTGCTCTAAGCCCACTACAGGGGTATCATCTAGCGGTAACTCACCCATCATGGTCGATAGCGAAATATCGCGTCCAATCCGAAAAGATAGCGCTTCAAGAACCGCGATCGAAGTTAACTTAGTTCCTAGATACAGTCTTGCTACTTCTAAGTTTTGTCCAGTCTGGGCAAGCAGCTTGTAATAGGTTTTCTCATCTGGCTCATTACGATAGCGCCGAAACACAATTTCAGGGGTCAGAAAATTCATGAAGCCTTCCATTTTTTGGATGGAAATGCGATATCCATGGACACTATAGGAATTAACATTCCGCAGATCATGGTTGGTTTCAGGGATTAGGTTCCATGTGTTGTTCAGAAATCGCGAAGAATTGGGACTAGCAAAGTTTTCCACATCTCGATTGGACAATCGTACCGCCCGCTTCACAGTTTCTGCTATTTTTGCATCATCCCAGCCCAGCTTAAACACTTCGTTTACATTAACCAAGCGCCCAAAAAGTAAGTCGGAACAAGTCAGTCCAGATTCTAAACGAGGGCGGAAGGGAATAGTTGCCTCAATACAAGCCGCAATTTCTGCAAGCTGAGCAAAGGAGAGCATATTCTCTAAGGCTTTGGTGGCAATCAGAGCGCTCAAAAATTCATTTTGTCCAGACATAGGTAGTAGAGCCTGCCCATGCTGAAATCCAAACATCATCAGCACCATATTAAAAACCAGATCCTCTTGCAATTCAGGGGGATCAAAGATTACTAATTGCTCACAGTCTTCCTTAATGTAGGGAGAAATATAGCGGCTGATATTGACGCTGATCCCTTGATCGACCTGGACATAAACTAAATCATGGAACAAAGCCGAAATTACCTCGATCGCATCGCCACCTTCGCCCACCTCGAAGATGTGATTGGGAGTATGAAAGGAGCGCCAAGGACCTGTCATGGTCTGAATAATCAAATTGGAGATTTTAGCAAGCTGCTTTTTGTCTACATGACCTTGCAAATCTGCGATCGCTAATATCAGACAATCTAGACATTTTTGTTCATCCGAGGCAGTGTTCATCCAATCTTCTCCGCATTTATTTTCTTGATACAGTCGGTTGAGGCTTTATGTAGTACAGGAAACTTTTGAAATATCAAAAGTGTTTGGATTTTGAGCGCATAGCGCCGTAGATGTTACCTTGTTTGAAGCTAAAACTAGATTAATGTGGTGATTGGATCTCAGTCCTCATTATGAAGCTGGCTTCGAGATTTTAAACGCCAAAGGCTCTAAAAATCCTAAAATCGATTTTTTGAAAGCCCATCCCAAGTGCGTCCTCAAAAAAACAATGTTCATAGTGAGAACTAGTGCTGCGAATGTAGAAAAATTTAGCATAGACTCTCTGACATATAAGTTTAATTCAGCATAAGTCCCTAATCATAAAAATTGAAATTAATAAGTCACGTCAATGTCAGTATTTATAGCTGTAGAAACTTAAACCAGAAGACGAGTGGCGGCACTTCGCTCTGCCACTCGTCTTCTGGTTTTGTGTCCTAACAAGACTGGCGACAGCTATATATATAACAATTTTCAAAGAAACGGGAAATAACCCGCAATGTCACTGGGCTAGGAAAGGCTATATTACAAGTGATTTACTAGAACATTGGCAGAACCTGCATAGATGTAGTTATATCAAATCAAGAAGTGGCTATGAGTAACTAGACGCAATTAAATATAAAACCCTAAAACCTGTGGCGCACGCTGCGCGTATGCCACAGGTTTTAGATCTGGCTTTTAACTAAGCCTAGTTACTAAACAAGACTAGCAACAGCTATATCTATGATTTAACAACTTTTAAATTATGTATATCGTCAGTTTGGCTGGCAATGTCTTTTCAGTGACAAATAGCTAATTGCTCACTGTGAGATAAGTTAAATATAAGGAATGGCGGCGCGAAGCCTCGCCATTCGTTGTTTTGCCATAATTAACCCTGCACTCCTATGAATATGAAGAGGAATTAAATTTTGTCATCAGTAATGTCAAAGCGCCAAAGTAATCGCTCGGTTCTATCAAATGGGATTGTGGTTTTAGTAACCGAAAACCCTACTGCTGATATTATTGCGGCGCGTTGCTTTTTTGCAGGGGGGGAGCGCTTAGAAACAGTTGCTAATTCGGGGATAACGCATCTAGCTGCTTCAATTATGACGCGCGGCACTAATCGCTATTCCTCCCTAGAAATTGCCGAGCAGGTGGAGTCCGTGGGCGCATCGCTGGGAACAGAGTCCTCTAGTGACTATTTCTTACTATCTCTTAAAACTATTTCTGCAGATTTTCACGATATGTTGCGGCTAGGCTCAGAGATTTTGCGATCGCCTAGCTATCCCAAAACTGAGCTGGACTTAGAACGCAAATTAACCATCCAGTCGCTCCGATCGCAGCAAGAACGTCCCTTTACGATCGCCTACGAACAATTACAAAAGCTAATCTATGGCGATCATCCCTATGGTTTCTCTAGTCTGGGCACGGAGGCAACGGTCAATATGATTAGTCGTGATGATCTGGTTGACTACCACCACCGTCATCTGCGCCCCGATCAGATGGTAGTCAGCATCGCAGGTAAAATTTCTACAGAGGCAGCGATCGCCCTCACAGAAGAAGCTTTTGGTGATTGGGTTAGCCCTTACCCACTAAATATTGTTGAGTCTCCTGCACCAAATTTTCAGCCGCAGTTAGTTACCCATCAGCAAGACACACAACAGGCGATCGTCATGATTAGCTATCCTGCGCCATCAGTAACCTCCCCTGACTACGCAGCCCTAAAAGTGATCTCGACTTATTTGGGCAATGGTTTGTCAAGTCGCCTATTTGTGGAGCTACGCGAAAAAAGGGGGCTAGCCTACGAAGTCTCGGCTTTTTATCCTACCCGCTTAGAATCCTCACAGTTTGTCGCTTACATGGGAACGGCATCTCACAATACTGGAACTGCCCTATCAGGGCTACGCCATGAGTGCGAGAGACTGACCAATACTCTACTAACTGAAGATGAGCTTGCTATGTGCAAAAGTAAGCTCCTCGGTCAATATGCCTTGGGCAAGCAAACCAATGGTCAAATTGCTCAGGTATATGGCTGGTATGAAGTGATGGGGCTAGGTTTAGAGTTTGATGCCAGTTTCGTTGCCTCCATTGAAGCGGTCACTCAGGCTGATGTCCTGCAAGCTGCTCAGCAATATTTCATAACACCTGCAATTTCCGTAGTTGGCTCAGAAGTTGCCCTGCAACAGCTTAATCAATGAATGGTGGCGCTTCGCACCATCATTCATTGATTAAGCTGCTGCGTTCGTGCGAGCCAAGTAGCTTTTTGGGTTTTATAGCAATTTTAAATATTTAGAAGAGGCTTCGACTTCGCTCAGCCAACGTATACTGCTAGCTGAGCGAAGTCGAAGCCCTAACTCTTATTTGAAACAGCTATAAATCAAGTAATGGCTATGCCATTGCTTGATTTGGTACACAAGGAGTAGTAAATTTCTTGAGGATTTGGAGAACTGAATAAAGTTGATTGTCTGGTTGCGAGAACATTGAAAAATCGCTGGAAAAAGCATATTCATTTCCCCGTCGTTTGATAAAGATAAATCCATCCCCATTAGTGGCGATCGCATAGGTAGCAAGATCGTTATTGGGACTAGCCATCATATAAATTAGAGCTTGCGGGACAGCTTCAAAAAAGTTAAGTTTTGGTCGCTTGGATTCAAGTACCACGATCCAGAGATATTCATAATCCCTATTTTGTCTTTCTTCTTTGATCACGAGGGTGTCAATTCTGCCTTTGTAAACAAGGTCTTGATCTGTAATTGCAATTTCTACAGATTGCTCAGTTCGCACCTTATAAGGTGGCTCAAGACAACCTGCGAGGTATAGCAATGGTGATATGACTAACAAATTAATCGCATTTTCTTGAATACCCTGAAAACGATTATGTAAGTAACTTCTTTTAATGCGATCACAATATGCTATTTCTTCTATGTTTAGTGGCAATAAGTCAAGATGCCACTCACTAAAAAATAATGGGTCATAATTTTGTTTGAGGTTAAATTGCCGTTCGATATCACTGATATCAAGATTAGCTTCAGTTATGGCGATGGTAGACATAGGTCTAGTGTTACAGCCTATTGAGGCTTTGAGTGTTGCGAAGAAATTTTGGTTGGAGCTTGAGCACACAGCAATGTTAATAAAAAAAGCGGCTCTAAGAGCCGCTTTTTTTATTAACATTCATCAAACGCTTCAAGATCGAGCAGGTGACGGTAGGGTTCTGCTAGTTCTGAACCCATAAAGGCTAGAGTTCGCAAAATGTGCCAGTCATTTAAACCTTCAAAAGCATTGGCATAATCATCTCGTTCTAGACGATCTGCAATCTTAGCTACATCTGAGGCAGTGAACTTCTTAGGGTCAACCTCAGGAGCTTCATCAACTGCATTGTCTGTGAGTTTAGTACTCATATCGCTCTATCTTAGGCTTGTGAACGGAGAGAGAGGGATTCGAACCCTCGGTACGGAGTTACCTGCCGTACAACAGATTAGCAATCTGCCGCTTTCGTCCACTCAGCCATCTCTCCAATTAATTAGGAATTATATCTTAGCAGATACGGTACTATTTGCAAGCTAATTATTAAATTTAATAAATTTTACTTTCGGCTTCTCTAGCTGAGAATATTGCAAAGCCTTGGCTTCGATATCCTGTAGCTGTCCTAGAGCCAGTCCGCAGGGAAACCCATACTTGGCTTTGACGCGATCGCTAGCAATGTTTAAAGCGGTACGCGATCGCTCCAAGAAGTCGATCAGGTCATACTCCGTGTCAGGCGTAAAATATTCTTTAACCACTAAAGATGGCGAGTAGCAAGAATCTAGGGAATTATCTGGCCAAGCGATTTGAAAACGGATTTCAGGCATAGTTTTTTACTTTTCGGTTAATCTCCAAACTCCATCCCACTCATCATCTGGGGGATTGAGTAGGAAATGTTGGCAACGGGTAATGTGGATATTGGCAGCTTTGTTGTGGCTATCAAGTTCCAGCACTTCGGCAAATTCGGCGACAGCTTTACTAAATTTGCGATTGAGATAATGCTCGCGTCCAGCATGGTAACGCTCGATGATTTGGGATTGATGATCATCAAGTCTGTCAGATTTTAATCCGACTAGCTCATAAATGCTCACAGGACGATTTTTACCCTTGACTTGGATGCGATCCAGTTCTCTCACCCACAGGCGATCGCGACAAAGATTGTAAGTAGTTTCACTAATTACCGCATCCGTACCATATTGCTTACTGGCTCCTTCGAGGCGCGATCCCAGATTGACACCATCACCGATCGCCGTGAATTCCATGCGTCTGGTTGAGCCAATATTGCCACTAATTACGGTATCGGAGTTAATACCTATGCCGACCCTGATTGTTGCCATATCTAGCTCTTTTTGAGTTTGGGGCTTGAGCTTTTCGATACGCTTGATATTAAATTCGTGCAAGCGTTGGCGCATATCGATCGCGGTTTGCACAGCCATCCAAGCATGATCGGGAATCGGCAGGGGTGAGCCAAAGACCGCCATAATTGCATCGCCGATGTATTTGTCAAGTGTGCCTTTGTAATTAAAGACGGCTTCCACCATCGTCTCAAAGTACTCGTTGAGCATCATCACCACATCTTCTGCGGCGAGCGTCTCAGTGATCGTGGTGTAACTACGAATATCGGAAAAGAGTACCGAGACTTCTTTGCGATCGCCACCCATTTTGGCATCCCCACCCGCCAAAAGCTGTTCGGCTAATTCTTGGGTCATGTAGCGATACATCGTACTTTTGAGGCGCTTTTCTTGGCTGATGTCTTCCATAACCACTAGAGCGCCACGCACGCCCTCACCTTCATCGCTTTCAGACATAGTATTTATGGAAATATTGATACTATGCTGTGCGCCGTCGGTGGAGCGCAGAGTTTGGTCAGGATAATACTGCTTACGACTCTTTTCGTCACTGCCTTCCAAGCTGGTATCAAACCATTTGGTAAAGTTGGCTTTTTCGATGTTCACTAACTCATAGACAGACTGTCCTTCTAGGAGCGCATTTTTAACACCTAACAAATCGTAGGCGCGTTCATTGGCGGCAATGATTTTGCCATGTTTATCTGTGGAAATAACACCATCGGAAAGACTTCGCAAAATATCTCTTTGCATTTGCTGTTCTTGCTTGACCTTGGCAAACAGCTTGGCGTTTTCCAGAGCTACACCTGCTTGGACGTTGAAGACTTTCATAAACTCTTCATCGTTGCTATTAAAGCTTGCCTTGAAGCGCTCGGGAGCAGTTGGCCAGTTGGCAGGATTATATTCGGCAAATTCTCCACGCTGAACTTTATTGACTAATTGGGTCACGCCGATTAGTTCTTTATTGGAGTTAAAGACGGGCATACAGAGCAAGCTACAGGTGCGATACCCATTAGCTTGATCAAACTTCATGGAATTATTGGCATCAGGATGATCGTAAAGGTCAAAGGGAATGTTCAGAACTTCCCCCGTGATCGCCACCCGTCCCGCAAAACCAACGCCCATCGGTACGCGTAACTCCTTAGTTGTGCCATTTTGGTTAACGATTTGTGTCCAAAGATCATTGTGATCACGATCAATTAACCACAGGGTACTGCGATCGGCATTCATCAATAATTTGGCTTCTTCCATCACCTTTTTCAAGGTGGTTTCTAGGTCTAAACTCTGTCCTAGAGACATGGCTGCTTTCATCAGCGCATCAGCGGCGCGTTGCTTTTGAGCCGCCGAGTAGAAGGCTTGAGAGCTTTCTAAAATCAGACGCATTGATGGTGCAAATTGAGCAAATAGAGCTTGATCTTCTTCGGTAAAGCCTATGTTATCGATGCGATCTTCAAGGGGTAAGGTGCGATCGCTGATGCGTAGTTTGTTGATTAGCTGCACGACGGCAACTAATTGATCATTGTCATTGAGCAAGGGCATCGCTAACATCGTGTAGGTGCGATAGCCCGTGCGGTCATATTGTTTTTTCGCTTCAGACGAGCGCGGATCGTCAAAGAAATCGTAGGGGATATTTACAATTCGTCCGTAGGTGGCAACTTCGCCCGCGATGCTAGTTGGCTCCGTAGAAATCCTGATCTCAATATTTTTGCCATTGCCACTGGGGACATTTGTCCAGAGCTGATTTTTGTCAGAATCTAGCAAAAAAATGGTGGTGCGATCGGCGGAGAGGAGTTCGCCAATTTTGCCGCGAATCGCTTGCAGCATTTCATCAAGGATTACATCAAAGTCGGTGTTGAGCATTCCGAGGGTTTGATTGACGATCCGCAATCTTTGCTCAACATCATTGACGACTTGACTAAACTTTTCGGGGGTAAGGGGGGCAAGTACCGAGGCAAAGTTGCCACCTTTAGTCACCGCTAGCCCACTAGAGGCATTCTTGACAGGATTTTGGTCGGTAAATTGTGAAATATTGGGCGAAATATCGGAGAAATCTGGACTAGACTTGGCAGAAGACAAGTCACCTTCTGCAATCACATCAATTGTGGCGCTGTTATCTGCGGGTATGCGAGAAGGGGATGATGGTGTCATGTCAGCACAAAAATTTTTTCGGTTAGTCTCAACTTCGAGATTGTTGATGCTCACTCAAGATAGGATGATGCAACCATTTTCTCTTCAGGTATTACAGCCATACATGAGCCTGAACAAAACAAGCTTGTTCCAAACTAAAAAAAGTATACTAGCACTCCTCAGATTGTGAGCGCAAACCGAATGTCTTGGCTGTTAACTAAGTAAAACCCATAAGAATAGTGGCGGCGCGAAGCGCCGCCACTATTCTTATGGGTTTTAGTGTTGCTTGAGGTGATCGGGTGTGATCCTTGAGGCAATCATGGTAATTAACCGATCACTAACTGCTTCAGGAGTTTCGCTGTCCGTGACCATAATCGAGATGTCTGCTTGGGCATAGCGATCGCGCCTTTGGCTATACAAATCATTTAGTTTTTGCAGGGGATCGGCAATTTGCAGAAGTGGTCGTTGTGCTGATTCAGTTTTGAGGCGATCGTGGAGAATATCAACAGGTACATCGATCCAGACAACTAGACCATCATGGAGGTGTGACCAATTTAGCGATCGCATGACGATGCCGCCGCCTGTGGCGACTACTAAGCGGGTGTAAGTGGAGACTTGAGAAAGTACCTGTTGCTCTAGATCCCGAAAAGCTTCTTCACCATCATTGGCAAATATTTCCGAAATAGATTTACCTGCACATTGTTCGATTAGGGGATCCGTATCGAGGAAGTTGTAGCCTAATTTTTGAGCGAGAATTTTGCCCACTGTGCTTTTTCCCGCGCCCATCATCCCAATTAAAAAAATATTTGTCCCGTTAAGCATCGACATTGGGGTTTTGCAATTTAATAAAGAACCAATTTTGATGGTGCGGCTGAGCCGCGCCATCAAAATTGGTTCTTTATTTTACGGCGCAGCCTTTACTTTTTCTTAGCAAAAACAATTTTGTGATTTTTGGCGGCGCTTCGCGCCGCCACTCGCTTCTTGGGTATAGCTATACTGATACACTTGGCTGTAGACATACAAATACCTATGCTGAATTCTCGGATGACTTTGACAAGCAAAAATTGGTTGATAGGGGCAGGAATTGTCAGCGTTGTGGCGATCGCCAGTACCCTATTTTCCTTAGAACATGATTGGCATTTATTTAGCATTACCACTCTCATGGTTGGGGGATCGATGCTATTTGCCAATGCGCGTCAGAGTCTCGCTTCCGTAATTGAGCGACCCCAAGAGGTCAACCGTCAATATTTATTAAATAAGTTACAGCAAGTCGATCAGAGGATCGCGAAGTTAGCCGATCAGGGCAAGCGCCAAACCTTAAGTGAGCAGGTGCAGCAAATTACCAGTAATTTGCAAAAAAATCATTTTCGGATTGTTGTTTTTGGTATGGGCGCGGCAGGGAAAACTTCACTAGTCAATGCCTTACTGGGTGCAAAAGTTGGGAAAACCTCCGCAGAGATCGGCACAAGCGATCGCCAAGAGTATAGTTACCGTGATGTAATTAATCCCTTAGCTGGCTTTAATTTTATAAACTCTGCCAAGGACTCGAAATTAAAGCGACAGGTATCATTGATTGACACATCGGGATTGCAAGAGATGGGTGTGATCGGTCAGCAGAGGGAAAAAGAAGCGATTGAATTAGCTCAGGTGGCTGATTTACTTGTATTTGTAACTGTGGGCGATCTGACGAGTATTGAATATCGAGAATTAACCAATTTGGCGCGATTGGGAAAGCGGATAATTTTAGCTTTTAACAAGACGGATTTATATTTGCCCAGCGATCGCGCCACAATTCTCGCTAAGCTCAAAGCCTCCACCTGTGAGTTTTTAGTTGAACAAGATATTGTGGCGATCGCGGCTCAGCCTAGCCCGATTAAAGTCCGACAAGCCGATCCAGTCGGTGGCGAGACCATGCAAGAGTGGTGGGAAAATATTCCGCCTGATGTAAGCCAACTTAAAGATCGCATTGAGACAATTCTTTCCTATGAATGGGAAGAGCTACTAGTTCATAACACCGAGCTTCAGATTGAAAATCTGTTACAACAAGTAAACAGTTCCATTAATGCGGAACGTCGCCAAGCAGCCAAAATTGTAATTGAGCGTTACCAAGTCATCGCGGCAACAACAGTATTTGCTAATCCCATTCCTGCCCTTGATTTGCTAGCAGGCGCAGCTATCAACACACAAATGTTGATTGACCTTGGCAAGATTTATGAATGCCCGATCAGCTTTAAGCAATCGCAGCAGTTCGCGATCACGATCGCTAAGCAATTAGTGCAGCTTGGCTGTGTGGAAATCGCAACTTCGGCGATCGCCTCTTGTCTCAAGGTAAATGCGATTACCTATGCGATCGGTGGTTTTTTGCAAGCCGCCACCGCCGCTTACTTGACCCATATTGGGGGCAATAGCTTTCTGACTTATCTGGAACAAAATCCGCAATTGGCAACCGAGGGCAATTCTAAGTCTGTCGAGAATTTATTAGTTTTACAAAAGATCAGCCAAAGAACTTTTCAAGCATTGCAAAGCGATCGCTTTGTCATGGATTTTGTAAGCAATGTTTCCAAGCGCCTTTCCCATCAGCTTGCTGAATACTCTATACGGCAACAGGATCGAGAACCTCTAGCCGACTAGCTTTTGTTACAAAAAAATTGCCAGTGGCGCGTTGCGCCACTGGCAATTTTTTTTGGGTTTTCAGTCAGGGTAAAGCGCTGTAGTGCAATTGATGTCATGTTTTTTGTGAAATAGGCTATTTGTAGCTTATAATACAAATATGCAAACATATTTATGGTGAATAAAATGAAAGTTAATCAACAGGATCGACAACAACAGAGATATAGCGATTATCGCGATCGCCAAACCGATGAAGTTCTAGAAACCCATGAACCTAAGGATCATCTGCATCCCAACTATTGTCATTGGGCTTGGCTACCAAAACCTAGGTAAGTAACTGATACCAATTCACAAAAGTGTGACTACAATGCTTGTGAATTGAAAACCAAACCCAATATGGGTTTTCAAATAAAGAAATGGCTACGCCATTTCTTTATTTGGTATAACGCCCGCTAAGCGGGCGGGGCTTAGTTACTTCCAAATAAAAAGAGACGTTGCGAAGCAACGTCTCTTTTTATTTGGAAGCCTAAACTTTGGAGAATATTACATATCTCCGCCATTGGCGGAAAGCAAAAAGATAATGACTGGGCCCGAAATCACAATCAAAGCTAAGCAGGTCAATTGAAAAATTAGCTGAAAGTTGATGCTTGAAAGTAGAGAAGTTACAAAGTCCATAGCAGTTTTCTTAAAATGTGTTAATAAATCTGGCAAAATTTCTAGGTTTATTCTAGCAAGCATCGCTACTTAAAAAAATCTTCCAAACTAAAATAAATAATCAGATGTTGCCCATAGCGCAGCATATTGCTGATTGGTAGCACCTTCAGTGCTACCGACCCCAAAATCGGATCTTGGTCAGAAGCGCTATCATTTGAAATACAATCACCCTACATTCATAATTGGTAAGAGTTATACCTGTGCGTTATCGAATTTGGTTGCTAGCAATTTTTGCTGCTGTTGGCGTAGGAGCCTCTCCCCTACGCGCTCAAGCCCTACTACCCCACACAACACGAATTAACTTTGGCAACTTAGAAGAACAAGCTTTAAACCTTGCAAGAGAAGCAGCTCAACTGGCTCAGTTTGAGCAGTACGATCTGGCTCTCCCTCGCGCTCGCCTAGCTGCACAGCTCGCGCCCAAAGCTTTTCAGACTCAAGGCATCCTTGGCAGTATCTATCTGCGTCAAGAAAAATATAGTGAGGCGATCGCTTCCCTAACGACAGCCCATCGCCTCAAAAAAGATGAGCCGACTATTTTGTTTAGCCTAGGGGCAGCTTACCTGCGTAACAAAAATTATCCTGAAGCGATCGCCAATATTAAGCAGGGGTTGGCAATCGACCCCAAGTCATCCACCGCATTATTTGACTTAGGTAATGCCTATTTCTTGACTAAGCGTTACGACGAGGCTGTTAAGATTTATAACGAAGTTCTGGTTATTGACAATAAATTTTGGGCAGCAACTAATAACATCGGGCTAGTCGAGTATGAACGGGGCAATATCGATCAGGCGATCGCCAAATGGCAAAGCTCACTCAAGCAAGCCGAAAAAATCGAATTTCTTGCTGCCGAGCCAACGCTCGCCCTTGCCACAGCCTTTTATCGCAAAGGCGATCGCGAAAAAGCGACCCAACTAGCTGTAGAAGCCATGAAGATTGATCCTCGCTATGGCAAAATTTCCCATTTAGTGGAAAACCTATGGGGCGATAAGCTGATAGATGATGTCAAGGTTGTCTTGTCTCAGCCACAAGTTAAGAAAATTCTAGACGAAAGCGATCTGGCGACCCGTCAAGTTCCCAGAACTCGCAGCAATTAATTCAAGATGAGTAGCTAGGCATAAGTAACCCTAAAACCAAAAAGGTTGTTCCGCCCGCTGCGCGGGCGGAACAACCTCTGGTTCTAGCTTTTAATTATGCTTAGCTACTTACTCTTATTGAATTAGAAATAAAAAAGAGCGCACTCGGTGCGCTCTTTTTTATTCTTCGCGATCGTCGTCGCGGTCTATATTGACAAAGTTATAGGGTGCGGTGAAGTCGTTGTAACGAATGCGAAGGCGATTTTCAAATTGTAGATCTAGAGCTTCAACAGCCTCTGCAAACTCTGCTTCGCGATCCCAATCGATTAAAAAAGAACCGTTGTAAATCATATTTTCGGTAAGCAGTTCACCCTCTGCATATTCATGGGAGATCGGCTGCAACTTACCTAAGAAGGCTTCAATAATAGCTTGTTGACGATCCTCGATCGCCGCTTCTAGTTCCTGCCCGATCGCGATCGCCTCATCCATACTCAATACCTTTCCTGAGAGTGCTTCCCGCCTCTGCCGTAATCCCGCATTCTCGGCAACCGCCAGATTTAATTCTTCAGTTTGATTCCAAAATAATTTGACACTAACTTCACGCTTACCAATCAAATTATTAACTAATTGCTTGAGCTTAGTTTTGTAAGGAATTAATAAATCTCGTTGTACTTCTTCCCATTCCTCTACAACTAAACCAAACTGCAAAGGCAATGGAACCGCTTGATGCGGGTCGATCGCCTTCATCAAAGACTCTAAGACTGTCTCATGGGTAATTAAATTAGCACGACTTGCTAAATATCTCTCCTGCTGCGCTTCACTATAGGCGATCGCAAAGGGAGGCAATTTATGAAACTGCACAGGCTGTTCGTGCATACCCTTGATTTCCAGATCCTTAATCAAATCTAGGTTTTCTTCTTGCAGCACTGCGTAAAGGTATAGACTCATGAAAATTAAAAGCTCTTGTGTAGAATTTGGTTAAATCAGCTCTGCTAATTACAGAGAAATTTTTGAAAGCGCGGCAAAGCCGCGCTTTCAAAAATTTCTCTGGACATGACTACAGCGCATTGCGCTCAATTAACAAAAGTGTGACTGCACTTTTGTTAATTGATATCACATATCTGTCAGCAAGTTTATCAGCACAAGCGTCAAGACATTCTAACCATAAGCTTGAAGAGGCGCTTCGCACCGCCTCAAACTAATATGGATAGGGAAACACATACCTAGCCGTCACAAAGCGGTATATGCCAGTTTGAGGATTCTCAAGGGGCTGAAATCTATATCCTTTAATTGTTTCCAGCACAACTTCCACCATTTCCCGATCAGCATCAACTAATTCGCGATCGCCACTTGTATATCCCGCTAGCTGGATTTCTCCATTTGGAGCAACAATCCAATAGCAAACGATAATCCCTTTCTTACCGTTTAAGTCAGTTCTTTTTGGCGGAATCCAAGCCACGCCTTTTTCTCTATTTTGCTCAGGATTAGCAATTAAAGTCTCTGGAGGAGCGATTTGTGTAGTTATGAGAAGGTTTTTATCAATTAAATTTTTGATCCGTTTATCAGTCGCAATCAAAGCAAGAATGTTTCCTTCTGCACTGGAGGTAATACCACCATTTCCATCAGTACTAGAAGAAGGTGGGTCTGGCTGGGCATTAGGCGGCTCTTCTACGGGTTCTTGGGTTGGCTTGGGATTAGGTTTTCGAGGTGTAACAGATAGTCGAGAAGATAGGTTGGAGCTAGGTTTGTTTACAGCAACTCTTTGAGGTGTAGTGACTGTAGGACTTGGGCTAGTTCTTGGCGCGGGAATGATCTGATTATTTTCATTTTTAATTCCACCACCTTGAAACTCAGATCGTAGATTACTGCTAGAAGTATTACCAAGATTACTATTATCAATTCGTGAGGCGATCGCTAAATTAGAAAGAGAATTTTGAGGAGTGGGAAGACGTAATTGAGGCTTAACAAATTCAGGAGGATCGATCGGGTTGGGAATACTTAGTAAAGGCGGAATCCCAAAGGGGAGGTTTGTCGCGACTGGGGGTAGATCTTCAAATTGTTCGAGGTTAGATAGATCTAGAGGCTGCGGCAAAGAACCAAGGGGTGAGTTTAATTTAGGATTTGAAGGCTTAACGAATAGGTTGTCAAGTATCGACTTGTCTGGGGTGGATTGAGGGTTTAGCGTTTTCGCTGGCAACTGGACAAGGGGGAGCTTAGAAAGGGTTATTTCTTTGACTGGCTCAGTTTTTTTGAGAGGACTGGGCGTAAACAACACAAATAGCCCATGAATACCAAGGGAACCAATTAGCAACACCCAGAAAGGATTTTGGATGATTAACTTTCCTGCCTTGTCAGTAATCTGACGCAGAGATACCTTCGACAGAGATTTATACACAGGGTTGGACATAGAATTATTCACTGGCTCTACGTTTAGCTGTCTTTTGGGTTCGGTCGGCAACATCTTGGTATACGAGGAAATTAAATTAGGATCGGGATGTAGCGATCGCGACACGATTTCCTGCGATCGCCCTTAGTTCGGCAAGACGGTTAATCACCATCTGATACGAGACACTCGTGTTTTCAGCATTCAGAACGACTACACCTTTTGCTGACCTTCCTAAAAAGCTCCTAATGTCCTGCTCCAACTTCTGAGGCTCAGTTACTTTGCCTTCTAGTAGCATTTGACCAGCGGTATCTAAAGTAATTATAAAAACATCTTCAGTACTAATGGCATTGGGATCTGAGGTGTTACCACTTCTACTTTCGTCTTTAATCGGCAAATCAACCCCGATATTACCAGGAACGGTCAAAGCCGAAGAAACCAATATAAAGAAGGCAAGAATTGAAAAAACTACGTCTAGCAGAGCAGTTAGATTAATTTCTGCGCTGGCTGAATACTGGTATTTCTTACGGATTTTCATAAATCAACTGCAACTAGGGTGACGAATGATGCACTAGATTGTTTCTTGAGGTTTGACGTAGTTTACCTCTACCACTGTATGCACATTACCACGAGGGCTGTAGTCTCCTTTGACGTTAACCCGCAATGGATCACCCGCCTTGACAAAATCATCAAGGATTTGATTAACGGCTTCTTCGTGGGATATGAAGCGATCGCGATAGCTATTGATGTAAAGCTTAATCGCCTTTAGCTCGACCAAGACAAGATTGGGAGTGTAGGTAATATAGATGGTGGCAAAGTCAGGGTAGCCCGAAAATGGGCATTTGCAGGTATATTCGGGAAGAGTAATTTGCACGCTATAGTCACGCCCAATCCTAGGATTGGGGAAAGTGGTCAGCATAACGTCTGCGATCGCTTGTTCACCGTATTTAACAGTCATGATTAATTTGAATTTAAACTTAGTTCTAAGTTTCTAGCGTAACAAATTTAAACGCCTTTGCACAAAGCGATCGCCTTAGCTAGTTACAAATGTCTTATCCTGCGTCGAGGTTAGCGCTTTCTTGGGCTGGTTGCGATCGCTACGCCATTTTCGCAGATGATGATGCTCATGGGTTTATGTCGGCGCATAGATAATTGTAGGGGCGTTGCATTTGCACGACAATTTTTAAACCATCACAGAAATCTATATTTGCAAATGCTGCGCCCTCTGTGCTTTTACCGATAATTTGTCCCTGCGGTTTGGAGATTTGGGGCGGGTGTCAAGGTTTACGAATTTTTCTTTTTTACCAAATGGTTTTGATGGGGTACTGCCCGATCGCACTATCTACTGTAATCATTGATAGGTCTTCTACTAGACTTTGAGCAATCAATAGGCGGTCGAAGGGATCTTTGTGGAAGTTTGGTAAACTATTGATTCTGAGAATGTGGGACATCTGAACGGGTAAGATCTCGAACTGGTTGGAGGCTATGCGGCTGGGAATATAAGTTTCTGGCGGTTCGGATAGAGAAAGTTTACCTGTACCAACTTTGATGATAATTTCCCAAGCATTGACAACGCTAAAGTAAACTTCGTTGTCGGGATTGCTAATGATGTCTTTGGCATTTGTGGATATCTGTGGATCGTCGGCAACCCACCAAAGAAAAGCATGGGTATCAAGTAATACTTTCATCACCTTTAGCCAAGAAAGTCAGCAAGGATATCGTCTGGCAAGGGAGCGTTAAAGTCTGGGGCAATGAAGATTTTTCCTTTGTCTTGTCCTGCTATGCGAGGTTGGCGTTTTTTTGGGATGGGTGTGATGGTCGCTATGGCTACGCCGTTTTCGCAGATGATGATTTCTTCGCCCTGTAGGACTTTTCCTATGAGTTGGGCAAATTGCTGACTGGCTTCGGGGATGGTGACGGTGATGGTCATGGATTATATGTTAGCGCATAGATAATTGTAGGGGCGTTGCATTTGAGCGACAATTTTTAAACTCATCCCAGAAATCTCGATTCGCAAATGCTGCACCCTTTGTGATTGGATATTCTATGGAGTGAAATTTTCAATTCTCAAACAAACCCCTTCAAAGCCAGCTAAAACTTCTTCATTTGTAAACCTTAATACTTGCAATCCATAACCTTCTAAATCTCTGCGATCGCTCTAAATCATAATCTTTTGCCTCGTGACTGTTGTAATGCAGATGGTTGTCAATTTGGATCTATAGATTCTTAAGATCCCCCTTAAAAGCGGGTCAGGGGGAACCTAAACTTTTCGCATTCATCAGTTGTTTATCTTATGGGATTCTGTCATATGTTCAATTTGGAAGGAAAGACTTACTTACTGCGTTTGAGGGTTTGCTCCCCCCTAACCTCCTTGTAAAGGGGGACTTTTTGCTAGCTGTTAGACTTGTTCTAAAATGCACAAAAATTTCTCTGCACTACTCAAAACCTTAACAGAATATATCTCTGCATTAATCAAAACAAAAAAGGAGTCGCAAAGCGACTCCTTTTTTGTTTTGATTAATGCTTATTGACATCGTGAGGTTGAATTACCCCATATCCGCCATGATTGCGTTCATAGACAACGTTAATTTCCCCTGTATCACCATTACGAAAAACATAGAAATCATGATCAATCAATTCCAGACGTTCAAGTGCTTCATCCACTGACATCGCAGGCATTGCGAAATATTTGTTACGGATCACTTGAGTTGGTAACTCAACTACGCGATTGCCGTTGGGCAGAGCAACTGGAGGCTGTTCAAGAACTGCCACACTGGTTTTAGCGGCTGAATGATCATTCTTGCGCTCCTTAAACTTCCGCAACTTACGGGCAATTTTATCGGCAACCAAATCAATACTGGCATACAAATTTTCGCTCTTTTCCTCAGCGCGAATTACCGAACCATTGGCATAGACTGTTACCTCAGCCGCTTGACTTGAGGCAATGCGAGGGTTGCGAGCTACTGACAGATGCACATCTACCTTAGTGGTCAATGACTGAAAGTGGCTTACCGCTTTGTCGATTTTCTGTTCAACATATTCGCGGATTGCTTCCGTAACTTCAATATTTTTGCCTTGAATTACAAGTTTCATCTCTATGACCTCATTTCTGATTTCCAAATCAGTTAAAGACTTTTTTCCAAGTGCAATCTTGCTTTTTGATTACCTGATTGCACTGGTATAGCTGATTTGGCGATGGGATCACCATATCACTTTGGTGGTGTCATTAGGCTGACTTTGATGCACTTCTTAACGTTCTGTTAAACTCCCCCACATTAACAAAGGCTGACCTTGCCAGCCTTTAATTATCTTCAAAATGAAATAAAGCACTTTGCGCTCAAAACCAGATCAAGAAAAAATTTGAAAACCTTGCTTTGTAAAGTTTTCAAATTTTTTCTTAGTTCGTTTGTTCGATAATAGCCATAAGGTGACACTTTGGATGAATTACTTTGTATGAATAAATTCAAACAAGATTGCTGCTTATCATCTAGGATTGGCATCATAGACGATAATCGTATATCGACAAAAAGCTAAAGTGAGGTTCGTATGAGTTCGGCTGTGGAACTATGGCAACGGTATCAAAACTGGCTGTACTATCACGCAGAGTTGGGAATGTATGTCGATATCAGTCGGATCAGGTTTACGCCAGATTTTGTGACACAGATCCAACCGAAATTTATCAAGGCTTTCGCAGACATGAAGGCTCTCGAAGCTGGAGCAATCGCCAATCCTGACGAGCAGCGCATGGTGGGACATTACTGGTTGCGATCGCCTGAACTTGCACCGACTGCAGAATTGCGAAAAGACATCACCGAAACCCTCACCAAAATCGAAGACTTTACGCAAAAAGTCCATAGCGGGATCATTCATCCGCCCAGTGCTGCCAAATTTACCGACATTCTCTCCATTGGCATCGGTGGCTCAGCTCTTGGCCCCCAGTTTGTGGCTCAATGCTTTGCCAAATCCGATGTTCCCCTCAAGATTAGCTTCATTGACAACTGCGATCCCGACGGGATCGACTTGGTACTAGATTTATTAGGCGATCGCTTAAGTACAACTTTGGTGTTAGTGATCTCCAAATCTGGTGGCACACCCGAAGCTGCCAATGGCATGAAGGAAGTTGAATATGCCTTTGGAAAAGCTGGCTTAGATTTCGCGAAACAGGCGATCGCCATTACAGGAGTAGGCAGTGCTCTCGATAAATATGCGATCGCCAATGGTTGGCTCGATACATTCCCCATGTACGACTGGATTGGCGGACGCACCTCAGAACTGTCAGCGGTCGGTTTACTACCTGCGGCTCTTCAAGGGATCAATATTCGCGAGATGCTGCAAGGCGCAAGCATGATGGATGCTGCTACCCGCCTTGAAGATATTCAGCAAAATCCCGCTGCCCTATTAGCTATGTCTTGGTACTTTACAGGTAACGGTAAAGGCGAAAAGGACATGGTTGTCCTTCCCTATAAAGATCGCTTACTTCTGTTTAGTCGTTACCTCCAGCAACTTGTAATGGAATCCCTCGGCAAAGAAAAAGATCTAGATGGCAACACCGTCTACCAAGGGATCGCCGTCTATGGCAACAAGGGATCAACCGATCAGCACGCCTATGTGCAGCAGCTTCGCGAAGGTGTTCCCAACTTTTTTGTCACATTCATTGAGGTATTACAGGATTCTGTGCATCCTCACCCTGAAGTGGACGCTGGAGTTGTTACAGGTGACTACCTACTAGGTTTCTTACAAGGTACTCGCAGCGCCCTCTACGAGAATGGCAGAGATTCGATTACCGTCACCATTCCCTTTGTGTCTGAGCTAACTGTCGGTGCATTAATAGCTCTATACGAGAGAGCTGTGAGTTTCTACGCCTCTTTAGTGAATATCAATGCCTACCATCAACCTGGAGTCGAAGCAGGCAAGAAAGCAGGTGCTAAGGTTTTAGGATTACAACATAAACTTGTGGAAGTTTTGAAGTCATCCACTGTTTCCCTGTCCCTAGAGGAAATAGCGCGGCAAGTCAACGAACTTGATGAAATTGAGTCTCTCTACCACATCGCCCGCCATCTTCACGCCAATAGAAAGATTCTATTTGAAGGCGATCTGGCTAAGCCTAGTAGCTTGAAAATGATGTTGATTGCTTAAACGCAAGGCTGCGGGTTTCAACGCAAAGCGCTCTGTAATGAAAAACCAAGAAAGTTGTGCGGAGCGCCGCCACAACTTTCTTGGTTTTAGATAGCAAGGCTCCGCCGCGCTGTTAAAATCTGGGTCTTTATTAAATTTTTTCCCTAACATTCGTATTTTTGTGAAAAAAGCTGCAAAAATACTTTGTCAAATTTGATGACATAGTTGCCGAGGTAAAATGTGAAGAAAATCTTACTTTTCTTTAGTGAGCTAAATAATAATGATCTTGACTGGTTTGTCCAGAAAGGTAAAAAAGAGACGATCCCACCAGACCGCTTTTTGATACGCGAGGGACAAGTAAGCGAAGCGCTCTACATTGTTGTAAGCGGATCTTTTAGTGTGGTAATCGAATCTCAAAATAAGCAAGAATTAGCAAAAATTTCTGTTGGCGAAATTGTTGGAGAAGTGTCATTCATTGATACGCGCCCTCCCCTCGCTAGTGTGCGATCGCTAGAAGAATGCGTAGTTTTGTCAATACCGAGAATTCAACTCTTAGCTAAGTTACAACAGGATACAAATTTTTCATCAAGGTTTTATCGCGCTATTTGCCTATGCCTATCTGACCGATTGCGCGGCACTGTGAGCAGACTTGGATATGGATACGAGCTGGATGAGTTAGAAGCGCGTTTAGGCGGATTTAACCAAACAATGGTTAGCAATCTAGAGCTTGCTGAGGCAAAATTTAACTGGCTATTAAAAAATATGGTTGAGGCAAGGAAGTAATAATTTTCAAGTATCTTCACTCTCTGCCGTGCACCGATACATAAAAGAAATGGCGACATAAGATGTCGCCATTTCTTTTATGCTACTTCCACCCGCATCAGTACTTGTCCATATTCAACTGGCTGCGTGTTATCAACTAATATTTCCACAATTTTACCGCTTGCCTCGCACTCGATTTCATTCATTAACTTCATGGCTTCGATGATGCAAACTGTACCGCCCTTTTTAATAACATCGCCCACTTCCACAAAGGGAGACTCGTCAGGAGCAGGTGAGCGATAAAACGTACCCACCATCGGTGAAGTAATTTCAAATAACTTCTTAGTAGGCAAAGAGTCAGCAATTGTGGTCGTATGAACGACAGGACTGGGGTTCGGCACTTCGTTTGGAGCTGTCTGGGGAACTGCCACACCAGCAGGCAACATTACCGCACCCGCAGATCTATTTTCACTCTTGCGAATGCTCAAACGGACATCACCTGACTCTAGGGTAAGTTCGGTAATATCCGTCTTATTTAGAATCGTGACTAGTTCACGGACTTGCTCTAAACTAAATTCCACCTAATTTTCACGCCCCAAATACGTGTCTTCACGAGTATCAATCTTGATGCGATCGCCAATGTTGACAAACAAAGGCACGTTAATGGAAGCACCTGTTTCCACCTTAGCGGCTTTGCTTCCGCCTGTTGCTGTGTCACCTTTGAGTCCTGGATCTGTCTCAATGACTTCCAGTACAACTGTGTTAGGCAACTCTACGTCAATTACGCGATCGCCCCAGCGGACGACGTTTACTTCCATGCCTTCTTTGATGTATTTGACACGGCTACCAATTTGAGAAGAGGTTAAGTTGGCTTCTTCATAACTTTGCATATCCATAAAGACATAATCTTCACCGTCTTTATAGGTGTGTTGCATCGAACTTTTTTCCAGAACCGCCTGAGGAACCATTTCCCCAGCCCTGAAGGTTCTTTCTAGGTTTTTACCTGTCATCGCGCTCTTGAGGGTGGTGCGTACAAACGCAGAACCTTTACCTGGCTTAACGTGTAAAAATTCCACTACACGCCAGACTTCACCGTCAAGTTCAATTGTTACGCCGGGTCGAAAATCGTTACTAGAGATCATTGGAGATTGAGTAATAGCCAAAAGTAATTTTAGCCTAGGGATGTAACCTTTGCGACAAAAACAAATAAAAAAGCCTCAGATGAGTGGTGGTGCGATGCGCCACCACTCATCTGAGGCTCTATGCACCGCGCCTTGAGCTTGATTAAAACCCAGCAAGTTTTTTTATCAAGCGCAAAGTGCGGAAGTCAAAGTTGCTATAAAATTAAATTACTTTTTAGAGGAGTGATCGTCCTATGTCAATAAGTGAATACAAAGAAAATAACAAAGGAAATGAAAGTTATGGTGTATTGGGAAAATTGTTTGCAAGTTCAAAATTACCCGTACTTGTAGATTTTTATGCCCCTTGGTGTGGACCTTGCCAGTTGATGGGAGGGATTTTGGACATGGTTGACGAGACGATGAGTGAAAAGGTAAGTATCTGGAAGGTAAACACAGATGAATATCCTGAGTTTGCTTCGGAGTATAGGGTGTATGCCTTACCGACTTTAGTTTTATTTAAAGATGGAGAGCCTGTCGAGCGCCATGAGGGAATAATACAAGCTGAAAAATTGTGCGATTTGATCGATCCTTATCTTTAGAGCAAACCAAAAAAAGAAAGCGTTGCTAAGCAACGCTTTCTTTTTTATTTGGTATAAAAGCACGGTTGAGCGACGATGCACAAAAAAGTCTCTGGGTTTTAGTTAGGCGCAAAGCGCTGTAATGAAAATTGCTATAGAATTAAGCCTTTATAAGGAGCGATCGCCCTATGTCAGTAAAAAAACAGTTTGGTAGTTTTGACGAATTATTAGAAAGTTCACAGTTGCCTGTACTTGTAGATTTTTATGCCCCTTGGTGTGGACCTTGCCAACTTATGACAGGCATCTTAGATAAGGTCAGCGAAACAATGAAGGACAAGGTGCAGATCGTGAAGATTAATACAGATAACTATCCAGACCTTGCTTCGCAGTACAAGGTATATGCTTTGCCAACATTGGTCTTATTTAAGGATGGTGAGCCTGTTGATCGCGTTGAGGGAGTGATTCAGGCGGATAAATTATGCGATCGCCTATCTGCTTACGCATAGTCATATCGAAATGCGCTAACTAAAAGAGCGGCGTAGCCGCTCTTTTAGTTAAGCAAGACAGTCATTTAACTGAGCAATTAGCTCGTCACGGTGTAAATTGCGCCCGATGATTACTAGCTGCGTGTTTACAGGATTAGCGCGATCATCCACTTTCAATTCATAGCGCTTGCCGCTAAGCTGAAAAATATAGCGATTATCAATCGTGGCAAACCGTAAAATTCCTTTAGCGCGGAAAACATCAATAGGAAGTTTTTTGTCTAGGAAATTTTGAAATTTGTCCAAGTCAAAAGCGCGATCGCTCTTGAATGAAATAGAAATAAAACCGTCGTTTTCTAGGTGTTCAGAATGGTGATGGTGGTGATGATCGTCGTGGCTATGGTCGCAGTCAGCGTCATGGCTATGTTCGTGGGCGTGACTATGACCATGATCATGGTCGGAGTGCTGATGCTCCTTGTGGGAATCGGACTCTTGGTGAGAGCCTTGGGTTGAGGCGATCGCTGATTGGTCAATATTGATATCCAAGATCAAAGGCAACGGCACAACTCCAAGGTGCGATCGCAAAATTCTTGCTTTAGTTTTAACTTTGTTGACATAGGTTTCGAGTTCTTGCAATTTTTCCTCAGCAACCAAGTCAGTTTTATTCAAAATAATGATATCGCCATACATGATTTGGGCAAAAGCTGCTTCACTATCAAAGTGATCGCTAGTAAAAGCCTCTGCATCAACCACAGTCAAAATCGAATCTAGGCGAGTTAGATGCTGTAACTCAGTTCCCAAAAAAGTTAGGGCGATCGGTAAAGGATCGGCAACTCCTGTTGTCTCAACAATCATGTAGTCAATGCGATCGCCTCTCTCTAGCACACTGTAAACCGCATCGACTAAACCATCATTGATAGTGCAGCAAATACAGCCATTGCTCAATTCCATCATATTTTCATCAATGGATACCAGCAACTGACTGTCAATATTGATATCTCCAAACTCATTTACCAAAACCGCAACTTTGAGATCTTGTTGATTTTGTAAAATGTGATTTAGTAAAGTAGTCTTACCACTGCCCAAAAAGCCTGTGATGATCGTCACAGGCATACCCCGTTTAGGTATGTCTACTTCTGGTTTAATAACTTGGTCAGAACTAATCTCAGAGCTAATCATTGACACTACGCAAAAGTAATTTTGATAATCATTCTATAACATTAGCCAGTTATGTTAGGACAAAAGCAAAAACGATGAGAGATTTAGGGCGCTTTGCGCCCTAAATCTCTCATCGTTTTTGCTTTATAGCGCTTCCCCAAATCCCAGAGAAAATCAATATGCCAGTCACAGATACCATTGCTACAGACAATCTTGAGGAAATTCTCGCTAGCCTTTCAATCAAGCTTGAGCCAGAAGAAGTCGTCAATCAATTACCGCTTACTAAAGCTTTAGAGAAATTATTAGCAGCCACTCAAAGCGAAGGATTGTCAGAAATATCACATTTTTTACAGCAAGAACTAGAAGGCTATAGCGGACAACCGCCTGCCTACAGGTATGTCAATTTAAGTTATTTCGACGCTGGTGGGCAGTTTATTGAGGGATTGCGACAGTATAGTAGCTATCCTGTGGGGACTGGATTGCGACAGTATAGTAGCTATCCTGTGGGGACTGGATTGCGTAAGTTAGAGCTACATCTCAAGAATGGATTAACCCTGTTATTGCCACAACAAATTTTCAATTTTTTATCACAGGTATCAGGCAAAGAGGTCGTCAGCGGACATATTTCTCCCTTAGAGATTAATATTCTTTTAGAAAATATTCGCCGTGAAGTGATCCATCAAGTTTCAGTAATTACTACCAAAACATAGACGCTGCGGCGCTTCGCGCCGCAGCGTCTATGTTTTACTATTAATAAGTAAGGCTTTGACACTTCGACAAGCTCGATGGCTGACCGAAGCTGAAGCCTCTCACAATCCAGTAATACCAATTCATAAAAATTAAAAAGCGCTGCTAAGCAGCGCTTTTTAATTTTTAATCGAAGCCCAAGGCGCTATGGTTATTGCCACTCTAGTTTGAGACTAGGCATCAACCGCTGTAAATTTTTTAATGATTTACCCTGCCAAGGAATAGCTTCAGCACCCTTAACCGTAATTCCAATATTTTCTTTTTGCCTAACTTTAATGACAAATTTAGATAAGACATTAATACCTGAACTATTTAAAAATTCTAATTGGCAAAGATCTAGGACGATCATCTTAGGTGTTTGATCGATCATATGCTCAAAAATTTGCACAATCGGTGCATATTCATCGGTTCCTGCTAATCTTAGCGAACCTTGGCAATAGATAGTGGACTCTGATTGTTCGTACCAAACTCGGTAGTCCTCTCCCTTAACTTCCATTCTTTTAGATACTCCTAAATAAAAATTTGACTTGTCGCTAGCAGCAACCCTCATCAAAAAACTAATCTTGAGATAGCTAGCAATGAAGCTGCTGAAAATCTCAAAATCAATTTTTTAAAAGCCTTTTTAAGATCTGGCTTTCAAAAAATCAACTTTATAATCAGGATTACTGCCTAGATATTTGCGCTTCAGCTTTTTATGGATAATTAGTCTGAAGTCTGCTCTAGAGAGGTAACTGTACCATTGTTGTCACCATTGTCACAGAGATCGGGCTAGAGATCTGTTCAAATTGCCAACCCAGAAGTGCTTCATAGTCCATCATCATGGTTAGGTAGCCCAGCCCTGAACTCTCTGACTCTTCGTTAGCGGCACTTTTTTCCACTTGATTGACATACATTTCGCTGATGTCACTGGTGGTCAGTTCTTGTAAAAATGCCTGAAAATTACCGATCGCATCCTCATATAAACTGTTTTTACTAAGGAATATCAAGCGATCGCTAAACAGATGAATCTCCAAATTAATTGGTTGTCCTGAACTTTTATTGCTATATTTCATCGCATTTTCTAAAAGTTCATTAGCGATAAAACTCACCGCAGAACGGATCTCAGTTTGCTTGCTAAGAGCGGCACTGGTATCTCCTGGGAAAAAGTTTTTGACGTAATCCCCCAAAAAGTCAGCTGAAAGCCCATTTGTTTTCCAACGCAACTGAATTGGCAAAGAAGATGGGGAAAACCCTAATACTAGAAATTCACTTCTTTCCGAAAAATCTTCTGTAAATTCTCCAAAGACTTGCGCCATAGTTAACGCCATTTTTTATTACTAAATAGTTAACTGAAAATATGTTGACCTTAAGCAAGTCTTCAATAAATCCATGGTTTCTTTCTACTATGTTTAGGGACTTGACGCAACCTCCAAAGACCAATTGAGTAATGGCGGCGCTTTTAGCCGTGATTAATTCGCACAATCCCAAATCAAGAACTGGCATAGCTATTTCTTGATTTAAAAACCTTTACTAGATTTGATTTTTAATTCACAAAAGTATTGTTACACTTTCGTGAATTAGGATAACTTTGAGTTCAAAAATCTTTTACGGTTTGCGGTATTGCTATTTCAAGTAACCATGAAGCGTTACTATAATATCCAACGACATTCTTGGAATTTTTACATCATGATATCCGTTTCCGCTCGATTTGAAGAACTGCGAGCTAGAGGACAAGCTGCTCTGATCCCTTTTATAACTGCTGGTGATCCTAACTTAGAGACGACAGCCAAAGCTTTGCGAATCTTAGATCAAAACGGTGCGGATCTGATTGAACTGGGTGTACCTTACTCCGATCCCCTCGCTGATGGTCCTGTGATTCAAGCAGCGGCAACTAGAGCGCTACAGAATGGGACAACCCTCGACAAGGTGTTAGACATCGTGCGTTCCGTTGCACCCGAACTGCGATCACCAATTATTTTATTTACTTACTACAATCCTATTTTAAATATTGGGGTAGACAAGTTTTTGCACAACATCTATGAGGCAGGTGTAAGAGGGCTAGTAGTCCCCGATCTGCCCCTTGAAGAGTCCCATGTATTGCTGGAGCCAGCGAAGCAAGCTGGCATTGAAGTAATTTTGCTAATTGCACCGACTAGTCCCCCTGAGAGATGTGCGGCGATCGCAGAAAAATCACAGGGTTTTATCTATGTGGTCAGTGCCACAGGTGTAACGGGCGTAAGGACGCAAGTCGCTAAAGGCGTGCAGACGATGATTGAGCAGTTGCGGATCGTTACAGATAAGCCGATCGCGGTGGGATTTGGGATCTCGCAGCCTGAGCACGCTAAACAGGTAATTGACTGGAATGCGGACGGGGCGATCGTCGGTAGCGCAATGGTCAAGAAGTTGGCGGAACCAGATGGCGGCTTACACGCGATCGGCGAGTTTTGCAAAACCTTGAAGCATTCTATTCGCAGAGATTAGAAAACTATGAATATTTTGATGGGCTTAGGCTTTGCGATCGCTATTCTTGGCGGCTTGATTTTTTTACTATGGCTATTGTTTGAATGGCAGTATTCCACTAGACAAGGCAACTTGCTTGAGTTTGACAGCAGCAACTGGCAATTTATTAACTACGAGCCAGAGCATTATCAATTAGAGCTACTACTAACCGCCACTAACAAGACTCGCAACCTTGATGTTTTTTTGGTGGAAGTTAATCCTGTCCTGTCATTGCTCTCTAGTAATAGCCTTGATGGCATCGATAGCCGAGTGCAACTGCGATCGCACCACGCTGATATCCCTAGCCGCAATGACAACTATTGGGAGTCCTATATAGTCACCCCCAGTCGTAGTGTAGTCGCCAATCTCAGGATTGACATCAAGGGTAAAAATCTCGAAGAGTTGAAAAGTGCGTGGGTAAGAGTTCACTACACGATATATGGGCCAGCAGGACGAGAGCAAAAAACGAAGCATTGTATTATTCCCCTCCAATTTCCCGATGCGGAACAGAGAGAAAGGTGGCGACCGACTCCTGACGCGGATGTTTTACCAATTCGCACGCATATTTTATCCGCAGGTGATAATCCAATTGATGTGATGCAGCGCTATGTGATGAGTCATGCCCAACTAGGAGATATTGTCACGATCGCTGAAACCCCGATCGCGATTATGCAAGGCAACTTTTATCATCCCAGTGATATCCATCCCAAGTGGCTCGCCAAGAGACTTTGCTACTACTTCAAAAGTGCTTCTAGCTTAGCCACAGCTTGCGGTTTACAGTCATTAATCAATGAGTCAGGAGCATGGCGCGTAGGTTTTGCCTTTGTGATTGGCGCACTTGCCAAGGCTTTCTTGAGAATTCCTGGAGTGTTTTATATGTTGGCAGGGGATCAGGCTCGGCTGATTGATGATGTAACTGGCACGCTGCCACCCTACGATCAATTTATTGTCTTAGGACCCAAAAATCCCCAATCGGTAGTGGATGAAATTAAAACTGCTACAGGACTAGAAGCAGCGATCGTTGATGTCAATGACCTGCGGCGAGTGAAGGTTTTAGCGGCTACTTCGGGAGTGTCCGAAAATCTACTCAATCAAGCTTTGCTAATGAATCCCGCAGGTAATGCGGCGGAGCAAACTCCAATTGTATTAATTCGTCCCAATAGCCAAGCATAGATAAGCATTAAAAGCGTTGCAAAGCAACGCTTTTAATGCTTTTGGTTTTGGGGAAGTGCGACTATAATCTTGTAAACCAAAAAGGTTGTTCTGCCCGCTGCGCGGGCAGAACAACCTTTTTGGTTTTTATAATGCTGCAAGTTCTAGCTTTTCATGCTCCACAACAAACACATTGGAATACAAGTGAGCCACGATTTCTTGTCCTTGTTGCGTTAGCGATAGATAGTACAAAGCATCCTTCACAAAAGGATAAACGCTTGTCCAGTAAAACTTGGGATAGTTACGGCGCAGATCTCCAGGGTGGGCATATCCGAGAGCAGCATTTACGCCAGTTTCTTCAAACTCGTAAAATAATGCGCCAATTTTTTTAAGATATCTTGGATCGCTGAGCTGCCCGATCAGATCTGCCGATCGCACTAGCCCTGCAAAATTAGTCGTATCTTGATGATCGCCAGTTTTGGGAACAGGAAATCGAGTTAGTTCAATATTGCGACAGATTTTTTCGGCTTTAATCAAGCTGTGATTGGCAAACCGTTGGTTGACAAAAAGCTTAGCGCGATCGACATGGTAAGGGGTCAGTCCTGCATCAGAAGCCCCAGGCGGTAGCTCGACCATCTTATCGCCAATTCCTGTGGCGTATTTACCGTTACGATCTTGGAGGCAGACCCCTTTGACATAACCAATATCATGGCAAACAAGGGAAATAATGAAATGTAACCAGTCCTCAGGAGAAACACCACCTTCTCGGATATGCTTGCCACGCAAGATTTCCTGTCCGACCAGAGTTACCAAAATTGTATGTTCAACGTTGTGGTAGAGGGCATCACTGTTAGCAATATTTTCGAGAGCCATATTGCCAGCCCAGCCAATAATATCTTCGTAGTCATGAAGGTAGCCACCGTAGGTTCGGTGATAGCCCGTCTTAAGCTGATCGACAAAGGTACTGATTAAGAGTTCAGTTGCGTTAAACATAAGCCTGCATATGCTGATGAATAGCTAGTCCTGTAAGCTGAGGTTGCCGCATAGTGGGCGACCCAAACTTATGCTTTTGGATGCTTAAGTATAGCTTAATACCTATTTTCAAAAAGTATAGTGGCGTTATAGCAACGTAAGGCTTTCTTAAGAGAAGATGAGTGGCAGAGCGCTATCACTCATCTTCTGGGGTTGTGATTTGACAGTATAGCTGTTTCAAATAAGAGTTATGGCTTCGACTTCGCTCAGCCAGCAGTACACGTTGGCTGAGCGAAGCGATGCACTGATCCTGTCGAAGTGTCGAAGTCTCTTCTAAATATTTAAAATTGCCAGTAAAACCCAAAAACGAGCATTACAGCGTTTTATGCCGCAATGCTCGTTTTTTGGGTTTATTTAGAAAATTGTGGGGATACCACTTGGGCGCAAATCTTTGTAGTTCAAAATGCTTCTCACAACTTCAATAGTGGTTTGGCTATTGCTGATGGGAATTAGAGAAGTCAGTTTGCCAGGGAGAACTTGCATCACGGGAGGCATATCTCGCGTAAAGACATTAAGGGTACGGTTGATCAGCGAGTAATTTCCCTTAGTAAAGGCATTGGTAAAACTAGGCTGTCTAGGGACTGTGGGTAAACCTGCAAAGTTAAACAGATTTACGGGAACACCTTGGGAGCTAGATAAGAACTGAACAACGGTTTGGCTAATTGATGTGGCTGATTGAATCCTTGTGAAATAGTCATAGACCCTCACATTGTTATCAATCCGACCAATCCGTCTAGAGTCAATTCCCGAAACAGTTCGCAATGTGCCATAAGCCGAAGGATCGCTTGGCAAAATCAGGCTGATTGTGGAGAAGTCTTTGAGTAGCTGAATTTCACTATAGCCAAGGGGACGATTTTGTAAATCAAACAAGCGGACAACTAGGCGATCGCCTGGATTGAGACCTCGGATAAAGGTAGCGCGTTGATTGATATTAAATCGATAGTCACCAATGAAGCGCTCTGCAAGAAAGCCTCTAGGACGCTTGGACTTGAGGGAAATACGGGCAATTACCTGAGATAGACGGGGCTGATTTTGCAAAACAGCTAGGCTGAAGTGACCGCGATGAGGATTTGCCTTGGAGAGTTCTACTCCATCTGGGGCGCGGCGATTTCTACGCTTTCTATCGTCATCATCGCGATCGCCTCTAGAACCGCGTCTATCGTCATCGTCATCATCATAGTCATCATCTTCGTCGTCATCATCGTCCCTATCGGAGACAATGATCGGCTTCATCGGTCTTACAGAGTTATTGTTTGACTGAACATTGGATGTCTGAATGACGACAGTTTGATTGGATTGAGAACTTACTGTTTGCGTTCCATTCGAGATTCCTAAATCACGATCTGACAATTCAAAGTCATTGGAAGAATTATTAGAAGAGTTGTTAGAGGAATTATTGGAAGAATTGTTAGATGAGTTATTAGAGGAATTGTTAGAAGAATTATTGGATGAGTTGTTAGAGGAATTGTTTGATGAGTTATTGGAAGAGTTGTTGGAGGAATTATTAGAGGAATTGTTGGAAGAGTTACTGGTGTAAATAGAACTAATGCGCCCAGAGCTTATTTCAGATGTTCTAATGGAAACAATTGAAGAAAAGTTTCTGACTTCTTCAACCTGAAATCTTGCATCTTTTACCCCATTAGGCAAGTCATAACGCACACTGGTAATCGCCTTGAGATCGCCATTGTAAATATCGTCTAAGGAAATTCTTTCGCTCAGTGAATTTAGCGAAATTACCTCTACAGGAGCAATGTAACGCCCTGCATTTTTGGTTAGCAGCCTTGCGCCCGAGTTGGTGTAAACCTCGCGCCATTCTCCAGAACGACGTACATAAAGTTGATAAACTGCGTTGGCGTAAGTCGTTGATGGCTTATTGGCAATATCCAGCAAAATCCCAATACTTGATAAGTTTCCCGAATTATCGAGCAGTCGTAAAAGTCTGACTCCCGTTTGCCAGTCTTGGGATAGTTGGGCAACTTTGGGCGCGGAGGATAAGTTTTTGGAAGAAGCGATCGCCTCTAAATTTGCAAACAGCGGAACTGTCGTGCAAGTTGTGGCAAGAAGATATAAAGAAGCCTTTAGAAAACTTTTGCTTAATTGATCATGCATATTTTTATTAAAAATATTCATCGTGATTTTTCTCAGCCTAATGTGATGCGTAAAGTGCTAGAGCCGATGTAAGTATCAGAGTCTGTAAAGCTAGGGACGCATTTAGCAGTTTTTGGTTCCATGCCATGAAGACAAGTAGCAGCGTCACTTGTGTTGATACAAAATTTTGAAAGCGCTGCTTTGCAGCGCTTTCAAAATTTTGCATGACTTGTTTTAGAGTCACTTTACACTTGCAAAAATTAAGGCGGTGCAAAGCGCCGCCTTAATTTTTTATAGGAATCGAGATATTTGAATCTGCGCCCAGAGATTTTGGAGGCGATCGCTTATGCTTGCCGTCGGGAAATTACTCTGCGATCGCCATTTTTCTAAAAGCAAATGTCCCATGGGCGTAAGCCTAAAGCTATCAGTAATGCCTTGTCCATCAACTTCTCGGCGCAAGATACCGACTTGAATCAACCATAACAAAGAATTTTCTGTGGCAATTAAATTATTAAAGCTAGTTAGATATTGATTTTTGACTCCTTCATTTCCTGCGATCGCCCGCAGATTTACACCTTGGAGAGCCATATCCGCAAAGAGTTTCACCGTGAAAGGCGCACAACGTAAAGCTATTTCAGCTCTTTGCAAAATCTGTGGTTCATAGCTGTTACTGGTACTTGGGTCAGCTTTACTTTGGGACATTTTGATTTCTAATTTATTGTTTGATGGGATTACAGGGCTTATATAGCAATTTTAAATATTTGGAAGAGGCTTCGACGCCTCGACAAGCTCAGTGCATCGCTTCGCTCAGCCAGCAGTATACGTTGGCTGAGCGAAGCGATGCACTGAGCTTGTCGAAGCGTCGAAGCCCTAACTCTTATCTGAAATAGCTATACTTAAAGTCTTTCGATAAAGGCGCGATCGCCGCCAGCTTTTTGCGATCGCTCAAGGGATTTTTCGGCAAAGGATACTAACTTGCTAAAGCTACTATCTGAATCTAAATTATCTAGATCATGGGATTCTAGAGAAATCACTACAGCACCGATACTAATCGTCAAAGGGAAGAGCAACCCTGAAGAAACTGCGATCGGATGGCTACGAATACTCGCCAATAAACTGTTAGCAAGACTTTCACTATCTGACGTGTCATGGTGCGGGGTCACACAGACAAACTCATTTAAACCATATCGATAGATCAGGCTATTTGCCATGCAGCTATGGGCAAGACGACCTGCGATCGCCTTAATTGCCTCATCGCCAATACTTTCCCCGTAGTCTTGAACAGTCTCATGAAAACGATCAATATTAATAATTAAAATACTTAAACAGCTATAGCTTTTATAACTTCCATAACCCCTAAATTGGTTGGTCATTTTGGGGATCACTTTGGCAAAGGCTTCCTTACTTAATACCTTCGTCAAGGGATCAGATAGGGCTAGAGCCTCTAAGAGATCATTTTGGGCGAGTAATCTTTGGTTCGTCCATGTTAAAGACTGCATCAATGCACTTGCCCGCAACCCAGCCCGCAATCTTGTCCTTAATTCTGACGGATCAATAGGATTACCGATAAACTCATCCACGCCCGTTTCAAAACCAATTTGGCGTTGCCTATAGTTAAAGGCTTCCACAATCAAAATAAAGTAAATCGCTACTAAATCAGGACGTTCTAAATTCGACTTAGTGCGATGACATAGGGCTAGCCCTGATACATCGGGCATAGTCCAGTCCGCCAGAATGATTGCAGGCTTCATTTGGAGAATCAACTGCCAAGCGCATTCACCATCATGAGCAATGGTGCAGTTGTATTTTTCCGCAGCAGCCACTTCTGAGATTGTCGATAAAAGCTGTTGATCACTACTAGCGACTAAAATCAAAGAGTTATGTCGATAGTATTTTAGTTTTCGGAAATCCAATGCACCTGCCTCAACTTAAAATAACAAGACTAATTCCCACCAATTAAATGCCACAAATGCCGCACAGAGCGCGGCATCTAATTACTTCTTACCCCAGCCAAAAAGTCCGCCTTTTTTTTCTGGAGGCTTTTCAGGGGGCTTGGCTGGAGCGCTGACTTGGCTAAGATATTTCAAGGCTGTGGGTTCTTTGGGATCAAGTTTAAGCGCTTTTTGGAAACTGGCTTTGGCGATCGCAGCAGCATTTTGATTCATTTGTGCCAATCCTTTAAGAGCATAGACTTTGGCATTATTAGGATCGAGCTTTTCCGCAGTAATCAGTTCTTTGAGCGCATCACTCCATTGCTTTTTACTGATAAATAGCTCAGCCATGTTGAGGTTTCGCAATGCTGGCGATTGAGCGGGCTTGACAGGTTCAGTGGGTTGAGTCGAACTCTGGGATGGATTAGCTGCGGCAGCACTGCTACTTGTGGTTAAGCTCAAACTGTTTTGGGTGAGCAAGTAGACGAGGTTTAGTTCGCTCAGTAATTCGGTGTATTCCAAAATCGAGTCTAGGGTTTCATATTGCTTAGGTGAAACCTGCTCTACATATTGCTTATAAGTAATTTCATGGGGAATACGATAGAGCTTCTGCGAAAGCTCTGTTGTCAGAGTTGGCGTTTCCTGCCTTTGCTTCTTGGTCTGAGCAAACATTCTCAAAGTCGCTAGGTACTCACCGCGATCGCGATCGCTATTGAGAACTTGATAAGCAGGACTGACCATTTTAGAAAAGTATTTGGTAGCAATTTCCTTTTCTTCGTCAGATCTTCCAAACACGTCAGGGTGCAATACCTTGGCTAATTTAAGAAATTTCTTGCGAATTTGTGCCGCGTCAGTGGTCATCGGTAGACCGAGGATTGCGTAATGATCGCTAAGACCATAGCTGGCAAGTCCTTTGTTGATTTTAAAGTTTTCTGACCTTCCCACAGGTTCCACCTTTTTAGTATTTGTTCGAGTTTACCCTCTTGTCGCATCTCTGTTAAAGCTTTATCCACAGCTTTCTTGAGTGAAACATCTTCTTTATTTATAACCGCCACGAGACGGATCGGAATTAGCGGTTCACCAACAACGCTAAAGTTAGGATTATTACGGACTTGCCACACTGCCACAGGCTCATCCAAAATTAGCGCATCAAGTTGGCGATCGCGCAGTTGAATTACCATCCGATCAAGATCTCGCGATGAGAATAAACGAATGGCATTGCCTCTATTTTTATTATAGGTTTCAGCGATCGCGGCTCCACCACTGTTAGCAACAACTCCTACCCGTCTGCCGATCAAGTCTCGTAAAGAGCGGATTTTTGTTCCAGCATCAGCCCTCACTAACAGCCGTTGAGAATTACGGTAATAGGATGTGGTTTCGATAAATTTTCCCTTGGTGTTACCACTGTCCAGCCCCCCTTCTTCTCTAGCGCTGATCAAAATATCGACCTGTCGTGAAGCTAAACTTTCGGGCTGGGCTGACCAAGGCACGTTAATAGGACGAGGCTCAATATTTAATCTTGAGGCAATTTCCCGAATAATCTCAAGCTCAAATCCATTGTAATACTGGGTTTTGGCATCCCAAAACATATAGGGCCCCCCGATCGCCGCATCAATGCCGACCCGCAAATGCCCACGCCGCATGATGATCCCCAGACTGCTATCTTCAGCGAATACAGGGGCTATGCTGCCAACTGTTCCCAGACACAATCCTGTGTAAATGGCGAGGCTAGTTAACTTACGGACAAACTTCAACATTTTTAATTAGTAATGATTATTCATGTTGCTGAAATAGTCTACAGCGCTTTGTGCTGACTTAAAACCCAAGAATTACGGCAACACTTCGCTCCACGATCATTCTTGAAAAGTTTTGGGTAAAACTTTATTTAGCTCCAAGCTTAAATCTTCATTGGGAAATATGTTCAAGCTAACAGACTGACTATCCAATACATATCTTCTATGAGCGTAGTTACCTTTTCCTTGAGCATCTGTATAAGGTTCGCTGTATACTTCCAATCGATTATCAATTAAGTTAAACAGCCAATAGTTAGCGATCGCTGCTTCAGCATAGAGCGCACCTTTGATTTGAAAGAGGCTTCGACTTCGCTCAGCCAGCGTATACAGTTGGCTGAGCGAAGCGATGCACTGAGCTTGTCGAAGTGTCGAAGCCCTATTATTTTCATGAATCGCTACACTTTTGGGAATAGCCACTATCTCGATAGAGCATTAAAAAACTGTTGCAAGCTTTCCAAAAATGAGCCTGATTTTTGTCCTGTCTTTTGGCGAAATAGCCGCTCAATATCCTCAGTAGATGGGCGCTGTGGGACTTCGGCTAATTGCTGCATTCCATCGGATTCGGTCTGCTGCCAGATCTCCCATGACTGCGGATAGCAACGCCACAACGCTCCTAGCTCTAGAGGCTTGATGTAGTATGCAGTCTCAAAAGTACTTAAAAAGCGATCGCGCATCTGCCGCGCTGCTAGTCCTAAACCAACTTCACTATTTTCTAGTCGGGGATTGAGCATCACGAAGGGGCGATCGCCTGCTAGTTGCACTAACTTTTCGACCTGCTCCACCTCAATCGATGTTGGCTCAATCACTAAAAAGGCTTGATCTTCTTCGCGCACAGCGCGGCGACCTTCATTTACACCACGCACTGATATGTCGAGATCCGCCCATTCCCGCTTTGCTAGCGCCGCCGCACCTGCATCCGCAAAGATAGCTTGCCAAGCTTTGCCGTATTTCTGGTTAAAACTGACAGCAAATTCATAGGAGATGGGGCTGATTTTTAATTCTGGAAACCTGAGATCGGCGATGACGCGACTGGAGCCATTGGCGATCGCCAAATGTACCGAGGCGATCGCCTGCTCGATCGCGTCCTCTAAATTATCAGGCAGAGATATTGGTTCAGTTACTTGATTCATTTCTTTCCCATACAGCGCTTGGCGCTGACTTAAAACTCTAAAAACATACGATTGGCGGCGCGAAGCGCCGCCAATCGTTATCTAGCATGTTGACCGCGCAACTGTCCACAAGCTGCATCAGCCTCTAGACCTCTAGTACGTCGCACACTCACCGCAATTTTGTAATCTTCTAAAATTCGCACAAAGGTTTGGATCGCTCTCTCGCTAGGGCGTTTGTAGTCAGCGTCATCGACAGGGTTATAGGGAATGAGATTAACGTGACTTTGGAAACCACGGATTAGGTTCGCCAGCTCTTCCGCTTGCTCTGGCGAGTCATTCACGCCAGCCAGCAATGTGTATTCAAAACTAATTCTGCGCCCTGTAATATCCACATACTCGCGGCAGTCATTCATCAGCGCCGCTAAGGGATAGCGATCGGCAGAGGGAATTACTTGAGCGCGGACTTCTTGAGTCGGAGCATGGAGGCTCACCGCAAGGGTGACTTGCAAATGTTCTTCAGCAAATCTGGGGATTTGGTTGGGAATGCCGACTGTCGAGACGGTGATATTGCGCTGACCGATGCCGATGTCTTTGTTAATTACCGCGATCGCACCAACGAGATTATCGTAATTGAGCAATGGCTCACCCATGCCCATAAATACGATGTGGCTAACGCGCTGCTGCATGACTTCTTGCACTGTCAGCACTTGATCGATAATTTCATGTTTTGCTAAGTTGCGCCGAAAACCACCCTTGCCAGTCGCACAAAAGTCACAAGCCATCGGGCAACCCACCTGAGTGGAAACGCAAACGGTCAGACGCTTGCTGGTGGGAATACCCACAGTTTCCACAATTTCACCATCGGCAAGTTTTAGGAGAAATTTCTCCGTGCCATCACGGGTCTGTTTGTGTAGATAAATCTGCGATCGCCCCACCTCCGCACTAGGATTTAGGGCAAACTGTTCGCGCCATGACTTCGGAAAAACCGTAATATCACCAATACTTCGAGCGCTTTTTTCGTAGAGCCATTCATGAAGTTGCTTACCTCGATAGCGGGGCTGCCCCTGCGACTCCACCCACTCGCTCAGTTCAGCAAGCGATCGCCCCAACAACGGAAGATCCTGAGTGGTTTTATTGGTGGTCATATTGGCAGTCATGGCATGGTGAAAAATTTAATATGCTTAAATTTTAGCAAACTTAAAACCCAGAAATTTTTTGAAAGCGCGGCGGGGTAGCACTTTCAAAAAACTCTCCGCACTACTCCAGAAGACGAGTGGCTACGGCTATACTTTAGAGCAGTTAATTGGTTGGGATACTTGGCGATGGCTCCTGTGCGCTTGCGTAACGTTACTAAAAAATTTGGTCAGAATGTCGTACTTCAAGATATTGACTTAGAGGTTAACGATCGCGAATTTATGGTTTTAGTAGGCCCCTCAGGTTGTGGTAAAAGCACTCTATTAAGACTAATCGCGGGACTAGAAGAAGTTAGTGATGGCTCCATCTATTTGGGCGATCGCCAGATCAATCATTTACCGCCAAAAGTGCGTGACATTGCGATGGTCTTTCAAAGCTATGCGCTCTATCCCCATATGACGGTGTATGACAACATTGCCTTTGGTCTGCGGAGACAGCGATCGCAAAAGTTATCCCTATTCACAAAACTCGCTTGGTTCGCGGCGGCAAATCAAAAGCGCCGCGCCGAGATTGACAGTCGGGTGCAGCAGGTTGCCGAGTCCTTGCAGATTTCCCATTTACTATCACGCAAGCCAAAGGATCTCTCAGGTGGTCAAAAACAACGAGTTGCCCTTGGTCGAGCGATCGCCCGTAACCCGCAAGTTTTTTTGATGGATGAGCCGCTCTCAAATCTGGATGCTCAGCTACGCAGCGACACCCGTTCTCAAATTGTGCAGTTACAAAAGCGGTTGCAAGTGACCACGATTTATGTGACCCACGATCAAGTCGAAGCAATGACCATGGGCGATCGCATTGTGGTACTGAACAAGGGTGACATTCAGCAAGTAGACACACCTTTAAATATTTATCGGAAGCCAGCAAATCAATTTGTGGCAGGATTTATGGGTTCTCCACCAATGAACTTTTTGCCTGTCTCCATAGATCAAGATGGAAATTTAAGTGGAGAGGGAATATTGAAAGCCATATCTCTCGATCAAATATCCCTTCCCAAAGCTGATCGCGATTTTATATTAGGTTTTCGTCCAGAAGATTTACAACCGTCAAATGCTGACTATGCCGATATCGAGGGCACTGTGGAGCTAGTCGAAGCCCTTGGTTCGGAGACGATTGTGTTACTTAAGGTAAATAATGGCGGCAATGACATGGAAATTAGAGCCAGAGTTTCTGCTGATGTGGGGCTAGAACAGCATTGGCAAATTGGCGATCGCAGTTTTTGGAAGCTTGATCTTAATAAGCTCTATGCCTTTGACGCTAGCTCTGGCAAGACTTTACATTTTCCTTACCATTAAAAATGTTCCACGCCTTTGGCGTGGAACATTTTTAATGGTAAGGAAAAATTGAATTTGACATTAAAAACAATCTGCGAGATTATAGATAAGCTGATAAATCAGTAAAGGGGCTATAGCGCAGTTGGTAGCGCATCTCAATGGCATTGAGAGGGTCAGCGGTTCGAATCCGCTTAGCTCCATCAGAAAAAATAAGAGTGACGGCGCTTTGCGCAGCCACTCTTATTTTTTATAAGATAAAATCAGTGATTAGCATTGCCCCTATCTCTTGATACCTATGCATTATTTTGTTTCTAGTGCTTTATCAGCGATCGCCTTACTGCTTACGGCAAATCCACCTCAGCCAGTTATTGCCCAAGCACCACCGATTCGAGCCTACCAACAAAAGGCAACTGACAATGCAAGGAAAGATCAGATTCTAGATCAACAACAAAAAGCTGCACCAAGTCGATTTGATCTTCAGCAATATCCGATTAGCGATCGCCATCTCACCCATTGGCAAGAGTCCCTATGGGCGATCGGGGTTTTAGCTCCTGAAAAAGACTATGCATTGCAAGCCTTAGAAAATGTGATGCAGTTAGCCACCGCCAATAATCTGAGCGACCCGCAAAAAGCAATTATCGACACAGCCTTCCAAGTTGGGCATCAACTTTACACCCTCAAGCCAGCAGTTTATAGCCAACTAAAGCAACAGTTTTTACGCACCATTAACGATAGTACTGACCCGATGTGGGTAGCGATCGCCTTTTCGGCTCTATCCAAAGCGCCCATTTATCCAGAGATAAATCCGAACAATGGACAAGGCGATCGTCTTCAATCTGCACAGATTAATAAGCTTACGCAGAAGGTCAAACAGAGATTTCCCAAGTGGGCGCAAGATCTCCATCTAAAAACTACGCTACAAAATATTAATAATGGGAATAGCTCTGTTTCCCAACGCTCAGATCTGCCTAATCTAAAAGATCTCCTAGCTTGGAAAATTGCACCGCAGCAGGCACATATGTATGTGTTCTGTCGTCCCAATCGAGATGTTTTATGTCTGACCGTTCTCAAAGATCGCAATGGTAAATTTGTCCAACAGAACAGACAACTCTGGTCAGCGCCGCTACTATTACAATCAATTCACAACCTCGATTGGAATTTCACAAATGGACGTACTCCGCAGGGAATTTATCGAATGGAAGGAGTTTCCCGTCAGCCTGATGATGAATACTTCCATGCCTATGGTCAATTCTCTCTCGTAAATTTATTCGTTCCCTTTGAAAGTGGCGTAACTGCTTTTCTACCCAAGCAAAAGGGCAAATTTACAGGTGATTTACAGGCTTATCAATCACTGTTACCAGTTTCTTGGCGAAACTATGCGCCAATTCAGCAAACCTATTGGGCGGGGAGTATGGGGCGATCGCTATTTCGGATTCATGGCAGTGGCGCAGCGATCGATTTCTTTAGTAATAAGCCTGCGGTCGTCAGTACCCAAAATTTTGATTGGAACGCGACCTTGGGTTGCCTCTCGGCGCTAGAAATTTACGACGATCGCGGTAGTTTACTCAAGTCTGATATGCCCAAAATTTTGGATGCCTTGCAAAAAGTCGGGCGTGGCAAAATCGAAGGTTACTTAGTGGTTGTTGACATCCCCAGCGACACAGATCAGCCAGTAACCAAAGAAGAAGTCATGAAATACATTGATTGATATCTAGTTAAAGTTCTACGATTTACTCTGTTCTCCGCTATAGCTATGCAAATATTGTGCTTTGGCAAGATAAAACTGTGATCGCATTTGTGCCTAGTGATGTAAAAATCAGAATATTTAATAAGAGGCTTTCAGTATGGAAAACCTATGGATTATTGATGATTTGAAATTCTGTAAGATTTGCTGTTGACGATTTTAACTGACTCGCACGATCGCACTTAATGCGGTCGAGGATGTAGCGCGATCGCCCGATCAATCTCTAGGGTTATTGGTTTTAGAGAACAACTTTTAGGGCTTGCTCGATCACTTCTTGATATTCCGTTACTCCATACAATCTATAAGCAATTTGATCAATTTGTAACTGAATCTCGGCTTGTCGCAACAAAATGTTCTCTAAGTCCGATCGCCCTGCTTCTTGTTGAACTCGTTGCTCGATTACTTCTAACACGCGCAAGTTGCTAATCCGATCACGGTCAAAGTAATACATCTTCAATGAGTCAAAAGCAGATGTGACTAGATTGTTGATATCACGAGTTAACTTTTTCTTACGGCGAAAATCTGGATCGAATTCGATGAGATAAATTAAACGGGAGAGCAGATAACGGCGTAAAAAATTATTGCGGATTTTTACATTCACAAGTTCTACCCATTCGCGATCGCCTTCGCGCCAGTCTTCATCTTCAGTAATTTCTCCCAAGAGGCGATAACCATCGATGGTTGGTTCTATTTTTAGTGAGAGTAAATGTCCTTCACGATTGGGGTTAGGACTGGAGTATTCAACATCTGCGCCGAAGTCGCCTGTGATGCTGTGGTAATGGGTTGCTGAAACTTCGGTATAAGGTATGGCTGAAGATTTGGCTTGGTAGGTGGTAACGATCGAGTAGCGATCGCGCCAAATTTGATGGGCTTCTTTGCCAAGTTGGGCTAATTCTTGAAAGTCTGGATTATTTTCTGGATTCTCAAATACAGGAATTGGTAAATCACCGACTTGATTCTCGAAATATTCAAACATTCCTTTACCTGTCAGTTTGCCAATGCCGCCCAAAGCTCTGTAACGAAATTCTAGAACTTTAGAATTGAGCAACGCACAAATATAATAAAGGGTATCTACAGTAGTATTTTTGGATTTTACAAAGCCAGCGACATCACTTTTAAATCCTAATAATCCATCTTCATCAACAGCAAATTTATTAGCATTAGCACGGCGTGGAAAAAATATTTTAGGCTCAAATAGTCCAACTCTTGATCGATGTAAATGGAACCATTCATAACCACCAGATTTAAAAACTTGTCTTGCTTCTAATGATTTACGATGAGATTTTAGATAATTTTGTAACACTTTGGGAATGTTTTCCCATTTAACATCACGATTGTAATAAATGATTTGAGTCTCTGAAGGTTTATGTCCGAATCCATGAATAGATGAAATTGAAACTCTGGGACGCAAAAATTCTTGAGGAAATTTACGAGTAAAATCACCTTCAAAGACTTCATCAAGTCCTGTGTCTATACCTTTCATAAACTTTCCATAATTAGAAAGCTCTAGTTTTTGACCTTTATTATCAATTTCACTGAAAATATGACTATAGGGAGAAATTTCCCATCTATTGGATTTTAAATTTTCTTGATTGACTTCAACCTTAGCAAAACCATTATGAGTAGATAGTTCTAATTTTTTAGGAATTGCAGCTTTAGCTTTGTCAAAATCGAGAACGTAATCAGTTATAAAATTACTTTCAGCAGCAGGAATTTCTTTTTGATACTGAATAATGCAAGTAGCAATTCCAGCATTAAAAACTTTATGTCCCAAAAAATCGAGAAGATAGGTGATTTTTGTATTTTGACTGAGAAATTCGCGTAAATTTTTTGACTTATCACCCTGAATAAAAGCGCGTGAAATAATAAAACTCAAAGTTCCAGATTGCTTGAGCAGTTCATAACTCCAACGTAAAAAGTAGAATAAAATATCAGTTTTATCGGTATAAATATCTGCATAAATTGTCTTCAACCATAACAATTCTGATGCACCTCTACCAAACGTAGCATCAACACTGAAATAGGGCGGATTACCAATAATCGCCGCAAATCCGCTTTGATTTGCTGGTAAGCGTGGATCGAAAATATGGGGAAACTCCACTTGCCAGTTAAAGGGACGCTTAATAATCACATTTTCTAAAGCCATAGGAATTGACATTAACTCTGCTTTCAATCGTTCAAATTCATTATTTGTCCAGTCAGGCAAGAATCCTAAGCCCCTTGTTCCGATTCCTCCTGATTCTGATGTAAGATATAAACGAATTGCGCTAACTTCCTTCTCACTAGAATCTCGATTTTTAATTAATTCAATCGCTTCCTGCAAACTCTCATCACTAGCAAAAAAAGCCGTTAATACTGGATTAACTTGTTGATTAATTTCTGCAATACAACCCTCTAAATTTGTTACTGATTTGGCGCGATCGCGTTCTGTCAAAGTTACATTTCTAGCCGCGATCGCTAGATCAGCAGCCCTTGCTAACTGCTTCGATACAGGCTCTAAATTTGCAGGAGAATGAATCAAACTATTGCCAACTCGAATATTTAAAGTTAAAGCTGGCAATCTTGAATTAAGTGTTTTTCGCTTGCCATAAACATTAGGACGAGCGCGAAGTAATCTTGTCCATAATGACAACTTTGCTAAAAGTACAGCTTGTGGATCGAGATCCACACCATGCAGCATTTTTACAACAATACTTTCTTCTAAGTTTTTGATTGATTCGGCTGAAGCATGACTAAATATATCGCCATTGCCTGAAGTTAAATTAGGATTTTCACAAGCTTTGTTATAACGCTTTAACTCATCTAATAAATAGTCAAAAGCTCCTAACAAAAATGAACCAGAACCACAAGCAGGATCGCAAACTGTGATTTCTAAAACTGAACTAGCAACTGCATGAGCTTCGATAAAATTATGGGTTTCTAATAAGGCGATCGCCTGATCAATCTTCGGCTCAACTAAAGGCTGCAAAGTTTGATAAACAATCCGCCGCACAATATATTCAGGCGTATAGAAAACTCCCTCTCGCTTACGAGTTTGCTGATTTTCGAGAATCTTTACACCATCACCGTCTTCAATCAGTTGATGCGCCAAAAACTGCTCATAAGCAGTTCCTAAAATATCTTGAGTTAAAGTCGTAAAGTCATAGTTATAAATCGAGCGATATTCTGTCAGAGTTGCCGTAATACTATAGAGAATACCTTCTCTTGGCACTGCATTAACGATGATTAGTGGCTCTAAATATTCACTCTCAATATCTAACTCATCCACCCAAGACTCATTAAAAAGTTCCGTGTTATATCCCGCCCAAGTATTCCGAAAACCATTACGCAATTGTTCGATAAAAGGTAAATCATAAAAAGTTTGTTGCCAATTATAATAAAGTCTTCCTAAATAGTTATATGGCATTTCCGAACTAAATGCTTCTAATAAGCGAATCAACAAAAAACGATTGAGAATTACCTGTGAGGCTTCTCTAATCATATCTAAACTCAGATCGGGTTGCGAAGCTTTAATTCCATTTGCCAGAATCGCTCTCCAAATTTTTAAATCCGCTAAAAACCTTGCACCTAGACCTTCTCTAGTATTTTCTGTATAGTAAGCTGATAAGCGATCACCCCGTAAATTCTCCCTAGCCAAACAACTATAAAGACGTTCTCTTAATTCAGGATCGTTTTGCAAATCCTCAATCTTAAACTGCCAAAATGGTTTTTTATCCTGTAATCGCAATACATACCATTCTCGAAAATTTGATAAAATTATCCACAATACAATAGGTCGTTCATTAGCAATATCCAAACTGTAATCGCGCAAATAATCTAAAACTTGCTGCTTATTGCTTTCCCAAATATCTTTATCCCATAGACTCTTCGCCTCAAACATCAGCACAGGTCTAGCACTAGCTTCAGGTTTTAATAAATAATCAACCCAAGTCGTCGTCCGAATTAAACTTTTTATTTTTCCTTCAGGCGTGCGGCATTCAGGAGTATACCCCATAGCAATTAGCAGAGGCTCTAATAAACGGCTTTTAGTGGCTTCTTCTGGTTTGCCCTCTCGTGGCGATCGCTGCATTTGCTCAGCTTCAACCACCAAACGAGAAATTTCAGCCTGAAAATTTTCAAGAGACATAGACATAACCACACACCCATCACTTAATACCAGTACAATTTTATAGTCTGTGTAGCACTAAACTATTACTAATAGTCAGCCGTAGACATCTTTTCCCCGTCCAAATTGATCCCAAAATCACCTTTTTTATACCGTAATGGGAAATCGATCCAAATATTCAAACTTATCGCCTAAATCACGATTTGAAGTTGCTTCTAGACGAACGCGATCGAGGATTGAGTGAATGGTGAAAGTCATCTTAAATTCTATGAATTTCTAGCGAATCTTAGCATATACCAAATAAAAGGCGATCGTGTTGCATTAACTTACCGTTATTTCCCCAAGCAACAACAACCCAATGGGCTGACTTAATCGCTTTTTTTAGATGGCGATCGCATTGTAAATGTGTTGATAGGCGATCGCTGATAATTATAGAAACTCAATTTATGGAAAATAACGATAAACTTCCTTACGGTGCAAAACACGAACAAAAGCTATAACTTCCCCTTCTACAAATAATCCAACACGATAATCCCCCACACGAATTCTATAAAAATCTTCATGCCCTTGAAGTAATTTAATATTGCGTATTTCTGACAAAGCGTTTGCTAATTCAACCTCTTCAACAACTTTTTGAATGCGTTTGAGAACTTTACTATCCTTAAGATTTTTCAAATCCTGCTTAAAAGTTTTGCGAAATTCAACCTGCATAATTACCGCTCAAACAATTCAAATATTTCATCTCTTCCCACATTCTCACTATCTTTTCCCTCGGCGATCGCCTTTGCCATCGCCACCTCTTCCATTGCCTCATAAAACAATTCTAGAATCCAGCTACGCTCTTGTATCAATAACTCGTGTAAGGCTTCCTTGAGCAAAGGTTTTAGCTCTTCTACCTGTAAATTCAACATAAGTATCTATGTGGGTATAAATTAGAATCTATGTCTTAATCATAAACTAAATGACAGAGTGATCGCAGTTTAGCTGATTTTCACAGGGGCGATCACACTGTAGATGTGTGGATAGGCGATCGCCATAAGCAATAATCAATTAAGATTGCATTAGGTTTAGTAAATTATGGAACCTGATTAAAAGTCTATCCCTTTCATAAAAATAGCATAAATCACCATGACTCTTAAAGAACTAATCTACGCCGAAATTAACAAAATAGAAGAAGATAACCTTGATGAGCTATACCAATTCGTCAAGCAATTTGCAAACGCCAAATCCACAACCAAACCGAAAACAGGCATCTTAAACAAACTCAAACGCATCAAAATCCAAGCACCCGTTGACTTTGCCTCTAACATTGACCAGTACATGAATGGAGAAAGGAACCTTGACAATATTCATTGATACTTCATTCATCATTGCCCTCATCAACGAACGCGATCAATATCACACACAAGCCCTAGATTTAAGCAATCGCTACATCGACAACCCCATAGCCATCACCGATGCAGTCCTTCTCGAAATAGCCAATTCTTTAGCGCGTAGATACAAAAATGAAGCAATAGAAATAATCGAACAATTTCTTGATTCAGAAGATGTTGAAGTTATCCACCTCACACCTGAAATATTTGACCGAGCCTTTGAGCTATATAAAAACCGCCCAGACAAAGAATGGGGCTTAGTAGATTGCGTCTCATTTATCGTTATGCAAGATCGTCAAATTCAAAAAGTTCTCACCTTCGATCAACATTTTGCCCAAGCAGGATTCCAGATCCTTTAAAGCGATCGCACTGTAAATGTCCTGATAGGCGATCGCTTTATTCCCAGAAATCAACATTTAGCAGCGTCTCGATATCGTCTCCAAACTGCCATTTATCAGGGAACTCATACCCTTTTTTTGAATACTCATCTTTGACCGTACCTAAAGCCAAAAACCAAGCATCACTTAAAGAATCATCCCAACAAGCTTTTAAGCTCGGCGTATTTTTGAGTCTTAGGGTGATGCGGCGGCGTTGTTCTCTAATTGTATTTTCCCAACCATTAAAACAATCGGGCAAATCAACATAGAGTCGTTTAAGTAGATGAGCTAACAAAGTCTCTAATCTATTCTCTAACTCTTGCTTTTCAGAACGTCCCAACGACTCTATCTCCTCTATCAAGTTCTCAAAGTCCACATGGTCAAAGTCTTTAGCCTTTATTTTTGCTACAGTTTCCTGAGTCCAGAGTAAAAAATCTGACTCATACAAGGATTTTTTTGTGATTGATTGAGTCATTTGTTCTGCTCTCTATTTCTAAAAGGATAAGAAAAATCTTCTAAAGACAGTTAGTCGCTTTTTGCAATTCCACAAATTAATTTGTGGAAACACTACCATCGCGAAATACTTGACCAATTATCTCTTCGATCGCAGGTTCATTGATAGATAGATCGATAACTTCCAATTCCGTCAACATCTGTGAAACCACCTTAGTTAAATCTTCCCTTGGCACAGAAAAACTGACCGCTTGACCATCGATATTGCGAATTTGACCATATTTCTGCAAAGCTTCGCGATCGGTAATTGGCTGAGCCACTTCAACCCGCACCTCACGGTAAGGAGCAAAGCTATTTTGCAAACCATCAAGGCTGCCATCATAAATTAATCCCCCCTGATGGATTAACAACACTCGCTTACATAGCGCCGTAATATCCGCCATGTAATGACTGGTGATCAAAATTGTCGCTTGATAGCGTTGGTTGTAATCTCGCAAAAACTCGCGTACATTTGCCTGAGCATTCACATCCAAGCCCAAGGTTGGCTCATCTAAAAATAAAACTTGAGGTTGATGCAGCAAAGCCGCCATTAACTCCGCTTTCATCCGTTCTCCTAGGGAGAGCTTTCGCATCGGCTGCGTCAGTTTGCCTTCCAGAGACAGCATTTCTGTCAACTCACCAAGCCGCGACTTAAAAATGCGATCAGGGATGTCATAGACAGCCGCGTTCATTCTCAAGGAGTCCAAAGCTGGTAAATCCCAAATGAGTTGTTGCTTCTGCCCCATAACTAGGGTGATCTTTTGCAAAAAGTTGGCATCGCGGCGAAAGGGGATATGCCCCGCCACCTGAATCTGTCCCGATGAAGGATAGATTAATCCCGTGAGCATTTTGAGGGTTGTCGTTTTGCCAGCACCATTTGCGCCCAAAAAACCGACTATTTCCCCAGAGGTGATCGCGAAGGAAATATCTTTAACGGCTGTTACCGATCGATATTGCCGATGCCAGAAATGCTTGAGTGTCCCAGCCAGCCCTGCATCTTTGACGGCAATATCATAAGTTTTGCTCAACCCTTCAACTGTAACCATTGCCATAGCACTATAACCAAGTTGCATTCTGATATACTGTCAATTAATATCAATGTAAAATATTGATTAATTAGGCTTAGATCAACATTTCTGTAAAGAAGCTGTCCTAAGTAGGGTAGACAAAGTTAACAGAGTTATATCCATTACCTTATCCTATGATTAGGGTTTTGAAGATTTTATGATTGTGTTGGCGATTAACCACCTAAACTAAATTAGTTTCTTTAGGGAAACTGTATATAAATAGTGATTAGCGCTGACGCAAAACTGGAAAAGCAGGAAGGCAGTTATGGTAAGAGTCCTCGTAGTGGACGATAGTCCGATGGTGTTGGAAATGGTTTCAGCACATTTAAAACAAAATGGCATAGAAGTCATCGAAGCAACTAATGGTGCTGAGGCTGTAGATAAGCTCAAAGATCTTACGCCCGATCTAGTCGTGACTGATGTAGTTATGCCCCAAATGAATGGCTACGAGCTATGTCGATGGATCAAAAATAATGCCTCTACAAAGGATGTACCCGTAATTATGTGTACAACCAAAAGTCAGGAATTTGATAAATATTGGGGGATGAAGCAAGGGGCTGATGCTTACTTGACTAAGCCTTACCATCCACCCGAACTAATCAAAACAATTAAGCAGTTACTTAGCCAGATTAAATAAAAGTAATCAAAAAGCAAAGGAGCGCATTGCGCTCCTTTGCTTTTTAGTCGATACGAGTGGCAGCGCAAAGCGCTGTCACTCGCTTAGTTAGAGGGTTTAAGAACATGAGTTCTCAATTTTATTTGGGTTGTGCAGTTTGGGCTTTCAAAAATTGGGTGGGTGATTTTTATCCTAAGGGCAGTCGCGCCAATGAGTTTTTAGGGCTTTATAGCGATCGCCTGATCACTGTGGAAGTCAATTCCACCTTTTACGTGATCCCTGATCGCCTTACCGTTGAGCGTTGGGCTAAGGAAACTCCCGCCAATTTTCGGTTCTGTCCCAAATTCCCGAAGCACTTTACCCATCGCGGATTGTTATCACCGCACCTTGACCAAGCCCTAGAGTTTTTAGACTTGATGTCAAGCTTTGGCGATCGCTTGGGAGTTTCCTTTGTGCAACTGCCACCCAGTTATTCACCCACCAATTTCTCTGATTTAGAAAATTTCCTAACCAATCTGCCATCTCAAGATTTTCAGATTGCCTTAGAAGTACGCCATCAAGAGTGGTTTCAAGAAGAGCATGGCGATCGCTTAAATAAACTATTACAAAGTCTTGGGATAGGACGAGTTTTGTTAGACTCGCGCCCAATTTATAATTTGCCATCTGGTGATGACAGTGATTTTTGGGAAGTTAACTTGCAAGAAGAAGTTGCTCAAGAACGGCGCAAACCTAATTTGCCTTTGCAGCCTATCGTGACGGCTCCTTTTAGCATTGTCCGTTTTGTGAGCCATCCTGAACGCGACCACAACGTAAAGTTTTGGCAGGAATGGCGAATTTTGTTAAGCAATTGGCTGGCAAGCGGCACAGAGGTTTATTTTTTTATGCATTGTCCTGTGGAGGAGCGATCGCCTCACAATCTTAAATATTTTCAAAATATGCTGGAAAAGGCAAATATGCCCATACCAACTTTGCCTTGGGATGATCTCCCGCCACCACCGCAACAGTTAACACTTTTTTAGCTGGTTGCAGCGCTTTGCGCTGTACCCCAAACCAAGAAAAAATTAAGAGCGTTGCTTCGCAACGCTCTTAATTTTTTCTTGGTTTGGTTGGCAACTGCTGTAACTAGCTAAAATATTTAAAAGTACAACCTTTGACACCTATGGTTATTGCTAAGCCTCCCTCATCGCTAACCATCCTCGAAAATGGCGATCGCCTTAATCGCGAAGAATTTGAACGACGGTACACCGCATCCAATATTAAAAAAGCAGAACTAATCGAAGGCATCGTATACGTGGCATCTCCTCTACGCTTTACATCTCATGGTGAACCCCATAGCCAAATCATTGGCTGGTTATTTACCTATCAATCAATGGTCGCAGGCTTAAAAGTTGGCATTGAGCCAACAGTTCGCCTTGATGACGAAAATGAACCTCAACCTGATGCCGTGCTGTTCCGTGTCGGTGGCAATGCGAGAATAGATGAGGATGGTTATATCTCAGGCGCACCTGAACTAATTGCGGAAATTGCCGCCAGTACAGTCTCCTATGACCTGCACAGCAAAAAACGGACATATGAACTCAATGGCGTAAAAGAATATATTGTCTGGCGGACATTAGACTGTCAAATTGATTGGTTTGTGTTAGAAAATGGCAAATACAGTAAGTTAGAGCCTGATGATGCAGGAGTTATCTGTAGCAGAGAGTTTGAGGGTTTGCGGTTGGATGTAAATGCAATTTTGAGCAATGATATTTCCGCAGTTCTCAGTGCTTTGCAATCAAGCCCAAACCAAGAATAATTTTGCAAGCGTTGCGAAGCAACGCTTGCAAAATTATTCTTGGTTCGCTTGATCGGCAATTGCTATAAAGTATGATGAAAAGGGTTGATTACAGCACTTTGTGCCTAATAAAACCTAGAAATTTTTTAAAAGCGCGGCTTCGCCGCGCTTTTAAAAAAATTGCCGTTAATTCTCCAATCAAACCTATAAAACCTTTAATATGTCCACTCCAGAATCGCTAAAAGCAAGATTTGTCGCGATCGCCAGCAAGCGTGAACTATTAGTGCAGTTGTCTCTCAAGGACAATTTAGGTAGCCTCAGCATCGATATCATTCAAGCTTTGGAAGAGCTTGATGATCTTCTAATTGAAATTAGAAAAGTTTTTCCAGATTGGCAAGAATCAGCGTAAAGCTATGCCACCGAAACTAACTTCTTTCCATTCGCGGGTAGATGTGCAGCGCCAAGTCAAAATACCAATGCGAGATCGCATCAATTTGACTGCTGACATCTATCGTCCTAAAAATGTGGATGCGCCCCTGCCAGTATTACTGATGCGATTGCCCTATGGTCGGGCGATCGCCTCTAGCTGTACCTATGCCCATCCTAGTTGGTATGCCAGCCAAGGCTATATTGTCGTCATTCAGGATGTGCGCGGCTGTGGTACTGCGGAAGGAGAGTTCTATCCATTTCGCCATGAATATAATGATGGCTTTGACACAGTGGAATGGTGCGCGAAGGAATTAGAAGGCAGTAGTGGCAAGGTGGGAATGTATGGATTTTCTTATCAAGGTGTTACTCAATTTCAGGCGGCGGTGCAGCAACCCCAAGGGCTAGTAACCATCTGTCCCGCGATGGCAACTGCCGACTTCTATCATGGATGGTTCTATTTTGGTGGGGCAATTTGTTGGGATTTTGTTTTAGGTTGGGCGCTCCAATTGGCTCAAAATCGAGCTTGGTATTTGCAGCAAGAACCTCAATCCACTCTACTTTTTGAAGCCCAAAAGCAAATCTCGCAATGGTTAAATAAGGCTCCATTAAATGAAATTGAACTATTTAAAAGCGAAGCGTTAGGAGCACAGTTCGGTCAATTCTTCTTTGATTGGATTGAGAATACTAAGGCTGATGATCAGTACTGGGGATCGCTAAATCCCCTCAGTTATTTTGACAACTTTGACTTGCCAGCTCTGCATATTGCAGGATGGGCGGATCTGTTTATCGAAGCGACGATCAATACCTATCAGCAAGCGCAACTCGCAACTTCCAAACCTCAACATTTAGTAGTTGCACCTTGGCAGCATCTGCCTTGGTTGCCTAAAGTTGGCGAGGTTGACTTTGGAGCTAATGCGGTCTCGCACATTGATCAATTGCAGTTAGATTGGTTTGATTTTTGGCTGAAGGGAATAGATAACGGAATTTGCGATCGCACTCCCGTGCAGATATTTTTGATGGGTAAAAATATCTGGCTAGACTTACCAGATTTTCCCAAAGATTCAACTATCCATAACCTCTATCTCCATCCCCAACAAAATTTACAGGCTCAAATCCCCATCACCGATGATCATTTACCAGACATCTATGTCTATGACCCACGCAATCCCAATCCCACCACAGCCTATGGTTTTTACGATCAGCGATCGGTGCATCAGCGTTGGGATGTATTGGTATATCAGAGTGATGAGCTAGCGCAGGATTTAGCGATCGCGGGTATTCCTGAATTTACCCTCTATGCTGCAACTACGGCGACCGATACTGACTGGGTAATTAAGCTTTTGGATATTTATCCTGATGGTAAGCAAATGTTGGTATCAATGGGAGTTTTGAGGGCAAAGTTCCGTAATTCTTGGACTGAGCCTGAATGGGTGGAACCTGATGTCGTCCATGAATATTGCATTAAGCTGCGGGCTACTTGTCAAAATTTCGCCCAAGGGCATCGCATTGGTGTAGCGATCGCGAGTTCCGCATTTCCTCTAATTGAGCGCCATAGCAATACCCAAAAGTTACCATCTACGGCAACAGTCAGCGACTTTGTGGAAGCAACTCAACAAATTTTTTACGGCGCTACCTATCCATCTTGTTTGCATCTACCCAAGAAATAAGCAGCGCTCAAAACCAAACCAACAAAAAGCCTAAAAGCGATGCTTTGTATCGCTTTTAGGCTTTTTGTTGGAACTTAACAAAATTGCTTTTCAATCAACTTTGTTAAGCTATCAGTCCAATGAGTCGCCAAATCCAACGTCTCAGCTTCCACCATTACTCGCATTAATGGCTCAGTCCCTGACGCTCTGACCAGAATCCGTCCGCGATCGCCTAAATCTTGTTCCGCTAGAGCGATCGCTTGAACCAGAGCATCACAGGTTTGCCAACTGCGACGCACTTCGCGATCTTCGACTCGCACGTTTTTGAGCAATTGGGGATAGGGATGGAAACTGCTATCCATTAATTCTGACAGAGGCGCTTTTTGCTTAGCGAGGGCTGCTAGATGGAGGGCTGCTAGCAAGCCATCCCCACTAACTGCATAGTGACGACATAGCACATGACCCGACTGCTCACCGCCGAGCATTGCGCCCGATCGCACCATTTCCGCATGGACATATTGATCACCCACGGGTGTCCGCACAAAGTTACCACCGAGCTTTTGCCAAGCTCTTTCAAAGCCCAAATTTGCCATCACTGTCGTGATAATCGCGTTGTTGGGAAGTTGGTTCTTTTCCATCAATTCCTGACCCCAGAGATACAGGATGTAATCGCCATCAACTACCCGACCATTACTATCCACAGCAAGGACGCGATCGGCATCCCCATCAAAGGCAAAGCCCATATCGGCGTTGTGTTCCTTAACAGCGAGGCGAAGCGGTTCTAGATGGGTAGAGCCGCAATTAACATTAATGCGATCGCCATCAGGTTCTTGGTGCAAGCCGATTACTTCTGCTCCCAAGTTACGGAACACTTCCAGCGATACGCGAGTCGCCGAACCGTGGGCGAGGTCGAGGACAATTTTCAACCCTCTTAAATCGGTGGCGATCGAGTTTTGTAATGAGTCTTGATAGTCTGAAATCAGGTGAGCTTTTTCGTGGTACTTGCCCCAGTCCGTTGAAGAGTTGACTAAATCAGCATGAATTCTTGATTCTAATAACGACTCGATCGCCTGCTGCGTCTCAGTACTCAACTTAGTCCCACAAGCTCCAAAGAACTTAATTCCATTATCTTCAGGAGGGTTATGGCTTGCGGAAATCATGACACCGCCAAATATTTCTGGGGAGTTCGCTGTCAAGTAGGCAACTGCTGGCGTAGGACATAGCCCAATGTGCCACACGTCCCACCCTGCTGCCGTCAATCCCGCCGAAATTGCTGAAGAGAGCATATCGCCCGATGTGCGAGAGTCCTGCCCGATCGCAATTACATTTGAACCATGCTCAGCTAACCCATCTCGTTCTTTTAAAATCTTGCCTGCACTAATGCCCACCTCTAGGGCTAAATTTGCCGTCAAAAAATCACCGACATGACCACGAATGCCATCAGTACCAAACAATTTCATGATTTCAACTCCACACACACATTATCCAAATTCACAAAAGTGTATTAACACTTTCGCGAATTATAGCTTTCGCTAGTCTTGTTATGACACCAAACCAATAGGCAAATGGCGGCGCTTCGCGCCGCCATTTGCCATTAAAAAATAAGAAGGCTCACTTAGTGAGCCTTCTTATTTAAAACATTATGCTGCGACTTCAAATTTGGGACGTTGTGAAACCACTTCGTCAATTAGTCCATAATTTTTAGCTTCATCGGGAGCCATGAAGAAATCGCGATCGGTATCTTCAGCAATGCGGTCAATTGGTTGCCCAGTGTGGAAAGCCATCAATTCATTAAGGCGATTTTTGTGATACAAAATTTCCTTAGCTTGAATCTCGATATCAGTTGCTTGTCCCTGTGCGCCTCCTAAAGGCTGGTGAATCATGATGCGAGTATGGGGCAACGACAAGCGTTTGCCCTTTGCGCCACCTGTCAGCAAGAAAGCGCCCATACTTGCCGCCAAACCAACACAGATGGTAGACACATCGGGGCGAATATGTTGCATAGTGTCGTAGATTGCCATGCCAGCGGTCACAGATCCCCCTGGGGAGTTGATGTACAAGAAAATATCTTTTTCAGGATCATCAGCTTCGAGGAAGAGCAACTGAGCAACGATGATATTGGAAATACTGTCGTCAACCTGTTGCCCCAAAAATACGATCCGCTCCCGCAGCAGACGCGAAAAAATGTCAAAGGCTCTTTCGCCACGACCAGACTGTTCGATTACGGTTGGGATCATAGTGTGTTCTTACGGTTTACTCTCTTCATATTGTACTGATATGTCATAAAAGCTAACCGTTGTCACTATTCGGATTTCACCCCGACCAATATAGCGAATAGCTGGGCTTGCGCGACTTCGCCGTGCAAGCCCAACTATTTATATGAAAGAGTTTAGCGAAACTGAAGTTTTTGCTAATGTTATATTTAAATATAACTAAAAGAAAAATTATGCACACCACAAATCTTCGTAAGGTCGGTGGCTCGATCATGTTGGCGATTCCTCCAGCCGTTCTCGAAATTTTGAATCTGCAGTCAGGTACAACTGTGGGGGTTGCTGTTGAGAATGGCAGACTAATTATTGAACCTCAATTGAAACCACTCTATTCACTAGATGAACTCCTGGCACAATGCAATCCTAATGCGCCAATAACGGAAGACGATCGCGTTTGGCTAGATATCAAACCTGTGGGGAATGAACTGTGAAACGTGGTGATATTTATCTTGTTTCACTTGATCCAACTGAAGGGCATGAACAACAGGGAACTAGACCAGTTTTGATTGTCTCTCCCGATAAATTCAATGCTTTAACCAAAGTTCCGATCGTTGTTCCAATTACATCAGGTGGGAATTTTGCAAGAACCGCAGGTTTTGCTGTTTCTCTGGATTCTGCAGAAATCCGCACTAAAGGTGTAGTTCGTTGCGATCAACCACGTCCTATTGATTTATCTGCTCGTAAAGCTCGAAAGTTAGAGAGTGTACCAGAAGCGATTATTGATGATGTATTGGCTAGAATCGTTGCTCTATTTAGCCCTCAATAATTTTGTGATCGCTAATAATGAAGGTGCGATCGCCTATTCACTACAGGCTCAAATAATCTGACACAGAAATAATTTCAGTTAGTCTTCATCAGCAGGGATTGATTCTAATATTTTAGGAGTTAATCCATTAGCCACAGCTTCATCACTCAGTCTATCCATTGTGTTTTGTAACTTACTGATTTTTAAGGCTTGTCTCATCCACTGATTGAGCCATGCTTGAATCTGTTGTTATTGTTCTGGTTGTGAAAACTGAAATGCTTGGGCAATGTCTTCGTCTATTTGAATAGCGATGGTTTTCATGGTTTGTTCATTGTTCACATAGTGATACTAAGCTTTTATTCGTCATTTATCAAATTTGCTAACTCAAACATGCTTTTTCTCTCATCTTTAGAATGCAAGTTAAAGTGAATTAAATGATCGTAAGCAGGTGGAATATTTGAAGAATGGAGCTTAAATTGCATTCCCTCTAAATCGGTTGATAGCTCAATTATTACTGAATTAATATCTAAGTCATAGCATTCAGAATAACTTGAATGAGAATTGTCAGGAAAATTATTTTTGAATTTTTCGTTGTATTCAGGTTGAAAATATCTTATCAAAGCAGCTTCAGTAAAGTTTATTGATTGCTTGTCAGTTATTCCTGCATCATCATTCATTACTTTATTATGAACACTAAAAAGATGTCTATCACTTTCTTCAACAGAAACTCCATAGTTGTTTTGAGTAGGATCGATAGTAGTAATTACTGATTTTTCAAAGTTACAAAGAATTATCCAAATATCCTTGTCAGGATTCTCTTTATTAGATTCAAAGTAGATTTTTTGTAAGGTTTGGTGGTCTTGAAGTCTGTCTAGAGCGATTCTTGAACCATCTTCCCCGTATGATTGTCCAACATACAAAACTTCAAAGCTAAGGAGATTTTGTAGATCATTAATCCTTTGCAACTTTTGGTTGTATAAATTTATCTCTTTCAATACGCTAATATTATGTAAAAGTAAAAGGGCAGCTTTCCCATGTGCCACAATATTACCTTCTTTCTCTTTGAAGGCATACTCAGTATGTGGATAAGGGCAATCAAGGTGAAGGTTTACAACTTCAGAAGAAATAGGTGACTTAAAGATTTGGTGTGTGTAAGAATTTTGTTTCTGAATATTAAACTTCAGGCTGTAAAATTTATTGTCTATATAGAATGATTCAGGATCTATAGATATTTTAGGTTGCCTTGCTATGATATAAATATGTGAAGGTGCAGATTGAAATTCTTCAAAATCTCTAAGTGTCTGAAGTTGATCTTGTTGTAATAGATACGCATTACTAAGACGCATACCAAGAGCAAATTCTGTAATATATTTACGGACTGACATGACAATCTAAACTACTTGATAATATTTACTAAAATTGAATTGTGTAATCTAAATTATTGATTTTTTACCTAGTTGTCTAGCAAGAACATTTTAGGCTCAATGATTTTTTTGCTGTTATTCTTACTTCTAAATTTTTACTTTTAGCAAGCTTTTCTAAAACATCAATAGACGTGTTAGGATGCTTAGCTACAAGTTTACGCACTTCAGAACTACGATCAGTTGACAATCTAAATAATAGTTCAGATGGTGTATTCTCATCTACTGCTAATATCTTGCGGTGCTTGACTTCGAGTTTACTAACATCATTATTATTGATGTGTTCAGATTTGACACCCACCACTTTTTTTCTTTCTATTTCTGCAAAGTTCTTAGTGAAATAGTCTTGAGAAATACATATTGGTTGTTTATTCAGTTTTAATAAAACCTGATTAGTTTGCTGAACTGCTTCCCGAAATTGAATTAAAGACTCATAACTAGGATTTTTACTAATGTCTTGACTTAAAACAAAAAGCGAACAACTAAGCTCTAATGCAAGATCAAGATATGAGTTTTCTAAACTCTTTGCCGCTAATTTTTTGTTCTGCTCTTCAGCAAGTTCTTTACTTTTATCAGCAATTTCATAATACTGTTTTTGCAGATTTGAATACTTGTTAGTTAGAGCATTTTCCATCTGTTTGTGATGTCTAGCTTCTGCCCTATCACTTTCAGCCCAATCATCAGCAATTATAGCTCCAATGGTTGCGCCAACTGCTGCTCCAATTAAAGGAAGTAAGAAAAACATATAGTTCTATTCCTGTAGTAATACTAATTAGTTTAGTCAAATGATGATAGAAGTTTACTGTCTGACAATGATAATCCTACTCTTTGAGCATTCATCATTGCGTGTTGTAATCGATCTAAAGCGCCTTGAATCCCATTACCCTGAGGATAATTAATAATTTCTTCACTCACAACTTTTTGCTCATCTAGGAATCTCAGATTCTTCTTATGTTCATATATCATCTCATCTTCTACTTGCTGCAAATAGCTCAATTGCTTCTCTGTCAAAGAATTGTAACAATCTCTAACCTGTAGTTTATGATCCTCAAGAATTTTGAAAAACTCATAAACCATACCTGCACCGCCAGCGACTAATAAAGCAGGAGAAACTGCTGTAAGTGCGATCGCAATTGGTGGAAATGCAGAAGCAACTGCGGTCACAGTAAAAGCTGTTACTCCACCCACAGCACCACCCATCAAAGTTTCTTTCCCAGTCTCCATTGCTGCCTCTTGACTGGTCATTTCACCCCGCGAGACTCGTAAAGCATTCCTTAAAAATGAGAAAGGTAAAGCTGTAACTGCCCCAATCACCGCACCTTTTAAACCTGCCTCCATTCCCCTCTGCACAGCACCCGAAAGATTATCAAGATTGGCTTTAGCATCTATAGTCCTTTGCTCTTTCGGAGTCATTGGCTTATCACTTCTGGCTCGGTTAGTAGAGCGATTTTCCCATTTCATATTATCTGGATGTGCCGATCCACCTTTACTGTGAGGATTAACATGACTAGCATCTTTGTTAGATAAGTATTCTTTAGTTCTAGCCGCCGCAGATTGTCCATCAACTCCAGACCGTTGTGACGCAGGAATTTTGTCAACCATTTGCTGTGAGTGAGTATCAGTTCTACTAGCCCCTTGTCTGATTCCGCCACGATAAATATGATTTACCTTTTCAGGTGTAAATTGTGCAATATCTTCCAATGTGACATGGCGAACATGATTATTAGCTGCTGCATTAAATCCAGAATTGCGATTAGAATCTTCAGACATTGCCACCCACCCAGAAATTTCTAATTTTTATCATATTATAAATTTCTCAGATTTGGGTATTAATTTATTTTTAGCGCGATCACCTTGCTAATTGGTGGTGATGGATATAGGCGAACACGATCTATGCACAAAATTATTGAGTTATGCTTAAACAACAAAGAGGGTTAAGTTATGGCAATCAAAGAACAACTGATCCGTGAAATCGAACAAACACCTGAAGCCTTACTAATCCAATTTATGCAGGTTTGGCGATCGACTAAGCAAACATCAAGCATTAATCCCACCACCACCAAACTCTCCGAATTCTTTCGACAATCTCCCCTTGCAGAACTTGTTGCCACTGGAGAGCTAGACCTCAGCCGCGATAAAAGTCTACCGACCGATTAATAGAATTCATTAACTCTAGTTACTCGTAATGAAAAAGATTTTGCAGGTATAGAAGTAACTATTGTTAATCCTTGGACTATTTAAAACAATCATAGCGATCGCCTTACCAATACCTGATGCTGGATTTAGGCGATCGCCCCACAATGTGGGATTAAATCCTTTAAACTGGAATAGTTGCTAGATCTTCTATCTTTTTCTCAAGTATTTTCAAAGCTAATGTCAAGTCCGACCCGTTTACCTGAAGCCATTGATCGTATTATCCAACGCTTTCAGAAGCTATCCGATCCGAAGCAGCGTTATGAACAGCTAATTTTGTATGGAAAGAAATTAGCCGCTTTTCCTGAAGAGTTAAAAACGCCTGAGAATAAGGTGCAGGGATGTGTGTCCCAAGTATTTGTGGTGGCAAATCTCGATGATAGCGATCGCATTGTTTTTGCGGGTGACTCTGATGCCTTGATTAGCAAAGGTTTTTTGGGTTTGCTAGCACTATGTATGAGTGGGTTGACTCAAAAAGAAATTGAGATGCTCACCCCAGATTTTATTAAGGAAACTGGGCTAGTGGCGAGTCTTACCCCTTCTAGGGCGAATGGTTTTTACAATGTATTCAAGAAAATGCAACAACAGGCGATCGCCATTGAATTGCCCAGCGTTCGCTGATAACAAAGCGCTTAAACCCTTTGTTATCTCAAGTAAAAAGCCCCGCAATGCGGGGCTTTTTACTTAAACTGTAGCCACAATCGGACTAGTCGTAGACACCATCGCGGCAATGACTTGGCTGGGTGACACGCTAAACGGTAAACGATGAATATCGGAATTTGGTTGACAGGCAATTTCGGAGATTTCTTCTAGTTGAGCAATGGTGATTTGGCTCAAACCTAGATCGGCGAGAGATGTGGGTAAACCAATTTCTTGATAAAACTTGAGTAATTGATGGCGCGAAGAAGTGGCTAACTGATTGCCTTGAAATTCTTCTAACCGAAGCTGCACCAAAATCCCATAGGCGACTTTTTCGCCATGAAGAATGTGGTGGGTTTGAGGTAAGTGGGTGAGGGCATTATGCACGGCATGGGCTGCCACGGTGCGACAGTTGGCTCCGCCGATGCCACCGATCGCACCAGCTAGACAGACTGTTGCATCAACGACTTCGCGCCAAACTTGACCATTGGGATTGGCGATCGCCTCAGCAGATTTTTGAAAGAGGATATCGCGTAAAATTCTTGCCTCTTGGACAGCCGCAATCACCATCGTCTTGTCGCTGCTACCACTGCTGACCGATGACTCATACCACTTGGCGATCGCATCACCAATACCAGAAACCAATGTGCGCTTTGGGGCAGTCGCGATTACATCGTAGTCAACAATCATCAGATCGGGACATCGATCAAGGGTTACGTCATAGTCAAATGCGCCACCAGCATCATAGACATTGCTGAGAGCCGTCCAAGCCGCGCAGGTTGCGCCTGTGGTGGGTACAGTGGCGATCGCTAATTGATGTTGATGGGCGATTAGTTTGGCAGTATCCAAAACCTTCCCCCCGCCAATGCCAAGGATAATATCTGGCTTTTCTTGCTGCACGACTTGGCGTAACAGATCAAGATTTTGATCGCTACAATCGGCGATCGCAGGGGCATAGGAAATTTCTAGATCCGTATTGCTGAGATATTTTGCCGTGACTTGACTGGCGGTTTTCCCCGCAATTACTAAGATGCGATTGCCGTAGCGCTGAAGGTATTGCGGCAATTGCCCCAAGATTCCATTTCCCCGTACAAGTTGTGCTGGTGCGATCGCGAGGATCGGTAAGGTTTCCACAGTAGTTAGTCCCGACATTTAGGTTAAGACATGGTAAACATAATATCTATTCTATCGCAAACCAAGAAGCGAGTAGCGGCGCGGAGCGCCGCTACTCGCTTCTTGGGCTAGGTGTTCAAATCCAAGCCCCCCAATTCTGGGGGACTTTGAAAGAACTTTATTTTCTTGTTCCCCCAGAGTTGGGGGCTAGGGGGCAATTAATTGCTAACCTGACTAGGTTTCCAGAATGGAGTGGCACTGCAAGCGCCACTCCATTCTGGGGTTTGGGCTATGATGATCGAGATGGCGCTAGAACAAAATTGATGGTTAAGGCAAATCAAAGAATTATCGTGGTTGGGGCTGGAATTGGTGGCTTGACATCGGCGGCTCTATTAGCAAAACGGGGTTACGAAGTAATTGTTTATGATTTGGCGATCGTGGCGGGAGGCTGTGCATCAACGTTTAAACGGCGCGGGTTTACCTTCGATGTTGGTGCAACTCAATTAGCAGGGCTGGAAGCGGGCGGGATTCACGATCGCATTTTTCGAGAATTAGACATCGATATTCCTGAAGCGACCTACTGCGATCCTGCCTGTGCAGTATTTCTGCCTAATGAAAAAGAACCAATTAATGTTTGGCGCGATCGTGAGCAATGGAAGCTGGAACGTCAGCGCCAATTTCCCAATAGCGAACCATTTTGGCAATTTTTAGAAGATTTATTTTGGCGAAGTTGGCGCTTTCAAGGGCGCGATCCGATTTTGCCGCCGCGTAATCCTTGGGACTTATGGCAATTAATTAAGGCTTTACGCATAGATACCCTCGCGACTGTTCCCTATACTTTCTCGACTGTGGGTGATGCCCTGCGAGGCTTTGGGTTAGCTGATGATCGCCGACTCCGCACATTTCTGGATTTGCAACTAAAGCTCTATTCTCAAGTCAATGCCGAAGAGACAGCTTTACTCTATGCCGCCACAGCTCTGGCAGTTTCCCAATCACCTTTGGGGTTATTTCACCTTAAGGGAAGTATGCAGGTGTTAAGCGATCGCCTAGTCGCCAGTATCGAACGCGATCGCGGCAAGGTTTTAATGCAGCATCAAGTTACGGAAATTCAAAAGTCAGCAATTACGGACAAGGTCAGAGTCAAAGTAACCAACTTGCGATCGCAGGAAACATGGTGGGATGAAGCCGATCATATTGTGGCGAATGTGACGGTGAATAATTTTGTGCAGCTATTGGGAGATCAAATTCCCCAAGGTTATGCCCATCGCGTTAAAAATCTTAAACCTGCGTCAGTAGCTTTTGTGGTTTATTTGGGAGTAGATCGGGCGGCGATTCCTGAAAACTGTCCACCCCATTTACAGTTTCTCGAAGCTTATTCAGAAAGAAATCCTCGCTCTTTATTTGTCTCAGTCAGCAAAGAAGGCGATGGACGCGCCCCCGCAGGCAAAGCTACGATCATCGCCTCAGAATTTACTGATGCGGAGGTCTGGTATAGCGGGGAAGATTACCAATTACTCAAGCAAAGGTTTACCGAACGGGCGATCGCGCAATTAAGTGAGTATTTCCATCTGAATGAGCAGACTATGATTCATATTGATGCAGCGACACCACAGACTTTTGCCCGTTATACAGGTCGCGATCACGGCATTGTTGGCGGCGTGGGAATGCGAGTTTCTACTTTTGGTCCCTTTGGTTTCGCCAATCGCACACCTATTAAAAATATTTGGCTAGTTGGCGACTCCACCCATCCTGGGGAGGGAACCGCAGGGGTGAGTTACTCGGCGCTCACCGTGGTAAGGCAAATTACAAATGGAACATAAAAAAATGCCGCAATGCGGCATTTCTTAAAAGAGGCTTCGACTTCGCTCAGCCAGCATATGAATATATTGCTGGCTGAGCGAAGTCGAAGCCCTACATTTCATATTTGAAAGCGGGCTAATAGCTATCGGTTTTACTAACCGTGTTGTTAGTCAGTTGCTGATTTGCTTGATTGAGGCGATCAGCGATCGCTTCTCTAACATCTTTATTAATTTCAACATCAGCTAGGACATCTTGAGCCATTTCGCGATATTCAGCACTAGTGGTGAGATCTACCTGATCGAGCTGGTTGAGATTCTCATAAACGGTTTCAGGAGAAACCATAACGTTAGTTTCCATGGAGTATTTCCTTAAATTAACTGTTTGAGTTTTGAGATTAAGCATCTGGGCTTAATTAAAATCTAAACCCAGAGGTTGTTTCGCCCGCTACGCGGGCGAAACAACCTTTTGGGTTTTTAAAAGAGCGCTAAGCGCTGTATTAGGGAAGGTCTGTAGAACCCATCAAAAAGCGATCGCATTCACGCGCTGCACCACGACCTTCGTTAATCGCCCAGACAACTAGACTTTGACCACGACGGCAATCTCCTGCGGCAAATACCTTAGGGAGACTGGTAGTAAATTGACCGTGATTTGCCTTGACATTACTGCGGGGATCGCGTTCCACACCAAGGGCATCAAGCAGTGGTTGCTCAGGACTCAAAAAGCCCATCGCCAACAGCACCAGTTGAGCAGGAATAACTCGCTCTGTACCAGCGACATGATTAGGAATAAATTGACCTTTCTCATTGCGTTCCCATTGCACTTGTACGGTGTGAACAGCTTTCACTTGACCGTTTTCGTCACCTTCGATCTTAGTAGCTGTGGTGATATAGGCTCTAGGATCGTCACCAAACTTTGCACTTGCTTCTTCCTGACCGTAATCCATTTTGTAGACCTTCGGCCATTCCGGCCAAGGATTGTCCTTAGCTCGTAGTTCGGGAGGCTTGGGCATAATTTCCAACTGGACAACGCTAGTACAGCCATGGCGAATAGAAGTACCCACACAGTCCGTACCCGTGTCGCCGCCACCAATGATTACGACATCTTTACCTTGCGCGGAGATAAAATTCGCTCCCGACTCTCCATTGAGAACTGTCTGTGTATTTGCGGTCAAGAATTCCATCGCAAAATGGATACCCTTGAGTTCTCTTCCTTCAATACTCAAATCACGGGGCTTAGTTGCTCCAGTACAGAGAACCACAGCATCAAATTCATTGAGAAGAGTTTCAGCGGAGATATCTTTACCGATTTCGGTATTGCAGACAAACTTAATACCTTCTTTCTCAAGGATATCGAGGCGGCGCATCACCACTTTTTCCTTGTCCAATTTCATATTGGGAATGCCATACATCAACAATCCCCCTGGGCGATCGGCACGTTCGTAGACTGTTACCCAATGCCCAGCTTTATTTAACTGCGCGGCTGCACTGAGTCCTGCGGGGCCTGAACCAATCACAGCTACTTTTTTACCCGTTTGCTTAGCGGGTGGTTCTGGTACGATCCAACCTTCTGCCCATCCCTTGTCAATGATGGAATACTCAATATTTTTGATCGTCACAGGAGGATTGGTGATCCCCAGTACGCAGGAGCCTTCGCAGGGAGCTGGGCAAACGCGCCCAGTAAATTCGGGGAAGTTATTAGTTTTGTGGAGGCGATCCAGTGCCTCGCGCCAGAGTCCGCGATAAACTAAGTCATTCCATTCAGGAATCAGGTTATTGACAGGACATCCGCTTGCCATACCACTGATTAGGTTGCCCGTATGACAAAACGGTGTCCCGCAATCCATACACCTTGCGCCCTGATTTCGTAGTTTCTCATCAGGCATATGTAAATGGAACTCATCCCAATTTTTAATGCGATCGCTTGGTGGTATTTCCGTTGGTGCTTCGCGGAGGTACTCAATAAATCCTGTTGGTTTTCCCATAGTTGGCGTTTTTCAGATTTGGCAGATAGTCTACGTAATCTAAACAGCCTACAGGGTATTTCTGGTTTGCAGGTCTTTTACTAAGCATATTTTATGATTTTGCTTAATATTAGTTAATATAGCTGTCGCCACCTGCATTAGGACAAATTAAAACCCAAGAAGCTAGTTGCGGCGCTTCGCGCCGCAACTAGTCTTCTGGTTTTGTGTCCTAACAAGAATGGCTACGGCTATATATGGCAAAGCAACAGTTAGCTAGTCCCAAATCCCAGAAGATGAGTGGCGGCGCTTCGCGCCGCCACTCATCTTCTGGGTAATTGAGTTTAAGAGAGCTGCTTTGCAGCTCTTTTAAACTCTTTTTGGTTCTCCGCCAAAGGTGTGCTTCTTTTAGCTGGTGGGGAAAATGCGGAGGCGGCGGTTTGGCTCAACGCCATAGCTTTCTGAACGCAGTTGATAATGTTCTACCAGTTCATGCTGCATACGGCGAATGATCGAAGAGCGTGGTAATAGTTCCACAGGTTGTCCTTTGGGAATGACAATTTGCTCAACCGCAAGACGAGTTTCTTCGAGAGCTTCTATCTCATCTTCCGAGTCGCCATAGGCGAACATATTTAAGTCGCTGATCGTATCAGCAGGGCTCTCATCAATATGCAGAATGCGTCTGAGGGCACGGGTGATTTGTGGTAGGGTGCTAGTTTTGATGGCGTGGATGGGGATTTGTCTCGCCTCAGCGACTTGGCGGACTTTGGAGCTAGTGCGAATCTGCGATCGCAAAGCCAAGACAACATCAGCCTCATCAAGATCTTTCGTGATCTCAATAGGTAAATTGATAGACTGCACTATTTGTTCTGTTTGGTGACGACTAACTCCATAGAGATAGACATTCAATGTTCCAAACCTCTCTCGCATTGCATCATAGTTAGCAATGTCGGCAAGTTCTTCTTCTTCACTAGGTTCACTCAAATCAGCGATCGCGGGCTGAATGTTTTGGCTAGACTTACCATTTAAATCCGTAATCCGCGATCGCATTTGCACCTGTGGATCGAGGGGAATTGGTTTGAGTTTACCTGTAGCTCTCCATCCCTTAATCGCAGGATTTCGCATTACTTCAGGATTTTTAGGAGCTTCTTCGGTAGTAGTGACTTCGCCAACATCGCTCACGGAGCGAATCTGGCGACCAGGATCGCGATCGCGCAACAGCATATCAATCGTTCCCGCCACATCAGCATGTACAGCCCAACGGTAACGCTCCCACATTTCCACGGCGATATCAAAGGTGGGCTGAGCTTTGCGTTCGAGAATACTTTTTTGAGGTAAGCCGCGCCGCCGCATTTCTTCATCACCGAGGGTGACTGATTGAATGCCGCCGATTAAGTCTGAAAGCGTAGGGTTTTTAATTAAATTTGCGAGTTGATTTCCATGGGCTGTGCCGACAAGCTGCACACCGCGCTCGGCGATCGTTCTTGCTGCTAGCGCTTCTAGCTCTGTCCCAATTTCATCGATGACGATCACTTCAGGCATATGGTTTTCCACAGCTTCGATCATCACTTGGTGTTGCAATTCAGGCTGAGAGACTTGCATCCTTCTAGCTCGACCGATCGCTGGGTGAGGAATATCACCATCACCAGCAATTTCATTGGATGAGTCGATAATGACTACGCGCTTATTTAAGTCATCGGCAAGCACACGGGCAATCTCGCGTAGCGCCGTAGTCTTGCCCATCCCTGGTTTGCCTAGTAATAGGATCGATTTACCCGTTTCCACTAAGTCACGGATCATCGCGATCGTGCCATAGACAGCACGACCGACGCGACAGGTTAGTCCGATGATTTCACCTTTACGGTTACGGATGGCACTAATGCGGTGCAGCGTGCGCTCGATACCTGCGCGATTGTCGCCGCCAAATTCACCAACTTGCTTAACGCAAATTGCTAGATCTTCTTTGGTAATCGGATCATCAGTTAAATATTTAGTGCTGTCAAAATAACGTGCTTCTGGCAACCTGCCTAGATCCATCACAATTTCCACAAGTTGCTCTAGCCCGCCGCAGAGTTCGAGGCTAATTTTGATGCGTGGTGGCAGAATATCTAAAAGTTGATCGAGGTTGTCAGTAACTTGCTTGCGGATGGAGTCCATTAGGCTTTTTAAAGGTTTTATAGTTAATTTTTTATTTATAAAGATCTGGTAGTCCCGAGCTTTACAAGTTTTTTATTTGCGAAACTAATTTTTGGGCGATCGCTACGGCTTGCCAGAGTAAACAGGATTTTTCTTCAAGACGATCGGGGATGTCGGCTCCTTGACTTTCCAGAAAATCAATCACGATTTTGCGAGCGTAGCCACCATAGGCGACTCCATTCACACTTAGATTCGATTGTCGCAACTTCGCCACAGTACTGGCATTTGTGCCACCTGCGAGCTGTACAAAGCCGAGGGGTAATTGAAAATCGAGCACCTTTTGTCCAAGTTGCAGGGTCGCACGGGTTGCCCCGTCACCGATATCACCACTCATCGGGCGACCGTCAGTCTGCCAAATCAGCGATCGCGGCTGAGGGCGCATCCCATCGAGCAAAGATAAAAGGTAATTGTGCAAGTCTTCACAGTCAGGAAAACTCACAGCCACTAACTTGAGTTTGGGAATAATTGGGCTTAAACGCTGCCAAAATGCTGCAAATTCTTTAGTGCGATTAGGTTGTGTGTGAATCTCGATCGCGTCAATCTTCTGATTGAGTACATCATCAAAGATCTCTTCAGGGGTATAAACCTGTTCGCGGGTATGAATTATTTGCAAGGGGCAAAGCGGCAAGCAACGACCGCACCCATAACAAAGGTTAGAGATTACACCATTGTAATCATTACTAAACTTGATTGCGGTGGTGGGGCATACTTTTTGGCAAGGTTTTGGACAATCGGCTGGGCAAAGTTGCGGGTCGAAAAAAGCTTTGCGAAAATGCGGATCTTCTCCATCATTAAAGCTGACCATTACTAGAGGTGACTGCTTTGCACCGAGGGCGATCGCTGCGGCGATACCGTCTCGGGCTGCCGCAATGGTGGCAGGGTCAGGAGCCATGTCAATACAGTCAGCTCCTGCGAGGGTGTAAACCAAGGCTAGGTGACGGATTGCGGGTAAATGCTGATAACTAGCACCACAAATAAGCTTAAACCAATGTCGCGATCGCAGGGATTCTAAATACATGTATTTGAATTTAATGACTCCAGAATAGCAAAAAATAGCGCTAAGCCCTATCTTTTGCTTTTTGGCTTTTGATTTAAGATTTAAACCTATTAAATCAAACAATAATCAAACATGGCAAGTTATTTTGATACTGTCACAAAAATTTGTCCATACTTTCGTGAATTATAGCTGTCACCAGTCCAGTTAGAGAGCAAAACCCAAACACGAGTTGCACCGCTTCGCGCTGCAACTCGTATTTGGGTTTTAGGGGTAGCTATACGAAAATAGTAAGGCTTCGGCTTCGCTCAGCCAACAGTAAAAACACTGGCTGAGCGAAGCGATGTACTGAGCTTGCCGAAGTGTCGAAGCCTATTTACTGCCGAAACTATTCTTTGCTTTCTTTGAGCATCTTGGCATATTCCTGATCAGCCAAATCCTGCTCCGTAGTATAAGCAAGGTTGTTTTGGTCAATTACTTCTTGCTGTGTGGCAAACTTACGCGCAAAGTTTAGCTTGGCAAGCAAGGTTGCTGATGGCTCTTGCAACTGCGCGGCACGGGCGGCTCGCTTGGCATTGCGATCGCTAATTCCTCGATTGAGGTATTGGATTACAAAGTAGCGCACTAAAGGCGTTGATAGAAATAGCACCGCGTAACCTAGCAAAAATCCATAGGCAGCATTGATAAATCCAAGCAAGCCAACTAAAGACTTAGCTAGGCGTGGATCGCCTAGCAAGCTACCAAGGTATAAAGATGCAACCAGATAAAACACACCTAAACCGATCGCCAGAGCAATTTTGCCGCTAGAGGCTTGGCTAAACTGCCATAGTTTTTCTTGGAGATAACTGCCTGCGGTTACGGCAAAGCGCTTGGAAGCAACTTTTTGTAATTCAGGGAATTTGTAAGCGATCGTGCCTGCGTCGCTGACTTCAGGAAAACCATTAAACTTGGCTAACACAGGAATTACAAAATACTCATCACCTTCTAGGCGACTGGTTTCATCCAGATAGGGCGCGATTTGTTCCGCCACCACTACACCATTATTGCTACGAATCATCGCCGCAATTTCCCGCCAACGCTTTTCTTCAAGGTCATCATTGGGGTTGCCATCGCCAAACAAAAATGAAAATACGCTCTCTAAAAAGCCCATTTCATTGGGGTTGCGTTGGCGCACCTGCTCAGGTTCGTAATAGTAAGGATCGAACATGATAAAAGGATTGCCAAAGGGGTTGCCCCAGCCCCCTAGCCAAATAAATCCACCACCGCCGCCGCGATCGCTACGACGGTCATCGCGATCATTATCACTACGTCCTTGGCTTTGGATCGCGATCGTGGCGGCAATAATGCCCACTACCACGATAAGTATGGAAACAATTAGCAACAGCCCAAAGGAGATGCGAATTCCGTAAAACACCCATTTCCAAACGACCTTGAGCCATTCTTGCAATTGGAGCTTAAAAGAACGACTAATTAAAATATTCCGAAAATCAGGGGCAAACTTATAGGCGATTTCCCCAGATTCGGCGACTTGCAGGTTCCCACCTGTCTCTGAGGCGAGGGCTAGCACCTCCCGTTGGGCAGTATTGAGATCTAGTCCAGATTGAGCCGCCACGTCACCGATGGTAACTCTGTAGTTGAGCTTCTCAACGGCTTCCATCACTGCGGTACGAGATGTCATAGGCTTTTACTTAGGTTAATAGCTAAATTCATTATCGCAGTTTTCCCATTGTCCATGCCAAGCAGAAAACCGTATGATAAGACTTACATCTGTCAAGTTGCGACGCTAAGCACCGCAACTTGACAAAAAAATCAGTTCTTAGGATGTCTGTCATGCAGCAAGAATCGATGCGATCGCCTGATAATTCAAGCATTGAGTTAAATTCTGAAACAAACGGGGAAAGTGATTCTGAATTTTTGCTAACACCTGCACAGGAAGCCGCGATGCTCTCAGAGTATGGAAGTGGTGATGACTCGCAGGACAATCTCGTGGACGAAGATGAGCAAGTAGCCACTTCCGCCGAGCCGATTCCCAAGCCTAGTCACGGCTATAGCAATGCCTTTTTCAATCATTATGTGGGGCATATGGACTTGCTTGCCGATCAGCAAACGGTGATGAAATATCTGGATGCTCATCAAGGTTGGTTTCGGCGCTGTGCTAATCCTTTTAAGGCTGACCCGCTTGGGGAAACGGGCTATGCGATGGGTGTGGGCAAGGTGGGCGCAATGGGCTTTCAAGTTGACGCAAGGGTGGGGTTAAATCTATTGCCTCCCGATGAAAATTTTGTCTATCGCATTACCACCATCCCCATTCCCGAACAGCCGCCGCAGGGGTATGAAGTGGACTTTCAGGCAGAGATGCATCTCAAAGAGCAACCTCTAGAAATTGCGGAAAATCCTGTCATGACCTCTATTCAATGGGATCTGCGTTTGACTGTATCATTGCAATTCCCTGCTTTTATTCAAAAAATTTCTAGGGATATGCTCCAAAAAACTGGTGATTCAGTACTAGGGTTTGTGGTGCAGAAAGTTTCTAAAAGTCTCACCGCTAAAGTGCAAGATGACTTTCATAAGACCCACAACATCAAGGTTCCGAAGCAAATCAAACTCAGGCGCTAGGGATGATTTATACATACGCGATTTTATCCGCCCCCGCCCCAACCGATTTGCCTCTAGGAATTACAGGTAAACCGATTCAATACTTGCAGAGCGATCGCCTAGTTGCTGCTATTGAGCCAGATGTGGATATCGAAGCTCTCAAGCTTTTACCAGAGCAGTCTTTAATGCAAGCGATCGTCATCCACGATCGCCTAATTTGCCAATTATTTAATCAGCGTCCCCTGTTGCCGTTAAGATTTGGAACTGCTTTTGTTTCCATCGATGCTTTGGAGAGCTATTTGCAAACCGAAAATATTAGGTTAGTAACCAGCCTAGAGAAACTTGATGGCTATGCCGAATTTCTGGTCACAGGTACAGCGATCGCGCCAAAGTCAGAACCTGCTAGCAATCTCAAAGGTAAAGATTATTTACTAGCCAAGCGATCGCAATATTTGCAACAGGAGCAATGGCGAGAGCAATTGCAGCAAGAGGTAGTTAATTATTTTCAGGTGTTAAAAGATACCTTGGGCGATGGCTATAGATTAGACTTTCAAAAAGTGGAGCAGCAAAACTCTGAAGATGTCAGGGGTTATGTATTATTGCCACGATCGCAAGTTGAGTCATTACAACAAGCAGTGCGATCGTGGGAAATAGAACATCCCCATTGGCAAATCAGTTGGAGTGAGCCGTTACCGCCTTATCATTTTATTGAGTGAGTAGTTACTAATAAAACTAGATGCTGTTCCGCCCGCTACGCGGGCGGAACAGCATCTAGTTTTATTAAGAAACAGCGTCTATAATGCACGTTTCGCGTGCGGTACAGGCTTTAGGAAACTTTTATGGCTAAAATCAACCCTTTCACAATCAGAATGCAAGTGGCGCGGATGTTTGAACAGGGGCAGTCTCTATTTGCCGAAGTGAAGGTTCAAGACTGGCTCAAAGAACGCAACTACAACCCTAAGGACTACATCATTCGCTTCCATCAAAAGATGGCTCCCGTAGGAGCTAACTCTGCGATGGTTGTGGAGATAGAACTGGTTCGCAAAGATGGTCAACCCCTTGATGAATGGTTACAACAAGAAATTAATCGCCAAAGTTAGTTTTTACAGCGCTTTGCGCTCTATATTCAAAAGCTTTGCAAAGCAAAAGTTCGTTAGTACAAATCAAAACCCCAGAAGGCTAGTGGCGGCGCGTAGCGCCGCCACTAGCCTTCTGGTTTTATGTCCTAAGCAAAACTTTTTTTGCTATATTTTGCTCAAGAATTTCTAGACGATAAAAATAAGGGTTCGACTTCGCTCAGCCACCGTATGGTGGCTGAGTGAAGTCGAACCCTCATGCTGATAATTTTTGGTAAATTTTGGTAAGCCGATCGCTGATTGACTGCCAACTGTAATTTTGGTTAATAACTTGCTGAAGTCTTGAGCGATTTTGTGCTGTTTGTTCAGGTAAAAAATCATCGAAAAAGCTCTGTAGACTAATCTTGATCGCTTCAGCATCTAGGGTTGTCACATAGCCACATTCTTGATCTTTGACCATCGGCGCGATCGCTACGCCATCAGTGATCAAAACAGGAGTTCCCGCCGCAAGAGCTTCAATGGCGGCGATGCCAAAATTTTCCGAGTGCGAGGTCAGTGCAAATAAATCGGCTCCCTGTAAATAGAGATTTTTGGTTTCACCCTTCACAAATCCCAACCAATGGGTACGATCGCTTAAATTATGAACTTCTAATAAATCTTTGATTTTGTGGACATATTCTGGCTCACCATCACCAGCGATCGCGAGGGCAAATTTATATTCTTGGAGATCTGCTAGCGCTGAAATTAAATACTCCAAACCTTTTTTGGGATGAATCCGCGACAAAAATAGAATAATAGGGCGATCGTCAGGGATTTTAAGAGTTTCGCGAACTTGTACTTGAGCATTAGCAATCAAGTTAGGCGTATGCACACCGTGGGGCAGGACAAAACTAGGAATATTTAAACCTAATTGCTCAAATTCAGCTTTTTCTTGATCGGCGGTGAAATGTAGGGACTTACTATGCAGTAAATTCTCGCGCTCAATGACATTTAGATAGGTTTGTTTGCGGAGCTTACTTTGCTGTAATGACCATGTGCAGAGTTGCCCCAGTGGACGATTGATGTAAGGAGTTTTTTTGAGGCGGGCGATCGCCATAGCGATCGTGGAAGGATAGGAAAAAATCGCATGAACATGAACTAAGTCATATTTCGCTATATTCCGCCAAAGCCAGATCGTCAGATCCCACGAATAGGCGAACTCACGCACTGCATTTAAATTGGGCGAAAACCTCGCAAAAAAGCGAATCGGCACATTGCCATATTCGCCCAAATCCTCAGTCAGTTGATTTAGTGGGACATCTAGTAAATCCTTGCCATTGTCATTGGTAGTTGCAATTTCAGTGTCAACACCCTGCGATCGCAAAGCCCTAACCATCTGAATTACGGCTTGACTAGGGCCCCCACGGACTGCGGCAACAGAGGGGATCACATGGAGAATTTTCATTTCTCGTAATTGCGTCTTGCCTTGTTTGCCTCATTACGCAAAGCATCAAGACGTTTTTCAATCAATGTACGCGATCGTCCCTTGGACGCATCGCTCAACATGATTTTGAGGGCACTGCCCAAACTTTTGTAAGCCGCAGGCAAGGGGTAGCCATTCCTAACGGCGAGACGGATCGCCCCTTGGTCAGCTTCGATCAAGTTACGAATATCTTTTTTGCTAGTTCCCTTGCGCCAAAGTTGAAAACCTGCCACACCACAGATGCCAAGGGCTAGTACAAACAGCAAACCATTTTGCACCCATAGCTCACCAACAGCACCTCCTAAACCGATCGCAAGGGCGGCAACTTCCCAGCCATCCTTGGGTACGGCATCATTTTGGATTCGTGCTACTTCGTGCCAATACAGTAAATTGCGCTGATCTTCGGCAAGTCTTTCCCAGCGAGCCATGTCTACCAAAATCACCACCTCATCACCACCTGCTTCTTCGCAGGTAATCAGAGGGGGGCGGACTCCGTCAGCATTTAAGACTTTTACCCAAGCCTGAAGCTCTGGGGGCAGTAACTCCTGCAAGCGACGGATCTCAGTTCTAGAAAAGGTATTTCGGAGAGAGGAAGAAGTTGGAGATGGCATGAATCTGCTTCAAGGTTCAGAGATTTGACGGACTGATCGTTAAGGTTAAATTTTAGTATAACTTTTTGCCTAGTTGTACTTTTGCCAAACTAAAAAGCGATTGACGACACGAAGCGCTGTCAATCGCTTTTCGGGTTTCATTTTCTTTGCGATACAATAAAAGATATGTTAAGGATTGTTAAGAAAAATCTGTATGACCGTTGCATCTTCTCAAGTCATCACAATTCCCACCACCTATTCTCCCCAAGGAGATAAGTTGCCCCTTTGGAATCGCATTGAAGAACCGATGTGGCAAGGTAGTGAAGATGATATTCGCAAAGGCTTATCTTTTCAGCTTTTGTCTCCTATGTGGCAGATGTTTCTGCTTGGTGACGGTGCGCCAACCAGACATTTACAGCTACTTACGCAGTCCAAGATTTCGGTTGATGTAATTGCGATGACTGCCATTGGGGAAGATGACGACAATGCACCGTCAGATATTGCCGCGATCGCCTCTCCTCGCATTCGCCGCCAAATTTGGTTGCGATCGCAGCAAACGGGCGAGATTTTTTCCCATGCGACCTCATGGTGGTCAGAGGCAACAATGCAGAAATACCTCAAAGATCCATCCCTGCCTATTTGGGTGAGCCTCAATCAGAAATATACAGAACTTTATCGAGATCTCAAGGGGATTTATTACGGGCGTTGCCCCAATGTTGCCGAGGCTTTTGGATATCCAGAAGTTGATAAATATTGGGGTAGGCATTATTTGTTGTGGCATGGCGGCGAACCAATCACGATGATCTATGAAATTTATTCACCTGCGATCGGCAAATATCTGGGTGCTAGCAGTTTGTAATTTACTTACACCTAAATGAGTTGCGAGAGGCTTCGACTTCGCTCAGCCAACGATATAAGCTGGCTGAGCGAAGTCGAAGCCCTGTTTCTCTCATAAATGGTTTAGGAATGCTATATGCAAACCCCAACCATAAAAGAATTGCCATCGATGCTTTGCATTGATGGCAATTCTTTTATGGTTGGTTTGATTTAAAATTGCTATAGCAGAGTTGAGAGAGGCGGCGCGAAGCGCCGCCTCTCTCAACAGCTTTAAACCATTAAGCAAGTTGGTGACTGCTTTGATTGCCATTTACCCAGGTAGCTTTGACCCGATCACCTTTGGACATCTTGACATCATCAAACGCGGCAGTCATTTGTTTGAGCGCGTGATCGTTGCTGTCTTACGAAATCCCAACAAGACACCACTGTTCACCATGGAAGAGCGAATGGTGCAAATCCGAGAAGCTACCAGTAATTTAGAGAATGTAGATGTTGATACTTTTACAGGCTTGACTGTTACTTACGCCAATTTAAAAAATGCACAGGTACTCATTAGAGGACTTCGGGCTGTGTCAGATTTTGAGCTGGAATTGCAAATGGCTCATACAAATAAGACCCTTGCTAATGATATTGAGACTGTATTTCTATCGACTTCCAATGAATATAGCTTCTTGAGTAGTAGTGTGGTTCGCGAAATTGCGCGTTTTGGTGGAGAGATCGGGCATCTTGTCACTCCCGAAGTGGCGATCGCCTTGAGACAAAAATTTCAACCCCAAGAACAACATTAGAATTAACTTATTTTTAGTGACGCTGCGAAGCCATGCAACCCAAAAACTACATATTGATTAGGTGAAGAAAGATATAGCAATTTTAAATATTTAAAAGAGGCTTCGACTTCGCTCAGCCATCTGTATACG
>QBLS01000008.1 GCA_003249015.1 Pseudanabaena sp. | reverse complement strand
TGGCTATTTCTATTCTCCTATGTATTTCTACTCAGTGCCTAATTGAGATGCTCCCCATCGGTTTCTACCCTAAAAAAATTAATCCCAGAGATTTAAAGGTTGATCTTACAGCGCCTTGCGCTTAATTGGAGACTAAAAATATCTTTGAAAGCGTTGCTTCGCAATGCTTTCAAAGATATTTTTAGTATACTCAAAGCCTCAATAGACTGTATATCAATTCTTAATCTCTGAGTGAAAAGAGAGAGTTATAGCGCTTCGCGCCGTAACCCTCTCTTGGGCTTTATACTTAAGCTCAATCAACAAATTGGTGGCAGTTTATGGCTCTCAAAGTTGGCAAAATTGAGATTGAATATCGCCTATTAATATCTTTAGTAGCGATCGCGATCGCCTATGGATATTTAGGTAGTGAGCTAGGCTCGATGATCAAATTTGGCAAGTATTTTGAGGCAACCCTATTGCTCGCGATCGCAGTGCTAGCGGCTTTGGCGATGCCCCAAAGTTTAGGGGGGCTACTCGCCGCGATCGCGATGGTGATCTTGGTATATCTAAAAACTAGCCTTAACTATGCGGCGATCGCGGCTGTAACTTGCTTGGCTATCTATTTTCTAGGCTTTCAAGAAGTTAAGTATCAGTCCGATGCTGCCAAAAAACTTACGCCAATTGAGATCGCGGCAACCTTAATGACAGTGGTCTTTGGGGCGCAGGTAGCTTGGTTAATTTTGCAATATCCATCAAGTTGGTTGCTGAGCATAGCAATTGGGGCGATCGCGGGAGCAATTACGCTAGTTGGCAAGCAACTCCTTTACACCGATCTGCCAATTAAGACGATTGCCATCATCTTTGGGGCTGTGACCACAAGTAGCTTAATCATTGGTTTAGTGGTGAGATTAATCACCTATGCACTCTTCCCAATGCCAGAACTAGGCTAGGTTTCAGCGCTGAGACTTCGCTCAGCCAGCATACGACAAAGACTATAAAAGCGCTGCTTCGCAGCGCTTTTAAAATTAGGACTTAGGCAAAATAAAATGTGCCCACACATCTCCATCCACACCACACATATCCCGCATATAAATGTAGGGATATCGCAAGCTTTTACCCTCAGTTTGGCTATAGCCAGTTAGAGCATTGCCGTAGGGATCATGAACAATGTAGCCACGCTCATCAAAACCGATAATCGTGATGATATGTCCGCCATGGGTGAAGTAGCCACCAATCACCACAGGGCGATTAGCTAAAATTTCTTGGTTGATCTGCGTCCATGTGCGGGAAGTTGCGAAGTTGCCCTTGTAGCCATAGGCGTTGTAAAGCTTTTGTAAAACGTCATTGTCAGTTCTGGCTTGCCTACCGTAGCGATCGATTACCCATTGATATAACTCGTCTTCTAACTGCTGACGAGGATTGCGCGATCGCTGTCCGTAAAAAGCCAGCACCATCGCGATCGAGGTAACATTACAAGTCACAAAAGGATCGCGCGGATTGTCCAATTGCGAGAAATAAGGCACACCTAAGACCTTGCGCTTTGGCGTGAATACAATAGGTCTGTTGTTTTGCTGAAGATTGACATGCCCCGTAAATACAAACCCAGACTTACCTAAAGGCGGCACTTCTTCATTGAGAGTGACCTGAAAATGCACTCCTGACAGGCTATAGCTATCCATACCAAAGACATCTCCAGCCGTAAGAGTAGCTGACTCGGCTGCTGCCAACTGCCGCCCATCAACCGCCCGTTTTTTGAAAATGGTATTTTGCTTAACTGTAAGCGTCTTCATTTCAGGATCGTAGAGCATCGGTTTACCATCTTTGGTAATGCTCAGATGCTGCCAAAAGAAGAAGCCCACATCGCCAACGGGGGGGATCGGCGAGACAAACTTAACCCGAAAATGACCATTAACCGAAGCATAGCCACTGATTGAATAGGTTGTCCCTGCCTTCACTAAAAGCTTCTGCCGATCTGATAAGTTGGCTGCATCCTCCGCCGAGACCTTTAAGAAAGTATCCCTGTTCACTGTCGCGATCGCGCCTTTAATCGGGATATCGGCAACAACAGGTGCAGAGAAATCAAGGGATTCTCCTAGTTGTGATAATTCCACATGGGGCAGAAAAATGTATCCCACCTGTCCCAAGGGTGCAATTGGTTCTTTGAGTTTTACTTTTATGTGATTGTTCTCAACCTCATAGCCATCTGAGAGCAATTCTGTTCCAGCTTTGATCGATACTTTTTGCGATCGCGATAGTGCCATAGACGATGCAGTGGAAGCCTTAAACACTGTGTCTTGCTTGATCGTGATCGTTGTCGGAGCCTGTAAATCTACATGTAGCCCATAGAAGTAACCAAATACACCCACAGGAGCGATGGGATTTCTCAGTAAAACCTTGATATGTCCGTCCACAGCCCCGTAGCGGACAACTTCAAGCTTCTGTCCAGCCCGCACCGCCACTCTTGCATTGGTCGCTAAGGTTGCCGAGTCCGCAGGCGAAGCTTTAAAAATAGTATTTTGTTTGACTACTAAATTAATATCAGGCTCCTTGATCAAGATATTGACAATCAATTCCTGCAAAAGCTGACCACCTGCGCTCACAGCCTGTACCTTTACAAAAGTTGCCGCAGCCTTAGGGAATCCTGCAATTTTTGACTTCCAAGTGCCATCAAGGGGATTAACTTGAACTGTCACAGGGGTGTTATCGGGTAATTTGACGAAAACATTGGCAACCTGATTAAAGTTGGCAGTCCCAGAAATCTCAATCTCACGATTGGTCAGCACTTCTATCGCTGAATCAGTAACAGCGATCGGCGCAATAGGAGCATTAGTCGATAAATCAACAGGTGAATTTCTAGAAGTGTCTGTCATAGATACTCATTGTCGCCTTTACTTTTTGGGTTTGCATGGGAAAATAGCACAAACATCTTTAGAATTAACCTAGAGAATTAACTAAATACAATTATCGATATGGGCTTTGCCGATTATTCGATCGCAGAGATCGCCGAAGACTACAAGCTCACTCTTGAGTTTGTATTTAATTTATGCGATCGCCTTGGGATCGCTTACCAAGATGCCGAAACTAAGCTTGCGTTGGAAGATGCAAAAGCCGTAATTATGGCATCAGAAGCCCAAAATTCTCATACTAATTCTCCCGATTCTCAAAAGTGATTGATCGCTGTCGCTTCATTATTTTGTTGCTAAGCAGGGAGTGATGGAGCTTTGTGCCGCTACTCGCTGAACAGAATTATTGAATGCGCTGGCAAAATCGCAATAAAACTTTGAGATTAAGCTAAATCCTTTTAGATAAACTTAGATAAATTAAGTTATGTCCGTAATTATGAATAGAAATTATTTTAAATATGTAACTGCGGCGATCGCCCTAATGATGATCGCTTTTCAGTTTTTCACACCTAGCGTCAGTGCTGCGGAAATTCCGATCGAGCTGCGTACAGTTCCTCTCAACGAAACAACAAATATCGTCTTAACTCAAAAAGACATTTCTAAAGGTAAGAAGTTATTTGCAAATACCTGCGCTAACTGCCATCTCGGCGGCGCAACCTTAACTAATCCTAACGTTAACCTTTCGCCTGAAGCCCTCGCAGGCGCTTATCCAGTGCGTAACAACATATTGGGGCTAGTGGACTACATGAAAAAGCCCACCACCTATGATGGCGTAACCGAAATTTATGACGTACACCCTAGCCTCAAGAGTACCGATATTTTTCCTACCATGCGCGGACTCACTGACAATGACCTCAAGCTGATTGCAGGTTACATTCTCTATGAACCCAAAGTCAAAGGTATTGGCTGGGGCGGCGGCAAGATATACTATTAAGAAATGAGTGCTTCTAGTCAAAGCACTTATAGCTGTCGCTAATCTTCCCCAGAAGATGAATGGCGGCACTAAGAGCCGCCATTCATCTTCTGGGGATCATTTTAGTTCAGGGTTAAATTTGAGTCGAGTCGAATTTGCCCCTGTCCCACAATGTGTTTAATCGCAATTTCAGTTGAATTTTAGTCAATAGTCAATCATGAATATTTCCTCTTTTGCCAAAAAGTGCGGTCTTGCGATCGCCAGCTTGCTGTTTTTTGTTGGTAGTTTTTTCATGACAGCTTCCCCTGCGGCGGCTGACACTGTGATCGTAAAGATGGGTTCTGATAAGGGTCAACTCGTATTTGAACCAAAGGAAGTCACCATCAAGGCGGGCGATACGATCAAGTGGGTCAATAACAAAGCTTTTCCTCACAATATTGTATTTGACGGTCATGAAGAGCTTTCTCATAAGAAGTTAGCCCAAAAACCCAAAGCTGAATTTGAGTCTACTTTTAATGAAGCTGGTGATTTTTCTTACTACTGCTCACCCCACCGTGGTGCTGGCATGGTTGGTAAGGTAATTGTTGAAGGCTAAATTTTGAGTTAGCTTCAATAAGAAAGAGGTGCAAACTTTGTTTGCGCCTCTTTCTTGTTTAAGCGATTCCCACTTTTCTCAAACCGAAGAAATTTTAAAAAAGGCTGGCATAGCCAGTCTTTTTTAAAATTTCTTGTATGGCAGTGCAACAAATTAAAACCCAAGAATTGGGTAGCGGCGCGAAGCGCCGCTACCCAATTCTTGGGTTTTAATTAAGCAAGCCTTGCGTTGCTACGTTACACAAAACTTTAAAGAGCTGTAATTATTTATGTCAAATATTTGGGAGTTAGATTTTTATTCCCGTCCTTTACTGGATAACAATAATAAGAAAATTTGGGAGCTACTCATCTGCGATCGCGATCGCCAGTTTGAATGGGTACGCGAATGTCCATCGACAGAAGTTAACTCAGAATGGTTAGCCAAACAGCTTGCGGAATGTGTGGAATCAATCGGCGATACCCCGATTAAGATTCGCTTCTTTCGTCCCAGCATGACCAATATCATTATGCGAGGCTGCAAGCTAGCAGGAATCACAGGGCAAGCTTCGCGGCGAGTATTTACCATGTCGGCATGGTTGGCGGAGCGGATGGCAAGTATTTATCCCAATCGCGATGGATTTCAAGCGGTTGACCCTAATCCACTGCCCCTAAAAGTCTTAGCAGCCCAAGATCCTAAGCCTGTTCCTGATGCCTTAATGGGTGAGCGTTGGATCTTGGTATCTCTAAAAGCGGGGGATTTTGCCGAGGCTAAGGAATGGTCAATGGATTTTAGTGAGCTGGTCGATATTAGTCATCTTGATCCTGACACAATTATTTCAGGAATTATTATCATATCGGCAAGGGCTACAGCCCTAGCGGCTTGGATGTCGGGGGTTGATCCTGTATTTATCAAGTTTGAGCGCAATCTATTAGCCGATCGCAGGATGCAAATGCAGCTTGAGGCAAGTGCTGATGCCAGATGGGTTCTTGCCAATTTGCAATCACCAAAGGATCAAGCGGCGATCGCGCAGGGGATTAGTTTTGAACAGTCTAAGCAGGACGCTCAAGGTTTTCATTTTTTAGCGGTACAGACTAGCCCTGAGGTAGAGCATTTTGCAGGATTTTGGATGCTCAAGGAAGTGGTTTAAACCCTATAAGCGGCGCTTTGCGCCGCTTATAGGGTTGTGGCAAAGCAGTTAGCCAGCTCTGTGGGCGTAATTAGCGGATATTGCCGATCTTTGCCAAGCTGTTGAGCTAAAAGCACCGATTGTGGCGGCGTTAAGTAGGTTGACTCCAGCAGATCAACTTGATGATAGGCTTCGCGCAAAGGTGCATCTAACAAAATTGTGCCTTTGCCCATGACGATCGCGCGATCGGCGTAATCGGGCATTAAGTACAAATGATGGGTGATCACAATTACTGTTTTGCCCATTTGGTGCAGTTGCCGACTCGTTTCCAAAATTGCTAAAGCACCTTGATAGTCTTGCCCCGTAGTCGGTTCATCAAAAATAACGACATCGGGATGCATCGCTAACAATGCCGCAATAATAATGCGGCTGCGTTCTCCTTTAGGCAAAGATAACGGATGAGCATCACGAGATTCCCACAACCCCATTGCCTTCAGCCCACGCTCTGTTTCCTGAGTTACTTGATTAGACTTATAACCAAGAAATGGCAGCGCAAAAGCAACTTCTCTGGCAACGGAAGTATTAAAAATTTGATTGTCAGGATTTTGGGCAAGGTAGCCAATAGACTGGGCAAGATCGCTAATCGATAGTTGACTCGTATCGCGATCGCTTACCAATACTTTGCCCTGAGTTGGTGTTAGTAAATTTAGAAAATGCTTCACCAAGGTGCTTTTCCCCGCGCCATTCTGCCCCACGATCAAGACATACTCCCCCGCAAAAATATCTAAGGAGACATTTTTGAGTGCTTCCATTCCATTGCTGTAGGTATGGCTTAGATTTTGGACAGAGAGAATTGGTGATTTGGTGGGAAGAATCGGTTTTGGGAATATGGGAGCCGCCGAGATCGCAAACTTTGCAGTTAGGTCGTTTAAAGCTGCTTTTCCCTCCTCTAAAGTAACTGGAAAACTAGGTAGATTAATTCCTTTTTGAGCAATTTGATAAAAGGCTTGGGCGACTTCTGGGGGACGCAATTTATTTTGTTGCAGCAGATCGACTTGCGAATAAATCTCTTGAGGTGAGCCGATCGCAATTAGTTTACCCTCCGCCAGTAAAGCAATGCGATCGCAAAATTCTGCCATTTCTTCCGCCGCATGGGAAACCATCACGATCGCCACCCCTAGCTCTTCTTTTAATCGCTTAACCGTCGCAAATACTTCCTGCGCTCCGATGGGGTCAAGTTGCGAAGTTGGCTCATCAAGAATTAGCAAGTCGGGCTGTAGAGCTAGCGCCGCCGCGATCGCCAAACGTTGTTTTTGACCACCTGAAAGCTCTTGGGGATTCTTTTTCTCAAACCCTTCGAGGCGAACTGACTTTAAAACTATCGGAATTCTTCTGATAATTTCTTCACGGGTTACGCAGAGATTTTCTAAGGCAAAGGCAATCTCATTTTCCACAGATGTCGCCGTAATTTGCACCTCAGGATTTTCAAAAACAATGCCCACATGACTCGCTAATTGGCTAACTGAATGATCGAGACTATCCAAACCTGCGATCGCAATTTTCCCAAAAAAACGTCCACCATAGAATTGAGGAACGATTCCAGTCAGAGCTAAACATAACGTGGTTTTACCTGCCCCCGTTGCACCAATAATGCCTAAAAATTCTCCCTTATTTATCGTCAGTGAAATATCCTTTAAAACCGTCCTCTTGGAGTTGGGATAAATATAAGAAACCTTGTCTAAGACGGCGATCGCTTCCATAGTTGTAATGCTCGGTGTAATGGTGATGTTGGGCTTCGACAAAATGTTGATGTTGGCTTCGACTCCGCTCAGCCAACATCAACATTTTGTCGAAGCCTCTTCTAATCCTAGAAAAATTCAAGACTGCTTTTGTAAGCGCGAAGCGCTGTAAGCTGCCACCCCAATCAGGCAAAGCAAAGGTGTGAGCCAATCACCCCACATCACATATAGAGTCTTAGTATCCCGCAAATATACCGTCTCCATGCGTGTTTCGTAAGTATTGACATCTGAAAGCCAGACGGTACGACCATTAGGATCGACAAAACCTGAATATCCTGTGTTTGTAGCTCTGACTGCCCAGCGATCGCTTTCCACGGCTCTTGCCACATCTTGAGCATGGTGTTGTGCCGACATATAGGCAGCGAAGTGGGCATTATTGGAAGCAGATAGAATTAATCTTCCACCCGCCGCAGTTTGAAAACGGAAGGTGGCGGGATATGCCGACTCATAGCAAATCCCCACAATAAAGCGACCCCAAGGCGTATCCACTAACTGCTCACTCGAGCCCGCATCGACCTCACCACGCAATGGCGACAGACGTTTGACCAAACCTCCCAAAAGTGGCTTCAGGGGAATATATTCTCCAATGGGAACAAGACGCACTTTATCGTATCTTCCCAAAATTTGGTCGGAGCCATTAATGAGAAATAGGCTATTTGTATAGTTATTTGGATTTTCCGTATTGGGATTGCGAGTTTTGCCAAAGCCACCTAGCCAAACGGGTACACGATACTTTTCGACAGCTTGATCAAAAGGTGCGCGGCGCGGATCGTAGTCGGGATAAGGAAATGAAATGGCAGTCTCAGGGGTAACGATCATTTCTGCACCCATCTGAGCCAGTTTTTCATAGCCGTTGGTGTAGTTATTTACCGCGATTTCCCAGCCCCTTGGCTTTACTGTCAAGGGATTGGGAAAGTTACCCTGAATAATCCCTGCTTTAATTGCCTGCCCATTACCACGAGCCATGCGATCTCCATCCATTTCCCAAAGTCCATAGGCTGCCATTGCTAGCACTAAGCACAAAGCCGCGATCGCATAGCGCCATTGTTTAATTCTGTTCCACATGGAAGGAGTAGCAATCTGCCAAGGTCGCTGCAATATCGTCTCGGCAAGTAGACCATTCACCGCCACGATCGCTGAAGTCATTGTTTGCTGTCCTGAGAGGCGGCTAACTTGCAGCAACAGCAAATCATGGGGACTCTGAGTAAAGCCTAGCGCCGTCCAGTAAAGGGGACCCCAACTCCAAATAATTTCTAAACCACTAAACATCGCACAGGCAATCACAATGCGACTAGGAACATTTAACCCTTGCGTCAAAGACACCATTCCCGCCGCCCATAATGCCGACAGCACCGCCCCCCATGCGGTGATCATTACCCAAACCAAAGAGGCGATCGCCAAGCTAGACCACCAAGGCACACCCATCCATTCCAAGGGATGCACCGAGGTGATCCAAAATAGCGCCATGCCGTGATAACAACATCCCCAGACGGCTCCCGCCGCGATCGCATCTTTTAACTTTAGCTTTTGGATCACTAACCACAAGGGTACGAGGGCAATCCACGCCCACCACCACTGACTATAGGGATCGGGAGTTAACCCCATCAATACGCCACCGAGGGCGGCAAATAGGAGGTTCGGCAAATTTCGCATAATTTGGTTTGGTTATGAGCTTCAAAGTATAAGCGGCAATAGCTAAAAATTCTAAAAGCGTTGCAAAGCAACGCTTTTAGAATTTTCTTGGTTTTGGTTTGAGCACAAAGCTATAGCAAAAAAAGTTTTGCTTAGGACATAAAACCACAAGGCGAGTGGCGGCGCAGAGCGCCGCCACTCGCTTCTTGGTTTTTGATTCGTACTAACTAACTCTTGCTTTGCTATATGTAACCAGTCAGACATAAAAATGGGCAGTTAAGATATCGTAAATTTTTACAATTACAGCAAGGAAAGTCTTATCTTTACAAGAGTATATCCTGCCGTAACTTCGCATGGTTAATACCTGCTTTTAGGATGAAAAAGCTGCCATCGTTCCGTTTTAAGAGCATCACCCATCGCTTGATTTTTGGGTGCGTTGCGTCAGCATTTGCCATTTACGGAGTCTCCTACTGGCATGGTCGCTACATAATCCAAAATGTGGTTGGCTCTTGGCTGATCTCCATGACTAGTTCACAAATTGATAATGCAGCTAATGAAATTGATGGAAAATTATTGCGGATCGAAAGGGATATTTGGAAACTTGATCGCTCAATTCAAATTTTAGAGGGAAATTCCGATGTTTATGCTAGGGAGCTTTTGTCTCGACTACCAAACTTGTTGGAACGCCAACCATTGATACGGTCGATCGCTCTACTTAGCGTTAATAATGGCGGTTGGCAATATGATCGCCAAAATAAGTATAAAAATCTTAGTGGAGATGAATCGGGAGTTTGGTTAAGCCGATGTCAAGGCGATCGCTTAAGTTCGTCTAATTCTTCTGTTAGGCAAAATCTACCTAGTCAAGCATTCTGGACAGAAGCTTATTTTTTGGTCAATCCCAGTAATGCTAAACAAGCTAGAATTGCCTACTGCCTTCCCTTGTCCAAGATGTCTGCTTCTACTGTTTCCGCTAGTAGCGCGATCGCCGTGGAAGTGGATTTAGATTGGTTGCCAGACTTTATGAAGAGGCAGTTCAGTGGTTACGATGAAATAAATTACGCAGAGCTGGGCGATTTGTTTGTAGCAATTCCAAATAATAAATTAGATAAACCTTGGCTACTCCAACCAAACAACCCTCAACTATTAAATTTTTGGCTATCTCAACAAAAGCGTGATTGGGAAGATATTCCATCAAAGCGGGAACAAGTCAAGGTTCAACACAATCCTCAAGTCTCCGCTATTTCGCAAATTGTAACAACCACTGGTTGGTATGTGGGCATAGGCTTTCCCTCTGACAAGTTAGACCAAGCATCACAAAAATATCTTTGGATGATGGTTCTTTCAATGTCCAAGGATATGGCATTGATGTGTGTGGTGATCGCGTTCATTTCGCAACGAACGACAAGTTCTTTGCGGGAGTTAAATAAAAGCACACAAGAGATGGCTAAAGGTAATCTCGATACTAATTTACCTCCAGTTACCTCCGATGACGAAGTGGGACGACTAACGCAATCCTTTCGGGGAATGCGAGATTCTCTCCAAATCTATATCCATGATCTCCAAGAAACTACAGCCGCCAAGCAAAAACTAGAAAGCGAGCTTTCGATCGCGGCGCAAATTCAAAGAGCAATGTTGCCTAGTACAAGGTTAAATGCTGACTCACCCTACGATATCTCAGCGATGTTAGAACCTGCGAGGATCGTAGGGGGTGATCTCTATGACTTCTTTTTACTGGGTAATGATCGTCTATGTCTAATTATTGGCGATGTTGCCGATAAAGGTTTCCCCTCAGCTTTGCAAATGGCGCGGACAATCGCTTTAATCCGCACTATTACTAAAGTTTACAGCACTCCTTCTGAGATTTTGAGTACTGTCAATCTGGAACTATGCCGAGAGAATGAAGACTGTCAATTTGTCACCGTATTTTGTGGTGTGCTGAATCTTCTATCGGGCAAATTTACCTATGCAAGTGGAGGGCATGATTCACCAATATTAGTGCGGGGTCGCCAAGTGCAGTATTTGAACTTAGAAACAATGCCACCCTTGGGACTATATGAAGATTCTGTATTTGAGCAGCAAGAATTTACACTTGTGGGTAATGATCTAGTCCTATTTTATACAGATGGCATTACAGAAGCGATGAATGTTGATGGCGAGTGCTTTTCTGATACCAGATTGCTTGAAGCGATCGCTTCCTATCCCCCCACTTCCGCCACAAGAGCAGTTCGTACTGTTCAGCATTTTTGTCAGCAGTTTGTGGGTGATGCGCCTCAGTCCGATGACATTACCTTATTAGCAATGCAATATCTGCCATTAAGTCCTTTCTCACAGGTAACAAATGTTATGGAATGGAATCTTACTCTCAACAGTGAGTTAACCGAATTGGAGAATGTAAAACTTAATATAGACAGGATTTTGCACGAAATTAATTTGCCAGTGGAACAGATCGAAAATACTCAGCTAATTGTAGAAGAAGTTTTAGTTAATATCATTCAATATGGCTATGGCGATCGCCGAGACGGCTTTATTGACATACGGATTGAAATGAGCAATCAAAATTTGACAACGATCTTTGTCGATGGCGGCAAGCCTTTTAATCCCCTTACCGAAATCACTATGCCCAATCTAGATCGCACCGACGATGAGCGATCGCTGGGTGGTTTTGGTTTTTTCCTAGTCCAAGAACTCGCTGATGGCGTAGACTACGACTACCGTGATGGCAAGAATATTCTCACGGTTAGCCAAGTAATTAAATTGTAGTCACACTTTTGTGAATTGGTATTACAGCCCACAGAGGATTTGAGTAGTCCAGATAAATGTTTAGAAGCGGCGCTGCGCCACTTCTAAACATTTATCTGGGTTTTAGTTAAGCGCTGTAAAAACAAGGTCAACAAAAAATATCCAAGAGTCATTCTTGAGTTAGACTACAGTTATTTTGATAACAATAATTAAACTGAAGTAAATAAACAGAGTAAAGTATATGGCTTTGGAAATACTCGTTGAAACTACTAATCTGAGCAGCTTGACCTTAGCTTTAGTCGGACAACTCGATACATTAACTGCAAACGACTTGGACAAATCTATTCAAGCTAATGTAACAGCAAATACTAAGACTTTAATTTTTGATCTTCAGAGCTTGAGTTTTGTTTCTAGTGCTGGACTGAGGGTATTTGCTAAAGCTAGAAAAGCTATAAAGTCTAACGAAGGTAATGTGTTTTTTAAGAACCTTACACCTCAAGTAAAAAAGGTATTTGATATTGTTAAGGCGGTTCCAATTTCCGAAGTGTTTGTCAATGCAGAGGAGTTGGATGCCTACTTGACGGTAATGCAGTCTCAAGTAGAAACTGAAGATAATTAAGGATGCTACATGAGCATAAAAAAAGAGAACATTTCATGTTCTCTTTTTTTATGCAAATAAATTTTTGATTAACCAAATCGACCGCTAATGTATTCTTCGGTCGCCGTTTGCTTAGGACTGCTGAAAATTACCGAGGTGCGATCAATCTCCACCAACTTGCCCATGCGCTTACCGCTATCGGACAGCTCCGTATTAAAGAAAGCCGTCATATCCGCCGAGCGTGAAGCCTGTTGCATATTGTGAGTTACGATCACCAGCGTGTATTTCTGCTTCAGTTCCTGCATCAGTTCTTCAATGCGAAGAGTCGAAATGGGGTCAAGGGCTGAACAGGGTTCATCCATCAAGATCACCTGTGGCTCAACGGCGATCGCGCGAGCAATACACAGACGTTGTTGTTGACCACCAGACAGAGCTAGCCCACTTTCCTTGAGCTTGTCCTTAACTTCATCCCAGATTGCGGCTGAGCGCAAAGACTTTTCAACAAGATCATCCATGTCTGACTTAGAGCCTTTAAATCCATTAATTCGGGGACCAAAGGCAATATTTTCGTAGATGGACTTAGGGAAAGGGTTAGGGCGCTGAAACACCATACCAATGTGGCGGCGTACAGCTACAGCATCAACCTTAGGATCGTATAAATCAATGCCATTAAAGGTAATTGAGCCTTTAACTCTAGCACCTTCAATCAAATCATTGAGGCGGTTAAAGCATCTTAAGATCGTACTTTTGCCACATCCCGATGGCCCAATAAAAGCCGTAATTTGATTTTTGTAGATATCTAGCGAAACTTCAGCAACCGCAGGGCTGTTGGAGCTATAAAAAACATTAACGTTATCTGCTTTTAAAATCGCTTGTTTTTCAGCAGACTGACCGTAGCTTGCATTCATTATCAAAATCCAATTTGTAGTTATTTACCCTTCATCAAATAGTCACGAATCACTAGCAAGAGCTAACTTGTCTTAACTAACCTTGTTGCGGAGGAAGATTGCAATTAAGTTCATTCCTAATACCAATACTAGGAGAACCACAATTCCCGCTGAAGCAAGGGTTTGGAACTCTGCCTTTGGAGAACCCACCCACTCGTAAATTTGGTATGGCAGCACTGAAAAGAAGTTATCGTTTGACCACAATGTATCAGTGAATACATCTCCAAATTTACCACTAAATAAGGCTCCAAAGTTAACTGGCGAAGCCTTCGGATCAAACAATACTGTTCCAGCTCCAAGAACCACAATCGGAGCGGTTTCGCCAATGCCTCTAGACGAAGAAATAATCACGGCTGTCAAAATGCCAGGGAGAGCAGCAGGTAAGACATGGTATCTAATAGTCTGCCATTTGGTCGCGCCTACTCCGTAGGAAGCTTGTCTTACTGATTGTGGTACTGCACGAATTGCTTCGCGGGAAATTACAATTACAGGCGGCAAAATCAACAGGGTAATTGTCAGCACACCTGTCAATAGTACCGAGCGTCCTCCATATAAGCCTCGAACAAACAAACCTAAACCAAGCAACCCGTAAATAATTGAAGGAATACCCGCAAGGTTATAAATATTCAGCTCAATTATTTCCGTAAACCAGTTTTTAGGGGCATACTCTTCTAAATAAATTGCCGAACTAACACCTATGGGAACCACCAGCAACAATACATAGGCTAGCATCCACGCTGAGCCAAGAATTGCGGCTCTATATCCTGATTCTTCGGGGCGACGTGAGGGATAACCAGTAAATAAGCCACCATTAAGGCGACTTGCACCATCGCTCACTACGTCAATTACGAGGAAAGCGAGAACAACTAGACCCAAAAAAGTCGCAAATATACAAAACCAAGCAAATATTTTGCCCCATAACTGCCTTGACTCAAGTTTTGGATCAAACTTGGAGTCTTCTTGCCCCTCACTTAGACCCAACGCATCTAGTTCTTTACTACTACTCATAGGTTTCTTGGAATCGTTTGCTAATCTGCTTACTAATGATATTGAGAGAGAGCGTAATCAAGAATAGGGTCATACCAACTGCAAACAGAGCTTGGTACTCAACACTACCGACCCGTGAGTCTCCCTTAGCAACCTGAGCAATGTAGGCTGTCATAGTGCCGACTGTTTGTCTGGGGTCTAGAGTCAAGATTGGACGCTGCCCTGCGGCGATCGCAACAATCATCGTCTCACCAACGGCGCGGGAAATACCGAGAATGATCGCTGCACAAATACCAGATAGAGCCGCAGGCAAAACTACATTAGTCGCAACTTCTTTTTTGGTAGAGCCTAGTCCGTAGGCTGCTTCACGCAAAGCTCTAGGCACAGCTACCATCGCATCGGTGCTGACAGAGGCAATGGTAGGGATGATCATCAAACCCATTACCAGTCCCGCACTGAGAGCATTAAATCCATCTAGTCCTGGGACAATCTTCTTTAAAATTGGGGTTACAAAGGTTAACGCAAAGTAGCCATAAACAACCGTAGGTACACCAGCCAAAAGCTCGATCGCAGGACGCAAAATCTTACTGAGCTTTGGTGAGGCATATTCAGTTAGGTAAATTGCTGTTGCCAAGCCCAAAGGAGTCGCTACAAGCATTGCCAAGACAGCAACTATCATTGTGCCGTTGACAGTTGGCCAAATACAGAAGTTTTTTACCGAAAATTGGGGCGACCAAGCACAGATATATTCACCAGTTTCCTTAGTTGTGCCAAATAAGAACTCACCGATGCTGACCTTCCCAAAAAAACTAACCGTCTCGGAAGCCAATACATAGATAATCGCGATCGTGGTTAGTACTGAAGCACAAGCACAAAAAAGCAGCGCGTAACCAATAGCACTCTCACGAATGTTGCGGTCAGCACGCTGATAAATATCTAAAGATTCACCTTCAGAATTTGACATTAATAATCTCCTTATCGAGTTTCAAAATAATCTCAGCCTTCAGTTTAAGGTTGTCCAACTTCATCGAAGCTGTGCCATAAATTAAATGATTTGGGTTCTGATAGCACAGCTACGCTGTGCTATCAGAAATTTGGATCTTAATTAATTTAAGGATCTAAGAGACTACTTCTTCAGCAAGTCGGCGATTGGAGTGCCAGCAGGAGCATCTTGGAAAGTTGAACCAGTTTTACCAGTCTTGATGCGTTCCTTAACTAGTTCGATCGCTTCGGCAGGCAAAGCTACATAGCCAACATCCTTGGCTAGTTTATCTTTGTTGGCAGCGTAGAATTCAGCAAAAGCCTTTACTTCTGGACGATCCAATGCTTTCTTGTTGATGTAGATCAACAATGGACGAGAAAGTGGGCTGTACTTACCAGTGTTGATGTTTTCAGTGGTTGGTGCAACACAACCAGCACCACCATCAACTTCAATTGCGGTCAAAGCACTAGCGTTTTCTTCAAAATAGGCGACACCAAAGAAGCCCATTGAGCCCTTAGCACCTTGAACACCCTTAACGATGATGTTGTCATCTTCGCTAGGTTGGAAGTCCTTACGGCTTACTTTGGACTTGCCATTGACAGCTTCAGTGAAGTAGTCAAAGGTTCCAGAGTCAGCGCCCGCACCAAACAAAGCTAGAGGCTCATTGGGGAAGTCAGGACGCACTTGATTCCAAGTAGTGATCTTGCCTTCAGCGTCTGGGCCCCAAATGGTTTTGAGTTCAGGAATGGTTAGACACTTTGCCCAAGTATTTTCCTTATTAACAACTACGGTCAATCCATCGATCGCGACAGGAATTTCTACAAATTCCACTTTGTTCTTAGCGCAATCTTCAGCTTCAGCCTTCTTGATTGGTCGAGAAGCGTTGGAAATATCGATATCGCCAGCGCAGAACTTCTTGAAGCCACCGCCAGTACCGCTAGTACCAACAGGAACCTTAACGCCAGGATTAACCTTTGCAAATTCTTCAGCAACGGCTTTGGTCATGGGAGCTACTGTGCTGGAACCGTCTGCGGTAACGCTACCTGAGAGGTTAGAAGCAGCAGGAGTAGTAGCAGGGGCATCAGTTGTAGTTGCGGCGGGAGTTGCTGCGCCAGTGGCAGTAGGGGTAGTGGGGGTTTCGCCGCCACAGGATGCTAGTACTGCTGTGAGTGTAACGCCAGCTACAAACAACGCGACATTACGCTTGATATTCTTCTTGGACATCATAATAATTCTTATTTAGATTAAATCTGTTACGGTTGGCTAAGCAATTACAGTAAGCAATTGAATGGATTAGTTAAGTGAGCAATCAAACTAGACAATTCAAACTAGACAAGATCGATACTAAACTGCTTCTGCAAAGCAAAGGTTAAGGAAAGTTAAAGGGGAAGTTAAGTTTAAGTTTACAAACGGTTACTTATGTTACCAAATCCCAACAAATCACAAACAAATGTGATTTTTTGATTAAGCAAGAATACTTATTAAAATTGGGTTAACCACTTCAGGGGCTTCATCTTGAGGGCAATGCCCCACATTGGCGATCGCGATAAACTGCTTCACACAGCTAAAAGTCGTAAAAGACGCTCGACCTAGGGCAATTGGTTCCCAAGGATCGCGATCACCCCATAGCAAGATCGCCTCACAGGGCAAAATCGCCAGTAAGTCCTCTGGTCTGGGTCCTTGGGAATAGCGCACAAACGCCATGAACACATCAACGGCATTAGGGTTTTGGGCTGGCTTAAGCAAGATTTCGACTAATTCATCGGTGATTGCTGACTTATTAATATAGGCTTGTGACAAAATTTGGCGAACTGCCCTAGCATTCCTAACTTGATCAAAAAAGATTTTGGCGATCGCCCTTACACCCAGAAGGTTCTGCACTGTTTTGACCCCCACACGGCGATACCAAGGCAAGTCCAGTTGATTTTGCTCTTGCAGGAGCCTTAATGAGCAATTGATTAAGACAGTTTTGGAAACTAGCTCAGGGGCATAGATCGCCGCTTGCATAGCAACTACTGCACCAATCGAGTTGCCGATCAATATAGTGCGATCGCCAATCACCTCCTTAACAAAGTCCGCAACCTGTTGCCCCCAAGTCTCAAAGGTATAGGCTAGTTCACTAGGCTTAGGCTGCGCCGATGAACCAAAACCAATTAAGTCGATCGCATATACCCTTGCCCCTTCTGCCAAAACAGGCATATTTTTGCGCCAATGCCCAACTGAAGCACCAAACCCGTGAATTAGGAGAATATTGGGCTTTTGATGCGATGAATCTGGATCTGAGTCATTTAGGTCTACTCCGTCGGCGCAATAACCAATCTGATAACCTCGCCATGTCCAAAAGCGATCGGCAAACTTACGATATTTAGGGGTAGCAACCATGAAAAAAAGTAAACTTATGTGAAGCAATTAGAACTAGCTAATTTCGCCTATCCTATCATTGACTAGAGATTAGCCTCTCGTAATTATATTTAGCTTATTTAGCCCCAAGCTCATTTTGCTGTAATTCTCGAAATGACCTCGAAGTGAGTATGGGAATAAGTATTTTTTATAACTTTTCGATAATTTTTTGGAGATTTAAACGTGGCGCTTCCCTTATTAAATTATGCCCCAGCATCACAAAATACTCGTGTTGCTGGCTTTACAGTCGGTAGCGATGAGACCCCTCGGATCTACAGCAGTGCTAACCTGCTCTCCAGCACAGAAATGGACGAGCTGATTGCTGCCGCTTACCGTCAAATTTTCTTCCATGCTTTCGCTAGCGATCGCGAGATTTTTCTAGAATCACAACTACGCTCTAGCAGTATCACAGTTAGACAGTTTGTGCGTGGGCTAGTTCTTTCTAAAACCTACAGAAGCAGTTTTTACGACAAAAACAGTAATTATCGCTTCGTTGAGCAAACTGTACAGCGCGTTCTTGGTCGCGATGTTTACAGCGAAAAGGAAAAGATTGCTTGGTCTATTGTTGTCGCAACTAAAGGTATCGAAGGATTCATTGACGCATTGCTTGATAGCGATGAATATCTTGAAGCTTTTGGCGATGACATTTTGCCTTACCAACGTCGTCGTATTTTGCCTAGCCAAAGAATTGGCGAAATGCCCTTCAACCTCAAGTCTCCTCGCTACGATGCCTATCACCGCGCACAGTTGGGCTTCCCTCAACTGATCTGGCAAAATACGGTTCGCAGCTATGTTGCCACCGACAGAAAGCCCAAGAATGGCGATCCTTCCAACTTCTTGAGCATGGCGCGCAGCATCAATGCCACCCCTGTCAATTTGCCACCAGTATCGGCTCAAAACCTTGACTACGAACGCCTAGTTCCTCGTCGTTAGACAAGGGATCCCAGAAATGTTGAAAAGGCTTGCAAAGCAAGCCTTTTCAACATTTTTATATCAAAGCAAAGAGGGCGCTATGCGCCCTCTTTGCTTTGATATGATGATTTAAATGTATTTTAAAATTTCTCGTTAACTTTTTATAAATGGACATTCATCAATTTCTTGAGCTTTTTGTCGGTCGCTGGCGATCGCAACGCAGTGATCATCAATTTAGTAAGGGAAATGGCAGTGATACCCGTTCTGTAATTGATATTATTGCGCTAAGTTGCGATTGTCCTGAAGTATTGGCTATCTGCCAAAAATATGGGGTTGAGGCGAGTGCCTTAACTCAACCAATGCAACTGTCGTGGGAAGAAGAGTCTTTAAGTAGCAACAAGCCCAAGGGAACCAGTTTATTTGTGCCAGTTCCTGATCCCTCTAATGCAAGCAAAGGTCTAATTTTGACGGATTGCGCTAAGGGTAGCTATGAATTTGCTGAAGATGAGTCCTTAAGCATTACAACAACTACGGATCAAGGGCTAATCGAGGAGCGAGTTTGGTATGGCAATCCTAATCTTCGGTTTCGAGTTGCCACCTTATTGAAAACTAATGCTGTGTCTGATTCGCAGGTTGGTAACAAAAGCGATCGCGTTGTGAGTTCGTCTAAGTTTTATTCAGAAATTCGAGTTTCTCCACCGAAGCCTCAAAACTAATAAAAAAAGGAATGCTAAGCATTCCTTTTTTGTTAGTTTGTTGATTTTGAGCGGCTACTTCAAAAAGTGAGCAACCAGATTCCAGACTTCTAAACCAATAAATCCCGCCAAAACCACAAAAATACCTACATTCAATGCAGCTTTAACTTTTTCCATAAACTTGATCCTTCTAACTTAGCCGTTCTCATTATGCTACAGCCCGTTAATACCAACTAAATAAATAGCGGAGACACTTCTTTAGTTGGTATTAACGAACTAAGTGTGGTTTTTAATTTACAAAAGTGTAGTCACACTTTTGTAAATTGGTATTTGTAAATTGGTATAGGTCTTAACTAAAATCGAGATAGTGTTAGCGCCATAAGCGCCCATGATTTAGATTGCACATATATTCATTTGTGTGGTTAACTTGCTCAGGAAAATTATAGTTTGACAATAAAAAACATCAATTTGTCGAGTTGAGTTAAACTTAACCCTTATTACATTCAACTGTGGGGATGTACTGCTATGAATTGGCTCAAAAGATTAAGTATTCTTGGGACTACCGCGATCGCCTCAACAGCGATCGCGCAGTCCGCATCCGCTCAGTTTGTGGTTTTTGTTGCTGGCAATGATCCCGCGACATTGCAAAGAGTTCGGTTAGTTTCGCCAGCCGCTTTCCCAACCAAGATTAACGACCAACCGATTGTTCAAGCAGGCACATTTAACTCTGAGACTAGTGCTGACACCCTAGCGTTCGCCTTGCAGCAGTCTGGACTATCCGCTCAAAAATATTTTCGATCCTCAGGTGGGAAGGAAAGTAATGTTCAGGTTCCCTTCCCTGAGACTTCATCAATAATTACGCCTTTGCCATCGCCTCAACAAGTAGTGATTCAGCCAGAGCCACAGCAGGTTCTTAGCTCAGCCTTTAACTCAGTACCACAGCAGGCGATCGCCTATACTAATCAGCCTCAGTATCAACAGGTCACTACTAATACAGTCATCCCGCAAGTCCAGACCCAACAAGTCTTAGTGCCACGCTGGCAACAAGTAATGGTTCCTGAATTGCGTCAAGTTGTGACCCAGACTGTTGTACCTCAGACCCAAGTTTTGCAAACAGGATATGCCCAGTCTGGCTACATTCAACCTACTAACTTTGTACAGCCTCAGTTAGTACAGTCTCAAGTAATCCAGCAGCCTCAAACATTTGTGCAATCTTCTGCTCAGATTATCCCCACAGGCTTTGATAGCTCCAGCATTGCCACAAATAGTTTTGTCAGCACCGCCCAACCATTTTCTGGTAGTGAACAAGTCGTAACGCAGTCAAGTCAAAGCTCAGCCTTTCGCTATGTGGCAGCAGTTCCATCGACAGCCAATAACCAGTTCCTACTATCGCGAGTTAGGCAATATGTGCCAGGAGCCTTTTTTGCTAACTCTGGTCGAGGAGCTTATATCAATGCAGGCGCATACCAAAATCGAGACTCAGCCGAAGCAGTATCTCGATACTTGCGATCGCAAGGACTGGACTCACGAGTCCTTTATTTCTAATCATGATTAGCCGCGACCGCCAGTAACTATGACCGCAAACAATGTGAATGAGACTACTAACAATAGCGAGCAGTCACCGAAGAGCAAATGGCTTGAGCCTTTTGTCATGCTATTTCCAAGTGGCTTTTGGCTAGTTGCATTTCTAATTATTCCCACAATCTTCATCTTTATTCAAAGCTTTGTTCCCCTTGGCAAGACTGAATTTGGGCTGGACAACTACCAGCAGGTGTTCAAGTTTGTGGGCGGTAATTTTATATATCTAGTTGTGGTTTGGCGATCGCTACTGTACGCAGCGATCACGACTACGTTTTGTTTAATGCTGGGCTTTCCTGTTGCCTATTGGCTAGCGGTCATTGCCCCCAAGTCTTGGCGCAACATTCTGTTATTGCTATTTGTATTGCCGTTGTGGACATCTTCTCTGCTACGTTCCTATGCATGGATTACTATCTTGCGTCCGACGGGAGTATTGAATACTTTTCTAAACTTCATTGGCTTGTCAGGAATAAATTTTTTGAATAAAGCAGAGGGTGTAATTATTGGCATGATTTACACCTACTTGCCATACATGGTTTTAGTTCTGTATACATCGCTTGAGCGATTGGATTTACGACTCCTCGAAGCGGCTGCGGATTTGGGTGCTGATGACAAACAAACTTTTTGGCAAGTAACCGTTCCGCAGGTATCTTCAGGAATTATTGCGGGATCAGCTCTCGTATCGATTACCAGCTTCAGCGATTACATTAATCCCCAGCTACTGGGAGGACCAGGCAGTCGCACGATCGCCTCAATTATTGAATTACAGTTTTTGGGTGCGGGCAGCAACAAAGGCTTTGGTTCCGCCTTGAGTATGGTCTTAATTTTGGCGGTAACGATTGTGATAGCGTTGTTAATCAAATATGGCGATCGCAGAGTAGTAAGTGATGGCTAATCAAATCAGTCCGATCAATCCCCCCGTTGTTAAGCGCTGGCAAACTTGGTATACCCTGATTGCCTTCTTTTATATGTACTTGCCGATCGCAGTACTAACTATTTTTAGCTTTAATGAATCCCCTTCACCTTCACAATGGACAGGGTTTACATGGAGTTGGTACGCCAAGTTTTTACAAAATCCCACACTCCTAGCCGCCCTTGGCAATAGCTTGAGCGTAGCCTTGACTGCTGTTTCTGTATCAGCCGTACTGGGGACTCTGACCGCAGTTGGACTAGCTCGATACTATTTCCCAGCAAAGAAGATCTATCGCGGCGCAACTTATTTGCCTTTGATCATTCCTGACATTGCGATCGCGGTCGCTACCCTTGTCTTTTTTGCTGCGATTAAACTTCCCTTAAGTCTTGGCACAATTGTCATTGCCCATATCGTCTTTTGCCTAGCTTACGTTTCGGTAGTTGTATCTAGTCGCCTCGCTAATATTGATCCCAAATTAGAAGAAGCTGCCCTAGATTTGGGTGCAACCCCGATTCAAGCATTTATGCGAGTCATGCTGCCCCAACTATTGCCAGGAATTGTTTCGGGTTGTTTACTTGCCTTTATTTTAAGCATGGATGATTTTGTGATCGCTTACTTTACAGCGGGTGTTGGAGCAACAACCTTACCAATCGCCATTTTCTCATCCCTGCGGAGCGGTGGAGTCACCCCTGAACTCAATGCATTGAGTGTATTACTAATCATCGCTTCCGCATCTATGGCAGCGATCGCTGAAGCTGTAAGAAGTTGGGGCAATCGCAGTTAAAAGATAAATGGCGGCATGATTTGTAGGCACTGATCTTTTAGTCTTGTAAAACCCAATTACACCAATTCACAAAACTGTGATTACAATGTTTGTGAATTGAAAACTCTTACTGGGTTTGGTTTTCAAATAAAGAAATGTCTAAGCCATTTCTTTATTTGGCATTAAATCGTCATAAAATATTTACAAACAAAAATTAATCTGTTTTGTAAGTATCAATAAGTACGTGTGGTATATTACATCTGGCAAAGCTATTTAAAGCTAAAGAATGACTCCCCATGAGTGAGAAGCCTCTAAAGCTGCGAATCTCAATTCCACCCGTTGAAGGAATCGAGGACATTCCCATCGCGGCCATCGAAGTGCTCGCTGTAAAAATGGGGTTTAGTCCTGATGCTGTTCAAGATGTCGTACAAGCTCTCACGGAAGCCTTGGTAAATGCGATTTTGTACAGCACATCCGATTTTGATGTGGAAGTTGCAGTTTTTGCAGCACAAAATAGCTTGATCGTAGAGGTTCGTGATCGTGGATCGGGCTTTGACGTTGATAGTGTACCACCGCCAGACTTTGATTTGATATCTGAGATTGGTGTCAAAAATGGTGGTTTCGGTATACATATGATCAAGGCTCTTGTAGATAAGGTTGAAATCGATTCTACAGATCAAGGCACAACCGTCCGTATGAGTAAGTTTCTGTCTATTCCCAAAACCATTCTCCAACCATGACTCATTCCTCATTTTTACAAGATGAATTAAAGATCGTTGAACAGATTGATGGCGATCAAGTTATTCTCAAACTAAATGGTGCTTTGAGTGTAACTACTGTTCCTTATTTTCGACAAGCTGTACAACCTTTTATTGATCGCAAGTTAGTGGCGATCGTACTAGACTTTGAGGGAGTGACTAAGATAGTCAGTAGAGGAGTAGGCGCAGCAATTGATATGGCTGTGCAAGCTAAGAAACAGGGTGGTAAGTTACGCTTAGAAAATGTCGGTAAATACGGTCGCTCTCTCTATATCCAAGGAGTGCATCTAGTTGCTGAAGTGCCTGAACTGGAAGGCTTTGAGCCATAATTCTTAAAAGACATCTGTAGCGGCGTTTCGCGCCGCTACAGATGTCTTTTGGAAAAGATTTGGGATTAGAGATGAAAATTGTTAGCCGTAAATCGCTAGGACAGCAGCCTGTTTATGACATTGGTTTAGCAAAGGATCATAATTTTTTGCTAGACAGTGGTTATGTGGCTTCCAACTGCTTTAACAAATCCCACAGTGTTGCCTATGGCTATGTCACTTATCAGACTGCATACCTCAAGGCAAACTACCCCGTGGAGTATATGGCAGCTTTGCTGTCCTCGGTTAGTGGCGATCAAGATAAAGTGCAGCGATATATTGCCAACTGCCGCAGCATGGGAATTGCAGTCTTGCCACCTGATGTTAATAGCTCTGGTGAGGACTTTACTCCAAAAGATCAACGAATTTTATTTGGACTAGCAGCGATCAAAAATCTCGGAGCAGGACCGATCGCATCGATTTTACAAGCAAGACAAGAAGGTGGGGCATTTACCTCTCTTGCGGATCTATGTAGTCGTCTTGATTCGCGATCGCTAAATAAAAAGGCGCTAGAAGCGTTAATCCAAACTGGGGCGCTAGATCTATTGGAGCCAAATCGCCATCAGTTGATGAATGACCTAGACATCACGATGGAATGGGCTTCGCGCCGCGCCAGAGAAAAGGCTTCAGGGCAGGGCAATATTTTTGACTTCTTTGGTGAGACTAACAACATCGCGACCGTAGATGTTGCCCCAACGACTGCTAGGGTACAGGACTATTCTTCCCAAGAAAAGTTAAGACTAGAAAAGGAATTACTAGGTTTTTATATTTCTGATCATCCTCTAAGCGTGGTTAGCCGTTCCGCTAAGCTCATGGCTCCAATTAGCCTCTGTGATATTCCCGACTCGTTTGAAACTAAGGTGGTGACAGCGATCGCCCTAGTTCTAGATATTAAAGAAGTCGTTACCAAAAAAGGCGATCGGATGGCAATCTTACAACTTGAAGACTTGACTGGCAGTACGGAAGCCGTTGTTTTTCCAAAGACTTTTGACAAAGTAAAACATTTACTCGAAAAAGATAAACGTCTGATGGTATGGGGCAAAATTGATCGGCGCGATGAGCAAACACAGTTGATCGTTGAGGATATGCAGCCAATAGAGTCGGTAAGAATGATTAGGGTGGAACTGACTCGCGAACAAGCAAGTAATAATCAAATCTTGCACCAACTTAAAACAGCTCTAAATCCCAACCCTAACTACAGCTATGGCAAAAATGACTCTGAGGGATCTGGGAAAATCCCCGTCATTGCCGCGATCGAATATATGCCGAAGTTAGTCAGGCTAGGCAATCAGTTTTGGGTGCAGGATGAGGAAAGTGCAGTGCAAGCTCTTCAGAAAGCTGGGTTTAAGGCGAGTTACGATGCTTTGCTCTGCTCAAATTAATCAGGTGAAAAATTCAGAATAAGTGATTTACGGCGCTTTGCACCGCCAATCACTTATTGGGTTTTTAAATAAAGAAATGGCTATGCCATTTCTTTATTTGGTATTAAGCAATATTGCTGATATATTCCATAGCAATTATTTAAGAAACTAATATTAGTCATGGTGATGAAATTAATTTTGTGATTTTCTGTAGCTGCGGCACTAAAGATCGCAAAATTGATTATGGGGTCAATACAACTAGTAAAAATGGTGGAGGGGTTTACTAGTTTGGTGGGTGGTTTGCCGTTAGGTATGTTGCTGGAATAAATATAGAAATTTTATGAAAAGACTTTCGTACATAAGTACTTTTTCGAGATCGCTTACCAAGGGAGAGGTTGAGAGTATTGGTAAGGTTTCTCAGACAAATAATTCTAGGGACGGGATTACTGGGGTACTGCTCTGCTGTGGAGGCATATTTTTTCAGATTTTGGAAGGTGAAGAAGAATGTATAAATGATCTTTACAAGAGAATATTAAGCGATGAACGGCATAATCAAATCCTATGCCTCAAGTCTGAGCGAGATGTATCACAAAGACAGTTTCCTGCATGGTCAATGGAAGTGATCGATCTTGATGAAAATAACGACATTCTCTTGCAGCCAATTAAAATTCTTTTGCAAACTTTAGGTGAGTCGCATCGAATTTTAGCGAGCTATACACCATCAGAGGTTTTACAGGCGATCGAGAGTGGGATTAATCCCCTTGCTTTAGAACCTCGGTACACAGAGAAGATAATTTTCTTCGCTGATATCATCAGCTTTACCAGTATTACCGAACGATTGCAGGTAACGGAGGTTGTCAATTTGCTAAATGAGTTTTTTACAATTTGCACCAAAGCGATCGCCAGTCGAGGGGGAGAAGTTACCAAGTTTATTGGTGATTGTGTGATGGCTTATTTTGATGGTGACTGTGCTGATGCCGCTTTGGACGCAGGGTTGGATATCTTAGCAGAGTTGGAAATCTTAAGAAATCAGGCTCCTATTGACAGTCCTTTGCGGGTTCTTTATGTGGGCATTGGTCTGTCAAAGGGAACTGTCTTGGAGGGAAATATTGGCTCTTACATCAAAAAAGAATATACGGTGATTGGTGATGCGGTTAATGTTGCTTCCAGAATTGAGGCGATGACGCGGCAGCTAAATCGATTTCTGGTGTTTTCGGACTCGGTGCGTTTGGGGCTTAGCGATCGTTGGCGATCTGTAAGGCTTGGCGATTTTCATGCGAAGGGGAGAGATGAGATTATTGAAGTCTATTCAATTGATGATGTTTTGACTTTACATAAGTCAGATTTTCAAAAGCTAAAGCTGGAAATTAAGCAACATTTAAAATTGATTAGTAGCCCAGAAGAAGTTTTGGTATGACCTACAGCGCTTTGCGCTTAAATCCAAACAAAGAAGAGCATTAAAAGCGTTGCTTTGCAACGCTTTTAATGCTCTTCTTATGGTTCTTTTAATCGGCAACTGTTGTAAAGAACAGTGCCGCTCAGTCAAAAAAGTTGGCTGAGCGAAGTCGAAGCCATTGTTCTAAACTCTCACAATTCCAAGAAAAGAGTTGAGCGGCGCAAAGCGCCGCTCAACTCTTTTATAACAAATCGGGGCGGCGTTGTTGGGTTCTCAAAAGCTGCTGTTCTTTTCTCCACTCTGCGATTAATTTGTGATTTCCCGATCGCAACACTTCAGGCACCTCCCAGCCGCGAAAAACAGGTGGTCTGGTGTACTGCGGATAATCTAACAATCCATCTTCAAAGCTTTCAAACTTGAGAGATTCCTCTTTGCCGACTGTGCCTGGACGGAGACGCACCACTCCATTAATTAACGCTAATGCAGGAATCTCACCACAGGTCAAGACAAAATCGCCAAGGGAAACTTCACGGGTGACAAGGTGTTCACAGACCCTTTCATCAATACCTTCATAGCTACCGCAAATGAGGACTAACTGATCGTATTTGACTAGCTCTTTAAAAAGTTCTTGCTTCATCGGTTCACCTTGAGGCGTGAGATAAATAATCTCGCGCTGGGGCAAACTGGGCAAAGATTCTACAGCAGCAAAAATTGGATCAGGCTTCATCAGCATTCCCACACCGCCGCCATAGGGTTCATCATCGACCCGATGATGCTTATCGGTGGTGAAATCTCTGGGATTAGTGAGATGTACTTCTGCAATTTGATTGGCGATCGCCTTACCCAGCAAACTCGTCTGCAATGGCGAAGTAAAAAACTCTGGAAACAGGGTGACAATATCTATACGCATGAGTAAATTTTATAGCAGAGGATAGCACCCTAAAATAGAGGACAAGATTGGCGCGTCGAAGCCGCGCCAATCTTGTCCTCTATAAGAAGCAAATATGTTATCTGTTGCTGAAGCGGAAAAAATAATTTTAGATCTAGTCAAACCCTTTGCCCCTGAAGTTGATAGCGAAGTTTTGCCTTTATCTCAAGCGATCGCCCGTATTTTAGCAGAGGACATCATCAGTGCATTGGACTTTCCCCACTGGGATAATTCGGCAATGGATGGCTATGCATTTTGTTACGCCGATCTGGAAGACTTGGCAGAACTAAAACTAGCGATCGCCCCTCAAGAAATTGCCGCAGGTGGAAAAGTTAGGCAAGTTCTTGCTAAAGGCGAGTGTATGCGAATTTTTACGGGGGGGATGCTGCCCGATGGCGCGGACACGGTGATCATGCAGGAGGATACGGAACGCGTTGGTGACTTTTTGCAGCTTAAGGCTAAGCCACCAAAAGGCGAATATGTGCGACGCAAGGGGGAATTTATCCGCGCAGGTGCGAGACTGGTAAGCTCAGGTATAAAAATAGGGGCAACCGAAATTGGCGCGATCGCTTCTGCGAGATGTCAGCAGGTCAAAGTCTATCGCCAGCCCAAGATTGCCATTATCTCGACTGGCAATGAATTAGTCAGCCTAGAATCTTCGCAACCTCTGCAAGCAGGACAAATTATTGATTCTAATCTCTATGCTCTGTCGGCACTGATTAATCAAGCTGGCGCGATCGCGATTCCCCTTGGGGCAGTCCGTGACGATCTCCAAAAACTAGAAACAGTAATCACACAGGCGATCGCCCAAGCTGATCTGGTGATTTCCACAGGTGGCGTTTCGGTGGGAGATTATGACTACATTGATGGGTTACTTGCCAAATTGGGAGCCGAGATTCATGGGCGATCCGTTGCCATCAAACCAGGGAAGCCGCTAACCATTGCTAATTTTGGTAAGGTTCTATATTTTGGCGTGGCGGGAAACCCTGTCTCAGCCATGGTCAGTTTTTGGCGATTTATTCAAGGGGCGATCGCCAAGCTAGGTGGCGCAAATGAAACTTACTGGCATCCTCAATTTATCCAAGCCAATACCACTGAAGATTTACATTCACAGGGACGGCGCGAAACTTATCTATGGGGAGTTTTGACCTATCAACGAGGAAAACCAATCTTTCGCCCTGTCTCCAATCCTAGTTCGGGCTATAGCTCTGGAAATTTAATCAGTGCAATTGGCACAAATGCGATCGCGGTGATGCGAGTACATCAAACCTACGTCCCTGCTGACGATCAAGTCCTAGTTATGATGGTCTGATAGCTTAGAGTGGCAGCGTTATACGCCGCCGCTCATCTTTTGGGGTTTTGATTTCTACTAAGTAGCTGTTCATAATTAAAAACCAGATCTAAAACCTATGGCACACGCGCAGCTTGCGCCATAGGTTTTAGGGTTTTATATTTAATTGTGCTTAGTTACTTAGCTAACTTTTGCTTTTCTATCCGAGCTAAACTCCGTAAAATTGCACCCCACAGATGTGTAACTAATAGCATCTTTAGAGAGTTTTTAAGATAGTTTTTGACAAGATCTGTAACCCATTCTTGACTGTATAATTTATTGGGTATTGGTCAAACTAAGCAACTTAATAAAGGTGCTAAAAGAGCGTCAACACTTTTGTAGACATCAAGACAAACTAAGCTAGGGACTTGCCATTAACTTAGAATGCCTGTGGCTTTGCCTAAGGATACTTTTCTGATTGACAATTCCCTGTAGGTTTTAAAATCAGAAATAGTGATACTGGTTTCGATCTTGATATGGATCTCATCCTAGCTGTAACCATTTTTTATTTGGACTAGCAAAAGGTCGAAGTATATTTTTGGACTAATTGAATCATTCTGAAGGATGTTCGCTCTATGTCATTGAACAAAAATGATTCAGCCAAAGAAGGTATCGCCACTTTGTTAAGGGGGTATCAAGATGCTCCTTCTGACATCTTGCAACGGCAAATAGTCGAAATCCATTTGGGATTGATCCGCGAGACGATCGCCTCCTTGCCAGCAGCTTTAATTAACCAAATCACTCCGAATAATCTCAGTATTCAAGAACGTAGAACTTCAAACAAGAGGGTAGGGGAAAGGCGAGCCAGCGATCGCGAATTATTAGAAGCAGGTAAAAAAGGACTCAAAAAAGCCCTGCTCCAATTTAATCCTGAAACAGATCATGACTTCACCGAGTTTGCGCGATCGCATATTCATCAGCATTTAGAAAGTTTTTTACAAAGGCGTTATCTCGATAGCCGCAATGAACCTCAAGAGTCCGACGAAGTTGACACACAGATCACGCTTTCACGCAAACAAGAGACCCTTGAAATTTTGCAAGCCTATCGTGCTAATCCTTCGGTGAAGCTGCGAAATGAGTTAGTCAATCTCAATATTGGACTGGTACGCCGTGAAGCCTATCACTGGAAAAATCAATGCCAAGAAAGTTTTGAAGACTTGATGCAGGTCGGATCAATTGGGCTAATTAATGCGATCGAGCGTTTTGATGTCAGCAAAGGCAATGCTTTTAGCTCCTTTGCCGTTCCCTACATTAAGGGCGAGATTCAGCACTATCTTCGTGACAAAAGCCCTACCGTCAAAATGCCGCGTGCATGGCTAACTATTTATAACCAAGGCTGTAAAATTATTCGCAATAGACGCACGGAAACTGGTCGAGAACCTTCAAGCCAAGAAATTGCTAATGAACTGGGTATCACCGTGAGCGAGTGGTATGACATTAAGTTGGCTTGTCAAAATCGATCGCCAATTAGCCTCGATACACCGATCGACCAAAGTGAAGATAACTCCACTTCCCTCGGCGATCTCGTCACTGATCATAAATACCAAAGCTTTCAACTTGCTCAAGAAGATAGCATCAGATTGCAACAAGCCTTAGATCTATTAGAAGATCGCACCCGTGAAGTGGTGGAGTTTGTGTTTTTAAAAGAATTTACCCATCGCGAAGTCGCCGAGACTTTGGGGATTAGTGCTGTCACGGTTTCACGACAACTCAAAAAAGGCTTAATTGCTCTCAAAAAGATTTTGGCAACGCCCATTGAGTAATACAGCGCAAAGCGCCGCAACTAAATTAATTAATCAATAGGTGTGTAGTGAACAAGGTGAGGAATATTTAATGCGGCGCGATTCTATTTTTTACAAATTATTTCAGCAATTTCCACCTCTGCTATTTCAGCTTTTGCCATCATCGCCTCCGAATGCGGATAAATATCGCTTTGACTCTGTTGCTGTCAAAGAGCCGAAATTTGAGATTGATGGCGTATTTCTGCCCAATGAAGTTGATGGCATTGCCTACTTTTGTGAGGTGCAATTTCAAAAAGACGAGCAACTCTATGAAAGAGTATTTGCAGAATCTTTGTTGTATTTTTATCGTAATCGTGATCGCTTTAGCGACTGGCAAACCGTCATCATTTATCCATCGCGATCAGCAGAACAAAGTAACATTCATCCATACCGAGCTTTGCTTAGTTCTGAGCAAGTCAATCGCATTTACTTGAACGAATTAGGCAACATTCGAGAGTTGCCGATATGGGTAGCGCTGATGGTTTTGACTACAGTTGACGAAAGCCAAGCACCATCTGAAGCAAGGTATTTGCTAGAAAGAAATATTGCTGAACAAAGATCAAGTCGCGCCATAATAGAAATGGTGACGACAATCATGGTTTACAAGTTTGAAGATTTGAGTCAAAAAGAGGTAGAAGCTATGCTGGGTATTACATTACAGGAAACAAGAGTTTATCGAGAAATCAAGCAGGAAGGATTAGAGCAAGGACTAGAAAGAGGGCGTAAGCAAGAAGCAATTAATCTTGTTGTCCGAATTTTGACTAAGCGGTTTGGTGAGTTGCCCGACGAGATACGTGCTTCAATTTCGGGATTGCCTTTGAGTGTGCTTGAGGATTTGAGTGAGGCACTTTTAGATTTTAATAATTTTGCTGATTTACAGGCTTGGTTGATTGTGCAAAAATTGGCGTGAAAACCATGCCTAAAAGCTTCTCAAATTAAAAATTTACTTTATGGAACTAATAGCGATCAATGCAAAAAATGAGTAATTTACGAAAAATGGGGGGGTAATTGCTGCACTAGCCAGCACTTTAGCCTTTGCTAACTCTGTCGAGGCAATTAGTCTGATTGGCAACTATTCATCTACCAATGATGTTGGGCCGGGAACGACTAATTTAAATCCAACCACAAATCAGAAAGCATTTGGTTTCACGCTACCCACTGGTGCAAACTACCAATTAAATAATATTAGTTTGCGATTGCAAAATTACGCTACCCTTAATGGTACTGTCGCCCTAATCCAAATCTATGCTGATGCGGCTAAAACCAGTACCAGTCCGTTAGGAGCCGTACTCCAGTCAGTATTATTCAATAACCCCACATCTGATAGCGGTGCAGCTGGCAACTTTACCTTCACTCCCACTTCCACCTTCACCTTTGCCGCAGATACTCGCTATTGGCTACTAGTTGATGCTACGGCTGGTAGTTATAATTGGAGGGCTAATAGTCCTGGTGTTACACCAACAGGGATTAGCGGTATTACTTTTAATGGTGGTCAGCTTAGTACCAACAATGGCACGAGCTATACCAGTAGCGCGGTTTTCAATTCTTTCGACATCAATGCTACGGCTATTCCTGTTCCCTTCGAGTTTGAGGCGACAGGTGGTTTAGCTATGTTGGGCGGCGCTTGGTTATTGCGTAAGCATTTGAAGAAGAAATCATAAAAATCAGAATCACAGGTTCTGAGAACTGAAAGATGACACAGATTTTTGATCTGTGTCATCTTTTCGATTTTAAGACTTATGTAAAACCCAAAGGGTTAAAGTTTATCTTTGAACAAAAACAAAAATGATGGCATATATGCAATCATAAAAGCATGGGAATTAAAATAGTCATTGATACCAGCGTTTTTGTAAGCGCTCTTATTAGCTCAAAAGGAGCTAGTAGAGAACTCATAAAACGCTGCTTACAAGGGGACTATCAACCCTTGATGGGTAATGCCTTATTCTCAGAATATGAGTCTCTTATTCATCGTCAAGAAATTATTGACAAATGCCCCTTATCGTCTGAAGAAATCCAAGTATTACTTGCCTCACTTATGAGTGTTAGTCAATGGATACATATCTATTACTTGTGGCGACCAAATTTAAAAGATGAAGCAGATAATCATTTAATCGAACTAGCTATAGCTGGAAATGCTCAAATCATTGTCACAAAAAACACTAAAGATTTTCAGAACTCGGAACTACTATTTCCCAACCTATCAATTATTAAGCCAGAACAAATTATCAGGAGTGACTTATGGCAACCTTAACCATCCGCCTACCCGATGACAAACACCTTAGACTAAAAAAACTTGCTGAGAGTCAAGGCTTGAGCATTAATAAACTTATCGAAGAACTCTCAACGATCGCACTTGTTGAATTTGACACCCATACAAGATTTAAATCACTAGCTGCCAAAGGCGATAAGGAATTAGGACTGAAACTACTTGATAAATTAGATTCCCTAACCGAATAAAAAAGAGAAATTTACCACACAGCCTAAGGTCTATTTCCTAAGAGGTAAAGCGCTACATGACTATTGCATTAGATAAAACTGGCGATATCAAAGCAAGATTCAAATCACGATAGTATTGGAGACAGTGCTATTTACAATTAATATCCTTTAGCTTTTTACCTATGAAACTTGCATTCATCATTGACCCGATCGCTAAGCTTGACCCTGCTCACGATACTAGCGTGGCTCTGATGGAAGCAGCTTGTCGGCGGGGAGCCGAAGTTTTTATTGCCAATATGAATAGCCTGAGCGTTAAGGATGGTAAGGCATGGGCTTTTTTACAACCAACTAAAATCCACCCAGTAGCATTAGTTGATGGCAAGTGGCAAGTTCCCCAACCTTGGTACGAAGTTGAGCTAGGAGAATTTCAACCTCTCGAAACTATGCAGTTTGTCTGGATGCGCCCCGATCCTCCAGTTACGACTGAATACCTCTACGCCACTTACATTTTGGATTATGTCGAATCCTCTAAGACTAGAGTACTCAACTCGCCCCGTGGAATAAGGGCAGCCAATGAAAAAATGTATGCTTTGCAATTTCAAGGGGCAATCCCCAAAACCATTGTCACCGCCGACAAAGGCACGATTATTGACTTTGTGGCGGCTGAGGGTAAGGCAGTCATGAAACCGCTCGGCGGCAAAGGCGGCGAAGGAATTTTATTTTTAGAAACAGGCGATCGCAATATCAACTCACTGATCGAGATCAGCACAAATATTGGCAAAACCCCAGTCATGGTGCAGGAATATCTTCCCGCTGCCCAATATGGCGATAAACGGATCATTCTCCTCGATGGCGAACCAATTGGAGCCGTGAACCGAGTCCCCAAATCAGGAGAGTTTCGAGGAAACATGGCAGCGGGTGGTAGTGCCGCTCAGGTGGATATCACCGATCGCGAGCGGGAGATCTGCACTCAGCTTGCGCCTACCCTCAAGGCTGATGGGCTGATGTTTGTTGGCATTGATGTAATTGGTGGCTACTTGACTGAGGTTAATGTAACCAGTCCCACAGGTGTTCGCGAGATCGATCGCCTTGATGGTGTGTCCTTAGGCGATCGGGTTATGGATTGGCTAGCCGCCCAACTTTGAAATACAGCGCTTTGCACTTAATTAGAATCTATCAAAAACTTAAAAAGCACTGCGAAGCAGTGCTTTTTAAGTTTTTGATGGGTTTGCCCAAAAAGATTAAGGCGACGCTTTGCGTCGCCTTAATCTTTTTGGGGTTACATAATTCGGTAAACCGAAGCTTGTATATTCAACAGTCGAGTAGTATGTAATATGTATTCCAAATCGTATTACAGCGCTTTGCGAACAAACCAAAACCAAGAAATTTTTTGAAAGCGTTGCAAAGCAACGCTTTCAAAAAATTTCTTGTGGTTCGTTTGATCGGCAATAGCTATAGAGATCACGTTTGGCGCAATCCCTGATTTAACTGCATTCGGTAGCTATGTTTAACCTAAAAAACCTGATTGGCGATCCTAATAAGCGCAAGCTTGACAAACTCCGTCCTGATGTGGCTCTCATTAACTCATTAGCCCCAGAATTAGCGGCGCTGAGCGATCGCGAACTGCAAGGAAAAACTGGAGAATTTAAACAAAGGCTGGAAAAGGGTGAACTACTGGATGATCTCTTACCAGAAGCCTTTGCGGTTGTGCGCGAAGCTGCCACCAGAGTTTTGGGATTGCGCCACTATGACGTACAAATGCTCGGTGGCATGGTGCTGCACCGTGGCGAGATTGCCGAAATGAAAACAGGGGAAGGAAAAACCCTCGTGGCAACCTTGCCCAGCTACCTCAATGCCCTCTCAGGTAAAGGCGTTCACGTAGTTACAGTCAACGATTATCTAGCGCGACGTGATGCAGAGTGGATGGGGCAAGTACATCGCTTTTTAGGAATGTCTGTCGGCTTGATCCAAAACTCGATGGAGCCAATCGAGCGGCGCAAAAACTATGGTTGTGACATCACCTATGCCACCAACAGCGAGCTAGGTTTTGACTATCTGCGCGATAATATGGCAACTAGCATTGAGGAAGTCGTACAGCGTCCTTTTAACTTCTGTGTAATTGATGAAGTTGACTCAATTCTGATTGATGAAGCGAGAACACCTCTGATCATTTCAGGCATGGTTGAGCGTCCTACCGAAAAGTACTTGGGTGCGGTGAAAATTGCTGAGCAACTACAAAAAGAAACCCACTACGAAGTTGATGAAAAGCAGCGCAACGTCGTTATGACCGATGAAGGTTTTGAGCTTGCCGAAAAACTCTTGGGAGTAACCGACCTATTTGATCAGGCTGATCCTTGGGCGCACTATGTATTTAATGCTCTCAAAGCAAAGGAACTATTTCTGCGTGATGTCAACTACATTGTCCGTGACGGAGAAGTCACGATTGTAGATGAGTTTACAGGGCGCGTTATGCCTGGTCGCCGTTGGAGCGATGGATTGCACCAAGCGATCGAAGCTAAGGAAGGTACAGATATTGAGAATGAAACTCAAACCCTTGCCACAATTACCTATCAGAATTTCTTCTTACTCTATCCCAAGCTAGGCGGCATGACTGGCACTGCCAAGACCGAAGAAGCGGAACTTGGTAAAATCTATAACCTCGAAGTTACGACCATGCCCACCAATCAAAAGAGTGGACGTGCTGACTGGTCAGATGTGGTCTACAAAACTGAAATTGCTAAATGGAGAGCAGTTGCCGAAGAATGCCGCGAAATGCATGAAACAGGTCGCCCTGTACTGGTGGGAACTACCAGTGTCGAAAAGTCAGAGATTCTCTCGCGACTGCTATCAGAAAAAGAGATTTACCATAACCTGCTCAACGCGAAGCCTGAGAATGTAGAGCGGGAAGCCGAAATTGTCGCGCAGGCAGGACGCAAAGGTTCAGTGACGATCGCCACCAACATGGCGGGTCGTGGTACTGATATTATTCTTGGTGGTAATGCCGACTACATGGCGCGTCTGAAGGTACGAGAAAGCTTTATGCCCATGATTGTGCGCCCTGAAGATGATGATGACTTTACCAATGCTGGACAAAGAATGTTTGGCGATCGCGTTCAAAAAGGACAGGGCTTTGGTACCAGCGTTGAAGAGAAGAAAAAGAAAAGTTGGAAGGTTTCCGAAAGTCTCTATCCCTGTGACTTGTCTAAAGACGCAGAATTAATGTTGAAGGAAGCTGTGGACTTTGCCGTTGAGAAACTCGGTCGCATGAGCCAAACTGAACTTGAAGCCGAAGACATGCTGGCGGTTGCTTCGGAAAAGGCTCCCACCGATGATCCTGTAATCCAAAAACTGCGCGATGCTTTTACGCTGATTAAGAGGGAATACGAAAAAGTTACCGATGCTGAACATGAGGAAGTCACCAAATTAGGAGGGCTACATGTCATCGGTACAGAGCGTCACGAGTCGCGGCGGGTTGACAACCAGTTGCGCGGTCGTTGCGGTCGTCAAGGTGACCCAGGATCGACCAGATTTTTCTTGAGTCTCGAAGATAACTTGATGCGGATTTTTGCAGGCGATCGCGTAGCAAGTTTGATGAATGCTTTTCGGGTGGAAGAAGATATGCCCATCAGTTCGGGGATGTTGACCAATGCCCTCGAAGGCGCTCAAAAGAAAGTAGAAACCTACTATTACGATATTCGTAAGCAAGTATTTGAGTATGACGAAGTGATGAATAATCAGCGTCGTGCTATTTACGCTGAGCGTCGTCGTGTATTGGAAGGTGAAGATCTACGCGATCGCGTAATTGAGTATGCCGAAAGAACAATGGATGACATCGTTAATGCTTATGTCAATCCTGAACTTCCACCCGAAGAATGGAATCTCGTGGCGATGGTTAAGAAGATCAAGGAATTCGTAAATCTCCTGCAAGATCTAGAACCTGATCAGCTAGATGATATGTTCTTACCAGAGATGCAAGCATTTTTGAGAGAGGAAGTTCGCCGCGCTTATGAAATTAAGGAAGCTCAAGTGGAAGCCTTGCAGGTTGGTTTAATGCGTCAAGCTGAGCGCTTCTTTATCTTGCAGAGAATTGACACATTATGGCGTGACCACCTGCAAGCAATGGAAGCCTTGCGCGAATCCGTTGGTTTGCGCGGCTATGGACAAAAAGACCCATTAATCGAATACAAGAGTGAAGGTTATGAAATCTTCCTAGATATGATGACCCAAATTCGTCGGGATGTCGTTTACTCACTATTTGAGTTCGATCCTCGTCCTCAAAGGCAGCCTGAGACCATTGAAGCCGAGTTTGTATAAGCTATACCTAAGTACAGGACAAAAATCAAAAATAGAACACTAGAAACCCAGAAGACAAGTGGCGGCGCTCCGCGCTGCCACTTGTCTTCTGGGTTTTTAATTTGGCATTCATATACTTGACATACCAAAAATATTTTGCCCTCACCCCTAGTCCCTCTTCCAAGGAAGGAGAGGGAAAAAAGAAAAAATCTTACTCCCCTTCTCCCGTTCTGGAAGAAGCGGCTGGGGGATGAGGGGTGCATCAAGTATATTAGTGCCTAAGTATTGGGGGGTGAGTAAATTATATGCAATCAAGAATTTTCATGTAAAAAAACTTACATGAGATGATTTTCTAGTTCAGGATATTTAGAAAACAAGCTGTCAACACTGGCAAGTTTCGCGCCATATTCTAAGGCAGTGGCAATGATTAGGCGATCGAAAGGATCTTTGTGAATGGGCGAGAGGTTTACGGCTCTGACTGTAATTTCTGGAGTCAGTGGCAATAACTCGATTTTGGCAGGTGCTAATGCTCTGTTGAACCATTCTCTAGAAGAACAAGTTAGCTCTAATCTACCTCGACTTTGGGCTAAGGCAATCTCATAGCAAGATAGAGGAGATACCGCTAATATCTCGGCTAACTCAAAGCGTTCAAGCCAAGATGAGGGAAATTGATCGAAATTTGAGTTGATTAGCCATAGCCAAATATGGGTATCGAGAACTATTATTTCAGACATTCCCAATCCTCTTGATCGACAATGGGACTCACGATATCACCTAAAATCTTTACTTTCCCAGCCATGTCAGGGATAGGAAAACGGCGTTTTATTTGAGGTTTAGTTTCTTCTAGGATGGTTACGATAATTCGTGCTGAGGTAATTTCTGGCTGTTCGGAAAGCCATTTAATTTGTCCATTTTCATAGGTTGCTTCATAACTTTTGAGCATGGTTGTTTATCTCCTTAAAGTGGTTTCAAATTCTTGTTTCTTGCTAGAGATTAGAGAACGTAGGCGATCGCCTTCTTCCTGCTGTTTCTTCTCCTCAAGTTCTAACCGATTTTCACACTCAGAAATAATTTGCTTGATTAAATTACCCGCAATCTTGGCTCGGTTCATAAATAGATCATTTATAGATTTTTTGATTGTTAATTTGATTTGGTTCTGTACTGATTCCTTCTCAAACTCTACAAAACATTCTTCACACACTTTCTTATAAATTTCTTTGTAAGCATTGTCTAAGCCTACTGCTAATCCAGTACTACCAAGTATTATGGCTGCAATAATACCCACAATAACAGCAGGTGCAAGGGCAAACGCAGGAATCAAGAAAAAAGCGGCCGCGGCTGCACCACCTCCACCAACCGCACCTCCACCAGCAAAAGCTGCTATGAAAGCAACATCAAAATCCTGAAAATTAGGCATGATTCCATCACAAAAGTTTGTGCCAATTTTTTCATCAAGAATACCGAAACTCAAATTAAGAGCTTTAAACTCTTGCTCAATTTTTCTATCTAAAGAATCAAGTTCTTCCATTAAAATTGGTTTTAAGCTCTTGATTATCCAAGGCTCTTTAATTTCAGTTTGTTTTAAGCCTTCGACTATTTTAGTTTCTTCAATCTCAGATTTCAAAGTTTCATTAAATTGACGAATAGCATCTTGGATCAATTTGTCTCTACTGAAAATTGGATTATGCTTAGTTGTCCAACCATTACTTGATTCTATAATTCTGTTTTTTAGATTTCCTTTGACATTGCCTTCCCAAGATTCTGTAGCTGATGTACTAGCTCTATTCGTTGACAATTGCACATACTTGCAAATGCTCACAAATCTGCCACTAGCCTCTCCAATTTTTTCGGTGATTTCGCGTTTTTCTAATGACGAAAGGTTGATATCAATATTATTTAATGCCAAGTTTAGATCAACAATACAACTATTGGTTAAAGTATCTAGTTTTTGAGTGATACTTTGCAAGATAATCAAACCTCGCTCATCTGTTAAAAAACTTTCTAACGTTTGAGTTAGATTCTGAAAATTTTCTAAATAGTCATTTTTTTTACTATTGATAATTGCATTGAGCGCTTGCTTAGCAGAAATGAAGTGAATTCTGTCCTTGCCAGCAACTAAACCATCATCAATGATTTTATTAGCTTTTTGTTGAACTCCTTCCACCTCTTCGTCATCATCTAAGTTATCCATAAAATTAACAACCAAGAATAAATTTTCTAAAGGTTTATTCCCGTACCTTTGCTTGATATTGCTGAGTGCATCTTTTTCACCTTGATTAAGCAATTGCCCTGCATTAGAAGTAAAAATTATTGCATCAGCAAACTGAATTAGTTTTAAAGTAACCTCTGTGGCTTCGATACAATGATTCAAGCCAAGAGTATCAATAATTTCTACTCCATTACGACACAAAGATAGATTTGGATGTTCAAAAATAATTTCCTTTATATTGTTATTCAGAATCTCGTCAGTGCTATCTTCCAAAGCAGCTTGTTTAGACATTGCAGCCTTGCTTTTATATGCCTCTAGGGGAATCTCTTCTTCACTATCATCACGGTATCGGCAAATTACTCGTTTTATTTCCCCATATTTAAGAATAGATATTGTCCCACTACAGGGAAGCGCACTAGTTGGTTGAATTTTTTCTCCTAATAAAGCATTAAGCAATGTTGACTTGCCTGTACTAAAATCACCAATTACCGCTACCCGAAAACGCTGAGATTCCAATTTGTTTTTAATAGCTTGAATCTCATCTCGGAAAGTGACAGGCAAAAGGCTCTCTTTAACACCGCTATCAATAAGTTCCGATAAATGGTTAATCCGTTTGAGCAAAGATTGTTTCTGTAGTTGAAAACCTTGCAGCTTTTGATATTCACCACTTACTGAATCTGTCGGACTGGTTACAGGTTGAGGTTCTTTAATCTCAGTTTTAACAAGCTGATTTAAAGCAGTAAGCAAATCATCTGCTGCATTCACAAATACAGTCCCCAAATCATGAAAACGCGCAGGATCGACTAGCTCACATACCTCTTGAAAATCTTGATTGTTGTAAGACTTGCCAGCAAAACTAGATTCTAAAACATCAAGATAACGCGATTCTATTTCTAATCGTTTACCTAAATCGCGCAAATACTTGCTCTCACTTGCATCGAGGCTAGAGTCTGCGATCGCCATTCTGTACCCCAAGCCAAACAATAGCAATTTTTCCGCTTCACTCAATGGCACTAGCAAAATCAAAAAATCATCTATTTCAGAATGGAGATTATGTTTATGAATGCCTGAATACAAGAGCTTTGACAACTCAAAGGTTTGCTTATTATTCAAATTTAGCTTGCCAAGTGTCGCCTTAAACTGAGCAACCTCATCCTCGCTAACTTTTGCATCGGCATGAATCACCCCTTTTAACAATGCGATCAAGTCAGCCATAAACACTACTTGCGGCGTAATGTCGTTTACCGTCAAGTCTTGACCAGTCAATTTCGACAGGAGTTTGACCGCTTGGCTACCGATGAGTTGAGTATTCATGCTTGAGTAAAAAATCTAGTTATCTAGAATTTATCAGAATCAAAGCCCCAAAAAATCATTTACACAATAAAATCTGATAATATTTAAGCAAATCAAAGCTTTTAAAGAGCTTTTTCTATGGTTTCTGCACTATGCAATACGTTTTCTCTAAAGCTACCCAATCTCTGATAAGTTCTGGAAAATTGACACAATTGGTATCTAAAACAGGTCAGTTGTTACCAATGGCAGTAAATCCAAACACAGGTAAATATGTAGAAATGGCGGTTGGGATTGGTTCATCTTGTTGTAATCCCTTAGCGATTCCAGTACAGGTTGCTATGGGTGGCGTGCAAATGTATCAAACTCATAAAGGGTTTACTGCGGTACTAGGTGGCATAACACAGATTCAGCAGACTCTAGGAGTCTTACAAGCGACAACAGCATTAATCGGCGTAGGAACGATCGCAAATGTAGCAATTTCCGCAGCAAGCTTACATCAAATCCTCAAACTACGCGAAGATGTTCGCCAAATGCGAATTGAGATTAAAGATGGATTTATCGATCTCAAAAAAACACTTAAAGATCAAGGTGCTGAAATCTTAAATCACATTGATGAAGTTGCCGCAGATATCAAATTTGAACAGCATCGAGTCGTTCTCATTCACGCCTATAGTCAATTTTTGGCAGCTACTAAGTTAATTCAAAATTCGTTAGCTTGCGAAACTCATATTAGAGATCAAGGTTTAGCAAGTGCTAGACATATGCTTTCAGTTGCCCTCGCTGATTACCGAAATCCCCAACTACTTTCAGAGACTTCAGCATTAGGTAAATTAAGAAGAATGGAATGCGCTTGGGCTATTGAACAAACAATCATCATGACCTACCAAATTCAGAAGCAGTCAGGCGCAGTTACTCAGGGATTAAAAAACCTACAAGTCACCATCCGTCAGGATATTGTCGATGTTAGCAATGCCGTACAATCCCAAGAAGAAATAGACTTACTCTATCCAGAAATCAGCCGTATTTGCACTCAAGATCTAGCAGTTCTATCATCTTGGCAAGAACAATCAGAATGGATTCAATCTTTACCCGCTTCTGATTTGAAGTTACTAGAAAGCTCTGAACTAAGCCCAATTCCTCAAGAAATGACCTCTGCACTTAGCAACTTTGAAGCTCCCGAACAAAAAATCTATGAAGAGCTAAAGCCAAAATCTCATTTTGACTCCCTACGCGATCAACTTAAATTAATGGCTTCACCAGACTTACGCTCAAAGTATGAATATGAAGTAGTCGAACAAGCACAAGCTGCGGGGCATAAAGCTCTTAAAGCAGATGTAGTTAAACAGTCGTCTGATATGGCGATCGCTAATTTATATCACTACTTTCAAAAAGCATAATGTGGCGATCGCTTGTTACTCAATAGTGATATCTGCATTGCAAAAATTTAATGCAATTTTGCTCAACTAGATAAACCAATCGATGTTCTTGAGTAATACGGTGCGACCAAATACCAGAGCCAAGATATTTTAAAAGTTCAGATTTCCCAATTCCGCTAAAAGGATCGCGCATGACTGCATCAACCAAATCCATTACCCTCAAAGCAACCTTACGATCAACAGAAATCCAATGGGTTAAGGGTATCTCTAAAAAAGGCTAAGAGGAGCAAACACGAAAATAAATAGCAATTAATTGCCTGAGCAACAAGACATTATCATAAGTATTTTTTGAGAGTAAGATATAATACTTAACTGCTTCCAAGCCAAACAAGTAATGCTCCAACTATGTGAAGTGTTTTTTACAGAGCAGTTTGAACTAATCCCTTTTGATTTGCTGAACATAGAAATAATGATTATTATCTAAAATCTTACTTTAATCAACGCTCAGGTTTTGTAGCACGATTCTCAGTACAGAACACTAAATCAGTCTAAAATCGCTACTGAGTAAGGCTTTTAGGCTGATTTAGTGTTCTATTTTTATTTTTTTAAATCAGAAAACTTGTGGCACGGCGAAGCCACGCCACAAGTTTTCTGTTTAGGCAGAAGTTATCTCATGGAAGTTTGTGTAATCAATATATCGATATCCATCACTTCCCATGTGAATCAAATCTACAAATCGATGATTGAACTTGATGCTACGAGATGCATACATATGTCGAGCATGAATTGTACCTTCAATAGTCTCATCTACACCTGTCAATGACACTAGAATTTGAGCTTTTAGTCTTTCCATGGTTTCCAAGGTAATGCCATAGAGGGGACTACTTTCATTGATGTTATGCATCACTGTCCATGACAACAAAAATACAGGTGAATGATCGCGAACCAACTTTAGTTCATGCAACCTCCGCATCATTTGCCCTTCTTCTGTAATTTCATCAATCATCAGATAAGCTCTCAATTTAGCCTCAAGAATATTATTTCGTCGCTCATTGGCAGTACGAAAGGTAAGCGTAGGCACACCGTTATAGTTGTTAACAGTGGCAACGCGGCTAAACATTACGCGAGTAGAAGACTTAGCGAATCTAGTAAAGGCAATTCCCGTAATTACAGCGAATAACATCAAACTAGAGATCGATTCAAAAGTCACAACCAGATTGGCATAGAGAGTGTGGGGATTCATTACCCCATAGCCGATCGAGGCAAGAGTTTGCACACTAAAAAAGAAAGCCTCCAAAAATCCAACCTTTTCGACACCAGCGATCGCATTAGCATCTAAGAGATAAAGAACTGCAAACAGAGCATTGAGAAATAGATCAAAGAGAACCACGATCGCCATGAATCCTAGCCAAGGAATTGTCAGCAATAGATGATATGGATCGCGCAGATAGGCATACCAATTGTTAGTATCTACAGCCTGTAGAGTGCCATCACGTTGTTCTATCTTGATGACCGAAGGATTGCGCTTACGTTTAGTTTTCATATTGTGATCTCTGCTATAGCCATATTCACTAATATTACTCCCTTCCTATTCAAGGATTGATGGTGCTGCGCTTCGCGCAGCACCATCAATCCTTGAATAGGAATTGCTGTAAAGCTGTCGTGCTAGTATAAACGCCACTTTCTAAATATCTATAGATAACCTTAAATGACACAGGTTCATACCTATACAGACCTAAAGCTAGGTCGCCTAGTTAGTCGATATAAGCGATTTTTTGCTGATATCCAGCTAGACAATGGCGAAATAATTACGGCTCATTGTGCCAACACAGGACCGATGACAGGTGTATGTGAGATTGGAAGTCCAGTTTTAGTTTCATTTCATGACAATCCTAAGCGCAAATTAGCCTATAGCTGGGAAGCAATCTATCTAGACGACCAATGGATTGGAATTAATACCAGCCTTCCCAATCGCATAATTGGACATATGCTCGATCGCCATTTATTGCCAGAACTAGAAACCTATACAAACGTCCAAAGCGAGGTTGCCTATGGTAATGAAAAAAGTCGCATCGACTTTCTCTTAACTAATAATCAAGAAGACTCACTAATCTCTCAACGAACCTATGTGGAAGTCAAAAATACTACTTGGTGTAAGGGAAGCTTGGCGCTATTTCCTGATACGGTGACGACCAGAGGACAGAAGCATCTAAGAGAACTAATGTCAGTAATAGATGACAATACTGACTCTGCATTAATTTACTTTATCAATCGTGGGGATTGCGATCGCTTTGCCGCAGGTGTAGAAGCTGATCCTACATATGCTCAATTACTCAAAGAGGCGATCGCTAGGGGAATGAAAGTCTTAGCCTGTCGATTTGCGATCGAGCCTACGAAAATTACTTATCTGGGTTTAGCAAAATTAGAAGTCTGAATCAATAAAAAGTGCGACGCATGGTGTCGCACTTTTTATATATATCTTGAGGATTTAGCAGAACCTACACTTCAGTAAATGGTCTAACAATTTTCCAGAATGTATAGGGAACCCCAAAGCTTAAAACAATCCAGATCGTGAATTCTGCCATATCTTAATGCGTTTCAATCGTATATAAGTTTTTGTAACATAAGTCACAGATTTCAACTTTATCATACAAAAAGGTCTAATTTTGCAATATCTCCTATTGGGTGATTCATGCCGATGCACAAAGGTGTTGTCATACTCGTGTACATAAAAAGTCAGACTCAGCAAGGTTTTAAAAAATTTCATAGCTAAGCAATAGTTTATCTATGCAGCTCAAAGTACTACACGGATTTCATAGGGCTTGCTAAAACTCATCCAAATTATCTCGCCAAAGATGACAACTTATGGTAGTCTGTCTCGCTAACGGGGTTACTCCTAAAACAATTAAATAAAATCGTTTCTCACCTAAGGAAGTGATAGCTGTGAAAAATCTAACTAACTTAACTAAAATTTTAATAGGCTTGACAGCACTAGGATGTGCTTCAGCGATCGCTACACCCGCCGCACAGTCTCAACCCGCCTATGGTAGCTACTTGGGCGTAGGTGCAAGTTTTGGCTTTACCAGTGGCAACTCCAATGTGGGCGAAAGCTCTCGTACCTCAGCTCTAGTTGCGGCTCGCTATAAATTCTTAGAATTTCCTATTTCCGTAAGGACTCAAATACTAATCGGCAGTAGTACTGCCGTAGTACCTACTGTATCTTTTGATGTTCCATTGAACTTTGATACAGATATTTATATTGGTGCAGGTGTAGCTCTCTCAAATACCGTTGATACAACTCCAGTCGGCAACAAAAATAGTTTTGTCGTGCAACCTGGGATTGATTACACCTTACCTAATAGCAACTTAGTTCTATTTGGTAATGTAATTTTTGCCTTTGATGCTTACCGTAACTCTTCGGGGACATCGGCAACCTCCTTGCAAACTGGTTTGGGTTTGAGATTCTAATTCGCGATTTACAGCGCTTTGTTCGCAAAGCCTAAAGTAGTAATGGTGGCGCAAAGTGCCGCCATTACTATTTTGGGCTTTGTCCTACAAAATGCTAATATTCGTAAAACTGCCATAGGTAATAAGGATGAGCGCACCAACAGCTACCAAAATCGGACTAAATACCTCACTCCCCAGTATTCGCCGCATCCACACAACTATTCGCGAAAAAAACGAAGTTGAAATAAAATTAATGACGGGAGATCTACTTAAAGGTCGGATTCTTTGGATTGATGATCAATGTTTATGTCTAGATTCAAATGGAAGTAAAACTGTGATCTGGCAACACGCGATCGCCTTCATCAAAAACTAGAACATGGAAGGCACTGCGAAGCAGTGCCTTCCATGTTTTTTAGTTTGATCGCAAGCAATACCCTATATTTAAACAATTTTGATTTTGGAGGCAGCTTCTGTTGCCTTCTGACGCGCTGCTGCTGCGTCCTTGCCCTTTGCTAAAGCCACACCCATGCGGCGGTAAGGACGCGCATCAGGTTTGCCAAATAGACGGATCTCTGTATTTTCCACCGCAAGGGCTTCGGCTACGCCTGTGAACATAATATTTTCGCTGGTTTCGCTAGCAAGAATCACAGCACTTGCCGAAGGGCTGAGCAGTTCAATGGTAGGAATCGGTAAGCCCAGAATTGCCCGTATATGCAATTCAAATTCATTGAGATTTTGAGAAATCAGCGTCACCATGCCTGTATCGTGGGGACGCGGAGACAGTTCCGAAAAAATCACCTCATCTTTGGTGATGAAAAACTCTACGCCGAAAAGCCCTGCACCACCGAGTTTGTCCGTGACTTGGCGAGCCATATCCTGTGCGGCTGTGATTTGGGATTCAGTTAAGCCAACGGGCTGCCACGATTCTTGATAGTCGCCACGTTCCTGACGATGCCCGATCGCTTCACAAAATAGCGTTTCTCCTTGCCATTGACGGATCGTTAATAGAGTGATTTCTACTTCAAAATTGATAAATTCTTCGATGATAATCTTGGCTGTGTCACCACGCCCACCCGCGATCGCATATTCCCAAGCTTGTTCCAATTCATCAGCAGATTTAACCACAGACTGCCCCTTACCCGAAGAGGACATCACAGGCTTAATCACATTCGGAAAACCAATTTCCTTGGCTGCATTTTTTAATTCCTCAAGGCTACTGGCATAGGCATACTTGGCAGTGCGTAAACCCAGTTCGTCACTAGCTAAATCCCGAATGCGATCGCGATTCATTGTGAAGTTGGTCGCCGCCGCCGTGGGAATGACAGTGTAACCCTGCGCTTCCAGTTCCAGCAATTTCTCGGTACGGATTGCTTCTACTTCTGGCACGATTAGGTCAGGCTGATGTTTTTTGACAACTGCTTCAAGTGCGTCACCATCTAACATCGAGATCACTTCGCGATAATCGGCAACTTGCATCGCAGGGGCATTGTCATAGCGATCAACTGCAATTACCGTGTTGCCAAGTCTCTGGGCGGCAATAACTACTTCTTTGCCTAGTTCACCAGAGCCAAGCAGCATGATTTTTTTGGGTAATGTGATCGCCATGTTTATTAATAGTGGATATTTAGGTGGAGTAGTCAGTTTATGACTACATCTAGTTTAGCGATCGCTTTGGGCACGTTAATTTTTTGGGACTGACTTACTGCATAAGCAACTTTTGCAGTTTTTTGCTCCTGTTTGAGAGATAGCACTAGACTGAGAAGCACTACAAAGACCCAATTACGGGTTTAATTATTGTAGAGGCGGCGCTTCTACAATAACTAGCAGGGTAAATAGTAAACATCTAATTCCTATGTCTAAAACTTTTTCACTCGCGCAAGCCAATAGCCTTTGGCAAGTCTGGCAACAGGGCGCACAAACTCATCCCGATGCGATCGCCCTTTACGATCCCCATGCCAAGCCACCTGTCAGAATTTCCTACCGCGATACCTTTGCACAAATTAATGCATTTGGGGCAGGCTTGCGATCGCTTGGCATAAACTTTGGGGACAAAGTTGCGCTGATTGCGGATAACTCACCACGCTGGTTAATTGCCGATCAAGGGATTTTAGCGATCGGCGCAGCAAACGCAACTCGTAGCTCTCAAGCCGATCGCAGTGAGTTGTTATACATTATTGAGCATAGTGATAGCGTAGCGATCGTCGTCGAAAATCTGGCTACGCTGAAAAAATTAGAGCCTGAACTCCATAGTCTTCCTGTCAGACAAGTTATTTTAATGTCCGACGAAACGCCGCCCGAAGGAGCCTATAACTTTCAGCAATTAATCGCTCTAGGCAATGGCAAAGACTTAGGCAATCCGCCTATTCAGCGCGATACTCTTGCCACATTGATTTACACATCAGGGACAACGGCTCGCCCCAAGGGAGTCATGCTCACTCACGGCAACTTTTTGTATGAAGTGGAAGCCGCCCAATCGGTGTTACAACTCAAAGTCAACGAAAGAGTGTTGAATATATTGCCGACATGGCATTCTTACGAACGGACTTTTGAGTATTTCGTGTTTTCACAAGGTTGCACCGAGATTTACACCAATCTCCGCATGATCAAAAAAGACCTCAAAGAACAAAAGCCCCATTACATGGTCGCTGTACCCCGTCTCTGGGAATCGATCTATGAAGGCGCACAGAAAAACTTTCGCGATCAACCTGCCAGTAAGCAGCGTCTAGTCAACTTCTTTTTCAACGTCAGCCACAAATATATAGTTGCCAAGCGCATTCTCCAAGGCTTGAATGTCGAAAATTTTTATCCTTCCTTAATTGATAAATTAGTTGCCCTACCTTCTGTCATAGCTTTTTGGGGACTTCACAAACTAGGCGATAAATTGGTTTATCAAAAAGTACGCGAAGCAACGGGCGGACAACTTAAGTATGTCGTTAGCGGCGGCGGCTCGATCGCTGAACACCTTGAAGACTTTTACGAAATCGTTGGCATTGAAATTCTAGGGGGCTACGGCTTGACCGAGACTTCACCGATTACCCATGTGCGCCGTCCCGCTCGCAATATTCGTGGTGGTGATGGACAGCCCTTTCCGCAAACGGAAACCCGCATTGTCGATCTGTCCACTCGCGACGATGTACCAATTGGGCAACAGGGCTTGGTGCTAATTCGCGGACCGCAAGTTATGCAAGGCTATTACAAAAATCCTGAAGCTACAGCAAAAGCGATCGACCCACAAGGTTGGTTTGATACAGGCGATTTGGGCTATGTCAGCAAGTGGGATGACCTCGTAATCACAGGTCGGGCAAAAGATACGATCGTTTTAAGCAATGGCGAAAATATCGAACCTCAGCCCATCGAAGATGCTTGTATTCGCAGTCCATATATTGATCAAGTCGTGCTTGTGGGACAAGACCAAAAACAGTTAGGTGTTTTGATTGTGCCAAATTTATCGGCTCTCGAAGCGGCGGGTTTAATACCTGCCGAATCCAAGCTGGCAGAAATACTCCCCGAATTAAACAAACCCGAAATTCGCAATCTTTATCGCGATGAATTGAGCCGTGAGGTCAAAAACCGCCCAGGGTATAGCATTAACGATCGCATTGGCGTGTTTGAATTCTTGCCTGAACCCTTTACAATCGACAATGGGTTTTTGACGCAAACTTTCAAGATTCGGCGCAACATTGTATTTGAGCGTTATCAAGATATTATTGTCAAAATGTTTACCACCTAAATCATAACTAGCCTGTTGCCCTTAAAGAATCATATTTTGATGCCATAGCAAAGCCATGCTGTCAAAAATCGATTCCCTATTGGATGACGAAGCCATTATGATTATAAAAACTTAGCAAATTGGAGATAAGTGTGAATTCGATTGATTTTTCTAATCAGCTTTTATTGCGTCGTACCGCCAATATTCAAGTAATTGTGACGCAACGCTGGAAAGAGGAAATGCAACAACAATTGCAGCAGCAAATTGCTCAAATTGATGCTCAAGTTCAACAGGTTGATGCCCAAGGTTCTCGTCAAATCAATGAAATTGAGCGTCAAAGCATCAAACCTTTCTCTGCTGAAGTTTCTAATGCGATCGAAGGCATTCGTGCAGAAATGAACAGAGTCAAGGCAGAAATGCTCGACCAAAAAAATCAATTGCTGACGCAGTTAACCCAAGTACAGACCCTAGAGCTAGAGCAGGAAGTTTCCCAAGGTCAACTCGACAGTTATTTTCCTGCTAGCAAAGGCGATAATTTGATTGCCCAAATGCGCGTAGAAATTGTGTTGCGCGATGGCATTGTAGAAGACATCCGCACTGGTTTTCCTGCTGTTTAAATCTTATTTTCATCCCCCGAAAGGGGGATGAAAATAAAGTATCCGCCCATTCAATCCCATAACAACATGAACGTTCTACTGGTTTACCCACTGTTTCCGAAAACATTTTGGTCTTACGAAAAAATCCTAGAGCTAGTAAATCGTAAAGTGTTACTACCGCCTCTAGGTCTAATTACAGTTGCGGCAATTTTGCCCCAAGAATGGAACTTTAAGCTAGTCGATCGCAATGTGCGTTCAATTACCGAGGCTGAGTGGCAATGGGCGGATATGGTGATCCTGTCGGCGATGATTGTCCAAAAAGAGGATCTGTTATCTCTGATTAAAGAAGCAAAACAACGCGGCAAAAAAGTTGCCTGCGGTGGTCCCTATCCTACTTCGATGCCTGAAGAGCCTCAAGCCGCAGGTGTGGATTATCTTATTTTGGATGAAGGCGAAATTACTTTGCCGATGTTTGTCGAGGCGATCGCTAAGGGTGAAACCAGTGGCATTTTTAGAACCAGCGAAAAGCCCGATGTCACTAGTACACCTGTACCGCGCTTTGATCTTTTAGAATTTGATGCCTACGACTCGATGTCGGTGCAGTTCTCACGCGGCTGCCCATTCCAATGCGAATTTTGCGACATTATTATATTGTATGGACGCAAACCCCGCACCAAAACCCCTGCTCAGTTATTAGCCGAACTTGATTACTTATACAGCCTTGGCTGGCGACGTGGCGTGTTCATGGTCGATGACAATTTCATCGGCAATAAACGCAATGTGCGCTTGCTCTTGCTCGAACTAAAGGAATGGCAAAAAGAACATGGCTATCCCTTCCGTTTCAATACCGAAGCTTCCATCGATTTAGCTGCCGATCAAGAACTCATGGACTTGATGGTGGAATGCTACTTTGATGCGGTATTCCTTGGCATTGAGACTCCCGATGAAGATAGCTTGCAGATGACCAAGAAGTTTCAAAATACAAGGTCATCACTGCTAGACGCTGTGGAAGCAATCACAAAAACAGGGATTCGCGTCATGGCAGGCTTTATCATTGGCTTTGATGGCGAGAAAAAAGGAGCAGGAGAACGCATTGTCAGATTTGCGGAATTAACAGGCATTCCCACCACCACATTCGCCATGCTGCAAGCACTGCCCCATACGGCACTGTGGCATCGTCTTGAAAAAGAAGGAAGATTAAGAACTCAAAATGGGAACTTGAACCAAACTACCTTGATGAATTTTGAGCCAACACGACCCGTTGAGGAAATTGCCCGCGAATATGTGGAAGCTTTTTGTGCTTTGTACGAGCCGCACGCCTATCTTGATCGCGTTTATAGCTACTTCTTAAAACTAGGCGCACCAAGGGTCAAAGCAGAAGCAAAGTTACCAACTCTTACAGATCTCAAAGCACTTGCCATTATTGTCTGGCGGCAAGGAATCAAGCGCGATACTCGCTTCAAGTTCTGGCATCATCTATTTAGCATGATCAAACGGAATCCTGCGGTGTGGGAACATTACCTAATTGTTTGTGCCCACAATGAACACTTTATGGAGTACCGCGACATCGTGCGCCGTGAGATTGAGTCGCAGTTGGCAGACTACTGGAAAGAAGAAGAACGCCTTCAAAAATTAGAACAAAAATCAGCGATCGCGGCTTAGCTCGCTACGATCTATTATTCCAAACAAAGAAATAGCGACGCTATTTCTTTGTTTGGAATAACCATACAGCAACCCAAACCCAGAGAAAAGTTTAAAAGTGCCGCGAAGCGGCACTTTTAAACTTTTCTCTGGGTTTAGTTTTTAATTAAAAAAGTGTGACTACACTTTTTTTAGTTGGCATTACATTCGCTTAGTGTGGACAAAAGAGGAAGACTACACTGAACACAGGCACTCTCTTATACAAGTCGAACTAACTTAGCGCTCAAATCCCACATCCGTTCTGCTCTAGCATCATCACGTGCTTGAGGTGAAACTGTCTGAACAAATGATTTGCCATCCTTTTTCTGACGATTTCCCCAACTCCAGTAAGCTCCAGACTGTTTGTATTCAGGATCAGCAACTACAGCCGCAACCCTCTGTCCTGAAAGCTCTTGACTCACATATCCCTTAGTAATATTTTTTTGGAATAGAGGGAATAACTTTTGGAACAGTGGATAGTGATTACGGAATAGAGGTGTATCAGCAACACATCCTGGATAAAGAGAACTGAAAGTGATACCAGTAGAAGCATGATAGCGGCGGTGTAACTCTCGCATAGTCAAAATATTACAAACTTTGCTCTCTTTGTAAGCGCGAACAGGCTCAAACTTCTTGCCATTTGCCATGGAAACTGGGGGCTTAAACCCTTGTTCAAATCCTTCAAGATTGCCAAGATCAGGCTGGGGTGGAATCTTTCCACCTAGCTCGTCGGGATTATGAGTAACAGTACCTAAGAGCACCATGCGTTTATCGTGATAGCTCGATTTCTTCATGTCTTCTAAGAGCAAATTACATAGTAAGAAATGGCTAAGATGATTGGTGGTCATCGTTAGCTCAAAGCCCTCAGGCGATCGCAACGGTTCCTTAATCAAAGGCATATAGATAGCCGCATTGCATAGAAGTGCATCAAGAGACATTCCCGTAGCCCGAAAATTCGCCACAAACTCACGGACGCTCACTAAAGAGCCTAGATCCACTTTAATGATTGTGTAGTTGTCCTTAGAAATACCTACGGATGCTGCTGCTTGTTCGGTTTTAGGGATATTTCGACAAGCCATGACAATATGCCAGCCCTTGTCAGCTAGGGCTTTGGCTGACCACAGTCCAACGCCAGAGGACGCACCTGTGATGATGATTGTTGGTTTTTGAGAATATGACATTTTAAAGAGTAAATTTATTAACTTTGCTTAAAATTTTACAGTGAATTGGGTTACTCGGTCATCCATTTCAGAAACCCAATCATTCGTTTGTGCAATGGCTCTAATAGATTCAACTAGATTAAAAAGAGACTTTAGATAGAGGTTTGCCTGTACATTTAGCCACAATGTGCCACCTAAAATATTCTTAAACCACGCGCGCGATCGCCTCTAATTTCAAGTTATTCGTAATGTGACCGCACAGAAACATCCCTAACAATTTTAGTTTTCTGATTAAAGGACTAAGTGTATAGCAAAGCAAGAGTTAGTTAGTACAAATCAAAACCCAAGAAGCGAGTGGCGGCGCTCCGCGCCGCCACTCGCCTTCTGGTTTTATGTCCTACGCAAAACTTCTTTTGCTATAAGCGCCCGTGGAGACAAACTGAATACGATTGAGTATGAAAAATTGACCTAGCAACACCCCAATTAAGCCGCAAATCATCCATGCAGTCATCCAATACCCACAACTCTCTCTCAATAAATCAGGCGCACACTATCTATCCATATCTACAAAAGCAAATTCTAACGCTTAGAACTGCTTCCATGTTACGAACTGCCTAGCTAAATATTCGTGATCAGACTTAGCTAAAGCTTGGCTCATGGTTTGGAAACTCACATCTTAACGTCATGATTTTAACTTGATTTTTTAGATGCTTTGACGCGATCGCTAAACTTACGAGACAAAAATAAGATTAGTTGATTGACCTTAAATATAAAACCAAGATAAAATAAGATTAGCCAACTAATCTTATTTAAAAATCGTGCTCGAAATTTCAGAAGCAGATATTTTATCCCGACTGAGGTTTGATAACCCTTGGTGGGAGCAGGGGAAAGAAGGGAAAATAACTTATGAAAATACACCTCGTCGCAAGTACTTTGAGACTTTTTATGAAAATATTTTGGATACAAATGTTCGCCGAGCGATCGTTTTAATGGGACCAAGGCGTGTTGGTAAAACTGTTATGGTTTATCACACCATCCGCGCACTCTTAGACTCTGGCGTAGAAGTCAAAAACATTTTATACATTTCCCTTGAAACTCCAATCTATACTGGACTTCATTTAGAACGAATACTTAATTATTTTCAGAAACTATTTGAACATAAACGCAATGCCAAACTGTTTGTTTTCTTTGACGAAATTCAGTATTTGCGTGATTGGGAAGTACATCTTAAATCTCTAGTTGACTCATATGCAGACTATAGATTTATTGCTACGGGTTCTGCGGCGGCAGCATTAAGACTAAAAAGTAATGAGTCTGGTGCTGGTCGTTTTAGCGATTATGTTCTGCCACCCTTGACTTTCGCTGAGTACTTAATGTTTATTGGACGAGAAGCAGAACTTATAAAAGAGTGGGAACCATATAATCATGAAAAATCTACTTTTAATTGTTCCACTCTAAATATTACATCTCTCAATGAAGAATTTATAAACTATCTGAACTTTGGTGGATATCCAGAGGCTGTTTTTTCAAAATCCATTAGGCAAAATCCTAGCCAATACATCAAAAGTGACATTATCGATAAGGTACTACTCCGAGATCTCCCAAGTCTCTATGGTATTAACGACATTCAAGAACTAAATAGACTATTTACAACCTTAGCCTACAACTCTGGAAATGAAGTAAGTTTAGATGGATTATCCAAATCCTCTGGTGTTGCTAAAAATACAATCAAGCGTTATCTCGAATACCTTGAGGCTGCATTCCTAATTCGGAGAGTTGAAAGAATAGATAATAATGCGAAAAGATTCAAAAGAGCAATGTGTTTCAAGGTTTACTTAACCAATCCATCCATGAGAGCCGCCTTGTTTGGACAACTTGACACAAATTCTGAAGCTATGGGAGCGATGACGGAGACGGCAATTTTTAGTCAATGGCAGCATAGTCAAGTTACCGAGCTTTATTATGCCCGATGGAAGTCAGGAGAGATTGATATCGTGCATTTGGATAAGGTTAATCAATTACCCTCTTGGATGGTTGAAGTTAAGTGGAGCGATCGCCCCTATAGGACACTCGCAGAGCTAGATAATTGTGTTGAATTTGTGAATAAGCATCCCAATATATCTCAGCCAATCTTGGTAACTAGTCAAACTATTTCAGATAGAGGCATTCAATATAGAGGAGTAGAGTTTGAATTTTGTCCATCTAGTCTCTATGCTTATATTCTAGGAGCTAATGTATTGTCTGATTTTTAAGGTGTGCGATCGCCTAAAACACAAGTAATTAAAAGACGACCACGATAAAATTAAATATCTGAATATAATGAGATCTATTCAGCGTTTACTACTCTAGCTGATCGCTCAATTTCAATGTAGACAACTTCTCGACTGACTCCTCAAGCAACTGATCAAAAGTCATACAGTGAAGCGGTTTACTATCGATGATGGTTTTATGCGATCGCCATCGAAATCTTTGCATCAATCCAGAATGCTGAATGAATTTATCTCTACCAATCACCAGCAACCCGCTATAGCTAACATGGCGATGCCCAAAATACTCTTCAAATTTATTGGTTCGTTCATAATCATCCATACGATAATACCAGTCAATCACTTGACTCAAGCCATGCTCATACCGCGAAGACCAATCATAGCTGGTATTAGACAGATTTGACTTTCTGGACTTTAGCTTGAAAATGCTATCTTCCATCGCATCCTCAAACTCAATAAATACAAACTTCTTCTTCTCGCGATCAGCCACCACAAAATCAGCGCGAAACTCATTATTGAACAGACTCACTTCAGGTTTATAAAAAGCTGGTTCCAAACCAAAATGCCAATATCCTAATAGAAGAATTAAATTTGGTCGATCTGCAAAAAACTTCTGTAGTCCATTCTCTCCAGTCTCTGGAATTGAGGGATTAGCAGTTAGAAAATTTTGTAGCTCTTGAAGTTGGCGATCGCATTCGTTAATATCAAATTTATGACTAATTAACGAGATCACTAAATCGCTGCCTTCTGACGATCAACAATGTCAATAATCAAAAAACCGCGATCATTTTTAGTAAAAAGCAATCGCACAGTTTTATCAACCCTCACCATCCAAGTGTCTAAACCCAAATTTTTCAATATATGCGAATCGAGACGCTGTGACTTACCTGCGTCTAGCTGCTTGATTAGATGCGAAACCTTATTTTTTTGATTCAATGGCATAGTTTCATACGCCATCAATGCTTTTTCCCGAAATTGTACAGTCATTTCTATCCTCAGATGCGGTACAAATTTACAATTTGGACTATGCGATTATTATAGCTATTTTTGTTCTTGTCAATTTTGGTTGAGAATTTGATCATAGTTATCACTTAAAACAAAACTTATCAAAAAGCGATCGCCCCCAACTCAATCTCAATAAATAGCGATCGCCTCAATTACCTATATTTTTTATTTGCTTTAACTAAAATGGGTATAATTGTTAAGACACATTTCTCGCTTTGAGTGCTATTAGTAAATTAATAAATATCAAAATCTTGGGATGGTCAAATGACGTTTAGAGACCAACTTATTACAGAACTCGAACAGGTTCCTGACTCGCTAGTTGAGGAGATTCTTGACTTTTGCATATTTCTCAAACAGCGTCAACAAGTTAAAACTGAGGATGTAAAGGTTTTAAAAGGTAATTCTGTTTTAATTTCTGAAGATGAATGGCGTGGTATTCAGGAAACAATATATTTGCTCTCAATCCCTAAAATGCGTGAATCAATTGTTGAAGGTTTATCAACTTCTATTCATGATTGTAGCGAGACATTAGAATGGTGATGTGGAAATTGTTATATACCAAGCAATCTCAAAAAGATGCAAAGAAAATATCTACAAGCAATCTCAGAGGTAAAGTTACTGAACTTTTATCCATAATTCAAATAAATCCATTTCAGAATCCGCCACCCTATGAAAAATTGGTTGGTGACTTCTCAGGTGCATATTCACGCAGAATTAATGTCCAACATCGTCTTGTTTATGAGGTGATTGAGTCAGAGGAGACCATTAAAATAATTAGAATGTGGACTCATTATGAGTAAGTGCGATCGCCACAATCACAGCCTATCAAAAAGCGATCGCTATAATTGTCTTATGCAGGATAATGTTAGTGTTGGATTTATTCAAGGAGTTACAAATCAATGACTCAGACAATTGCAAGAAAATCCTTATATGAATCTGACTACCTTCTTTGGACTCAAGAGACTATAGCTAAGTTAAAAGCTAGAGACTTTGATCATGTAGACTTTGAAAATTTGATAGAGGAGATTGAAGATTTGGGGCGTTCTTATCGGGATGAGCTAGAGAGTCGATTAGATGTATTGCTATCTCATGTCTTGAAGCAATTATATGTTTCTCTGGTCAATGATTACAGTGGTTGGGAAAGAACAATTAGAGAACAGCGTAAGCAAATTAGACGGCGCTTAGAAAAGTCTCCAAGCCTTAAAAATTATTTGCCTGAAGTTTTTGATGATATCTGGAAGGATGTGATTAAGGAAGTTCGAGAAGATTATCCACAATATGAATTTCCTGATTTGTGGCAGTTTGAGAGTGATATTGACACATTGTTAAATGGTAATTTCTGGAATTAGCGTTTGATGGCGATCGCCCGCCACTCAATCTCAACAACCTGCGATCGCACAGAAACCTATTCATCCGACTTTTCTCACTTCGTAGTGATTTGCCATCAGTTTTGCTGCGAATTGAATACAGGCATAATCTTGTCTTTTTAGAGATGGATATTCTTCAAGGACTTCTTCGATGGAGTCACCTGCGCCCAAAAACTCCATGATTGTTTGCACTGTAATGCGGGTGTTAGCGATAATCGGTCTGCCGTTACAAATGTCTGGATGAATAGTTATTTGATTTTGCATCAGATTTAATTTCTCCTCTTTAAAAACTCAGAATTGCCTAAATCACAATCCATCAAAAAAAGATTGCCCTCCAACTCAATCTCAACAATCTACGATCACCTAGAGTTTAATCTCAACAACTCGCTCAACCAAATGATCTAATTCTTTAAGACACTTGCTTTGGTAAAGAATAGACGACTTTCATTTTTTCTATTACTAGTCACTTCTATTGTTAGGCTCTTTTTCCCAGAAATATCGAGAGGTACAGAGAAAATTTGATTTCCTTGACTACGCTTACATTCGCCAGCCCATAGGGGTTGTCCATCGGATGAAATCTTTACTATGTAAGCACCTTGACTAGTACTTCCAGAAGATAGATCAGGGAGTCCAAACTGTAATAGAGCCGCTTTTTGAGTGCCATCTAGTTTGAATACAAACCTACTTTCATTAGCATACTCATTGATATCGAAGAATGAACTGAGAATATTACCTCCAATCACTATTTCTGCTTTACCAAATCGAATTTTGTCATCATCTGAGGCTGACCGAACCAGAGCGTCAGGCTGTAAATCGTTGACTTGTGAATATTTATTTATATCTGATGGCGGAGTTACTAAATAGGCTTTTTCACTAAAGCCTGGTAGATCTTTGTTGGCAACAATAGTAATGTTGTTATTGTTGCCAGTAATAGTAGGACTGTTCGCTCGATCACGAGACACATTTGAATTTTCACCAGTAGCAGAGACAGCACCATTGGTTGCAACTGCATTTCTCTCACCTTGAGGATTAAGATTAGTTGTAGTAGTAATATCTGCACTTTTACTGGTATTTTCTACATCACTATTAGCAATGCTTGTACTCTTATTAGTATTGTTTACATCAGTGTTAGTGACAACTTGTTTGTTGAGACTCACTTGACCGTTCTTAACTGATATCGAGTCTTGTGATAAAAACAAGTAGAAAAATCCTACAGTAGCCAACAATGTAATTCCGAGTAATCCTCCAAACCCTAAACCGATATAAAATGAAACCTTACGAGTTAGCCAAGAGGGCTTAGCTTTTGAAGAATTTTGTATTTCGGATGACAACCTACTAACCCCAGAAAAAAATTATTTTTCATCAAATATTGTCACTTATTTCCCATTAACACGTCAAGTTTCAAATCTAGGATACAGACTCTAACTGTTGCTCAGAAGTGATCGCCAAATCAACCTGTTCTTTATTTACTGCATAAAATCTCAAGGCTTCCGTTACCTGCTCTTCAGATAAATCATATTCATCAGCAATTTGAGCAGCACTCATACCCCACTTGTGAGCAGCGATCGCTAATGTCTGCACCCTTACTCCCGTTCCCTTAACCACAGGAAAAATCTGTCCACTCGCCCCTTGTCGATAAGTAATCAAAGAAAATGAGGCTTTAAGCGTACTGACCTTTTCTGTAACAGCCCACAGCACAAACTGATCGAGCGAAATTCCCTGACTTTCGGCTAACTGCTCGACTTCCTGCTTCAAGAGATCGGGTAAGTTTAAGGCGTAAGCTGTCATCGTTAAAAATACCTTTAAATTTCTTTCGAGGTCAGATAACATCATAGCCTTGCCTCAATCTTTGAATATAGCGATCGCCACCATAATTTTCTCAGATCAGGATCAATGTCACGGTGGTGAATGTAAATTAGTAGGTAGAACCAAAAACAGCAAAAGCAAAACTAGATATGTTTGATGAAATCGCCGATAAATTTGAGGCGGCTTGGAAAAAGTTACGCGGACAGGACAAAATCTCTGACTCCAATATCCAAGGCGCGATTCGCGAAGTACGCAGGGCGCTATTAGAGGCAGATGTCAACCTACAAGTTGTCAAAGAATTTGTCGAAGAAATTTCCAAACAGGCTCAAGGCGCTGACGTAATCGCAGGTGTGCGCCCCGATCAGCAATTTATCAAGATCGTCTATGACGAGTTGGTAAAGACGATGGGTGAGGCAAATGTGCCACTCGCTGAGGCGGAAACTGCACCGACGGTAATTTTGATGGCAGGTTTGCAGGGTACGGGTAAAACGACTGCTACTGCTAAATTAGCATTGCATTTACGCAAGCTAGAACGCACCGCATTACTGGTGGCTACTGACGTATATCGACCAGCGGCGATTGATCAGTTGATCACCCTTGGTAAGCAAATCAATGTGCCAGTCTTTGAAATGGGGGCAGATGCTGACCCTGTGGAGATTGCCCGTCAAGGATTGGCAAAGGCTAAGGAATTGGGCGTTAATACCGTAATTGTCGATACGGCGGGACGCTTGCAGATCGATCGCGACATGATGGACGAGCTAAAGCGTGTTAAGGATGCGATTAATCCCGATGAAGTGCTACTGGTTGTCGATGCGATGACAGGGCAAGAGGCGGCGACCTTGACCCGTACTTTCCATGATGAGATTGGGGTTACGGGCGCAATCTTGACCAAGATGGATGGCGATACTCGCGGTGGTGCGGCGCTATCAGTGCGGCAAATTTCGGGACAGCCGATTAAATTTATCGGTGTCGGTGAAAAAGTCGAGGCGTTGCAGCCTTTCTATCCTGAGCGCATGGCTTCGCGGATTTTGGGCATGGGTGATGTGCTGACTCTCGTGGAGAAGGCTCAAGAAGAAATTAATATTGCCGATGCAGAGAAGTTGCAAGAGAAGATTCTCAGCGCTAAGTTTGACTTTGACGACTTCCTAAAGAATACCCGCATGATGAAAAACATGGGTTCCTTTGGAGGAATGTTGAAGATGCTTCCAGGCATGAAGATTAACGACACGCAAATTCAAGAGGCGGAAAAGCAACTGAAGCGTTGTGAGTCGATGATCAGCTCCATGACTAAGCAGGAACGCAAGGATCCTGACCTCATTGCCAAGAGTCCTAGCCGCAAACAACGGATTGCCAATGGCTCAGGGCATAAGCTTCAGGATGTGACCAAGCTGGTTGCTGACTTCCAGAAGATGAGAGCTTTGATGCAGCAAATGGGACAGGGCAAAATGCCCAACTTCCCAGGAATGCCAAATATGGGCGGCGGTGGTTTTCCTGGAATGGGAGGCAACCAAGCTCCATCGGGTAATCCTGCCTATGGCAAGAAAAAGAAAAAGAAGAAGGGATTTGGCGAACTGTAATATTCAAGGAGAAAACAGCTATGCTGTTTTCTCCTCGAATTAAGAGAACCTGTAAAAACTTTGCTAAGCAAAGTTTTTACAGGTTCTCTTGTTTGGTTTTGATTACAATGCGCTGTAATCGCTGCTGGCTAATTTAATCTGATTGGGGGCGATCGCTTGGGCTGAATTTTCAATTAAGCCTGTGGCGAAATTAGGCAATAGTCCGAAAAACACAATAATCAACGCTAAGGCGATCGCAGGAGATTTTTCTTGCCACTTTGCAAAGGGAAATTTACTAATCGGTTCTTGATTTGAGCCAATCGCTACGCCTAAGCGACCGAAGAAAACGCGGTCAATCATGATTAAGAAATAAACGGCGGTTAAGCCTGTACCAATCATGCAAAGTAAGGTTTGCACAGGAAAGACCGCAAAACTACTACGGAAAATCACAAACTCGGCGATAAAGCCGACCATTCCTGGGGTTCCTGCGCTTGCCATTGCCGCTAAGATCATCAGCGAACCAGTTACGGGCAAGCCTCGTTCTGGGTTGAGTAAACCATTGAGAGAGTTGATGTTGCGAGTCCCTGTTTTTTTGTAGACGATACCGACCAGAATAAATAACAACGCGGAAATCAAGCCATGACTGACCATTTGGAAGGTTGCGCCCACCAGTGATAAGGGAGTTGCGGCGGCGAGAGCCAACAGAATATAACCCATGTGACCTACGGAACTATAGGCAACCATCTTTTTCATATCCGTTTGGGTAATCGCAGTCAAACAACCGTAAATGACACTAACCACTGCCCAGCCTGCCAGAAATGGCGCGATCGCCTGCCAAGCTTCAGGGAGTAAGCCCAAACCAAACCGCAATAGTCCATAGGTTCCCAGCTTGAGTAGCACCCCTGCGAGTAGGGTTGATACTGGTGTGGAAGCTTCAACGTGGGCATCGGGAAGCCATGTATGCAGAGGGACAATCGGAATTTTGATGCCAAAGCCAATTAACAACAGCAGGAGTAAAATTCCCTGTGTGGTCTTGGAGACTTGACCTAAGTCAAGGTCGAGATAGTTGAAGGTAAAAGCAATGCCTTCACCACTGCCCAAGGCTGCCATTCCAAAGAAAGCCGCCAGCAGCAGCACTCCTGAAATCGCTGTGTAAATTAAGAACTTAGTCGCAGCGTAACCACGTTTCTCGCCGCCCCAGATGCCGATTAGCAAATAGAGGGGAATTAGTTCTACTTCAAAGAACAGAAAGAATAACAATAAATTCTCAGAGAGAAATGCTCCATTAACACCGCCACCTAACAATAGCAACAGTGGAAAATAAAGGTTGGGGCGCTGGACATCGTTGCTGATATACAGAGCGATGATGAGTAATAATCCATTCAATAAAACTAATGGAAAAGATAGCCCATCAATTCCCAAACGGTAGCTCAGTCCAATTTGGTCGAGCCATGATAAGGATTCTCTAATTTGCATTGTGGAAGTGCCAATGTCAAATTTGGTCAGTAAAAACAATGACCATCCAAAATTGGCGATCGCGGTTATTAGAGAAATATTGCGTAATTGCTTCGAGTCAACTATTGTGCCAAATAGGGCGACAATCAAAGCTCCCGCGATCGGTAGCCAGACTAAAATACTGAGCATAATTTATTAAGGATAATTATTAAATTTGTTTTATAGCCATGTAGAAAAGGCATCCTGACTGCCGCTGTAACTATTTCAATCCATAAAAAGCTGCAAATCCAATCAGAATTAAGCCAACTACAATTGTCAAAACGTACTGCTGCAAGCGTCCCGTAATGGTGTACTTCAAGCTCTCACCACTAAAGATAGAAGCGAATCCGACAAAATTAACGGAACCGTCAACTAAATAACGATCAACCCAAGTGAGCACTTTGGCACCGCCACCTACAATCAAAACCACCGTGTATTTGTAGATAGCCTGTACATAAAGATCGTAGGCTAGTAAGTCTTGCACTGCCTTCCAAGCGCGTCTTGTGACCAATGGTGGCATTGATACCGAGCTTCCCGATTCATAAGGTTTAGCGTAGATATATGCACCTAATCCAAATCCTAGTAATCCCGAAGCGGCAAGAACCGCAGTTCCCCAGATATCGACAGTATCTAGGTCAATGTCTACAAATTCCCATGAGGGCAACAGGATCGGCACAAGCAAGGTAATAATCGTCAGGGAAACTAGGGGTAGGGCTACTTGCCAACCGACTTCAGGGGTACGGCGAGTTTTGGGCTGAGGAACACCCAAGAACACGAGGGCAAAGAGCCGCATTAGCCCAAAAGCGGTGATGCTATTGACCAGTAAGGCGATCGCAACTAGCCAAGGCTGACTATTCCAGAAGGTTTCTTCCCAGCGCAACATTGTCCAAAATCCACCAAAGGGAACTAGAGCCACCAAGCCGAGAGAACCAACGATAAATGCAACCAAAGTCGCGGGCATACGGGTTTTGATCCCGCCCATTTCCGTGAGATCTTGAGTCACTGTGGTCATCATCACTGCTCCTGAACTCAGGAAAAGCAAGGACTTGCTAAGACCATGGCTAAGTAAAATTCCTAGAGCCAGCTCAGACTGCTGCATTCCCACGGCAATAAACACTAATCCCAAGTAAGCGCTAGTGGAGTGAGACAGGGCGCGTTTCATATCAATTTGGGCGATCGCGACCAAAGAAGCACCGATCGCCGTGATTGCACCTAAAATTACCGACACTTCAGAGGCGACAGGAAATAGGGACAGGACGGGCTGAAACTTAATCAAAACATAGGCTCCCGCACCCACTACGACAGAATTTCGCAAAATTGAAGCAGGGTTGGGACCCTCCATCGCCTCATCTAGCCACAGGTGCAAGGGGAATTGAGCACATTTACCAAGGGGGCCTGCAATGAGGGCTAGTCCCAGCAAAGTACCAAACTGTTGATGATCGGCAAAGTAGGCGATCGTTTCTGGGGCATTTGCCCATACTTTGAGATCGGAAAAATTAAGGCTATCGGTGAGATTGGCAAGAGCCACAACTGCCATTAACAAGAACAAATCACCAACTCGCTTTGTCCAAAATGCGTCCCTTGCTGCTGTCACAACGAGGGGCTGAGCATACCAAAAGCCCACTAATAAATAGGTGGAGAGGGTCAGCATTTCTAGTAAAGCGTAGCTAAAAAACAATGAATCACTAAAGGCTATGCCTGTGATCGCTGCCTCAAAAAAGCCAATTAGCGCACAAAATCTGGCGATCGCCCAGTCAGTCTCCAATGATCCTAGTCCGTAGACTTGAGAAATCAAGCTCATGGTGGCAATCAACACTGATGCACCTGCGCTGATTGTGGAAATCTCTAAAGAGCAGCCAATGGTCAAGTCAAGGGAATGAAACCAAGTAAACTCAAACTGCTGAGCGGGAGCGCCCCAAACTGAGGTTAATAACCAACAGCTATGCACTAGAGCCAAGAAGGTCATCAACATATTTAAGTAAACGGCAGGGCGGGGACCAGTTTGCCGCACTATCCTGAGTGACCAAGGAAGTGTTAGCCCTGCGCCTAGCAAGCCGTAGCAAGGAAGTAACCAAGCTGTTTCTAGGATCATTGATTATTCTATAGAGTTTTTACTATGTTTATCTTAATATCTATTAGATATAGTAAGGGTATGCTGTCTTAAAATAAACCCTATAGAAATTGTCCATCAAACGAACCATCAAAAAAATTTGACAGCGATGCAAAGCATCGCTGTCAAATTTTTTTCTGGATTTAGAAGTCACATTTCGCAGTAGCGCTGCAACCTAGTTAGGCGATCGCAGGCTTGTTGATGTCGCTTTTGCCAAGTGTCAGGATTACGAGCAGTTTGCAGCATAGTCAAATCCACACCTAACATTTTCAGTTGCTTATCAATTTCCACTTGCACAGACAAATCATGGGATGTTATTTCTATGCTGGTATTCACAATTTGGGATTGAAAAAACTCCTGAATTTCTCCATGCGATCGCTGCCAATCCTTGACTAAGTTTGGGGCGAGTTCATTACAAATTGCGATCGCACTTTGTAATAAATCTAATTGTTGTGATAACTCGCTGATTAAAGCTGAATAATTTTGATAAGAGTTCATAATGATCTCCTGAACTAGATAAAGAATAACTACCCAAGAGATTAATGGCGGCTCTTTGCGCCGCCATTAATCTCTTGGGTTTTATGAGTTGTGGCGCGAAGCGCCACAACTCGCTATTTATTTTTAAAACAGCCTAACGCATCAGCATCTGCATAGGTAATCACTGGTAAAACTTCACCACTGCTCGACCTTGCTAGATCTCTCACTTCTATGACTGGATCGCCTAACTTCCATTCTTGACGAGCTTTAGCCGTTCTTTTAAGGGATGGATTAGTCGCATCCTTAGGAGCGTCACTGGCGGAGTTAGCCGAAGATGGAGAACCAGAAATAGGCTGAATTGATGTTGTGGAGTATTCGGCTGTTAAAAGATCATACGGGCTAGCAGGAAGCCCGCCTGAGCCCGTAACCACAAAACTGCCCTGAGTTGAATTGCGATTTGCTAAGCAACTATTGGCAACGATCGCATCGACTTGAATAAAGCTCTCTAAGGGTAATATCAATGCATTTCTAGAAGAAATATCAAGACTGGAAATTGATATATTACCGCTGACCCCGATCTCTGAACTAGCCGAAATACTACTATTTGGCGAGAAAAATAGACCATCAGTATTAATTTGAATATTGCCACCGCGCCCCCTGAAGGCATTGGCATTAATTTGGCTATTGTCCAGCCCAATTATCGTTCCTGAATTAATCGCAACATTCCCCCCATTGCCATTTCCTGCGGAAGAAGTCAAAATCTGACTGCGATCACGAAGAAGCAAGGAATCTCCAATTCGCAAATCGATATTACCACCATCACCCAAGGCACTAGCCGCCAGAATACTAGCATTCTCCGCTAAACGAATCTGGTTGGCTGCAATTTTTAAATTCCCAGCATTGCCAATTCCAAAACTAGCCACGCTCACAGTCGCTAAATTTTGGATACTAATCTCCTTAGCGCTCACGTTAATATTTCCCCCATTGCCTGTAGAACCCTGCCTAGCAAGAGCAATGATGGCGCTAGGAAATTGATTGCTAGGGTCAATTCCCGACAATTCAATGCGATTAGCTTTGACAGTCACGTTTCCACCTTGACCACTACCTTGCGTGTCAGTTGTGAGTACTCCGCCATCTTGGAGTGACAGAAATGGAGTATTTACACGGATATTTCCTGAGTTTGAGCTATTGAAGCTAGTAGTGATCAGTCCAGAAGTAACTTGAATGAAACCCGCTGCAAGAATAGGTCTTCTCCCAACTATTCTCACCGATTCTGTAGCATTCACAGATACATCACCACTGTCTATTCCAAATCCCAAATTAGTAGTTGAAATGATGCCATTATTAATGGCAGTCAATTTTCCTGTTTCTATATTTATGTTGGCGGATGAACCCGCAGACGTAGGAGGTGTGCCACTAAAAATTGCACCTACATCAACCGTAACTGACTGTGGAGCATTAATGCTGATATTACCCGCTCTACCACTCGAAAGAATAGAGGAGACTATGAATGAACTATTCGAGATATTTAAAACTGGAGTTTTAATAATTATATCTCCTCCATTAACGTTACTATTACTAAAACTTATCAATCCATTTATATTTGATGAATTTGGTCTGCTTGACGTGAGTAATTCTACTGACTGAGCGAAATTATTAGAGCCGATTAATTCAATTAATTGATTGGCTTGCAATGAGATTCTACCACTAAATAAACTTCCTACAGAACCAGTTAGGATCAAACTCTTATCTAGTATGCTCAAGCGATCGCCAACAATCTCTATATCTCCTTCAATCTGTCCAATATTATTAATACTTGAATTGTCGGACATTTTTATATTGCCAAATTGATTAACGTTATCGTAAGAGATGGCAAATTTATTGTTAGTAGGCGTTAACTTCACTTCACCGCTAAGTACCGCACCAAGACCAACTTTTCCGCCTAGTACAATAACCGACGCTTGTTTTTCAAAGTTGATTGAGCTACCAATCAGGGCTAATGTGGCAGTCGGTAATAGTATCAAACCTGAGATAGGTCTCAAGGTCTCAGTAACTTCGGTTGGTAAGGGTAATGGAAAAATCGGGCTTGCTTGCGATCGCACCGTAATTGTCCCAGAATTACCCGACGTAAAGCCTAGCCCAATGGGAATACTAGAAGTCAATAGATTTGATGATTCGGGATTAGCCGCACTAAAGGTTGTGCCATCAGCAAAACGCAGGCGATCGCCAGTTGTGACATACAGAGAGCCATTCAAGGCTAAACTAGAATTCTCTCCAAAAAGAATTCCATTAGGATTTAACAAAAATAAATTCGCATTACCTAAGACTCCTAATCTTCCTAAAATATTTGAAGAACTACCACCTGTTACGCGCGTAAAAATGTTGTTTACATTGGCAGGATTGCTAAAGAAAAGTCCACGATTTGCCGCTACGTTCAATTCATTAAAACTATGAAATAGATTATTTCCCCGCAAAGTGCCAGCTTCCACTAGATCGCTAGACAGTCCTTGAATATTAAGATTTTGAATGATCGCTGTGTTAGTTGTCTGATCAGCGATCGCCTGTGCTTGCAGAGACTGGGGAATAAGCAGACTCGCAAAGTTAAGTAAAGATAGAAAAGTGAGCCAATCTTGGGAATTCTTAAACACTTTCTCTCCGAATCTTTAACAACTAAGATTTGTACATTTGGCAGAATAAGTAACTAAGTAGCTCAACTTAATTAAACCCTAAACCCAGATGCTGTTCCGCCCGCTACGCGGGCGGAACAGCATCTTCGGTTTTTAGTTTACTTATGACTAGCTACTTACTCGCAATTAACATATAAAATCCTAAAACCTGTGGCACTTTCTGCGCGTGCGCCACAGGTTTTAGCTTTAGTTTTTAATTGTGCCTAGCTACATTACTTAACTTGCCTGTAAGTAGCTAAGCATAATTTAGAGTTAAAAGCTATTGCTGGGCAGAGCTGAAACCCTAAACACGAAACTCAGCACTAGCTGTTAAGATGCAAATAGCAGTTATGGTATTAAAACTTAGCAATCCCAATGACATTAACCTATGAAAAGACTCTGGCAGATCAGGTCAGAGCAGATTTTGCAATTTTAAATCAAGAAGTAAACGGTAAACCTCTAATTTACTTTGACAATGCCGCAAGTTCTCAAAAGCCAAAATCCGTCATTGCCGCATGGAAATATTACTATGAGCATGACAATGCCAATGTGCATCGGGGCGCTCATACACTCAGCGCCAGAGCTACCGATGCTTACGAAGGAGCGCGAGATAAAGTTGCCAAGTTTATCAATGCTCAGTCATCCCAAGAAATTATCTATACCCGCAATGCTAGTGAAGCGATCAACCTCGTCGCGTACACTTGGGGATGGGCAAATCTAAAGGCTGGAGATGAAATAATTCTCTCTGTAATGGAACATCACAGTAATATTGTACCTTGGCAATTAATTTCGCAACGGACAGGGGCAATTTTAAAGTTTTTGGAACCAACCGCTACAGGTGAGATTAGCTTAGAGCAATTCAAATCTTTACTTAATAGCAAAACTAAACTTGTTTCCATTATTCATGTTTCCAATACCCTTGGCTGTGTGAGTCCTGTGGAAGAGATGATTCCCCTCGCCCATGCACAGGGAGCAAAGGTATTGCTTGATGCTTGTCAGAGTGTTCCCCATATGCCGATAGATGTGCAAGCGCTTGACTGCGATTGGTTAGTGGCTTCGGGACATAAAATGTGTGCCCCAACTGGAATTGGATTTCTCTATGGTAAGCGAGACTTATTATTGGAAATGCCTCCTTTTATGGGTGGTGGGGAAATGATCGCCGATGTATATTTAGAAAGCTCTACCTATGCGGATTTACCTCACAAGTTTGAGGCGGGAACCCCTGCGATCGGAGAAGCGATCGCCCTCGGTGCGGCGGTGGATTATTTAACTGCGATCGGTATGGATAAGATTCATGCCTACGAACAAGAACTAATCGAATACATGATGGATAAGCTTGATCAAATTCCTGATATTCAAGTTTATGGCCCCAGACATAACCGCGCTGGTCTAGCCGCCTTCACGATCGCCCATGGGATTCATGCCAATGATCTTGCCGCGATGCTTGATCAAGATGGTATTGCTATCCGCTCAGGACATCACTGCACTCAGCCACTCCATCGCTTTTTAGGCATTAGCGGCACAGCAAGGGCAAGTGTCTATTTCTACAACACCAAGGCTGAAATCGATACTTTTGTCGCTTCCCTCAAAGATGCGATCTCCTTCTTTAAAGATGTTATGGCTTAAGCAACCTTAAAACCTAGAAAGCTGTCCCACCCGCTACGCGGGCGGGACAGCTTTCTAGATTTTAATTATGGTGAGCTAGCTACTTACTGAAGCTGATATTTGGTTTGTGCCAAATGATAGAGAGGTCGCCACACTAAGCGATTTGTCGCCACTACTAACAGAGACATCACGATAGTCGATGCTAACAACAGAGGGAAGTCTCCCACATCAGAAGCCTGAGTAATAGTTGAGCCTAGTCCTGTTGCTGTCAACACACGTCCTTGAAACTTGATATACTCACCTGCAATACTGGCATTCCACGCGCCACCAACCGCTGTAATGATCCCTGTAACAAGGTATGGAAAAATCCCTGGCAAGATGAGAGTGCGCCAGCGCTGCCAAGGCGAAAGTTTATAAACCCTTGCCGCTTCAAACAACTCTGAGGGAATGGCTTGCGCTCCTGCAATTACGTTAAAAAGGATGTACCACATACTTCCTAAAGTCATCAAAATTACTGCGCCAATATCCAAGCCTCCAGCCATATTCCCTAAATACAGTAATAGCACTGGAAAGAGAGCGGTCGCAGGAACCGAAGCAGCAATCTGCACAATCGGCTGGAGAAATTGAGCAAGTTTTGGATTGCGCCCAATGGTTACGCCAATGGGAACGGTGATGATAAGGGAAATAATCAAAACAATAAACACCCGAATAGCCGTGAATAGAGCACCGATCGCTACTTTTTGCCAAGAACTAAGTGGCATCGTACTCAACAAGGCGATCGCCCTAAATACGCCATTCACGACCACAAAGCCCGCCACCCCGAGTACTAGCCAATTCAGCCAGTTCATATATTTTGCAGTTTGATTCCTGATGGGTACCGATGGCTTGGGGCTGAGCCTGCTATTAACAGCTTCGGCAATGGGACTAAACAGGCGATCGCTAATAATTCGCATTGTTGGCGATCGCCTCAAGAAGTCCAAAACGACTGACTCTGGAACTTGAGCCGCCTCAACAGTCTCATTCTTAAATTTCTCCGACCAAGCAATCAAAGGTCTCCATACCAAATAATCAATTGTCGCAATGATGGCAATCAAAACCGCTAGCCCACTAAAAATTGCTAGATTATCTCCTGCATTTGCGGCGGCTCTCAAAAAAGAACCAAGTCCTGGCAATGTAAAGTCACGATTTGAAAGCGTAAAAGATTCAGTTTGCATCAAGAAAAACCATCCCCCTGCTACCGACATGACGCTATTCCATACCAAGCCCACCACTCCTGAAGGTAGCTCCATAGTCCAAAATCTCTGCCAACCACCTAGCCCATAAACTTGACTAGCTTCAATCAATTCTTTAGGAATACTCGTTAGAGATTGATAGAAGCTAAAGGTCATATTCCAAGTCATCCCTGTAAAAATCAGTAAGATGGAAGCAATTTCAATCCCTAACCTCTGTCCAGGGAAAAGCCCCACTAGAGCCAAAACCACTGCGGGTAAAAATGAAAGTACAGGAATTGATTGGAGAATGTCTAATAAAGGAATCAGTATCTTTGACCATAAAGCGGAACGATAGGCAATATAGGCATAGGTCAAACTAAATAATAGGGAAATCAAGTAAGCCGCTAGCATTCTCACTAGAGTTTGCACAGCGTAACTTGGTAAATAGCTGAGAGATAGATTGATTACATAGCCGCTATTATAAGCCCCTGTAAACTTGCTAGCAGTCTGCACAATCGTAAAAATCAGCGTAATTAAGGCTAAGGGCAATAGGATGTCCCCAAAGCTCCATCGCTCTCGAAACTCAGATTTAGGATTGATAGTTGGCTGAAACATAGACAGTTCAATAGGGGCTAGGTTGGGAAAATCTTGCTAAACTTGGTCTTTAATCTGCTCTACATCAGCTATCGGCTCAGTATTCTCCTCTATAAATATTTCACCAGAAGGTTCATCATAGCTAAATAACTCAGCGTAGCGTCCCCAATCCATAGCAGTTCTCAGTTGGCGTTGGGCTTCTTTGCTAGTGAAGTGATTTTCTAAAATGTCAAGAACCAGTTCTTCAGAGATGCGGCGGTTCCGTTTGGCTTGTAAAAGCTGACAAATTTGCTGCACTAGGCGAATATTTTGCTGCAACAGGTCACGAATAATAGCTTTTCGTTCATCAATATTGCTATTAATAAACTTCTCCCCGATCGCCGCTAGTTGGATATCCCCTTCATTAATAACCACTAACTCTAATAATTTACTTGCATCAACAATGGGTAAAATATCATCAACTTCTAGTAGTAGCTCTTGAGCAATTCGATATAAATCTTTCTCTTTTCGATCTTCTAGAAGTTCTAATAAACCTGCCACAGAACCAATTCGCACATGGGGAAGAGATTGGTATTTCGGCTGCGGCTTTGGTTCGGAAGTAGTGGTAGTTAGGGTGGAGATATCAGGTAAGTCAGGATTGGTTAAAATCTTGTAAATTTGATCGACCAATGCTTGAAATTCAGGACTTTTGCGATCGCGATAGTGAGGCAAAGTAATTACCAGATCCGCCCTGATTCGCCCAGGATTTCGCCCTAACACAATTACGCGATCGGCAAGAGTGACCGCTTCTTCGATCCCATGGGTCACAATCAAAATTGATTTGGTGGGAATTCGCTTTTCCAGCCAAAGATCTAGAAGCTCAAATCTCAAGTTTTCTGCTGTTAAGACATCCAAAGCTGAAAATGGCTCATCCATACAGAGCAGTTCTGGTTCAACTGCCAAAGCTCTCGCAAATCCCACACGCTGCCGCATTCCCCCTGACAATTCTTTGGGATAGGCATTCTCAAATCCATCCAAGCCGATTACATCAATCATCCGTAGCGCTTTTTGTAATCGCGCATCCTTGGGTTCTCCCTTAGCTTTTAATCCCAATTCCACATTTTCTAAAACGGTCAGCCAAGGATAGAGGGCAAAGTTTTGAAACACGATCGCCACCCCAGGATTCAACCCCATCAAGGGACGACTATAGTACAAGACCTTGCCACTCGAAGGAGGGATTAATCCCGCAATCATCCTCATCAATGTCGATTTGCCAGAACCTGAGGGGCCTAATAGAGCGATAATTTCGCCAACTTGCAACTGACAACTAATATTTTCAATGATGGAGATGGTCTGCCCATTTGGTTGTAAATAGGACTTACCAACATCTTCTAAGCTGACAAAGCTAGTTTTTGCGGCAGTTTGAACCATAATCTTGTTCTTTGGGGCATTTTGACTCTACATAGCTAGTGATTTTACAACTAGCTATCTTTTACCCATTATCAACCATAGCGGTTTGCATTTTGCCAACAGCAAAATGCAAACCGCTATCAGCAATTCTCATTGCAAAAACAGGTTTAGGGTTTTCAGTCCCGAAGGTATTGAAAACCTCAAACCTGTTTTTTTTGAGAGCGTTACAGCCTATTGAGGCTTAATCAAAACCCAGAGAGCTTTTAGGAAGCGGCGAAAAGCTCTCTGGGTTTTGATTAAGCGCAGAGCGACACTGTACTTGCAAATTTTTCTTCAATTCCTATAGAGCAAAAACTACCCTAGGGTAAAATAGCGCTAAAGTATTTGTACATCTATACATTAAGCTTATGTCTCGTTTACCTATTTCTTTAGTAACTGCTCTCAGCCGTCGCAATGCTCTCAAAATTATTAGCGGGCTGCAAAATTTTGACCACAACTCCGTGAAAATGGTCGTGCAAGCTGCCGATCGCGGTGGGGCAACCTTTGTCGATATCGCTGCTGATGCAGAACTCATTGCGATCGCTAAGGCTAACTGCTCTTTGCCGATTTGTGTATCCGCAGTTGTAGCCCACAAGTTGGCTGAAGCAGTTGCCAATGGCGCAGATCTAGTCGAAATCGGTAACTACGATAGCTTTTATGCTCAAGGTCGTGAATTTACTGCCGATGAAATCATTGCCTTGACCGCAGAAACTAGAGCTTTACTGCCTCACACTGCCATCTCCGTCACCGTTCCCCACACCTTACCCCTCGATGAGCAAGTCACCCTTGCCGAAAAGCTCGAAGCCATTGGTGCGGACATCATTCAAACTGAAGGTGGCACAAGCTCGGCTCCCACCCATGCTGGTGTCCTTGGTGCGATCGAAAAAGCTTCCCCAACCCTTGCAGCAGCCCATGCCATCAGTCGCGCCGTTTCCATCCCAGTTCTTTGTGCATCTGGCTTGAGCAATATCACCGCTCCAATGGCGATCGCGGCAGGTGCTGCTGGTGTTGGTGTTGGCTCAGCAGTTAACCAATTGAATGATGTAGTTTCGATGATTGCCACCGTTCGCGCTCTCAGAGAGTCAATTGATAGCAATGTTGCTAATCAAGCAATTGTGTAATCGTTAAAACCAATTCAAAAAAAACAGTGGTGCGGCGCTTTGCGCCGCACCACTGTTTTTTTGTGGGAAGGTAGTAGAGCTGTAGTCACTTGTATTAAGACAAAATTAAAATCCAAGAAGCGAATGGCGGCGCTTCGCGCCGCCATTCGTCTTCTGGGTTTCATGTCCTAACAAGAATGGATATAGTTATAAAATGTAGCAATTTTAAATATTTAGAAGAGGCTTCGACTTCGCTCAGCCAATAGTATACGTTGGCTGAGCGAAGCGATGCACTGAGATTGTCGAAGCGTCGAAGCCCTAAATCTTATTTGAAACAGCTATAGTTTCTAAAGCCCAGAGATTTTTCGTTCACATAATGTGAACGAAAAATCTCTGGGCTTTTGTTTATTAAGAACGCGATCGCCATAGTCTCAGAAAATCATTAATTTCTTGAAGTAGCCAATCTTTTTCCAAACGGCTCAATCCAGACCCAAACTTATGGGAATAAATTCCTTGATAGAGGCATAGTTCCGTAATCGGTTGATTATTCACCTCATGGGAGCTTTTTAGTTCTGCAAATCTCAGATCTTCTGTTTTGCCTTTTACTAATCTTCTGATACCTAGTACATCCCAATTAATCTTAAAGTTCCGACTATTAATTGATATGTTGACCTTGCCATATACGGTCAGCAAACCCACATAGGTCATGCCCACACCCACAATCCAAAAAGGAATTGAAAACAGGGCAAATAAGCCAGCCTTCAGAGCTAGAGAAGTCCAGACAATCAAGAATCCATCCCAAAATAAAGCAAACAGCAAGATACTAATTCCATCACCATTCCACCCCGTAGGCGGAATGTAAATCTCCAAGAACTCATCGCTTTTTCTGATTTCAATGCGGCTACCGAGGGGCCTAGTCGAATAGCGAAAATCTTCTCTCAGGCGATCGCTTTTAGAGTTGATCAAATGATGAATATCAGCATCACTATGTCTAATTTCTGGGATGACTTCATTTTGTAAGGATCTCAGGGCTTGCCTCGCATTGCTAAAACGATCTTCTAGGGCAGGCTCAATCATCCGATCAAGCCAATTAGCAAAGTGGTCAGAAATACTCACAGACTTACGAAAACTGATCTTGAGCTTAACTTCTGGTAACTCCGCAGGCGATCGCCCCGTTAACAAAAATAATAAAGTTGCCCCCAGTCCATACAAATCAGTCGCAGGGACAGCCTTTCCTCGATATTGCTCTGGAGGCATATAGCCATAGGTTCCCACCACCGTACTACCACCGATCTGTGTATCTCGATAGGTATCCTGAACCGCGCCAAAGTCCACCAATATAATCTTGCCATCAGATTGCATAATCAAGTTTTGCGGCTTGATATCGCGATGAATTATCGGTGGCTTCAGTTCGTGGAGATAGATCAAAATCTCTAGAACTTGACTGGCGATCGCCCGAATATCAGCTTCATTTCCATGCCATCCCTCCGCGATTGCCCTTGCTAGCGATCGCCCCTCCACTAGTTCCTGCACAATATAAAAGCGCCGATCTTCCTCAGTATCAACTTGGAAGTAATCCAAATAACTAGCGATCGCAGGATGATTTAATTGCGATAAAACCTTAGCTTCCCGCTCAAACAAGTCTAAAACTTTCCAATCCTTGACCTGCCGAAATGACAAGGCTTTTAAGGCGATCGCCTGATTATTAGTCAAGTCGTTTGCCGCGTAAGTAATGCCAATGCCACCTTCACCCAAAATATCCGTGATCTGATAGCGCGATCGGATTATTTCGCCACTCTGATGTACTTCTGGCACAAGCCTTTTGCCTCCCTGCAACCGTATCAATCTGCTGTCCACCCTGTTTAGGAAGGATATACACTACACCTCCAGCAAACAGGCTGTAATTAATATTTTAGCCCTATGAGTTCCTTATACTAGTCCACAAAAGTGTTGTCATACTTTCATAAATTAAGTAGCTAGGCATAAGTAAACTAAAAACCTAGAAAGCTGTACCGCCCGCTATGCAGGCGGTACAGCTTCTGGTTTTAGGGTTTTAATTATGGTGAGCTACTTAATACAAATTAAGAAATGGCTATGCCATTTCTTAATTTGTATTAATTCATAGTGAAGACTTATACTTCTAGTCTCTTTTAGCTTGATAGAATATTAATTGAGTAGCTCAGCATAGTTAAAAACTAAACCTAAAAAGCTGCGCCGTCCGCTTATTAGTGTAAATAAACTTTTATGTACTGAGGCTATGTTAATAAAACTTTTGTTTAACCAATCTCTGAATATAGTGATTTTCAAGCAATCTTCTACACATCGCTTGTTTAAAAATCACTATATTTATCCTAAATTGATTTCTCTTTTAATTTTCTTAAGTGGAATCGGTTGGTGCTCGCCTATGGCAGTGCAGTCAAAAAACAGCAGTTTTTATGGCTTAGGTATCAAACCTCAATTTTCACAGATTAGAACAAGATGTGGAGATTTGAATAACTTAATAGCAGTTAACCTTCTAGCTCCAGATGATGGTGGCAGAACGCTCACAGCTCGTCCAACTTTTTATTGGTATATTGAACACAAGTCGGGAAAAAATAATTATTCAAAAACTAGACCCAAACCAAAAGAATTTAATGTAGATTTTATCCTGAGAGATGGCTTTGATAGAAAAGCTCAACCAATTTTTAAAGTTAGATCACGAGCCTTACAGGTTAACCAAAAGGGTTCACTTTATAAATTAACTTTGCCTTCTAACGCTCCTTTGATTGATGTAGGTAAAATTTACTCTTGGCAGATTCGCTATACAGATGGCAATATCAGTAGTCCTGGTAGCCAAATAGATGAAAGAAAGACTATAAAGCGAGAAAATAATCAATCAGTAATCGAGCAAGTAAATTCTGCATCAACAGATTTGCTTAAAGCGAGAATTTATGCGGATAATGCTTACTGGTATGATGCACTGGATGCCTATTCCAAATGGATTGATGAAAATCCTAGTGATCAACAAGCTTTAACTGAACGAATGCGAATGTTTAATGAAATTATTGATCGCCAACAAAAACTTAAGTGTGCAGTTAAATTTAACGCAGTTGACATGAGACTTAATAAAATGCAATCAACTCCGCTTAATTTAGCAGATAAGTAATCCCCGCACAGTGATGGTACAAAGGTTTGTTTCCCCGCCTTTGGCAGGGAAACAAACCTTTACTTCACTAGACTTAATAAATGCTACAGAGCCTCTTAAAGCACTGATACTGTTAGATATTTTCTCAATTTAGTTAGCCTGTTTCCCAGTATTCATGAAGCAGTTTTTGCTTTCATTTGGTGGTGGCTTGAAATTTCTTAGCTCCTTTGTCAAGCGATTTGTTGCTTATATAGCAAAGCAAGAGTTCGTTAGTACAAATCAAAACCCAAGAAGTGAGTGGCGGCGCTACGCGCCGCCACTCGCCTTCTGACTTTATTTCCAAAGCAAAACTTTTTTTGCTACACCAATTCACAAAAGTGTTGTCACACCTTCGTGAATTAGTACTATTCACTACACAGAAAGTATGAATTTACCAAAATAAATCTAAACATTGAATAATATGCGTATACTCTGTTGAGAAGAAATACATTTTTATAACTAGCGCTAGCAATAGTTAAAAAACTAAAAAGTACTTCTATAGCTTTTACCAGTCCATTGAAGTACTGGTTTGTTTCGTTGTCTTCGGCAAGGGAATAAGCCTCTATACCAAGCTTGATTGGAAATCGCTGTGTAGCTTCTAAACAAATTTTTACTTAGAACGAATTACTATGACTGAATACATCAAAAAATATCAGAAGCTTCTAGTAGGAATAGCGCTAGGTATTGCTACTTGTCTGTTTGCAATTAGCGTAGCCAATCCTTCTCAAGCCTTGAATCAGAACTTTCCGTCAAATCAAATTGATGTAATTAACTATCAAAATCTAGCTGAGGCTGAGCTAATTGCTCAAGATGAATCATCTACTTCTAGTAAGATCTTTCAGCTAAAAACATATTCGGCGATTTTGTTGGGTGATAACGTTTTTCCTAATCCTGCATCTTCGAGCGCATCGGGAGCGGTTGGAGCTGCCCTCAATGGCAATCGCCTAATCGTCCGTGGCGGTTTTCGCGCTTTGAGTAGCACTCTCCGTGACTACGCATCTGATCCAGCCGTTCCAGCTAACCCAAATATTACTTCGGGGGTGCATATTCATCGTGGTTCATCACAGCAGAATGGACCTTTCCAGTATGCTTTGCAAGTTACGCTTAGCGATGATGGTCTGAGTGGCAACCTCAGAGGAGAGTACACACTAACCGATGAACAAATTGAAGCCCTAAATACTGGTGGCTTGTATGTTGATATTCACACCAAGAGTTTTCGCGCAGGTGAGCTAAGAGGAGTACTAAAGGCTTAACTTGCCAGAAGCAAGTAGTGGCGCTTCGCTCTACCACTCGCTTCTACAAAGAGGGATAGCATTATGTGCTATCCCTCTTTGTTACGATAAATCCCACATTAGTCTTTAGTTTAAGTTACACCCCGTAATTTGGTGAATAATATGCAGTAATTTAATTATGTGTATTTATTTTACAGAGATATGATCCCAACCCTACCCACCGAGCAAATTGATCGCATTGTGTGGAATCAACACCACGACCCTTTTACAGTCCTTGGTCCCCATGAAATTGAGCAAGATGGTAAGTCGGTATGGGTGGTGAGAGCTTATCTACCCGACGCACAGGCTGTATCCGTAGTTACACCTGATCAGCACAAAGAATATCCGATGCATTCAGTACATCATGCCCACTTTTTTGAATGTATAATTACTGACTCGCCGCACCTGTTCAGCTATCAGTTCAAAGTTAAATCTGGAGATAGCGATCGCCTCATCCATGATCCCTATTATTTCAAGTCTCCATTGCTAACCGAGTTTGATAGTTATTTATTTGGTGAAGGCACGCACTATCAGATTTACGAAAAGATGGGTGCTCACCTCACTGAAATTGATGGTATAAGCGGTGTTTATTTTGCAGTCTGGGCTCCCAATGCGCGTAATGTATCAGTGATCGGTGACTTCAATAGCTGGGATGGACGCAAGCACCAAATGCGTAAGGGCAATACAGGGATTTGGGACTTGTTTATCCCTGAGCTAGTGACTGGCACTGTCTACAAGTATGAGATCAAGAGTCCTGAAGGACATATTTACGAAAAATCCGATCCCTATGGTTATTTTCAAGAGGTGCGCCCTAAGACTGCTTCAATTGTCACCGACCTTAGTACTTACAAGTGGAACGATCAAGCTTGGTTAGAAAAGCGCCGTAGTGAAGATCCACTTAAAAAGCCCATATCTGTCTATGAAATGCACCTTGGCTCATGGATGCACGCCTCTGTCGCTAACCCTCCTGCGGATGGCTATCAGAGCGTATCAGCCGCCGACCTCAAGCCTGGGGCAAGATTTCTCACCTATCGCGAACTTGCGGAAGACTTAATTCCCTATGTCAAGGAGATGGGCTATACCCACATTGAAATGATGCCCGTGGCGGAGCATCCTTTTGATGGATCATGGGGTTATCAAGTAACGGGCTACTATGCGGCAACTTCCCGCTACGGCACACCGCAGGACTTGATGTATTTTATTGATCAATGTCACCAAAATGACATCGGTATTATTGTCGATTGGGTTCCTGCCCACTTCCCCAAAGATGGACATGGATTATCTTTCTTTGATGGTACTTTCTTATACGAGCCAGCCGATGTCAGAATTGGAGAGCATAAAGAATGGGGAACGAAAATCTTTAATTACAAGCGCAGTGAAGTCAAAAACTTCCTGATTGCCAATGTTCTCTTTTGGTTTGACAAGTATCACATTGATGGAATTCGGGTCGATGCTGTCGCTTCGATGATCTATCGTGATTACAACCGACCCGCAGGGACATGGCTCGCTAATGAATATGGCGGTCGCGAAAGTCTTGAAGCGATCGAGTTATTTCGCCACCTGCACAGCATTCTCTTTACCTATTACCCTGGGGCGCTTTCGATCGCCGAAGAGTCAACTTCTTGGCCGATGGTGACTTGGCCCGCTTATTCAGGAGGCTTAGGCTTTAACCTGAAATGGAATATGGGCTGGATGCACGATATGCTGGACTACTTCAAGTTAGATCCCTATTTCCGTGGACATAACAACAACTATCTCACCTTTAGTATTTGGTACGCCTTCAGTGAGAACTTCATGCTTGCTCTCTCCCATGATGAAGTCGTCCATGGCAAGAGTCCGATGATTGGGAAGATGCCTGGGGATGAGTGGCAGAAGTTTGCAAACCTGCGCTGTCTCTATGGCTATATGTTCACTCACCCTGGCAAGAAAACCATGTTTATGGGCATGGAGATTGGTCAATGGGCAGAGTGGAATGTGTGGGGAGATCTAGAATGGCATCTGTTGCAGTACCCTAACCACAAAAACCTTCAGAAGTATATTAGTGACCTCAACAAGCTATTGCGATCGCTGCCTGAACTCTATACGCAAGACTTTACCCAAGACGGGTTTGAATGGATTGAATGTAACGACACACAGAACTCAGTGATTTCTTTTTTACGGAAAGGTATTGATGGAGAGTTTGCTTTAGTGGTCTGTAACTTCACACCTGTTGTGCATCACAACTATCGGGTTGGTGTTCCTGAAAAGGGTTTCTATAAAGAGGTTCTCAATAGTGATGCACCAATTTATGGCGGTAGTGGTGTTGGTAATCTGGGTGGCAAGTATGCTGACGACTACGGTACACACGGCAAGCCCTACTCCCTTGATGTGACTGCGCCTCCGCTGTCAGTAGTAGTCTTGAAATACACAGGCGAAGCCTAAAAGCTGGCTCGATAGCTGCCTAACTCTGGAAGAGTTGGGCAGCTATCAGCAGCAAAGTAATCACGATTTTTCTTCAAAGCGTCCAATCTGCTCAGTGATCGCGCTACAAAATTGGCGATCTACTTTCCAAAGTAAAAAATGATATAATTTATTGAAATTACTGCTATTTTTTTCCTATGAAAGGCATTGAATATATCATAGATGATCAAGGAGAAAAGACTGCCGTTGTCATTAATCTAGGGCAATGGGGTAAGGAATGGGAAGTATTTTACAATCTTCTATTGAAGCAATCATTTCCTTCTGAAAGTTGGGTACATGAAGATTCTTTCTCGAAAAAACTAGATAAAGCTCTACAGTGGAATCATGATCATCCATCTCAGTTATCGAATATAGACTCATTAGAAGCTCAACTATTGAATAATGAGTAGAATTTTACTCGATCTAAATAACCCTGTTTTTCAACAAGATTTATTCTCTCTACAGAAATCTGAGGCTCTTGCAGTCTTAAAAATCCTCAAAAAAGTTTCTCAATTGACTTGGGAGCAATTGTACAAAGATCAGGGTTTAAAATAGGAATTGATTCGTTCTAAGCAAGGAAAAAATGGTGAAAAGCTCTATAGTTTGAGAATCACTCAAAGTCGAATAGGGATCTGCTTAAATCTGCTGAAAATAAGGACTATCAAATATTGGTGACGATGGATTGAAATTTGAGCTATCAAAAGAATTTAAGGCACTGGTTATTTAAAGTGTGATCGATGAATTTACATCATTTTTATCATCATGAAATGTGCATTTCAGCACCTATCCCTAATTAACTGACCAATGCTAGATTATTATCCTCTTCACTGAAATAAGATGCAGCTACGCTGTATGGATAATCTTTGCGTTCAATATCTATTCCAATAACAACAACTCGATTGACTTTAGAGACACTCATAGCTCTCCCTACAGCATTTTGCATTAAACGGTTTCTTGTTTCTTTGTCAAGACCTTTATAGACATAACCTATCACTGCTCCTCGATCTGGAAAAGTTTGATTAGCTAAGAAACAAGTATTGTTATGTTCGGGTAATTGCCAAAACTTATTGACAACTGCTTTGATTGTCTGACAACCTCTCTCAAATTTGACCTGCTCGTCAAAAGAGAAGTTAAGAAGTACAGATCCAATCTCAGTCCAACGATCAGGCTGACGCAATTCAATCTGCTGAATAATGCGTTTCCACCAACTTGTTAATTTAGGTTTTGGCTTCGGGATCTCACTTTCAGGCATCTCTCTCATAAAGAATGGATCGAAAATATTTGACATCCCAAATAAAGACAGTCCATTCTGTGTAAATTCAGACTCTCCTATGTTAAATCCCGTATCAAGATAGAATGCTAGCAAATCAACTTCATCGCCAATATAGTGAGCATTTTGCTCAAACTCTTCTCTTCTTACTAGGTAGTGTAATTTCTCGCACCCTCCTTGTAAAATCTCAAAAATAATTTCGAGATCTGCAAGAGACATTGTTGGAGATGTTTCAACATTAGATGGAATTAGCCCTGCTTCTTTTAGATCAGTTGAACGACAGAAAAGAATGCCTAACGACTCTAATGTAACACTTAATCGAATTACTTCGCGCACTTTTGAGTTATCAACTTCGTTTAGTTCACCTTGTCTGTTCTTAAATTTATGTAAACTAGGATTACTCTTTAAATAGTCTGAAAACCTTTTAGACTGAATTGAAGGCTCTACTACCAATTTTTTGAGGATCTTCTTCAAGCTTTCAACAGCTCCCCGTCTTGTAGATTCTGTCACTCGACCAGATTTAGCTTCCACAATTAGTAGATAGGAGTCTAGTAAAATCAAAAGATCGTTTTCAAAACTTTTGTTAGTTGTTGAATCGAACCACTCACTACCTCGATAGATTCTGGCTGATGGAAAAGCTTTACTAAAAAGTTGATAGATTTCTTCCTCTAAAAATTTTCCTCTACGCTCTTCATACTTTTTGTATAGTTCAGGATAGGGCTTAATGACAGCTTCCATAAGATCTGTTAAGTAGTTTAAGAAAAGCGTTATTACTGGACAGAAATAATTTTCATCTTCAAGATTAATCAGAGGTTTCTGCCAAATAGGGTTGCCAAGAAATAAGTGTTCTGGATTCAAAGTTGATAAGTCTCCAAAAGATAATGCCCAAATATTTAGTACATTTTTTAGTAAGTCTCGATTAACATTTTTTGGATAAGAATCTACAAAAGTATCTAGCGTTACTGTGTAGATAGTCTTTACACGTAGATCACTATGATTAAAAATAATTGCTCTTAATTCATCAAGATTTAGATTCCTTGCTTTTACAAAATTTAAAAACTCATCTGGAGATGAAGTCAACTCAGGAAAAGCTTGATAATATTTTTTGATAGCTGTTTCAATACTTTTGGCACGAAGAGAAGGTAAAACTAAGTTTCGATGCTGATTGATTCTGTCCTCAACAATACTAAGTATCTTGAACCACATTTCAATCAGACAAGTAACTCGGACTCCAATTTCTGCCTCTATTGCATCATCTAAGCTTGAAAATAACCCTGAAACAATTCGTTTAATTTGGTGTGGATATCCCCAGTTGCGGACAGCTTGAGTATCCGCCCTAATACTTTCTAAAGTTACAGCCTGCTGACGCTGTTCCATAGGTGTTGATGAATCAACTAGGGCTAACCGCCTCATTGAAAATCCCTGTGTAACATCTTGAACCAATTGCCTTAGTGCAACTAAGTCTTGAGATAAAGCAGGTTTAGAATTAAATAACGTTGCTGAATGTTGAAGGATTAGACCTTGTAAGAATTCTACATGATGTTGCAGTATTGGGTTTTCTTCAGTCCACTCACGGCTTACGCCAGGAGAGGTGGTTAAATCGTAATACGAAAAAAGCGCTAGTAGAGAACAAGGCTCAACATTAAGGACTTGTTCTTGAAGTGCTTCAAAGGATATTGCAAATTGTTGGTCATATTGTTCACCAAATTTCTTAATCAAATTAACCACTTCTTCTTCAGCCATACTCTCGAATGGTAATGGCATTTGATGGTAAGTAAATCCAGTAAATTCTGCTTTGGGGCGACGGATGGCAAAACCTCTAGCTTTGGCACTTTCTTGAGCAAATCTCTTTTGTTTGTTCTGCTTTTTCATAAGCTTCAAAAAGATATCGTTGGTGGTCAGCTAAATCGTGATCGACATATTTGCGTCTTTTTTGTCGGCATTAAAATGGACGTTTCAGAAACTACCCCACATTAGATAACCAGTGCTCAATCATACCTTAAGCAGATATACTACAAGTCTTTCTTTTTCCTGATGCTCCTGCTGCCTGATTAACTTTGCTTACTCACCGATCGCCTTTTTGATGATTCGGAGATATCATCGGAGCGATCGCGACTAAACTAGAAATAGTTAGATTAACCATGGAGCCTTATCACTGAATGGCACTTTTTACATTGCGATCGCTCCGAAAAGACTTTGGCATCAAGGAAATCTTAAAAGATGCCAGCTTTAGCCTCGATGAAGGCGACAAAGTGGGGTTGATTGGCACAAATGGATCAGGCAAATCCACATTATTGAAGATGATCGCAGGGCTAGAACATAGCGATGGCGGCGAGCTTTGGGTAAATTCTAGTGCCAAAATTATTTACTTGCCGCAGCAGCCCGACATGAATCCTGAGCATACGGTCTTAGAACAAGTGTTTGCGGACAGTGGCGAGCAAATGGCACTGGTCAAGGAATACGAAGAAATTTCTGATAAGTTGACCCATGGACATGGCGATATGGATCGCTTACTAGAGGACTTGTCACGAGTATCCGATCGCATGGATCAGACAGGCGCATGGGATCTAGAAACTAACGCCAAAATTGTACTGACCAAATTGGGGATCGATGACCTTGAAGCCAAAGTTGGCAGTCTATCAGGGGGCTATCGAAAACGAATTGCGATCGCTTCAGCATTATTATCATCCCCTGATGTTTTATTAATGGATGAGCCGACTAACCATCTTGATGCGATGTCTGTGGAATGGCTGCAAAGCTATCTCAATCGCTATCGTGGCGCATTACTGCTGATTACCCACGATCGCTATTTTCTAGATCGTGTCACCAATCGCATTATCGAAATTGATCGCGGTGATTTGTATTCCTATTCGGGTAACTATTCCTATTATTTAGAAAAAAAAGCGGAAGCGGAAGAGTCATTACAAAGTACCCAGCGCAAACACGCGGGACTACTGCGACGTGAATTGGAATGGCTCAAGAAGGGACCAAAAGCTCGGAGTACTAAACAAAAGGCAAGAATAGATCGCGCCCATGCCTTACAAGCCACCGAGTTTAAACAAGCCAATGCCAAGGTAGACATCACCACCGCAGGACGACGCATCGGCAAAAAAGTGGTAGAACTCAATTGTGTTAGTAAATCCTTTGGCAATCGCACCTTAATTAAAGACTTCTCCTACAACTTCACCCCTGATGATCGCATCGGCATCATCGGTAGTAATGGCGCGGGTAAATCTACCTTGATGAATATGGTCACTGGTCGGTTACAGCCCGATGCAGGAACTGTCGAAATCGGCACAACCATCCATTTTGGCTACTTCGATCAACATTCCGATGATTTGGCAGAACATGGCAATCAGCGCGTCATCGACTATCTCAAGGATGTAGCGGAATTGGTTAAGACTTCTGATGGTAGCATTATCACCGCTTCGCAAATGTTGGAGCGATTTTTGTTCCCAGGAAATACCCAATATGCGCCGATCAGTAAGTTGTCAGGGGGCGAGAAGCGGCGCTTATTTCTGCTCAAAGTATTAATGGCGGCTCCCAATGTGTTGATCCTCGATGAACCGACCAATGACCTAGATGTACAAACTCTCGCGGTTTTAGAAGAATATCTCGAAGAATTTAACGGCTGTGTGATTGTGGTTTCCCACGATCGCTATTTTTTAGATCGCACTGTTGAGATGGTTTTCTCCTTTGAGGCAGAGGGCGAAGTGCGTCTATATCCAGGTAATTATTCTGTATATTTAGAATACAAAAAGGATGAGAAGGAAGAAGCTAGTAATGAATCTAGCGATGCTAAAGTTCAGACTGCTAAGACTGCTCAAAAAGCAGATGTTACAGCGGTGGTTGCTGAAGTAACTGAGCCTAAACCCGAAGTTAAGAAACCATCACAACTTTCTTACAAAGAAAAACGTGAGTATGAGGAACTGGAAGTGATGATTCCTAAACTGGAAACAGAAAAAGCTGAAGTTGAGAAAAAGCTCTATCACAATCCACCGACTGGACATACGGAAATCCAAAAGTTGTCAGAGCGACTAGCGGAGCTAACGACCGCGATCGACAAGTCCACAGAGCGATGGCTCGAACTAGCCGAGCGCATTTAGCTACTTAACAGAAAAAAAGAGCGGCGCAAAGCGCCACTCTTTTATCTTTTTTAATACTGTACTTCATTTGAAAAGGAATAGCTGCAATGGGAAGTAACAAATTATCTATTCAGGATATCAATAGCTCTCGGTGGAATTTATCGAAGCTAGGGATAGAAGTACATAATCTACGATGGTGGGTTGAGTCAGCTTGTATTGCAGTGGTTTATTTTGTCTCATCATGGCTTACCGTTAACATCATTTTCCCAGTATTTGGGGCTTCACCTGTTTGGCCAGCAGCTGGACTAAATGCAGGCTTACTCTTGGCTTTTGGGCGATCGCGATGGTTAGGAATGTTTTGCGGAATATTAATTTATAACCTCCATAGAAACTGGCTGAAAGTCATTGTATCCGCATCAGGAGCAGCGATCGGTTCCACAATCGGCACATTGATCACAGTTTCTTTAATTTTAAAATTTACCCGCACCAGATATCCATTCCTAAAGGTTCGTCATGTAGTTACATTTGTACTATGTTCAATATTTAGTGGCACTATCGTCCAAACCATAACTGGAGTTAGCATTCACCTCATAACAAAGAAATTTGAAAGTGAGAACTTTATTACGAACTTTTTACTGCCTTGGTGGATTGGAGATTCGGTTGGAGTCTTAATCTTTGCTCCTCTGGCTTTAGCATGGCTAAAACCAAGACAGAAGGGAGAAATCAGGTGCTATTTCAATTGGGAAGTCATATTAGCTTTCTTAAGCATAATTGTGATTGCCTACCTCTCTCTTTACAAATCCCAACCTCTTGAATACTTGCTGTTACCACCATTAATTTGGTCAGCATTTCGGTTTGGCCATAGAATTACGACCTCGCTAGTTATGTTTATCTCGATGGCAGCCGCGATCGCTACTGCTAATAGGATAGGGATATTTTATAAAGCAATCACTGAGAGTGAATCGCTATTACTCCTGCAAATCTTTATGGGTGTGATTTCGATTATGACCTTAGCAATCTTGGCGATCGTTGACGAAAATAAGCAAGCAAATTTAAATCTACAAAGAGCCAATACTGATCTAGAAAGGCGCGTTCTAGATCGCACAATTGACTTGCAACAGAGTGAGGCAAAAGCCCTAGAACTTGCTGCTAAAGCTGACTCAGCCAACCAAGCCAAGAGTACTTTTATCGCTAATATGAGCCATGAGCTGCGATCGCCTCTTAATGCAGTGATTGGGTTCTCTCAGCTAATGATGCGGACAAGTAATTTACCAAAGGAGCATTATGAGAACGCTAGCATTATCCATCGTAGTGGAGACTATTTATTAACTCTAATCAACAATATCCTTGACCTATCAAAAATTGAAGCAGAAAAAATAACCCTGAATCCTAAAGTTTTTGATTTGGAACGCTTATTAGATGACATCGAAGATATGTTTCAACTGCGAGCTAACAATGCAGGACTAAACCTCGTATTTGAGCGTGGTTGCGATGTCCCCAAATATATTTGTACCGACGAACTGAAGCTCCGCCAAGTTTTGGTTAATTTAGTTGGGAACGCGGTTAAGTTTACTCAGGCAGGCTCAGTTTACGTTACCGTTGAGAGTACTGTTTTAAACGATTCCCTCAATAACGATTCCTCCAATAATGAAGGCAGTGAGGCTATGCCAAAATGCTGCCTCATTTTTGCGGTTATTGATACAGGGGTGGGAATAGAATCCGCAGAGTTGTCAAATCTGTTTGTATCTTTTTCACAGGCTCAGGCAGGAAGGGAAAAACAAGAGGGAACAGGGCTGGGTCTGGCAATCAGTCGCAGGTTTGTGCAATTGATGGGTGGAGATATTGAGGTATCCAGTGAGCTTGGTAAAGGAACTACCTTTCAATTTCAGATACAGGTTGAGATTGCCCAATCACTGCCTGAGCAAGCTCTCAACTCTAGACGAGCTTTGGCAATCGCCCCTAACCAACCAACATACAAAATTCTCGTTGTCGATGACAAGCACTGCAATTGTCAGCTTCTGATCAAGTTATTACAGCCTATGGGATTTGACTTGAGAGAGGCTAGTAATGGACAGGAGGCGATCGCAATCTGGGATCAGTGGGAACCACATTTGATTTGGATGGATATGCGAATGCCCGTTATGGACGGCTATGAAGCCACCAAACATATCAAATCAACAACCAAAGGAAACGCCACCGCCATTATTGCCTTGACAGCTAGCGTTTTAGAAGAAGAAAAAGCGATCGTGCTTTCGGCAGGCTGTGATGACTTCGTGCGTAAACCCTTTAGTGAACAGATTATCTTTGATACTCTCGCTAAGCACTTGGGCGTAAAATATGTTTACGAACAAACTCCCATGTATGCCCAAGCTGCGGAGCTAAATGCAGCGATAGTTGAACCTGAGAGACTGTTTGATATTCTTAAAACTATGCCGAATTCATGGATTATTCAGATATATAAGTCTGCCCTTGAAGCGGATCGAAATGTCTCTCTGCAATTAATCACCGATATCCCTATTAAAAATAATGTCCTAGAGAAGTCTTTGACTAAGATAATTCGTGATTTCCAGTTTGAGAAGCTGATTGATTTAGTTGAGCCCCTAGTTTCTAAGTCTTAACTGAAGTTGTACCAAATAAAGAAATGGCATAGCCATTTCTTTATTTAAAAACCCTTATGAATTGGTATAGCAAAGCAAGAGTTAGCTAAACCCTAGAAGATAAGTGCGGCGCTTCGCGCCGCCACTCATCTTCTGGTTTTATGTCCTAAACAACCCTTGCTTTGCTATATAAAATATTCAAAATTTATTTAGCGTAGTTGAAATGTCTTCAAATTATTTCAGGATTGTTATATAATACTTTCTCAGTCTTTTCGTGTTTTTTGATGAGCTATAACCCTTCACTTGATCTGACGGCTAATATCTTGTTAGTTGATGATCTTCCCGAAAATTTACAGTTGCTAAGCGACCTATTGCTTACCCTTGGTTATAGCGTTCGTAGTGTTACTAGTGGACGGATGGCTCTTAAAACATCTAAAGTCAAGCGCCCTGATATCGTACTTTTAGATATTAAAATGCCAGACATGGATGGATATCAAGTTTGTCAAGCTTTTAAAGCTGATGAAGAATTGCGTGATATTCCGATTGTTTTTATCAGTGCCTTAGATGATGTTTTTGATAAGGTTAAAGCTTTCTGGTCTGGGGGAGTTGACTATATTACTAAGCCATTTCATAGTGAAGAAGTTGTAGTACGTTTAGAGAATCAATTAACCATTCAACGCCAAAAGCGATCGCTACAAGATGAAGTCGCTAGACGAAAGGAAACCGAGGAAATGCTCTATCAATCGAGAGCATTAGTTACTAGTGTTCTAAATAGTGTGTCGGATGGTATTGCTGCGGTTCAGTCAGTTCGAGAACCGACTACGGGAGAGATTTCCGATTTTCGCTGCCTTGTCGTCAATCCTGTCATTGCCAAAATATTCTCGAGAAATCGTGAGGATTTAATTGGACAGTTAGTACTTAAGCGTTTTCTAAAACGTATTCAGCCCGACCTATTTGAAAAATTTATCAATGTTGTTGAAGAAGGCGAAGACCTTGAGGAAGAAATTCATCACACTTCAGGACAGGAAGTTTGGTATCAGGTAAATGCGGTCAAGTTAGGTGACGGATTAACTATTACTTTGCGAGATATTACTCACAAGAAAAATATCAGTCCCCAGATAAACTGTTGAAAGCGCGGCTCCGTCGCGCTTTCAACAGTTTATCTAATAGGCTGTATTACACTTTCGTGAATTGCTATAACAAGCGATGCGAAGCGTTGCCATTTATGTTTCGATCATTTCCAGTTCGTAGAGGCTAGCGTACAGACCTTGCTTGGCAATTAACTGTTCATGGCTTCCCGATTCCATAACTTCACCTTGTTTAAGTACCAAGATGCGATCCACATTGCGGATGGTAGATAGTCGATGGGCAATGATAATCGTAGTGCGATCCACCAATAAACGATCCAAAGCTTGCTGAATTAAAAATTCTGTATTTACATCAAGGCTTGCTGTTGCTTCATCTAAAATCAAAATGCGCGGATCGCGAATCGCCGCTCTCGCAAAGGCAAGTAGCTGCTTCTGTCCACCTGACAAATTAGTTCCGCGTTCACGTACCTGAGTAGCATAGGCTTCAGGTAGTTCTTGAATGAAGCGATCAACATTCATCAGTTCTGCCGCTTCAATGACTTGCTCGATCGCATAGTCTTCACCCAGAGTAATATTTGCCTCAATGTCTCCTGAAAAGAGAAAGGCATCTTGCAAAATTACGCCCACACAGCGCCGTAGCTCGGATTGAGAAATATCTCGAATATCAACGCCGTCAATTAAAATTCGACCTTTGCTCGGTTCGTACAAACGGGATAGTAGTCGAATAATTGAGCTTTTACCTGCACCTGTTGGCCCCACGAGGGCAATTTTTTCGCCAGCCTTGAGCGTAAAGTTAATGTCTTTAAGAACATATTCATTAGGCTTATACCCAAACCAAACATGATCAAAGCAAACTTCACCACTGCCATCTAGGGGTAAAGTTTTGGGGAACTCTGGATCACTAATCTCGATTGGTTCTTGCAAGATAGCGTTAATTCTCTCGACCGCCGTAAATCCTGCTTGAATTGTGGTGAATTTCTCTGCAAGTTGACGAATTGGATCAAAAAGTCTTTGTGAATAAAGGACAAATGCGGATAACTCTCCAAAAGTGAGATTTTTCTGGACGATTTGTCCACCACCGAGCCACAACACTCCAGCGATCGCTACTAGGGCAATCCATTCAAGGGTCGCGGACACTGCTGATTCATGAAAAACTGTGCGATTGATCTCATTGACGTATTCTTTGTTGATCTTGAGATGCTGGGCTGCATTAAACTTTTCGCGGCGAAATAGCTGAACTATATTTGCGCCGATGATGTTTTCTTGCAGAATTGAATTAAGTTCCGAGAGGCGATCGCGAGCTTTAAAGTTGGCTTTGCGATATTCGTATTGAAAAAAAACAATTATGGCGGTAATAGGAAACACCATCGCCAGTAGCAATAGGGCAAGATCCCAACGCAACAAAAACATGAATACAGCAATGGTAGCGATCGCGGCTAGGTCGCTCAAAACTCCAACAGCGCCTGTAGCAAACACATCTCCCAAAGCCTCAACATCGCTGGTCAAACGAGTAATTAGCTTACCTACGGGAGTGCGATCAAAGAAGCTAGTTGATAGAGAAGTAACATGATGAAATAGGGCTTGGCGAATATCCGCAGTAATTTTTTGCCCCACCTCTTGCACCAAGTAGCCCTGCCAAGCTTGAAATGTAAGGCGCACTGCGATCGTTAGCAGTATGACTACACAAATCCATCGCAGACCTAGCAAGTCTCCATTTTTAATTGGTCCATCAATGCCCTGCTGCACCAAAATAGGTTGCACTGCACTGGCGATCGACAGAGGAATCAATAAAAACAACGACAAAAGCAAATTCTTAGAATTTTGCTTTGCGTATGGCAAGAGACTCAAAATCAATCGCCAGTCGTTAACTTTAGCTAGATTTGTCAATGATTTCTTAGCTGGGCTATCTGGAGAGGTATTAATCACTATTCGAGATCCCGATTACCAGGGTTGCGCGATGGATCGCTATTGAGGAAGCCAAATACAAACAAGCTGATGAAAAATATGACAGTGATGTAAACCACTATTTTTAAAGTGAGCATAAATAAATAATCTCCGTATAAATATCTAAGAATTTATCCTATGTTCAATCTTATAGGAAAAGGCGTGAATTCCTTATTATTGCTTAAGATTAGACCTTAAATATGTTAAGTATTTATACTTATACAAATGTAGTCATTCTTATTAGGACATCAAACCCAGAAGACAAATGGCGGCGCAAATCGCCGCCATTTGTCTTCTGGCTAGGCTAAAACCTTTGGCGCACGCGCAGCTTGCGCCAAAGGTTTTAGCCTAGATACTTATAGCTGTGAGTTTGTTTTCTTATTAGCCCTTAGCTTGAGCTAAAAGTTGCGATCGCTCAATGTAAAGAGAAATCTGAGCGGAAACTGCTTGGAGGATCTTCGTATCTAGGGAAGAATAGGCAAGTGTTACTTCCTGAGCATTGTCTGGAGTAATTGAAATATCCTGCCCCTTGCGATTAATCAGTTGAAACACGCCAATAGTTGTAGCTTGAGAATCTAATAAGGGTACAGCCAAGACTGATCTAGTGCGATATTCAATATCATGGTCAAAAGTCTTGTGGTGGCGAAATCTCGAATCTTCAGGCAAGTCATGAGCATCAGATAAGTTCAAAGTCTCACCCGTCATCGCCACGTAACCCACAATACTATCTTCGTTGAGTGGTACAGCAAAATTTACTAGCGATCGCTCAGGTTGCGAATCATTTTGAGAGACTTCAAAACAAACTGTATGAACTGGGGTGGAGCGATCGATTAGGTAAATGCTACCTGCGTCACTCGTTGTCATTTTGCGAGTGATGGCTAAGGCTCGTTCTAAAAACTCTCTTAAGTCGCGATTAACACAAGAAAATATGGATAAATCAATTAAATCATCAAGCAATTGCTTGTAATAGTTCAATTGCTTAGCTGTTAACTGATGATCTAACGGTAATAAATCTTCAGATATTTCTGGTTGCCAGCCTAAATCAGAAGTCATGGATGTCGCCAATATCTTGGTATTCGCCTATATGAATTGCAATTTACTTTGCTATAACCAAATAAGCTACTCGAATAATACTAGCAAAATCACCTCATAAAATACTAAGACTACAAATCTATAGCCATAGTCGCTGTCTAAAAACTCTCTGGGCTTTGATGGTGTGGCGAAACCGCACCATCAAAGCCCGTGGTACCAAATCGGGAAATGTCTTATCCATTTCCCAATTTGGTATTACTTAAATGTTGGGGTTAAATCTTCTTGATACTCTGACTCGTCATCGTCATCATCATCATCAAACTGTGACCCATCAATAGGGTAAACGTCTGGCCATGCCGAAGCTCCATGCTCATATACATCGATACCGATGAGATCGGCTTCTTCATTAACTCGCAATATTCCCAGCGCCTTGAGTGGGATAAACATGGCAAATGAGAATATAACTACAAAAACTACAATGGCGGCTTCTCCTCCGAGTTGCACTCCGAGTAAATCAAACCCACCCCCTAGAAATAAGCCAGCCTTTTGATTGATCGTCAGTGCGGGATGCCCAAACAAGCCTACAGCTATGATTCCTAACATGCCACAGGCACCATGAACGGCAAATGCACCAACGGGGTCGTCAATTTCAAACCACTCGATAACATCCACTACTACTAGTACTACTACCCCAGCTACCAATCCAATTAGTGCGGCAGCCCAAGGCATCACATAGGCACAACCCGCAGTCACTCCCACTAAACCTGCTAATGAGCCGTTGAGTGCACAAAATAAGTGCCACTGACGAATACGAAAATATATATAAAGAAGTGCTGATACTGCACCAGTAGACGCCGCTATGGTTGTATTCACGGCAATTAAACCAATTAGCCCTGTATTATCCATGGACAAAGTTGAGCCACAGTTAAATCCATACCAGCCAAACCACAGAATCATTGTGCCAATTGTGGCGTAGCCAAGATTGTGAGCTGGGGGCATTTGTCCCCATACGCGGTTAGGTCGTGGACCCAGTAAATAAGCTCCCACTAGCGCTGTACATCCACCCACTGTATGCACAGCCGCATCTCCTGCAAAATCATGAAAGCTGAGTTTATTGAGCCAGCCACCATTGTTCCAAACCCAATGCACAACTATGGGATACATGACTGCACCCATGATAAAAGCGTAAATTAAGTCGCCCTTAAAGTCAGTACGCTCTGCCATTGCGCCTGTAGTGATCGTACTGGCGGTTGCTGAAAAAGCAAATTGAAAGAAGAATAAGGTAAAGGTACTAACTGGGGCAGTAGATCCCCCTGCCCCCATCGCATATTCGAGCGCGCCATTACTAAAAGAAAAAGCATTATTTAAAAAGAATCCGTCCGCTCCCCAAAAACCATTGCTAGTAGTACCAAAGGCGATCGCAAAGCCTGTAAACCACCAAGCTAAGAGCGTAATCCCAGCATCAATAAAGTTTTCAGCTAATGTATTGACAACCGCCGTCTGTCTGACTAGCCCAGCCTCCAGCATCGCAAATCCACATTGCATGAAAAAAACTAAAAAGCCCGTGATTAATACCCAACTTGTATCGATTGATAATTTAAGTTGAGTCGTGGTTTTATCCAGAGATTCTAAAGTTGTGACCGTTGAGGTAGGTTCGATCGCTTGTACGATTGTTGGTGTGAGTGCCGCAAATATGGCTGCCCCGATGGCGATCGCTAGGAAACGAAAAAGATGATTCTTCTTTTTAGACATTGTTTTTGCTATTTTTGCCATGGTGATATCCATGTATCTCTAATTGGATCGGTTGGCGTGAACAGCCCTAAATTCTTATACTTTTAAGGCTCATCCACAAAAGTGTCGCTTGGTACACAGCAATATTTTTGTGGTTTTTGGTGTCAAAGATGATGAAAACTACAAAAATATTGCTAGGACTTACCTTGGATTAAGTCTTAGCTTTACTTCAATTGCTCACGTAAAATAAATTTGATATTGTTAAGCGTAAGCAAAATGATTTTAAGTAGCTCCGTGTAAGTAACATAAAACCAGAGGTTGTTTTGCCTGCACAGAGAGCAGATTAACCGCTGGTTTCATGTCTGCTGTTTAAATCTGTATGACCTGAGTTGCCCTTGCTACGGACTTTTTACGTAATATCAAACAAAGAAATGACTACGCCATTTCTTTGTTTAAAAAATCATACTGGGTTTGGTTTTCAATTCACAAAATTGTAGTCACACTTTTGTGAATTGGTATAATTCCTAAGTGTGATCGAAGTCACTCAAATTTTACCTAATGATCTCTGACTACAGGTGAGTTCTGTCACTGCCAAAAGCCTAAAAAAGATTGATACTAATTTCACTAGCGACGTATCTACATAAACTTTTCCCGCAAGATTGCCTCCTGCGGGTTTTTTATTGACTTCTGATAGCAAATAAAGAAATGGCTAAGCCATTTCTTTATTTCTGTAGACACTTGTATTTATCCAAATTAAAACTTAAGAAGCGAATGGCAGCGCTAAGCGCTGCCATTCGCTTCTGGTTTGATGTCCTAACAAGACTGGCGACAGCTATATTTAAAAACCATACTGGGTTTAGTTTTTAATCCACAAAAGTGTAGTCACACTTTTGTGAATTGGTATGAAGTGTTGATTACCGTTTTTTTAATGGCGATAGCCATAACTAAGCACAAAGCGCTGTAGTTACAATATTGTTTAGTTAAAACCCAAAAAGCTACTTAACTAAGTAGAAAAATTATGCATTTGACGTGGCTAGATAGTAATTCATGGTTAATTGAGATTGCAGGAAAGCGCATTCTTCTTGATCCTTGGCTTGTAGAGCCACTGATGTTTGGTAATGCTGCATGGTTCTTTAAGTCTGAGCGGCGCACTGCTAGACAAATTCCTGAAAATATTGATTTGATTCTTCTCTCGCAGGGACTAGAAGATCATGCACATCCACCAACACTCAAACATCTTGATCACCAAATTCCAGTCGTTGGCTCACCTAGTGCCGCAAAACTCGTCAGAGAGTTAGGTTATACCGAAGTCACTGCGCTTGCCCACGGAGAAATATTCAAAATTCCTAATTTATTAGAAATTAGAGCTGTTACTGGTTCCCCTACTGGCCCTACTACTATTGAGAATGGCTATATCCTTAAAGATCTAATTGAAGGAACTTCGCTATACTACGAGCCTCACGGCTATCATACAGAGTCACTCAAAGAATTTGCTCCCATTGATGTGGCGATCACGCCAACTGTTGACTTAAAACTTCCCCTAATTGGAACGGTGATCAAAGGACAGCAGGGAGCAGTGAAGCTTGCTAAGTGGCTGCAACCTAAGGTGATCTTACCCACAGCCGCAGGCGGTGATTTAGACTACAGCGGATTTTTATTAAAGTTCTTGAAGGCAGAAGGAACCATTGATTCTTTGCGATCGCTCTTTGCCGCAAATGATATTTCGACTGAAATAATTGAACCGCAGCCTTGGGAACGCTTTGAGGTAAATCTACCTAAGCTTGCTCCCCGAGCCTAAATATTAAGTAGTTCAGCAGAATCAAGATGTTTGCCTGACTGAGGTATTTAACTCACTTACCAAGCAAAGAAATGGCTACGCCATTTCTTTGCTTGAAAACCCGTATTGGGTTTGGTTCTCAATTTACAAAATTGGAGTCACAATTAGTCTTCAACCAATAAAAATCATGAAACTGCATGCAGATTTGAGTCAAAGAGTTGTAATTGAGAGTCAATCTTTAGAATGGAAAGATTCACCCATCTTAGGAGTACAGCGTCGCATGTTAGAAAGAGATGGCGACGAAGTGGCAAGAGCGACTTCTATAGTCCGCTATGTTGCTAACAGCCAATTTTCAGCACATACCCATGGCGGCGGTGAAGAATTTCTAGTATTAGAGGGAACTTTTTCTGATGAATATGGAGATTATCCTGCAGGTACTTATGTTCGTAATCCCGTTGGCTCGAAGCATACACCTTTTAGCAAAGATGGTTGCACGATCTTAGTTAAGCTCTGGCAAATGCATCCTGAAGATCAAGAGCGAGTCGCGATCGCTACTGATCAAAATGCTTGGTCAAATGGATTAGTCAAAGGATTGCGGGTAAGCCCTTTGCATAGCTATGGAACTGAAAATGTGGCTTTAGTCAAGTGGGAGGCTGGTACGAAATTTCCACTTCATAGTCATTGGGGTGGAGAAGAGATCTATGTAATTGATGGGGTGTTTGAAGATGAGTTGGGAGTATACCCCAAGGGAACGTGGCTCCGTAGTCCCAGTGGCAGTAGACATACACCATTTAGCACTAATGGATGTTTAATTTATGTCAAGACGGGGCATTTACAGGGATAAAGGTCGCCAAGTGAAAAGCCCAAGTAAGATAAGATCTGGCGGCGCGGAGCACCGCCAGATCTTAAATAAAGAAATGGCGTAGCCATTTCTTTATTTGGTATTACATTACTCCCAAGACAATTTCGCTATTTACTTCTAAGTCTTCGATGCTGGGGATCTGCAAAGAGGATATGTTATCAAGCAGCATATAGGTATCCATTTCTCCTCGACCCTTGATAAATACCTTGCCGCGATGCCAAAAAGAATATTTATCTTTGAGTAGCTCGTAGGTTGTTTCGGTAACTTGAATACCACCTGCGATTCCGTGGGACTCCATGCGACTGGCGATGTTGACCGCATCACCCCAGAGATCATAGATAAACTTGCGGATTCCAATTACACCAGCCACGACTGAGCCTGTATTGATCCCGATCCGTAATCGGAATGATTCTTGCTCATCGCGCTTAAATTGCATAACTACCCTCTGCATGGCGATCGCCATTTCCGCGATCGCTTCTGCATGATCTTCTCTTGCCGTAGGCAGACCACCGACCACCATATAGGCATCACCAATAGTTTTAATTTTCTCCAATCCCAACTGATCGGCGAGGACATCAAAGGAGGAAAAAATATGATTAAGCATACTCACCAACTCATTGGGAGAAACGCGAGTGGCTAGGGTCGTAAAATCGACGATATCAGCAAATAAAATCGTGACATTATCGGCTCGTGAGGCGATCGTATTGCTCCCAGACTTTAATTGGCGGACGATCTCCTGCGGCAACATATTTAACAGCAGATTTTCTGATTTCTCCTGCTCAGCACGTAAAGACTCTTCGATTTCTTTTTGGTGACTGATATCGATAATCACACCATCCCAAATTGTGTCACCTTCTTGATTGCGGTGGGGCTGTGAGATAATTCGCACCCATTTCACTTTCTCAAACAAGCTAGAAACTCGATATTCATGCTCAAAAGAAACCAACTCTTCCGCTGAAACTCTGACCATTTCATTTAGCTCGGCACGATCTTCAGGATGTGCCATATCAAATACCCACTCTAAATGTTCTGTAAACTCGCTTACAGAAATGCCAAAGATCTCCTGTGTGCGGGGGCTGATATAGGGCATAGATACCGCACCATCAGGGTGCAGTACCGCCCGATATACGACCCCAGGCACATTATCCGCGATTGCTGAAAAGCGCTGTTGACTCTCTCGCAATTGCGACTCAGCCTGTTGTCGTTCTGCCGCTTCATTTTGCAGGCGCTTAATTGTTTTTTGTAACTGGACGGTGCGTTGTTCAATTCGCTGTTCCAACAGGTCATTGGCTTCGCGTAAGGCTCCCTCAACACTAAGCAGATCTGCTTGAGCCTTGAGCAGTCTTTGGTTTGCCTTAAACATTTTGGACATGGCGGCGCGGGTAATTTCTGGCGCTAGTTGATTCCGTCCTTTACCCTGACCGCGCCCCAATAGTTGAGCAATTTGAAATTCTAGTTCTTGAGCGTCGTTCTCTAATTGCCAGCTTTGCTGAATACCCTGTGTGATATCAGCAAGCATCTCAATTACGATATTCGAGTTATTTGGATTCAACTCTTCGGCTCCCAACCAAGGCAAAGGCTGGATGGAGTCGGTGCTGTAAACAATCTCTAACTTGCCTGTGGAGTTAACCTCAGCGACGTGGCAGGCTGTCCAAATGTGATGATTGCGTTCGCAGATTATTTTTCCCGCAGGAGTAGCATAGATCTGGTCATAAGCCGCTCGACGTACCGCGACCACATCAAAACTCTGAGCTAGTTCGACCGCCTGTTTCCAAAAGAGAACTTGCGTGTAGGCAGTTTGCATCGCGGCATTAGCTGCCAAGGTAGTTTGCTCAGAATTTTGTCCAAACCAAGTACTCGCCTTACGTAAAAATTCTTGATTTTGAGGATTATCTAAACATGAAAAATAGTTAGCGCTGGCAAGATGCCCTGCTAAAGAAGACATCTCAAAATCACCTTGGAATAAATCACTTTGCTGGGAAATTTGCTGAAGCTCTAATTCGCTTAAGCGCATCGACAAAATAGGTCGGCTACTTGCCCTCAGTCCAGCCGCCGCATAGTCATACAAAAATTTAGTAGTATGTTCTGACGTCAATGTATTTATCACTGCATCAGGAGCCATCTGTTTGATTTTGCTGATACATTCTTGATAGTTGTAATGGTCAGCAGGAATATATTCTTCACAAATCAAGGAACCATTTTGCTGCTTGACCTGCGCACGAATAATTTTACTCAGGGTGCGGGAGTAGGTTCCATCGGTACTTATTAAAAACAGGCGATCGCCTTTGTGTTGGAGCAACCAATTAATAGCAGGTTGGACAACTTGATTGGGGCAAGCTCCCATATAGAAGACATTTTTAGATAGTTCTAATCCTTCATAGGCGTAGGGATACCAAAGTTGAGCTTGGTGTTTCTCCAGAATTGGGTTGATTTTTTTACGTAGCGCTGAAGAACCCAGCCCAAATATATGCTTAACGCCTAAATCTACTAATAAATGTCTAGTCTGAGCCGATATATTACTTTCAGGTTCAGCAATATCAAATACCAACGGTTCAATGGTTTTACCAAGTAAGCCGCCCGATTGATTGATTTCGGCGATCGCCATTAACGCCGCTTCCTTGACCAGAGTTTCTCTAGATTCGGAAACTCCACTCAAAAAGTGCATGATTCCTACTTGAATGGCTTCAGCCCCAATATTATTGTCATAATCTAAGGACTCAGCCTGTTGATTCATGGTGGTTGATACTCATTAAATTAACTGTGTAAACACTTAGACTAATTAACGAAATTACGCCAATACTTTTGTGGATTTCAGGAATATAGCCCTAACAAAAACCAGAAGAGAGTTGTGGCACCTTGCACCCCCACTCTCTTCTGGTTTTTGCTTGAAGCCTCAGCATAAATAGACTTATGACTACAAAATATGAAAAATAAGTATACATAAACTTAGCTTAGGCTTTAATTTAACTTAATTTATTACGGATTATGCTCGGCGAAATGGCTCAAACATTTAACTGGCTTACACTTAATTATACCAATTCACAAAAGTATAACTACACTTTTGTGAATTAAAACCCAAACTCAGTCAAGATTGTTAGATAAAGAAATGGCTACGCTATTTCTTTGCTTGGTATTTAGACAAATTTTGAATTTTTCTTGCAAGTAGATAACCACAAAAACTTTAAACCTGTATTGGTGTAGTGCGACTGACTATAGTCATAATGCCTTGATGCAAGGCAAGCAAGATAGTAGCGCGATCGCTAGTGGTCAGATCTAGACCCACACAATCATGCAAACTTAATTTATTAAATCGACTCTGCAACCAATTAATTTCAGCAATAACTGACTTAGTAATTAGTAAAATCGGCAAATCTGATATGCGTTCTAGATGATTAATCTGCTCTAAATGATCAAGCAAAAATTGGCTATCTCCGTCCAGCAAAAATAGATCTGGTTGCCAGATATTAGCTAAAACTTCGCCCTGTTGTAAATTATCAGCCTCGATCAAGCTATGTCCTAGCTCTTGGAGTAAATGGAGATAAGGGTCAGCAATGTTTTGATTTAGATAGATAATCTTGAAAGATTTTGGTATGGATGGGTAGTAAGGCAAAAATTTGTTTAATTCCTCTGGTTTAATCGGCTTTAAGAGGATGCCATCGGCTTGATGGGTATGTATTTTGGGTTCATCGGCACGCTTCATCATCACGACCTTGATATGCCGCGTAACCGAATCTCCTTTGAGCAGAGCCAAGACATCCCAACCCGATAGCATTGGCACATCAGGGCTTAGCAAAATTAGACAAGGTTGCAAGCGCCGCGCTTTTTCCAAAGCTTCTGTTCCTGATCGCGCAATTACGACCTGATAGTCCAAATTAGTCAGGTTACTTCTCAATAGTTCTACTGCCTCCGTTGAAGTCTCCACCACCAGCACTAGACGACTCTGACTATGGGGGATCTGCTGCTGACTCGCATCAATTAACTTAGATTGCCGTACAGGGCTGTTTGGCTCTGGAGGCAATAAAATCGTAAACTGACTACCCACATCTACTTGGGAAACAAAGGTAATGTCTCCCCCATGTAAACGCGCCAAGTGGCGGGTTAGCAACAGGCTTGCTCCTGTGCCTTCAAAGCGGCGAGTCAGCACATTTTCCACCTGTTGAAATTTCTGAAATACTAAGCATTGCTTTTCTTCGGGAATGCCAATGCCCTGATCCCATACCGTCAGTGCCAGCCAACCCTCCCACCATCGCACCTTAATTCCAATCTGTGGCGGAATTGGGGGTAAGTCGTCAACTAATTCTGAAGGGAAAAAACTAAATTTAAAGGCATTTGATAAGAGATTAACCAGCATTTGTTGCAGTCTGGTCTGATCGGCGACGATAGTTTGTACCGTTGCCTCAATATCTAACTGAATATCTAGTTCCCAGCCTTCCTCAAAGGTGTAATTTCGGAAAATAGTCGAGTCCTGTTGAACTAATTTCTTGACCTGTTGGATACTTTTTTGGCATACCTCTTTAACAGAAACCATTTCGGTATAGAGTTCCAGTTGCCCCGACTCAGCTTTAGCAAGGTCAAAAATATTGTCAATAATCGATACTAACTGCCGACCACTCTGGTGAATCATTTTCACATATCGACTTTGGCGATCGTTCAACTCGCCGAAGGTGCTATTGCTAAGCAAACTGGCAATCCCAATTACCGAGGTGAGGGGAGTCTTAAGTTCGTGATTAATACAGGTCAAAAATTCATCCTTGACTCGACTTAGCCCTGATAATTCTTGAGCGAGGTTCTTTTGGGCGGTGATGTCATAGGCGATCGCTAACTCCAGTCCCTGCAAGCTGCCATGCAAAGCCACATTCACCACTTGCCAAGTAAAAGACTCACCATCAGTCGTACAAAACTGATGGGTGAAGGGTATCGTTGGAGCGAGCAACTGTGATCTGTCTTCTAGCATCATCTCGGCATTAGGCTCAGCAGTGTTGAGGGGATTGCTAGGCAGACTTGTATGCAGGCTATTGCGCCAAGCTGCATTCATACCAACAATATTGCCCTGATCGTCTCTTAGCATTACAGGCAGAGGAAACTGGTAAACCAAGGGCAGCAGTAAAGAGGCGATCGATGGACTCTGATTCATCTCCATCTGCAACAGAGCCTTTAATAAAACTGAAACCTCCAAAATTCCCGTGAAATTTCCCCGATCATCCACTAAAGCCCAATTTTCCGCAGAGTGGCGATATTGGGAAATCCTATTTAAAAGATCAGCTACGGTCATTGACATAGCAATGGCGGGCAGTGGCTCTAGATCAACATCATCCAAAGTGACTGATGGAGCCGTAAACACATGAACATCGGAGCTTGACTGCCAATTTAGTAGCGATCGCGCACTAAACAATCCCTGTGGCTGCCCTTCCTGATTTAGCACCACAATATGTGACCACCCTTTCTTGAGGAGGCTTAAGGCTTCAGAAGTCAAACTAGACAGTTGGCAAGTAGCTACTAGAGACTGTCCATATATTTCTAAAGACTGATTTAGGATGAGGGAGTCCATATGCTGAAACCCTTGAGGTTTATTATTAGTAGGTGCTTTTGATCACCACCTATCGATAAATTTTTAGATGTAGGACAACTCCAATCTCACATGGTTTTGCTATTTAAGTGCGAAAATAAAGATTAAGATCAACCCCAAACCAATTCAACTCGCCAATTGCCCGTGCCTGTTTTGACTAGCCTCCAAGTATGCTGCCTAGTAGCAGAAGATCAAGTCAATCAAATGCAATCGACTCTAGCTGATTGTTTGCCAGAGGATCGTTATACCGTTACCATTATTGACAATTTAGAATCATTAATAAATCTACTAACAAAAGACGAAGATGGACAAGATTGTTTAATTCTTTTTAAAGACACTGAAAATGCTGTTGATCGTCTGGGTACACAAAATATTTTTGTGCCAACCATTCTGGTTCTGGACAAGCTTCAAGAGTATGGTGAACTCCACCACGAATCGGGAGACTCCCGAACTGATGCTAAGGACTTTTATCAAGCTAGTATCAGCATTAATCTTGAGCAGCTTGCTGACTTACCAACGATCATCGATCAGGCGATCGCTACATTCATCAAAATTTCTCCCGAAGTCAGACATCAAGTTTATGTGAATATTCCACATAATACGGCTTCCGAATCCTTAAGTGTTCAACAACAAAGATTAGCAGAAAAACTTAATGAGAGATTGGGGTATCTGGGGGTGTATTACAAGCGAGACTCACGATTATTTCTTCGTAATCTATCCCCCGAAGATAGAAAGGAATATATTGGAAGGCTAAAAAATATCTATCGGTCGATCATTCTTGAATATTTTCAAGAAAAAAATGACGACCTAAATCAAAAGATCGATGAATTTGTAAATCTTTCTTTCTTTGCAGATATTTCCGTGTCTCAAGTCCTTGAAATTCACATGGAATTGATGGACGAATTTGCCAAGCAACTTAGACTAGAGGGACGTAATGATGAAATCTTGCTAGACTATCGAATTACGCTTATAGATATGATTGCTCACCTGTGCGAGTTATACAGGCGATCTATCCCTAGATCTTAAAGACATTCCTATGGGTACATACCCATGGGCAAATATAAAATCAAACCTAGTAAGGGTTTTGAGTTTTTTCTCAGCCACTGACAACCCCAACGTTGTCATATACGAATAAATGCAAAGATTTGTTCGACACAAGTTTAAGAGATTACGTTATAAATAGCCGAAGCCACCAAATTTAATGAAATGATTCGTAAAACTTACGTTCTCAAATTATATGTTGCAGGTAACACGCCAAACTCAGTAAGAGCGTTAAAAATGCTCAATGACATTCTTGAAAAAGAGTTTCAGGGAGTTTACACCTTAAAAGTGATTGACGTACTCAAAAATCCTCAGCTAGCCGAAGAGGACAAAATACTTGCAACTCCAACCTTAGCAAAGGTTCTACCGCCGCCTGTTAGAAAAATTATTGGTGATCTTTCAGATCGCGAAAAAGTGTTAATTGGATTAGATTTACTTTACGAGGAATTAATTGGCAATGACTAGCTCCACTTTAGATAACAACTACGAAAGCAGCAGTGATAGCAACGATAAAAAACGCCAAGAGCTAGGTGTACAGAAGTTACGCACCATGATTGAGGGGCTAGATGATATCACTCACGGGGGACTGCCTAAGGGTCGATCTACACTTGTAAGCGGTACTTCTGGGACTGGGAAAACCTTACTTGCCATGCAGTTTCTCTACAATGGCATCACAGGACTAGATGAGCATGGTGTGTTTGTCACCTTTGAGGAGTCTCCCTCAGACATTATTAAAAATGCCCACAGCTTTAACTGGGATCTCCAAGAACTGATCGACCAAGGCAGGTTATTTATCCTTGATGCATCTCCTGATCCCGAAGGACAGGAGGTGGTGGGAGACTTCGATCTTTCGGCGCTCATCGAACGTATCCAGTACGCAATTATTAAATACAAAGCCAAGCGGATCTCCATTGACTCCATGACTGCCATATTTCAACAATATGACTCCCTTGGCTTGGTGCGCCGCGAAATATTTAGAATTGTCGCCCGCCTCAAATCCCTCGGTGTTACTACAGTTATGACTACTGAGCGCGAGCTGGAATATGGGCCCGTTGCGAGATTTGGGGTAGAAGAATTTGTATCCGATAACGTAATTATTCTTAGAAATGTGCTGGATGGTGAACGCCGCCACCGTACCGCCGAGATCCTTAAATTGCGCGGTACAACCCACATGAAAGGGGAATTTCCCTTCACGATGACGAGCAAAGGCATCAATATATTTCCGTTGGGAGCGATGCGACTTACGCAAAAATCTTCTAATACAAGAGTCTCTTCAGGTATTGCCACCCTTGATGAAATGTGTGGCGGTGGTTATTTCAAAGACTCGATCATTCTTACTACAGGCGCAACGGGTACTGGCAAAACCCTCATGGTCAGTAAATTTATTGAAAATGGCTGTGAGAACGGTGAACGGGCTATCTTGTTTGCCTACGAAGAGTCCCGCCAGCAGCTTACGCGCAATGCTTCATCATGGGGTACAGATTTTGATAAGTGGGAAAGTTCGGGACTGCTTAAAATTATCTGCGTCTATCCTGAGTCCTCTGGTCTAGAGGATCACCTCCAAGTGATCAAATCGGAAATTGAGACATTTAAGCCATCTCGAATTGCGATCGATTCACTTTCGGCACTAGCGCGGGGGGTCAGCAATAACACCTTCAGGCAGTTTGTAATCGGCTTAACTGGCTATGTGAAGCAAGAGGAAATTACGGGACTATTTACCAATACCACCGATCAATTTATGGGATCGCACTCGATTACCGAATCCCATATTTCGACAATCACAGACACAATTATCTTGCTGCAATATGTGGAGATTCGTGGTCAAATGTCGAGGGCAGTTAATGTCTTTAAGATGCGCGGTTCACGCCATGATAGCCGTATTCGTGAATACATCATTACTGATCAAGGCGCACAGATTAAGGATTCGTTCCAAGGGTTTGAGCGCATTTTAAGCGGCTCCCCCACGCGAGTATCGGTTGATGAGAAATCAGAACTATCCAGAATTATTCGCGGGGTTGCGGTAGAACCCCTTGAATAGGTGGCGACACTTCGGGCTTCGACTTCGCTCAGCCATCGGCATACGATGGCTGAGCGAAGTCGAAGCATTCTTTCTAGCAGCCAAGGGACTCACGGGTATCAACTCCAGTTTTGGAGTTTGTCCCAGAAGCATTGACGCAGAGCTTCTTAATATCTTGGGTACTTAGCAGAGCGTCAGTGAAATCTGCACCCGTAACATTGACATTGTCAAAGGTCGATCGCAGCATATTGCTATCGGTAAGAATGGCATCAGTCAGGTCTACATCTTTAAATCTAGACACATAGGCTATCCCTGAGCTGAAATTTACTCCATGAAGATTGGCGCCATCCAGAAGAACTCCATTAAATAAAGCTCCCCGTAAGTCGGCGTTAGTAAAATTAATATTTTTAAAAGTTGTATTGTTAAATTCTGCCCTGATTAGACTTTTTCCTGAGAAGTCCTCACCGTCTGCCTCATTCAAAATTGATTTTGTCACGCTAGTTGAGCTAGCAGCTTCGGCGATTGGGGTTAGTTGAGTCAGGCTTGCTAAGGGGATTAAGAACAAGACTATGGCTAAGAGAGAATTTGTTATTAATTGCCGAAGTTTCATAATCTCACAGGATTTATTTAGGGTATTTTTTGTATTAAAAGCAAATATTACAGCAATTTACAGTGCTTTGCGCTCAAACCTAAATCAAGAAGAATCTTAAAAGCGTTGCAAAGCAACGCTTTTAAGATTCTTCTCTTTAAATTGCAGCTAGTAGTGCTTCACCCATAGCAATACATCCTAGTTTTTCACAGCCATCTGCCATGATGTCGCCAGTGCGCTTGCCAGAGTCAAGTACTTTGTTTACGGCAAGCTCGATCGCATTAGCAGCATCAGACTCATTAAAGGCATAGCGCAACATCATCGCCGCACTCAAAACCTGCGCGAGAGGGTTGGCGAGATCCTTGCCTGCGATATCAGGTGCGGAGCCATGCACTGGCTCAAATACTCCAGGAGTTCCTGCAATTCCAAGGCTTGCCGATGGCAACATCCCGATGCTACCTGTGAGCATGGCGGCGGCATCGGAGAGAATATCGCCAAACAGATTACTGGTGAGAATCACATCAAACTGTTTAGGGTTGCGAATAATTTGCATCGCAGCATTGTCTACATACATATGTGATAGTTTTACGTCTGGATATTCACTGGAAATTGTGGTTACGCGATCGCGCCATAGCTGCGAGACTTCCAATACATTGGACTTATCCACAGAACAAACCGAGCCACCGCGCTTTTGAGCTGCTTCAAAGCCCACTTTGGCAATGCGATCGATCTCTGATTCTGTGTACACCATTGTGTTAAATCCCCGCCGCATTCCACCTTCATCGGACACAATTCCTTTTGGTTTGCCAAAGTAAATCCCACCCGTCAGTTCTCTTACTACTAAAATATCTACGCCTTCTACGACTTCTCTTTTTAAGGTAGATGCATCGATCAACTGGGGCAAAATCTTGGCAGGGCGCAAGTTAGCAAATAAGCCCATACCACTCCGCAGACCTAACAGAGCTTGTTCTGGTCGCAGGTGCGATGGCATCGTATCCCATTTTTCGCCACCAACTGCTGCAAGCAGAACAGCATCACTTTTTTTGCATAGTTCCAAAGTTTCATCGGGTAGGGGATGCCCTGTTGCATCGATCGCTGAGCCACCCACTAGGGCTGTTTCAAAGGCAAAGGTAATATTAAATTTGGGGGCGATTGCCTGTAGCATAGCTACGGCAACTTTCATGATTTCGGGGCCGATGCCATCTCCAGGCAGTAGCGTAATCTTATAGTTTTTAGACATTACAAAATCAGATATTAAGACAGATTTCTTAAAATACCATTTTTGTAGCTTAGAGGACGAATGGCGGCACTAAGCGCCGCACAAATAGCTATATTAATTAGCTCACCATAATTAAAACCTAAAACCAGAAGCTGTCCCGCCCGCTACGCGGGCGGGACAGCTTTCTAGGTTTTTAGTTTACTTGTGCCTAACTACTTACTATTCCCAAAAGTTGATATTTAATATCGCGATTAAATTGCCACGTATCAGGGAATTGGAAACCTTTGGGCTGATATTCCTTGCGAACTTTTCGTAATGCTCCCTGCCATGACAATTCAAACAATTCATCCCAAAATCTTTTTAAACTGGGGGAGTCCATCAATTCTTCCATGATTTCTTCCCGTTGCTCTTCAATGGTATTTTCCCAACCATTAAAACAGTCAGGCATATCTATGTATATACGTTTGAGCAAATTTTCCAACAAAGTTTTGAGACGGCTTTTAATCTCTCTCTTTTCAGACCTCCCCAAAGCCTCGATCTCCTCAATTAAATTTTCAATATCTACTCGATCAAAATTTCGCGCCTTTAATTTAGCAACTATATCCTCAGTCCAGAGAAGATAGTCTGATTCGTATAAGGATTTTTTAACAACTGCCTGAGTCATTGTTTGAGAACTCCTTTGATCAAGAATAGCTACAAGTTAGTGGCGGCGCGAAGCGCCGCCACTAACTTGCAGCTATATTATGGCTTATTTCAAATGTTAGGTTTCAATAAAAAAGCACCCCCTAAGGGGGTGCTTTTTTATTGAAACCTAAAAGCGATTAGCTAAGAGCATTGATTGCATAGTCAATGTAGGAGTTAGCTTCAACAGCAGAATCTCCAGTCAAGCCATGGTTAGCCTTGATGTACTTCAAAGCTTCAACGTACCAGCTAGGAGAAAGATCAAAGGTGCGGTTGATTTCAGCGATACCAGCAACCAAGTAATCATCCATAGGACCTGTACCACCGACTACACAGCAGTATGTAACCATACGCAAGTAGTAACCGATGTCACGTACGCACTTGTCCTTACCAGTTTGGGTGGAAGCGTAGTTAGGACCAGACATGCTGGTGGTGTAAGGGAACTTGCTGTATACAGCGTTTGCTGCGCCAGAAGCCAAGGAATCAGCCTTCTCGCTGAGGGTCTTTGCTGCAGCTAGTCCTGCAGTTGCTTGACGGAAACGACCGAAAGCAACTTGGGTTTCGGTAGAGCTAAGGAAACGACCTTGAGAATCGGCGGCTGATACGGCTTCGGTTAAAGGGGTTTTCATGGTGAGATATTCTCCAAAATAGTCTTGATAAAGGTTTTGTTAATTGCGATGCAAAAAATCAATGGATTCAGGGCGATACTGAAAAGAAGGTTTAAAAACCTAGGAAACAGCAGCAGCAGCCTTGTCGAAATAGCTAGCGACTTCGCTCATCAAAGCGGAACAATCACCACGGGTTACGCCATTGGTATCATTAGCGATCGCAATTGCAGCATCCTTCATCTTTTGTACGCCAACAGCAACGGAAGCACCAGGAGTACCAAGAGCCAAATATGTTTCACGCAAACCGTTCAAGCAACGATCTTCCAAGATGCTTGCATCGCCAGCGTAGATAGCATAGGTGACATAGCGGAGGATGATTTCCATGTCGCGCAAACAAGCAGCCATACGGCGGCTGGTGTAAGCATTACCACCAGGAGCGATCAAAGCAGGTTGCTCTGCGAACAAAGAACGAGCAGCGTCAGCAACGATCTTAGAGGAGTTGCTGGTGATGCGGTTTACGGTGTCCAAACGCTTGTTGCTTTCTGCAACCATGGCGCTAAGAGCGTCAATTTGAGATGCGCTGATGAATGCACCTCTGGAATCAGCTTGGGATACTACCTTTGCAAATGCATCAAACATATACTGTTATCTCCAGTTTTTGTAAATTTATCTTTAATACTTGGAAGCCAAGCCCAAGCTAAAAGCTTGAAACCTATTCATCCAATCTAATTATTTCTAGCTTATCGATTTGGAACCGATGATTAGAAAAAATTAGAAAAATCTTTATTTTTAAATTAAGACACGGTTAAAAGCTTCGCTCAAATCAAAACCTTAGCTTTGATGTAAGTTCAATCTTTAATTTCTAACCTAATTGTTTATACTATGTCGTTGGATCGTTTTTCATTACAGATTGTCACGATTTATAACAGGGCAATTTACAATATCTAGCAGTTCTTACTGTGTAAGGCTTTCAGCCCTGAAGACATTATAAATTTCACAATTCTCTCCATAACAACTGTTGATTAAACAAACTAAACAAACTCAAAAAGCCATGCTTTGCATGGCTTTTTAAGTTTGTTTGGTTTTGGGTTTGTGAGTTATGCCGCGATCGCTAACTCAGCGCCTAAGGGGAAGCCCAATGCTTCTCGTTGGGCGTAATACAGCTTAGCGACCTGTCTCGCCAGATTGCGGATGCGTCCGATGTAACGGGTGCGCTCGGTGACGGAAATGACACCCCGCGCATCTAGCAAATTAAAAGAATGCGAACATTTCAAAACATAATCAAAGGCGGGAAGTACCAGCTCCGACTCAAGGAGATGCCCTGCTTCTTTTTCGTATTGCAAAAACAGTTGAAACAGTAAGTCAGAATCTTGGGGCTTGCCGCCAAAGTTGCCGAAGTTGTAACTGCTATGTTCAACCTCTCCTTGGTGATGCACCTGTCCATATTTAATATCGCCGAGGGTGGGGTGCGATCGCCACACAATGTCATATACCGAATCGACACCCTGCAAATACATGACCAGACGCTCTAGCCCATAGGTGATTTCGGCAGAAACGGGACGGCAATCCAAGCCTCCCACCTGTTGAAAGTAAGTAAACTGGGTGACTTCCATGCCATCAAGCCAGACTTCCCAGCCTACTCCCCAAGCGCCAAGGGTTGGCGATTCCCAATCATCTTCGACAAAACGCACATCATGATCGGCAGGATCAATGCCTAGGTGCTTGAGACTATTAAGGTATAGCTCCAACACATCATCGGGGGATGGTTTGAGAATTACTTGAAACTGGTAATAGTGCTGTAAGCGGTTGGGATTTTCGCCATAGCGTCCATCGGTGGGACGACGGCAAGGCTCGACATAGGCAACGTTCCAAGGCTCAGGACCGATCGCGCGCAAAAAAGTATGGGGACTCATTGTCCCTGCACCTTTTTCGATGTCGTAGGGCTGAGCAATCAAGCAACCGCGATCGCTCCAATATTTTTGCAATTCCAAAATAACCGACTGAAAATCCATGCTGCACAGCGCCATAACACTCTAATTTTTTATCCTATCAGCGATCGCTTCACCTTTTGCGGTAACTAATTCTTTATCAGCGATTCTCCTTAATATTGAAAGCCAGCCAGAGGTTGTTCTGCCCGCTAAGCAGGCATAACAACCTCTGGCTTTAACTCACTTAGTTCTATCTGCTTAGCCCAAATACTTCTCTATCTTTTTAATTTTCTTGGCTTTTTCTAGAGAGTATAGCGAAGCAAGAGTTAGCTAGTACAAATCAAAACCCTAGAATTATGATTAGCGGCGCGGCGCGCCGCTAATCATAATTCTAGGGTTTTGTCCTGAGCACGCCTTACCTTGCTAAATAAATACATTTGGGAACTAAATTTATTTCACTAAGAGTGCTTCTTGAGTTTCAGATGCTTCCACTAGGGGCGATCGCAGACAGAGATAGAGCAATGCACCTACTAAGGGAACTAAGGCGATCAATGAGAAAAAGCGGTCATCGGTCATGCCGCGTCTGTCCATATCGTCACTAAGCAACCAAGGAAACATCAAAGAAAGCATACAAAAGTCTAAACTCATCACATGGATGAATCGGCTTGTTTGCCATTGCTGAATAAAATCGCCCCAATCTCCTGAAGAGAAGCCATAGATTAGAAAATATATGGCGATCGCACTAATCACAATTCCTGTAATGCTCGAATCTAAAATTTTAATATTCCAATTTTTCTTGCCAGCAAAGCTAGTATTTGATTCCCGTAGGGCAAAGTAGGGCAGTAGCGCAAAGGCTCCCACTAAGAAAGAAAGCCCTGAAAATATCCAAGCGGGAACCTTTTGCCCTCTCCCATCACTAGCCAAAATACAAGCATAGACACAGGGAAATACGCCCATTAAGTTAAACAAAGCCACGATGTATGCATTTGTCCCCTGCCAGTCTCCTGCTATTAGTTTTTTGATGAGATCAAAAGTTTCAGGGCGATCGGGTGGCGCAAATACAAAGGCATAAACCGAAAACAAAATCCAAACGAGCCAAAATCCAAGTTTGTTAATCATAAAAATTTCTAATCGGCAGTTTTTATTATGAAACCAACTTCGAGATATTTAGTACCTGCGGTGCTAAATATCCTAAATAAAAGCTAGGCAGCACAAAGCATCGCCTAGATTTTATAGCTGTAGTCTAGGACAAAATTAAAACCTAAGAAGCGAGTGGCGGCGCTTCGCGCCGCCACTCGTCTTCTGGGTTTTATGTCCTAACAAGAATGACTACAGCTATATTTAGGGAATAATCGGCAAAACTAGGGTGATGAAGTAGTAAACCAATGGTGCTGTAAAGACATAACTATCAGCGCGATCGAGGATGCCACCATGTCCAGGCATGATCTGTCCCGAGTCTTTAACCCCTGCATCCCGCTTCATCATTGACTCAGTGAGATCGCCCAGCAAACCAGCGATCCCAATCAATAAACCTAAAATAGAACCTGCAACTAACCATTGAGACCATCCCAAACTGAAAGCCCAAATAATCGCTGTTACGCAACAGCAAAGTAAACCTGCGATCGCGCCTTCGACCGTCTTTTTGGGGCTAATATCCGATAGCCTCGTCCGCCCGAGGATCTTGCCAAATATATACGCACCAACATCAGAAGCCCAAATACAACAGAATGACATCAGCACATAGATGCAGCCTGAAGATACTGGGAAAGTAATGCGTAGCCATGAAAGTTGTTCTAAGTTGCGAAGTTGCGTAAAAAAATCAAACTGATGCAAGCGATCGCTAACTTCCACTAATGTACCATCGCCAATTCCACGAATGCGAATCCAAAAGCTCGGCAAATAGCCACCGTAAAACAGACCGAGTATCGAAGCCGAAATATCGGAAATTGTGGCGATTCTGGTCTGAAACAACAAATAAAAACAAATAAAAGTACCTGCGATCGGGATGACCGCATCAGCCAGACTAACCTCCAATTGAGAAACCACTAGCAGAGCCAAACTAACAGAAATCGTAATTTTGCTAGCAGGGACAATCTGCTTGGCTCTGACAAGTGCGAAATATTCCTTTTGCCCAAAAACTACCAACAGCGCAAAAGCTGCGGTAAAAGCCCAACCACCGAGCGCGATCGCCGCCAAGGCTAGCGGAACAACTAATAAGGCACTAACAATGCGAGTCCAATTCATGGAAGTGGCACAAAAAAATGGGCTAAATGGGGCAGCTTACAAAAAGCTGAGCATTGCGCCTAGCTACTTGCTTAGAAATTAAATATACTCCTAATCAACTTATCAATAGTTGCCGCGACGAAAACATCAAGCTTCCTCAATTGTGCCTAGTTACTTAATAACAAACTATAAGAGTAGTATCGGAGCATCGTGCCATCACTACTCCTATGGTCAAACCTGCATAGCTACATAGCCAGATACATACAGCGTCTTACGCTAGAAACTTTGAAGGCGTTGCCTTCAAAGTTTCTTTAGATTTGTAAAGGTAGCGAAGACATGTTTGTAAAAAACATTCAGGCAAAAAACAGAAAGTACTAAAACTAGTTTCATAATGAGAAATATGACAAAACAGTATGCAAACTAGCGAATTTTGCCAATTCTATGTCTAAGACTTATTACGCAATCCTCGGCGTTACCCCTTGGGCTAGCGAAATTGACATTCGCCGCGCCTATCGCGACTTGAGCAAGTTGTATCATCCTGACACCACTCAACTTCCTAAAGATGAGGCTATCGAAAAGTTTCGGCAGATTAACGAGGCTTATGCCACTCTCAGCAACCCTGAGCGTCGCCAAGCTTACAATCAAAAGATTCAATTTTCTCGATTTCAGTATAAAAGTATCGCTATTAACAGCAATGACATTGCTAGCAACGGTACAAAAATAGGCAATCAAGCCAATAAAAATCTTCAGACCGCTGATGATGATGGTTTACCCACTGAGCGTCCTTTATCTGGTGGAGAGATCTTTGCACTACTATTGATTGGTGGTACTGTAGTGGTCTGTTTGGTATTAGTTGTATTAGTAGCTTGGCTACGAGGCGATCGCCTATTACCCCAAGCGATTTCCGTAGCGATAAGAGCTGCACTGTAAAATAATGATTAAAATTAAAATAATGATAAATTTTGGGTGGCGTGGCAAACCCACGTCATCAAAAGTTAAGTACTAAATTTTCTAACCCCACAATCCTCACTCAATCCGTCTCCTATGGCGCTTCCTTCCCCGACCACTCCCCTTTACAATCACCCCCTGCCCGCCCTCGAAGCTTGGTTAAACCAGCAGGGATGCTATCAAGATCAGACAAATCCCAATATCTGGCGAGTGACTACACCCTCATGGCAAGCTGAAATTGTTATGGATATTGAGGATATTCGTGTTCGGTACATTCAAGATGCGTTTGGCGGTAAAGAAATTCAACGAGCATTTCCCTATTCTCTGAGCCGCCAAGATGTCGAAGATGCTATCTTTACGGGGCCATAAAAACAAGGATTAATGATGTTGCGCTTCGCGTCACACTATTGATCGTTGTGTAGCGCCAAAGGTACTACACACGATAATTAAAAAGATTTGGCATATTCCTAAAGTTTGTTAAGATGTGATAAGTGCTACCCCGATGAAGCAGCCACGTAGATGTCATCGTTGCGGTTTGCCAAAAGTTTTCCACCCTAACTTGATGTTTTTATTGCGGAGGTTCATTGAGTAAAAAGTATAGTGTTGCCATTTTGGGAGCAACAGGTGCAGTTGGTACAGAGATCCTAGACTTACTGGAGGAAAGAAGTTTTCCATTAAGTAGCTTAAAAGTTTTAGCTTCAGAGAGATCGGCTGGCAAATCAATCACGTTTGCAGGAGAGGAATTAACTATTGAAGCCGTTAACTCCTCATCCTTTGACGGAGTTGATATTGTGCTTGCCTCAGCAGGAGGGAGTATTTCTAAGCAGTGGTTGCCCATTGCAACTAAAGCTGGCGCAGTTAGCATCGACAACTCCAGTGCCTTTCGGATGCATCCTGACGTTCCTTTGGTTGTGCCCGAGGTGAATCCCGAAGCTGCCAAACAGCACAAAGGCATTATCGCTAATCCTAACTGCACCACGATCCTGATGGCGGTGGCGATCTATCCACTGCATCAAGTGCAACCGATCCAAAGGATCGTCGTTTCCACTTATCAGTCGGCTAGTGGTGCTGGTGCAAGGGCGATGGAAGAGGTGCAAGTGCAGTCTCAGGCAATCCTCAATGGTGAACCTGCGATCGCGGAAATTTTGCCCTACCCTCTAGCTTTTAACCTGTTCACCCACAATTCACCTATGACCGAGAACTCCTACTGCGAGGAGGAAATGAAAATGGTGAATGAAACTCGCAAAATTTTTGGCGATAGCAAGATTAGGATTACGGCAACCTGTGTGCGAGTTCCAGTACTACGCGCCCATTCTGAAGCAATTAACCTAGAATTTGCCCATCCGTTTAGTCCAGATAAAGCTAGAGAGATTCTCAAAAGTAGTGCTGGAGTGCATTTGGTAGAAGATTTCGGCAAAAACTATTTCCCCATGCCCATTGATGCAAGTGGTAAAGATGATGTTTTGGTAGGACGAATTCGCCAAGATATTTCCCATGACAAGGGATTAGAACTATGGATCTGTGGCGATCAGATTCGTAAGGGTGCGGCGTTAAATGCAGTGCAGATAGCCGAACTGTTGATTGCTGAGTCTATATTGTAAAACCCCAAAAGCTTTAGCACAGCTTTTGGCTCTAAAAATCTATGAGCATCTGTATGAAAGTCTATGAGTGAAATCGATTTTGGTCGTTTATTAACAGCAATGATTACTCCCTTTGATAGAGAAGGGGCTGTCGATTATGACAGAGCTGAACAACTTGCTATTCACTTAGTCGAGACTGGGACGGATACGATTGTTGTGTGCGGTACGACAGGCGAATCACCCACCCTTAGCTGGGATGAGGAGTATAAGTTGTTTTCAGTGATTCAGGCGGCGATCGCTGGTCGAGCCAAGATTATGGCAGGCACAGGTTCAAATTCCACTTCCGAGGCGATCGCGGCAACCCAAAAAGCCGCACATTTGGGATTAGATGGTACACTGCAAGTAACACCGTACTACAATAAGCCACCACAAGAAGGGCTGTATCAGCATTTCCGAGCGATCGCTGAGTCTGCGCCAGACTTACCCCTACTCCTTTACAATGTCCCTAGTCGTACTGGTTCTAGGCTAGAGCCTGAGACTGTTGCTAGGTTAGCTGAGATTCCCAGCATCTTTGGCATTAAAGAGGCAACAGGAGATCTTGATCAAGCCAGTCAGATTTGTGCGCTAACAGGCTCTGATTTTGTCATCTACTCAGGGGACGACTCGCTAACATTGCCTTTGATGGCAGTGGGTGCAAAGGGAGTCGTCAGCGTAGCCTCGCACCTAGTCGGTAGGCAACTGCAAACAATGATGCAGAGTTTTAACGCAGGTAACGTCCAAGAAGCTATACAGATCCATATTCGCCTGTTCCCATTGTTTAAGGCTTTATTTCTCACCAGTAATCCGATCCCTCTGAAGCTAGCCTTACGCTTATTGGATATGGATACGGGGCTAGTGCGATCGCCTCTAGTTGCTGGTAATGCTGAATTAGAAGCAAAGCTGAAATCAGTACTCACAGAAATTGGAATCCTTACCTAACTTTAAAACTAAAAATTTAAAATTAGGAACTTTCAATTCAGACTTTATGGATTATTTTAGTTGATATTTTGAGTTAAGAATTGACGGGGAATCACAAATTTTCGGCTTTTATCTAGTCACTCATATCAAAATTTCCATAAATAAGTCTGCAAATAATCACCAAGTTTGCATTATCAAGTAATTGAAACAAATTTATTAAGCTTTTTATTCAATTACGCTCTTTTTCCAATCAACCTCACTTTTTCTTACTAAACAAATTAACTATGACTACATCTAACGCTCCTTCCCTAAAAATTATTGCCCTCGGTGGACTCCATGAAATTGGCAAAAACACATGGGTGTTTGAATATAACGATGAAATCATGCTCCTTGATGGTGGACTCTCTTTCCCAGACAATATGATGCCTGGGGTGAATGTCGTACTTCCAGACATGACCTATCTCCGTGAAAATAAGCACAAGATCAAGGGGATGATCGTTACCCACGGTCACGAAGATCATATCGGAGCGATTTCTTTCCATTTAAAGCAATTTGAAATTCCTGTAATCTATGGTCCTCGCTTGGCTATGGCTTTATTGGAAGGCAAACTCCGTGAAGCGGGAGTTCTCAATCGTACTGAATTGCGCCGTGTGATGCCCCGCGATATCGTGAGAGTTGGCACTAACTTCTTTGTAGAATTTATCCGCAATACTCACTCTATTTGCGACAGTTTCTCGATCGCCATTAATACACCTGCGGGCATGGTAATTCACTCTGGCGACTTTAAGATTGACCATACTCCCGTTGATGGTGAGTTTTTTGACCTTGCCCGTCTCGCCGAGCATGGTGAAAAGGGTGTACTAGCTTTGATTAGTGACTCAACTAATGCCGAAGTTCCAGGAATTACTCCTTCCGAGAGAGCGGTATATCCAAACCTAGAGCGCTACATTCGGGCTGCCACTGGTCGCGTCATCATCACCACCTTTGCCTCTTCAGTGCATCGGGTAAGTATGATCTTGGATATTGCTGACAAACAAGGACGTGTCGTGGGTGTAGTCGGACGCTCTATGCTCAATGTAATTGCCCATGCCCGCAATCTCGGCTATATCAAGTGCCGTGATGACCTATTTCAGCCTCTACAAAATCTGCGCCAATACCGCGATGATCAAATTTTGATCTTGACTACTGGCTCTCAAGGCGAACCAATGTCGGCGCTAACCCGCATGGCAAATTGCAGTCACAAGCAATTGGAAGTTCGTGATGGTGATACAGTGATCTTCTCCGCGAACCCAATTCCTGGAAATACCATTCCTGTGGTGCGGACAATCGACAAGCTCATGGCTCTGGGCGCGAATGTCATTTATGGTAAAGATAAGGGCATTCACGTCTCTGGGCATGGTGCACAGGAAGAACATAAGATGATGTTGGCGCTTGTGCGTCCGAAGTTCTTCTTCCCTGCTCACGGAGAGTTGAGAATGCTGAAGCAGCACGCCAAGATGGCGGAAAGTATGGGTATTCCTAGCGAAAATATTGTGATTGCGGAAAATGGTGATGTGGTTGAGGTTTGCCAAGACTACATGAAGATTGTCGATAAGGTTCCTTCGGGAGTAGAACTGGTTGACTCTTCCCGTGACGGTATGGTCAAGGGCGATGTGTTGCGCGATCGCCAACTAATTGCTGGTGATGGCATTTTCATGATTGCGGTGTCTGTTGGTCTGGATGGCAAACTTGCCACTACACCAGACATTCAGTTAAATGGAGTTGTCTTGCCGATGGAGCGTTCACAAATTATCGCGTCCGTTGCCAAAACAATTGAGAACTCACTATCAAATAACTGGGGTAATTTTGCCCGTAATGTGGGATCTCTGGAAGTGGACTGGGTTGGTTTGCGTGGTCAACTAGAGCGCGACCTTACTCGCGTTTTGCGCCAACAAATGCAAAGCAAACCAATGATCGCGTTTCTACTGCAAACACCACCAGAATCCACACAGTCTGCACCTGCACCTGCTAATAAGCCCAACTCTCTGGGTGTAACCCTAAAAGCTGGAGTCAAGCCTATTCCTAAGGTTGATAGCAGCAATGGCAATGGTTCTGCTGTTACTAGTCCGACTAATGAGGCTGTGCCAACTGTAACCACAACTAGCGCTGGTCGTCGCAAGCGTACAGCAGCAGTCGTATAGTTTTAGCAATGAATAACCCCGCCGCAAGCGGACGGGGTATCAAATTCTTTTTTACTAGAATTTACTTACACCGCAGAGCGGTGGGGTATTTACTCTCTTAGTTCAATAAAAAAAGAAAGCGTTGCTTTGCAACGCTTTCTTTTTTTATTGGCGAATAAGTTTTTGTTTTAGCTTTTTCCATATTCTCAGCGATCGCAATTGGATAATTCTGCTTAGATCCAAGTCCCTAATATTGCCTTGATGAGATTTTTGATGATCGAAAAATTCATTGATTTCGGTGAGAATTGTGGCGAGTCGGTGGATGATATTGGCAGATCGGTATTCCTCTAACAGATGTGGATTTGGGCTTAACTGGCGATCGCTATTTACTACCTTGAGAATTCTCTGAAGATCAAATTCCTGAGAATAGCCTGCAATTTTATAACAGTTAAAAGCAGGGTCTAAGTAATCGGACAAGCCGTGATTAACGCTAGAAAAAACTTGACAACCACAGGCGATCGCTTCTAGAGGCTGTAACCCAAAGCCTTCTGTCACACCCTGTACTGCCCAATATTCGGCAGAGTCATAGAGATAAACCTTAGCGCGATTAAATAATTCTTCTAAATTTTCCACATAATAATCAATCACTTCTACCTTACATTTCTGTTGCAAAAGTGGAACTAATTGATTAAGCAAATAGTGAGAAGATTTGCGGGCTTGGACTAGTACATCAATATCGCGATCGCCTTGATAATTTTGGAACTTATCAGAAATTTCATTAGGCAGGTAATACAACAAGGAATGGGGCGATCGCTGTCCCCAGTAGCCGAGCGTATTGCGGCTGACTGTAATAATTGGCACACTCGCAGGTACATCAAATCCGTAGCCAGCACTATGGGCATGGTAAATAGCGTTATAACTTTTTAATTTTGGGGCAAGTTTAGCCACGTCAAAGCCCCAACTCATCACAAAGATCACGTCATCAAGCTGGTGCAAGGTGTCATTAGAACTTAATAAATCATCAAGCCAAAGATGATCTTTTTCACGTTGGCGATAGGTAACGACTTCGGCAGGACATACTCTTTTTGCCAGTTCTAGGGTTTTTAACTCAGCCCATAAGCCTCCACAGGCAAATTTATTGGTCGTTCCTGGCAGTAAAAAATATAGTCTTCTCATTCAACAAAACTCAAATAGGTCGCTAAGTATAAGTAAACTAAAAACCGATAAGATTGTTCATCACGCTGCGCGGGAGAAACAGTCTCTGGTCTTAGCTATTTATGAGGCTCAAATCCTTGCTCAACAAGTTTAAATTAAAAGAGCTAGCCACCCAAAAACTTCACTGGAATTTTTTGCCTTTGTGGATTGTCACTACGGCTTTTAGTTATGCGATCGGTGGTCGGGTCAGTGCTTTTGTTACTGACTGGATCATGGGAGATCTGGGGGTATGGCTGAGCTTTGGGTTGATGAGCTTGGCGATCGCGTTTTCGCAGTGGCTAGTAATCCGCAAATATATCGTGGGATTTAGTTGGTTTTGGGCAACTCTAATTGGCGGCACTGTGGGCGGATCGGTGAGTTCTTGGGCAAGTTTTCAACTAGCAATTACTTATGGTGATGCATTGGACTTAGTGGTAGTTTATGCCTGCTTGCGGGGACTCTCAGTGGGGGTGATGCAATGGATAATTCTCAAGCAATATTTCAGGCGATCGGAATGGTGGATTGTGGTCAGTACGGCGAGTTGGTATGGAGGCGTATGGGTAGGGTGGTTGCTAATCAATAAGTTGGGCTATTTTTTGACGTTAACTATTGGCGCTATTTATGGATTGTTAACAGGAATTGCCTTGCTTTTGATGTTCAGGAATATGATTAAAATAGTTGATTAGCTTTCCTCGACTAAGAGTTGGCTGAGAGAGGCTGAAGCCATATAATAATAATTTAGGAAATTAAAAACCAAGAAAGTTGTTCCGCCCGCGTAATGGGCGGAACAACTTTCTTGGTTTTAGGTTACTTCTATCTAGATGCTTACCATAGCAAAACTAAAAAAGGATAGAATCGCAAAGCGATTCTATCCTTTTTTAGTTTTGTCTAATTGTTGAATTGACAAAATCTACAACAGTTGACGTATTAAGGTTCACCTTCAGACTTTCCAAATTAATAAATAGTAGTATGCAGCTTCGCTACACACTACTATTTATTAATTTGGAAAGATTTATAAACTGATTTTAACTAATAAGAATCTCTGGGCTATCTTACTATCAATGGAAAGCGATCGCTAACCCTAATAAAGTCCCAATTACTCCGACTATAGTTAAGAAAAAATGGAATAGCGAAGTACTACCTTTCTTCACCATATTTCGCATTGCCAATTTTACAAAGCTATCTTTCTCTTTGGTTTTAACTGCTTCTGTAGAGTTCTCTTTACCGCGAAGATTTTGATTTTCTGGTTCATTGTTCATAGTTTAATGTTTTAAAAAATTCAAATAAATTTTGTGGTTAGTGATGCAAAAAGTATTCAGCAACATTTTATCCAGTGGCTTTGAACTGATTCAAAACTAAATTCGTAAGAATTTATTAGCCTTGCAGTTTCATCTTCTTAAAGAAAGTTTATCATTGATTATCCTGATCAAAGGTAATATTAACGAATCATCTTTAAAAACAAGATGTTTAGTGCAAAGTAAGTATAAGTAATTTTGCTGTTGTGTAGTACAGTTTGCACAGGCAAGATTTAAATGCTGAATATATTCAACTCAAGGAGAAATCTATTATGGCTGTTGAAAAAGTCAACTCTTCCTCTAGTTTAGCGGAAGTCATTGATCGCATTTTGGACAAGGGAATTGTTATTGATGCGTGGGTAAGAGTCTCTCTTGTAGGGATTGAACTACTCTCAATTGAAGCTCGTGTTGTTATTGCCTCTGTTGAAACATACCTCAAGTATGCGGAAGCAGTTGGTCTTACAGCTTCGGCGGCAGTACCTGCTGCTTAGTCTGAACGGGGTTCTAGCCACAAGCTAGTTACTGGTCGCTAAACAATAGATTATTAGCCTACCGATTTCTTTTACTCCCTTCTCACTAAAAATTATCCTATCAGTTTGCTGCTGACTGGGCAATGAATTTTTAGCAGGGTAGTTACACGGTGGGAAGGGGGTTTAAATGAAAAGCATAAAAGTTTTTGGTCTGTCGCTTTCGTACAGAATTAATAACTGAACGTATTGTCGAAATGATTAGAATTTGAAAAAACTTGAGGATAACGCTATGGCTTCTTTGATGCAGAAATTTGCAGAAGCAAAGCAGCAACGGTTGCAAGAAAGGGCAGATTTTTTGGCGGCTTGCGAGCAGTCAAGACAGGTGAGAGAACAAGAATTTCAAGAACAGGCTCAGGCAACAGCGAAATATCTTGCCCATGCTGAACAAAATCGCTTGGCATGGGAACAGGGGAGGCAAGCGATCGCGGAAAATGCTTTGGTGAAACGGCACGAAGAATTGCAAGATCGGGCTGAGCAGGTGGCAAGTTATTTGCAAGAGCTAAATGAAACTCGTGTCCAAAAAGCTGCTGAAGATAGTGAAGAACGCGCTCAAGAAGTACGCAACCGTACCTTTAAGTCGCGATCTCAGCTCAAGCATATTCACAAAGCGCGTATTCGGAATGGTGTTTCTGCCAGACAGCAACGTCAACAGCTAGTGAAGGAACGGGAGATTCTGACATCCATGCAGCTAGAGGATCTTCAAAAGTCTCGTCTTGCGGAAGCACAAGTTGCCGCAGAGCAGCGATCGCAAGAAGCATCCTTACGAGCGACAGAAGTCGCTAGTCAATTGCAAGACATTGCCAGTCAACGAATTGCTATGGCTAAGGTAGATATCGCAGCGAGATCGCAAGAGTTTCTAGATCGAGCCGCTGAAGTGCAATCTACCCTCAGTGACATCCATACTCAGCGTATGGCTGCCGCTGAAGCTCAAGCTGAACAACTTCGCAGTTTTCGGGCTAACCTCAAAGCCTCAGTTTGGAGTGGCGATCGGGCTGCCACTACTGTGGAGCCAGTTGTCAAGCCAGTCACTAAAATCGATAATCTAGTTACTGAAAAGAAACCTACTAAAGTTTCTAAGAAAGCAATTCCAACTGTTGAAGTAAAAGCTGTTGAAGCATCTAAAGCTGTAGAAGTTAAAGAGAAAGAAACTCCTAAGGAAGCAGTCAAAACTTCCAACAAAATCGAGCAGTTTGTGGTTGACTATGTATCCCAACTATCGACAAACTCTAGCTTGCTAGAAGTTGTCAATGACCGCGATACCGTCAGAGATCTACTTGCTCAAGGAGCCAACACACTTAAGGTTGATCCTTCGGATATCCTCAATACCCTACTGCAAATGGCAGAAGCCTCATAAAACATGACCACAGTTCTCCAAGCTAGCCCCCGTCAGTTCATTAGTACTGACTTTACCAAGCAAATTGTCCGCCGCGCTCTACGCTATTTGCAGTCTGGATTTGCAGTCTGGATTTGCAGTCCATTTACGGGGCCCTGCGGGTACGGGCAAAACCACTCTCGCCATGCACCTCGCAGGTTTAGTCGGACGACCAATGGTGTTGATCTATGGTGATGAAGATTTGCGATCGTCTCAGTTGATTGGTTCTAACTCTGGATATACCCGTAAAAAAGTTGTGGATAATTACATCCATTCTGTTTTAAAGGTAGAAGATGACTTGCGTCAGAGCTGGACAGATTCACGACTGACATTGGCGGCTAAAGAAGGCTTTACCCTAATTTACGATGAGTTCAATCGATCGCGTCCTGAAGTAAATAATGTTTTACTGAGTGCCCTCGAAGAGAAGCTGATCGTGCTGCCCCCCGATAGCTCACAGTCAGAATATGTGCGTGTCCATCCCATGTTTCGAGCGATCTTTACGTCTAATCCAGAGGAATATGCAGGGGTACATCCTACTCAAGATGCATTGCTGGATCGGATGATCACGATCAATATCGGTGAAGCTGATGTCGAGACTGAAAAACAAATTCTGGTTAATCGTGTTGGGCTAGAACGCACCGAAGCTTTAAAGCTGATCAACCTAATCCGCAGCTATCGCCGTCAAGTGCAGTGCAGCAAAGCTTCGAGTTTAAGAGCCTGCTTGCTAATTGGTAAAATTTGCCATGAGCATGAGATCTCTGTTTCTGGAAAGAATGAAGACTTTCGCGATCTTTGTTTTGATGTGTTGATTTCCCGTTATGGTAATGGTGAGCCTGAGTCAGAACTCGGACTTGCTAAATTATTGGATCAGATACCTTAAATGTCTCAAGCGATTAAAACTAGTACCACTGGCTCTTCCCTTGCGGATATTCTCGAAAGAGTATTAGACAAGGGAATCGTGATCGCAGGTGATATTACGGTATCTGTGGGCAGTGTGGAACTACTGAGCATTAGAATCCGCTTGCTAGTTGCATCTGTGGATAAAGCTAAGGAAATTGGGATCAATTGGTGGGAATCTGATCCTTACTTATCATCTCGAACACAGGAACTACTGGCATCCAATCAACAATTATTGGAGAAAGTCAATCTCTTAGAGAGAGAGCTGGCGGCGGTAAAGCAGCTAGAGGGCGAACCCCAAAAATAAAAAGCGCGGCTGAGCCGCGCTTTTTATTTTTAGATAATGGCGGCGCGAAGCGCCGCCACACGATTATTTGCGCGATTCTTTAAGCTGGTCATCGATACGCCGTAACACACCATTGATAAATCGATAGCCATCTTCACTGCTATAGCGTTTAGCCAGTTCTACCGCTTCATCGATCGCGACTTTACTTGCCACATTCATAAACATCATCTCGGCGGTGGCAATTCGTAAAATATCTTTGTCTAATTGGGCAAGTCGGTCAATTTGCCAATTTACCAGAGCCGTACTAATCATTTCATCAATTTGCGATCGCTTGCTGTTGACTGTCTTGAGAATATCAACTGTGTAGTTACGCACCTCATCGCGTTGGGAAAGCACCAAAGTTACGGGAAAATCTAGAGCCGAGCCAATATTATTGATGGCATTTTTAGTTAATTCGATCGCCTCGCGCACCATGCCCTCAACCGCTTGAATATCTTGGCGCAGATCGCTAGTGCGATTTTCACTAGAGGTGAGCCGATCTTGGCTACGCTGTAGCTCTGCACTAGCGGTTTGCAATAGCTCCTTAGTTTCATCGTGAAGCGATCGGACTACGGCAGTCACAATGTCGTCCAATGTTTTTGTTTCTAGCTTTTGCGGTTGGCTAGGCAATTGGTTGATGCTAAATAGCGCAAGTTCGCGGGCGGTGTGGCGGGGTTGCATAGGAAGAGATAAAATTGAGCCAGTTGCACATCATATCATTCACTTTACGCAATAAAACCTATAAAAATGACTCAGACCTTTACTGCGACCTTACATCATCAAGGACAGACTTTTACTGTAGCTGTGCCTGAAGATCAGCCAATCCTTGACGCTGCGATCGCGCAGGGACTAGATTTGCCCTGTTCATGCTATGCGGGTGTATGTACGACCTGTGCGGCGCAAATTGTAAAAGGACAAGTCGATCAGAGCCAAGGTATGGGAATCGGCGGCATGGGCGAGGAGCTAGATGCGAAGGGCTACATTCTTTTATGTGTTTCTTATCCCAAGTCAGATGTGGAAATTTACACTGACAAAGAACAAGATGTGTATGCCATTCGCTTTGGATCTAGCTCCTGAAATTTTTAAAACAAGAGGACGCAGTGCGCCCTCTTGTTTTGGTAAACCAATTGGCAATATTTTGTTTTGCTTGTTCTCGAAAATCGATGAGGTAATTCTCTTATGTCAGTAAACACTCGTACACAACTCCATCAACAAATTGACAGTTTGCCAGATCACATCATCGAACAAATCGCTAAATTCACGCAAATATTAACGAGTAAGCAAGAAATTTCAGAATATATTGATTGGGAAAGTGGTCAATGGCAGGAGTTTGCACTTGCTCAATTTTTTAGTGAAGATGACGAAATTGATTATTTCTTAGAAGATGCTAAGGAAGTCTATAGATCATGAAATCGGGAGATATTGTTCTAGTTCGGTTTCCTCAAGCTGATCTAAAGGCAGGAAAACTTCGACCCGCGTTAGTTGTTGCGATCGCACCCAGTCGCCACCCAGATTTATTGCTTGCTCTAATTTCATCTCGTATACATCAGGCTATTCCCAATTTTGACGACATCATAGATACATCTGATGATGACTACCTAGTGACAGGACTAAAAATTACATCTGTAATTCGATTAAGCAGATTAGCAACCCTTGAATCATCGATTATTAGCGCTCGTCTTGGAAATATTTCACTGGATAGATTGAAACGCATCAAAACTAGGTTGATTGATTGGATATCCACGTAACCTCAAAATAAGTAACTAGGCATAAGTAAACTAAAAATCGAGAAAGCTGTCCAGCCCGCGTAGCGAGCGGGGCAGCTTCTGGTTTTAGGTTTTAATTATGGTGAGCTACTTATCAGCGATCGCTCTATTTCCTTCACTTGACACTGACAAAGAACAAGATATGTATGCCAAGCTAAAACAAATAGCGGCGCAAAGCGCCGCTATTTGCTATTTTTCTAGACTGTCACTAAATCTGGTGATAACCGCTTGAAGGCAAGACGCTCATTCTCGATATCCACAAAAATAGTATCGCCATCGGCAAAATCACCGCGCAAAATGCTCTTGGCAATCTGGGTTTCTAGTTGACGCTGAATGATCCGCTTTAGGGGTCTTGCGCCATACACAGGGTCATAGCCAACTTCGGCAATGAAGTCGAGAGCCGCGTCAGCGAGCTTGAGAGACATCCGTCTTTCAGCGAGGCGCTTTTCAAGGCGTTGCACTTGCAGCTTAACGATGCGGCGCAACTGCTCGCGGCGCAGGGCATGGAAGATCACGATTTCATCGATGCGGTTCAGGAATTCGGGACGGAAGCTAGAGCGCATCGATTCCATGACGCGATCGCGCATTTCTTCGTATTTAGAATCATCCCCTGCAATATCGAGAATGAACTGCGAACCGACGTTACTGGTCATAATAATGATCGAGTTCTTAAAGTCAACGGTGCGACCTTGGGAGTCGGTCACGCGCCCATCATCAAGGATTTGCAGCATGATGTTAAAGACATCGGGGTGGGCTTTCTCGATTTCATCAAAGAGAATCACGGCATAGGGACGGCGGCGTACTGCTTCGGTGAGTTGTCCACCTTCCTCATAACCGACATACCCTGGGGGCGCACCGACAAGGCGCGAGACGCTATGCTTTTCCATGTATTCCGACATATCGATCCGCACCATTGACTCCTCGGTATCAAAGAGATAGGCAGCGAGTGCCTTGGCGAGTTCGGTTTTACCAACGCCCGTGGGCCCTAGGAAAATAAAACTGGCGATCGGACGGTTGGGGTCAGCGAGTCCTGCGCGGGATCTTTGGATAGCATCGGCGATCGCGGTGACCGCTTCCTCTTGACCAACGACGCGATCGTGCAGCACATCTTCGAGTTGCAGCAGTTTCTCTTTTTCCGATTCCACCAGTTTGCTGACAGGAATGCCTGACCATTTAGAAATAATTTCGGCAATGTCCTCCTCGGTAACTTCTTGACGCAGCAGCGATCGCCCTGAGGTTTTCGCCTCTTCCAGATTTACTTCGGCAATTTCCAATTGGCGCTGTAAATCGGTGAGCTTGCCATATTTCAATTCCGCCGCCTTGCTCAGATCATAATCCCGTTCTGCCTGTTGAATTTCCACATTCACATGGGCGATATCATCTTTGATTTTGCCAAGGTTATCGATTACTTGCTTTTCGGCTTCCCATCTGGCTTTAAGGGCAGTTTGTTCTTCCTTCAGATCGCCCAGTTCCTTATTCAACTTATCTAGACGCTCAATCGATTCGCGATCGTTTTCCTTCTTCAAAGATAGACATTCCATTTCCATCTGAATGATCTTGCGATTAATTTCATCAAGTTCTTCAGGTTGGGAAGTGATTTCCATTTTCAACTTAGCTGCAGCCTCGTCAACTAAGTCGATCGCCTTATCGGGTAAAAAGCGATCGCTGATATAGCGATTGGAGAGGGTTGCTGCTGCCACTAATGCGGTATCAGAAATAGTGACATTGTGGTGCGATTCGTAGCGATCGCGTAAACCTCTAAGAATGGAAATCGTATCTTCCACATTAGGCTGATCGATGTAAACCTGTTGGAAGCGACGTTCTAGGGCGGCATCCTTTTCGATATATTTGCGGTATTCATCCAAAGTGGTCGCACCGATACAGCGCAGTTCACCCCGCGCCAGCATGGGCTTCAGCAAGTTACCTGCATCCATTGCCCCTTGGGTTGCCCCCGCACCAACGACCGTATGAATTTCATCAATAAAGAGAATGATGTTACCGTTAGATTCCGTTACTTCCTTGAGAACTGCCTTTAAACGCTCTTCAAATTCACCGCGATATTTTGCGCCTGCGATCAAGCCGCCCATATCAAGAGCAATTAACTTACGATCCTTCAACGATTCAGGCACATCACCGCTAATGATGCGTTGCGCCAATCCTTCGGCGATCGCCGTTTTACCCACCCCTGGTTCACCAATGAGCACGGGATTATTTTTAGTACGGCGAGATAAAATCTGGATCGTGCGGCGAATCTCGTCATCGCGTCCGATTACAGGGTCAAGCTTTCCTAAACGTGCAAGTTCGGTAAGATCACGACCATATTTGGTGAGAGCTTCATATTTATTTTCAGGGTTTTGATCGGTCACTTTTTGATTGCCTCGCACTTGTTGAATAATATTACGCAGTTTGCCTTCATCGAGTCCCATTTCTTGATAGAGCGGCTTGCCAAAGCGATCGTCTTTGCAATAGGGCAGCAGCATATGCTCAATGGAAATAAATTCGTCGCCAAAATTTTTCTTTTCCTTTTCGGCGCGATCAAATAGCACTTCTAGGTTGCGCCCCAGATAAACCGATGTATTTGAGCTAGAAACTTTGGGCTGACGGTTAATAAATTCGTCAATGCGATCGCGCAATTTTTGAATATTAATCCCCGCCTTGCTAAAAATGCTACTAGCTAAGCCCTCTTCCTCTAGCAATGCCTTGAGTAAATGCTCTGGCTCGATTTGTTGTTGCTGAGCCGCTTTGACCACATCGGGGGTCTTGGCGATCGCCGCCCATGCTTTTTCGGTAAATTGATTGGGGTTTGTTGGTTGCATCGCCGCCTCCTGTGGTCTTATGTATCTGTGAATATCTTAGAGCGTCTCACTGATAAACGGGATCGGTTCTACATGGCTAAGGAGTGCGTGTTTCCGTACCAATTAGAAATTTGCGTTTGCAATTGTAGAAGTTGAGGATGCGTAATGACTTTTTGCTATTCTAGATTCAGCAAATAAAGGTCAAGTTACGATTGTGGCAAGATGAGATCTCCTAATGCTTATTGACAGGTTTATGGTTAGGGCGATCGCAACAAACACTAAAATTTTATATAAATCTAAGCATTTTCCGTTACAATGCAAATACTATGGATAGGTGCAGCCAGTGGTAACAGCAATTAAGCAAACGGGAACTGTGGGCAAAGATGGCAAAATTGAACTTTACATCCCAGAGTTAATGGAAGGTACAAAAGTTGAGGTGATTTTATTAGTTGAGCCTCAAGATGAAACGGAGTATTTGCTCTCTAATGCTGCTAATGCCAAAAGATTATTAGAGGCGATCGCCAATGTAGAAGAGGGTAAAGGATTAGTAACGCTCTTGGCTGAGAAATGGAATCAGAAATATCTGTCAATGTCTTCATCAAAAAGTGCTTGGGATGAGGCACTAGGGGAGATTAATAGTAACAATTCAGATAAGCAAAGCCTCAGACGACAAAGAATCAGTCAACTCTTTACAACATTGGCTGGGTTGGATAGTGAAGATGATCAGAAAGAAGCTTTGAAAGTTATTGAATCTGTTGCAGGTGTTTCGATCTAAATGAGTCAGATTATCTTTTTGGACTCTACGCCTGTTGGATTGATTATGAACCCTAAAGCGACTCCTTTGGCATTGCGATGTCAGCAATGGTTGGATAGTCTCTTAGCTAGAAATATGAGTGTAGTTCTATCGAAAATCATTGACTATGAAGTTAGACGGGAACTTCTGCGGGCAAATAAGTTATCGAGCATTAGGAAACTAGATCTTTTAAAGTCTGAGCTTACATATTTGCCAATTACGACAGAGGTAATGTTAAAGGCTGCCGAGTTATGGGCTAGGGCAAGAAACGCTGGTAAGCCGACAGCCGATAATAAGTCTTTGGATGGTGATGTGATTTTGGCGGCTCAAGTGGTTTTGGTTGCTGGTTATGGGCATGAGGTAATTATTGCTACGAGTAATGCTAAGCATTTGTCATTGTTTGCGGATGCTAGGGAATGGCAGAGTATATAGCGATCGCCGTTTGCTTGTTGATAGATTTGTGAGTATGGCGATCGCTTAAACCTAATTCTCTAGATCCTTACAAGGGATTTAGATAAAGCCGCTTAATCGTTGTTTATTCTAATTTCAGTAGTCCAGTCTTCAATTGATAAGTTTGGAACTTGTCTAAAATCTTTTGCATTGCGTGTAACTACAGTGGCATTGATAGACAAAGCGATCGCTGCAATCCTCAAATCTCTCGTACCCAGACGCCTAAATTGGTGGCGTAAAATCTCAAACTGATGATAAGCGTTAATGTCGAAACTAACTCTCTGTATAGTTTGGAAGAAGTCCAAAGATTTCTCAAATTCTGCATAGGCTAAAAGTAGTCTTGATGACTGTGAGGCTTGGCTATATTTATTGATTTCACTAAGCCATCCTTGACAGATCTCTTCTGCCGTTATGATTGAAATGGCAAGACTCTCTGGTTCGGTGTGAAATACGCGATCGCAAACTAGAGTGTTTCCTTTGAGAAATAAGGAAGCATGGTCGGTATCGAGTATTAATAGACTCAAGCAATTTTTTCCTCTTGAATTGTGGTCTGTGAATCTAGATCACGGCGTTGAGATTCAATGTTGGTTAATACGGAGTCAAATAGCTGACTATTTTTATAAATTCCTGCAAACTTTCGCCAAGGATGTTCTCGCTTGGGAATTTCTAGTTCTAGAGATATAACTTCATTCTCTGATAAATTTGTGGTAATTAATCGGTCTAATTCAGAAATAGCTGACTGACGATCGCTGCTAGTAACGCTATATTCAGGTAATCCTAAGACTCTAGCGCTGACTCTGCCATCTTCTTCATTTTTGACTAAGACATTAATAGATAGCTTAGTTTGCCCATTAATCAGTTTAGCGTTCATAAAATTTACCTTTGACAATCGCATTGGTTACGATGCTTTATATTATGACATTGCTAAATGATTATGGGCATGGGCGATCGCCGTTTGCTTGATGATAGATTTGTAAGCATGGCGATCGCCGATCAATAGTTGCTAAAATATTAAATATATCTAAATATCACAAACTTATGTTTAGCGACTCAAAGTTTATCAGTAGATCTGCCGATGTTATGGGCGGTACAACTGTATTTACAAATACAAGAGTTCCTGTACAGACGCTTTTAGATTATCTCAAAGATGGTGAATCCATTGATGATTTTTTGGATGGTTTTCCAACTGTAAAGAGAGAACAGGTTATTTATTTTTTAGAAGAGTTGGGAAGAAGCTTGGTGAGTGTGGCGGCGTAATATGAGGATTCTTTTAGATGAATGTATTGATCGCCGATTTGCTAGAGAGATTATTGGCTATGAAGTAAAAACGGTTCATCAGATGGGATGGGCAGGTGTCAAAAATGGTAAGCTTTTAGCCCTTGCTGTAGAGGAGTTTGATGTGTTTGTGACGGTTGATCGTAATCTATCTTTTCAGCAAAATCTTCCTCAGTAGCCACCAATTGGAATTGTTGAGACACCTCCTCAGACAACCACTGTAGAACAGAAAACCATCTTCGCATCTAGACATATTAAAGACCGCTATCAGCAGCATCTACAAGATATTTATAGCGGTATTGACAAACTAGAAGCAGATCTTTTTGAAAAGCCTGAAAAAATCTCAAAGGCTTTGAGATTTGCTTTCGATCATCTGATCGATCAAGTTGTTGACGAAATGAAGATTTTTGCTGTCATTGATGAACAAGATAAAGCTTACAAAGACATTGTTCCTTTTAAGGTCAAAGTTCGTAAATCAGATAGTCAGAAAGGTCACTATGCCTTTATTGGAATTGCAGTAGTCCAGAAAAAACTTAATGCTCTGACTAGTGCTTTAGAGAAACTGGTTAAATTCAACGAACTTAACCAAACAAGAGTTTGTTTGATTCGCTCTGAAGACATCAGTGGTCATAAGGCTAGAGGGTATGCCCTAGAAATAATACAGAAAGGCGGTGAATGGGTTCAATTCCATACAGATCATATTGTTCCTGTATTAGCATTACAGTCTTTCGTTGATAAGCTTGGTCAAGATGATCAAGAAACATTAAATGAGCCGCAAATTTGGGAATATGTCAATCAAGAGCGAATTTTGATCGATAACCCTTTGATTCAAGAGATATTAAGTAAGCCAGAAACTAAAGTCTCTAAAGATTTTAAGTTGTCAGACCTAGCCAATCTCGCCAGTAAACTTGAGCGTATTCCTAAACCTACATTTACAACAATAGATGTAAATACAAGCAGTGTTGTAACCGATTTAAAAGATGATGTAATTTAATCTACTTAAGCTAACAAAACATGACAGAAGCAACAATTTTTGCTGCATTACGCCTGCCGTCAGGCGTTCTGTCTTCCCTTGAATCGGGAAGTATCACAGCTATTCACTCTCAAGCTTTCAATAGACCAAAACAAAATTTTGCTTTATGTAGTGATGATTCATTAGTCAGTGAAGTCAAGATTTCTACATGGGCGCGTTGTGATGGAAGTCAACAGTTTTCTGAAAAAGATAAATGTGACATTCTTGCAGCACGTTTACAAGTACCTATAGAAAGTTTGCAAACTACCATAGAGCAAAATGGATTTATCTGGCTTAGCTATCTGCGAGTTTATTATTTGCCATCCCCCATTGTTATTAAAAACAATACAAAAGGAATATTTTTAGCCCTAGAAGATAGAGTTTATATTAATGAACTGCAACCAGTTTTAGATGATATTACCTATGCAAAGCGAAAAAGAGAAGTTGAAAAGTTAGAACCGCCTGAGCCGCTAGATGTCCAAATCCAGAAAATGCTGGAAGAAGCAGAATTTCAGCAAAAAATAGAAACTTCTAAAAATCTTGATTGGATTCAAAAAATTGCAAGGGTTGGAAATTCAAGTGGTGGTCATGAGTTTGAGAAATTGGTTAGAAAAAGCTTTATATTTCTAGGTTTTAGTAATTCCAATACCAATCCTAAAGCTAGTCTCGATCCAGATGCAACAGGTGGTGCAGGAGGTATTGATCTATGTTGTGAATTACCATATCCATTAGTAGGAGAATGTAAGGCAAGCGCTAATAAGGCAGTACTTACAAAAGTCTGTGGTCAATTAACAAATCTTGGACAAGCTCACTTTCCAGATCACTACGAAAAAGCGGTCAAAATTATAATTGCCGCAGGTTCTTTAAATCGTCATTCTAAGCCAATTGCAATAAATAGTAAAATGAACGTAATTAAACCAGAAACTCTAGAAAAGCTAGTTAAGCTTAAATTTGCTTATACTGGTGGTCACGTTACAAAGTTGTTGAACAGATTAAATCAGAGAAGAATAGGAAACTCATACCGATTGATAAATAGACCGATTA
>QBLS01000007.1:116175-203601 GCA_003249015.1 Pseudanabaena sp. | reverse complement strand
CTCCTGCCATCAATGGTTAGTATTCAGCTAGATTAGTCTTCTGATAATCGAAAGCGAAAGCCTCTCCTCTCGGAGGGGCTTTTGCTTTTTATTTCTAAATTGGGGGCTTTGTTGCAACTGTTCTGCACCACTCTAAAAACAACTAAATCCTTACACTGAATCAATGTTATTAGAGAAAAACACATACTTGGATCTGGCGATCGCGCCAAGAATGCTTATAGCTGCATCTCAGCTTAAGGTGTTAGAAGCAGTTGCCATTATTAATCATTTAAATGAAACTACCGAAATAGAGCAAATATCGGCATTGATTGCTCAAAACATAGCCCAGAGCAATTTGGTGGAGTATAGAAATATCTCCTCCTTGGAGAGAGATACTTTCAGTTCTATTGCATCCTGTGTCGTAGTGTTTGATCAGACTCGGCTATTAGGGACTTTTTCCCAAAGAGATATACTCAGACTCATTGAGAAGCAAGTAGATCTGAGATCTCTTAGCCTTGGACAGACAATGCTAGAAATTCTGAATATTGCACCTAATGTCATTAAGCGATCGCAAATTCAAGATTTTGACTCAATGCTTAACTTGTTGCAGAGTTATAGGTGTGAATATTTACTGATAATTAATGACGATGACGAACTTCTTGGCGTAGCTAGTAAGGAAAGTATTTGCTTTGCTCGGTATCAACTAGCCGAAGATAGCCTTAGTAATGTGGAAGCTCAAAAAAGAGCCGTTCTTACCGCTATTCCTGATCTAATTTATCGAGTTAGCTTTGATGGTAACTATCTAGAGTGTTTCTCTAGCAGCTATGTGGCAAACTTGCTGCCGCCTAATTTTGATCCAATTAACAAAAATATCTTTGAGGTGGTACCTCCGCGCCTCGCTGAGCGTAAATTAGCAGCCATTCGTCAGGCGATCGCGACTGGAGAGATCCAAACTTTTGAGCAACAGTTACAGATTGATGGCAAAATTCAGCACGAAGAAGTCCAAATTGTAAAAGTAAATGATTGGGAAGCTTTAACAATTATTCGTAATATCAGCGATCGCAAGCAAGCCGAAGAGGCTTTAAGGGATTCGGAAACTCGATTTAGAAGTATATTTGATACAACATCAGTAGGGATTTCTCTAGCTAGTATTGAAGGTAGACATCTCACAGTCAATAAAGCTCTTTGCCAAATGCTGGGCTATTCCGAGGCGGAACTATTGCAGACGAGCTTTCATGACATTTCTCATCCTGATGATCTAGAAAAAGATCTCAATCAATATCAAAAGTTAATTGACAATGAAATTGATAGTTACCATATTGAGAAGAGATATCGTGCCAAGAATGGAAGTGTATTTTGGACTTTAATTAGTATCTCTCTCGTTCGGGATCTTCAGGGTCAGCCAATGTATGACATTGCGCTCATTCAAAATATTAATGAACTAAAAAATACACAGCAGGAACTATCTCAGCTCAATCAAGAACTGGAAATGAGGATTCAGCAACGGACTGCTGCTCTCGCTAAAAGCGAAGTTCACAAGCAAGAGATACTCAATGCGATTCCAGATTTGTTACTACGGTTAAAGGTAGACGGTACTTGTATAAGTTGTTTTTTGCCACGTATTCCTGACCAAAATGCTTTTTTCCCAGTTTTTAACCATATTTCAGAAGTTCTATCTCCTGAAATTGTGGCTCGTCAGGTGGAAATCTCTAAACTGGCAATCGCTACAGGAGAGGTACAGATTTACGAGCACAAGATTCTAAAATATGGAAAGTGGGTTGATGAGGAGGTAAGAATTAGCCCTTGCGGTGATGATGAAGTCTTGGTCTTAGTCAGAAATATTAGCGATCGCAAACAGGCTGAAGAAGCGCTGCAATTAAGTAATGAGAGATTAATTACAACAAATCAGGAACTAGAGAGGGTAACTCGACTCAAAGATGAGTTTTTGGCAACGATGAGCCATGAGTTACGGACTCCTCTTAATGCAGTTTTAGGTATTGCGGAGGGTTTACTAGATCAAGTATTTGGAGATCTCAATGAACGGCAGAAAAATTCCTTGAGAACTATTTATAAAAGCGGACAACACCTCTTAGATCTGATCAATGACATTCTTGATATAGCTAAAATTGAGTCAGGCAAATTCATTCTCGATCTTGCGCCAGTATCCATCAAATCTATCTGTGAAGGTAGTCTTGATTTTGTAAAGCATTTAGCTGAACAGAAAAATATCCAATTGGAACTGACCATTAATAATGGAGTACCATCTGCGATCACTATAGATGAGAGACGGATGCGGCAGGTGTTGATTAACTTGCTAGGTAATGCGGTCAAGTTTACACCTAAAAATGGTTTAGTCACTCTCACTGTAAATTTAACAAGAGGTGAAGTTGCACAATCTTCTGATGAAGAGAGGGTACAATTTTGCGTTTCTGACACAGGAATTGGTATCTTTCCAGAGGATATTAGTCGATTATTTCAGCCGTTTGTTCAAATTAGCAGTAGACTTAATCGACAATATGCAGGCACTGGCTTGGGGTTAGACCTAGTAAAAAAGCTTGTGGAACTGCACGGAGGATGGGTGAGTGCCGTTAGTGAAGTGGGTAAAGGTAGTTGTTTTACAGTTAGCTTACCAAATAATTCTAAGTTACAGAATAGCAATGCCATTTTGTAACTTAAAATTATTTAGCCTCAAACCAAAATAAGGGTTGCAGCTCTTTGCGCTGCAACCCTTATTTTGTTAACGATGTTTCACTAGGAAGGCGGGTAAATCAACCTTAGAGCTAGGAAATGGCGATCGCATTGGTACTTTAGGTGATGGCTCAGGTGAAAAATCAAGCGATCGCGTAGTCTTATGTCCTCGCTCAGAGATCAACTCATCAGGGGTCTGATTATTATTTATCAATGGTGTCAGTTGCCTGACGGGTTTGTCAGCTAGAAGGCGATCTAATGCACCGCTAAGCTGTAAAGCATGATGTTGATGACGTACAGACTGTTCTTTCCAATGCTGAATGGCTGCTTCGTACTCTAGAGATTTGGAAGCTCTTTGGAGAACTTGATTTTGCAGATCTTCAACCTGCTGCTCTAACTCCTGTACTCGATTGAGATCGCTAACATATTCGTTTTCCAGACCTCGCAGAGATTGATGCAGTTGAGCTTGATTAGAGAGATGATGAATTAATTCTTCTTCAAAGCGATCGCGCTGGGATTTGATCTCGGAGAGCTTTTCTTGAGCAAGTTCTAACGTTTTAGTTGATTCTTTGAGCAAAATCTGGGTGTTTTCCAGCTCAGCGGTAAGAGTCTGTTGAGAAATATCTAAAGCCGTATTTTGACATTGCAGTTGATTAATTAGCTCCGTTTTATCACTTATTTCTATCAAATATTGCTGAGCAATTTTCTGAGTCTCAATTTCTAGGGCAGTGGTGAGGCGATGTTGAAACTCCTCCTCTAATTGCATTACATGGATTGCAAGGCGATCACTTAATACTTTATCGTCAAATAAACCATCATCAAGTAACTGATCGCCTTTTTGAGTGGGAGCTAACCCAGAAAATGGAAGTTCAACTTCTTCTTGATGTTGGGTTTGTCTTTGTAAAGAAAGTTGTAAAGCCTCAACTTGATTTTTTAATTCTGAAACTAGGCGATCGCGTTCTGTGCTGACGCTAACTATCTCCTGCTCTAATTGATCAACATATTCACACTCAAATTCATGTTGCGATCGCAGTTCAGCTAGTTCTTTTTGAAGTTGATCTCGTTCCGCGATCAGGCTAGCTTGGGCTGAGTCTTTAGGTAAATTTGGTTCCGCTTTTTCCATAGAACTCGTCAACTCCATCAGCCAGTCATCGCTAGACATGTTCCCATCGTTAGGAATATCAAAATGATCTAACGACGAATTTTTGGCGATCGTTTGACTTTTATTTGTGGAATCACTCAGGAATGCATCGAGATCTTCGTCATCATTAACGGGTAACGCCTCAATTGCTACTTCACGTAGTGTCGATTTACGTTTTAACTCACTCACAGATAACCTCACCCACAATGCCGAGGGATTTAACATGACAAACATTAGCAGACTTTGCCTAATTTGCAATATGTTTCTAAAAAGTAGAGACGGCGCTGTGCGCCGCCTCTACTTTTTAGAAACCCAAGAAAAAAATTGAAAAACGTGGCTTTGCCACGTTTTTCAATTTTTTTCTTGGGTTGGGTTTAAGCATGAAGCGCTCTAAAGTAATGAATAAAGTAGTTGAAATATTAGCCGCAAAGCTGCCATAAAGGCGATCGCGCCAAACCCTGCGACACCGCAATATTGAGCAATGTCGATCCATTGGGGAAAATTTTTAAAAGCACCACTGGCAAAGAACTGTCCTGCAAAAGTGGCAATCATGCTAAATAAATTAACAAATACTAATAGATCTTTATTATCGAGAATAGAGCTAATCCTCAGCAGGGTAATGCTTAGAAAAACAACGGCAAAGGCAACTAAATTTATGGGTTCGATGCTCAAATTCTTCCCAACTGTAGAACTTACTTCCCATAGCAGCATCGCTTCAACTCCCAGTAAAAACGAGGCTATAAATTGTGTGGAAATTTTGGCAGACAGTAACCAAGGTGTTTTTGTGGAGCGTGGGACTTTGGGAACTGGAGGCGCGTTAATAGCTGAGGCAGAAGCAATCGGCACAGGAACTTGAATACTTGTTTGCGCGATCGCGGGCGAACTTGTTGCTTTTTTACTTTGAGCAGGAGCCTTTGTACTCAAGTTTTGTAAAACTGCGGCGGCTGAATCAAAGCGATCGCTCGGCGCAGTCTCTAGCATCTTGTGTAACACATCATTAAGGTTGGGACTGAGCTGCACAGACTGATCCCACTGCCATCGGTTGTGATTGACATCAAATAATTCTTCAGGAGGCTTGCCCGTCAGCAAAAATAAGCAAGTCACCGCAAAAGCATATAGATCCGTCGCAGGAAAAACCGTATCACCACGCATTTGCTCAGGTGCGCCAAAACCTGGGGTGAAGATGCCTGTAGATTTTTGCCCGGCTGTACCTGCAACTTGCTTAACTGCCCCAAAATCCAGCAAGAAATAAGCCTGATCAGACTTGCGTACCATGATATTTGCAGGTTTAATATCGCGGTGGATGGAACCCTTCTCATGGATAAATTGCAAAACAGGCAGGAGACTCAGCATAATTTCTAAAACATCTGCCTCCGCGATCGCGCCATGCTGCTCAATGATTTGCTCTAGGGTAAACCCATCGACAAATTCCTGCACCAAATAAAAAAATTCATCCTGTCCCGACTGCACCTCAAAATAAGCCAACAAATCAGGAATCTGTGGATGTGTCCCCAGATCTTCTAAAACGGTAGCTTCGCGCTCAAACATTTGCTTGGCAATCGCCATTTGTGAACTCGTAAAACCGACGGGCTGCAACAACTTAACCACGCAGCGCTTCATAGCAGGGGTGTAGCGATCGCGAGCCAAGAATGTCGCCCCAAAACCTCCACGGGCGATCGGCTTCTCTACAATATAGCGCCCACCCAGCAGTAAAGGCATCCCGCAAGCCATACAAAACTTTTGGGAGATCGTCTTGACTGTGTTGCCGCTATCTAGATCGGCAAAAGAGTTAGACGGTGCAGAGCAGTTGGGGCGTGTGCAGTAAATATCCACTGGTTATCATTTAGAGTTACAGCTTTACAAATCCAACTAAAGAGATTGTTCCGCCCGCTACGCGGGCGGAACAATCTCTTTAGCCACTTAGCAAAAGATCACAAGTAAACATTTTTGGCATACTGTATTAGAGTCTACCTAAGTTTCTCCATCCTGCACCCATGAGTTCTAACTTTTTACATCACCTCAACCCAGCCCAACAAAAAGCAGCCAGTCATATCCATGGCCCAATGCTAGTGGTAGCGGGAGCAGGATCGGGAAAAACTAGGACTTTGACCTATCGCATTGCTAACTTAATGCTCAACCATGGAGTCGCGCCAGAACATATTCTTGCTGTAACTTTCACCAATAAGGCGGGCAAAGAAATGAATGAGCGAATTCAATCTTTGTTAACTCAAGAAATTGCGCTTAGGGAATTAGGTAAAGATTTAAGCGAACTTAATGACTTAGACAAAGAAAAACTTCGCAAAAAGGTCTATAAGCGCTATATCAATAGTTTTGCTGAAGATGGATTATGGATGGGAACTTTCCATAGTATGTGTTGCCGCATTTTACGCCTAGATATTGATAAGTATAAAGATAGCAAAGGCAGAAGCTGGGCAAAGAACTTCTCGATATTTGATGATTCTGATGCTCAATCTCTAGTTAAGGATATTGTCATCAATCAGTTGAATTTAGATGAAAAGAAATTTGAGCCAAAATCAGTACGTTTTGCGATCGGCAATGCTAAAAACAAAGGCTGGACTCCAGAAGAATATGAAATCCAAAGCGATGATTCTAGTTTTCGTAAACGGGCGATCGCCCAAGTCTATAGCCTCTATCAAAGTCAACTAGCCACTAATAATGCTCTTGATTTTGATGACTTAATCTTCTTACCCGTCAGACTATTTCAACAAAATCCTGAAGTTCTAAATTATTGGCACAATCGATTTCAACATATTCTCGTTGATGAATATCAAGATACCAATCGTACTCAATATGATTTGATTCGACTGCTTGCCACCAATGATGCCAAACCAACTTGGGAAAATCGTTCTATTTTTGTGGTTGGTGATGCTGACCAATCGATATATAGTTTTCGTTCCGCCGACTTCACCATTTTAATGGAATTCCAAGAAGCCTTTGGCGATCGCCTTCCCGATGCCCATACAGGCACAATGATCAAGTTAGAAGAGAACTATCGCTCGGTAGCCAATATTCTAGAACTAGCTAATCAACTAATCGATCACAATTCCCAACGTATCGATAAGGTACTTAAAGCAACGAGACCCGATGGCGACTTGATTGAGTTATTTCGTGCCGATGATGAAGTCGATGAAGCCCAGTTTGTGATCGAGCAAATCCGCCGAGTCAAGTCTAAAACTCCTAGTGCTAACCTTGGGCATTTCGCGATCCTCTACCGCACTAACGCCCAGTCCCGTCCCTTTGAAGAAATGCTAGTGCGTTGGAATATTGCTTACAAAGTGGTCGGTGGGCTGAGATTTTATGACCGTAAAGAAATTAAAGACACGCTCTCCTATCTGCGTTTGCTCTCTAACCCTGCGGACACCCTTGGCTTGATGCGAATCATCAATGTTCCCAAACGCAGTATCGGCAAGGCAACCCTCGACAAACTACAACAAGCTGCCCAAGAGCTAAATGTGCCGATCTGGGAAATTGTCAGTGATGAAACTACGGTCAAAACCCTAGCAGGGCGATCGGCAAGGGGTGTACTTTCCTTTGTAGAACTAATGCAAAAGTGGCAAGCAAAAGTTCCCACTACGCCTGCTGCGGAAATCATTCAGGGCATTCTGGAAGAATCGGGCTATGTCAATGAGTTGAAAGCCCAAAGTAACGATGAAGCCAACGATCGCATTGCCAACTTGCAAGAACTCTATAACGCCGCCGTACAATTTGCTGAAGAGAATGAAGACGCTTCCCTTGATGCCTTCTTAGCTAATGTAGCCCTAGCTTCAAGCCTTGATGACAGTAGTGAGAATTCTGAAAAAGTTACCCTGATGACCCTCCATGCCGCCAAGGGGCTGGAGTTTCCAGTAGTGTTTCTAGTTGGTTTAGAGCAAGGGCTATTTCCTAGTTTCCGTTCTATTAACGATCCGATGGCTCTCGAAGAAGAACGTCGCCTTATGTATGTGGGCATCACCCGCGCCCAAGAAAAACTATTTTTAAGTCATGCCCAAGCCCGCCGACTCTATGGCAACCGTGAATACGCGATTCCTTCTCAGTTTTTGAACGAGTTGCCCAAGGAATATCTGACAGGTCACGGCATCGATAAGTTTATCAGCAAAGCTAGCCAACGCGCCGAAGCTACTAGTGTGAAAGGTTCCCTCCGTTCTGTGGCTCCAGTCAAGGCAAATGTGGTCAAACCTAAGCCCCGTATTGACTGGCAAGTTGGCGATCGCGTAGTCCATGAAAAGTTTGGCGAAGGTCAAGTTTCTAATCTGCTGGGTACAGGCGACAAGATGTTCTTAGCGATCGCCTTTGCAGGTCAAGGCAAAAAAATCATCGATCCCAAGATTGCTCCAATCCAAAAGATTTAAGCATTAAAAGTTGAGTACAGTTCGACAATTTATGTAGCTAAGACGAGTGGCGGCGCTTTGCGCCGCCACTCGTCTCTTAATGTGAATCAGCTAGGTTGCGGACTTATCACCAGAGGTAAGGAGTAACTTGAGTTTGAGATCGATCAAGTTAATGTCAGCCAAACCAATCTGCACATCGCCTTCCAAGACTATCCCAGTGCTGATTAAGCGATCGAGCAACTCTAAAATCGAAGACTCACTAGATGACTTGTCTGGATAGTAAGCTCCCCGTCTGGGCAACAGTTTTCCAAATTCGCCTAGATCGAGATTGAGATCTTCGGGATCGATATCGAGAACTTCACAGAGATTAAAAATTTGCTGCTCTAGGGCTTGCAAACTATTAGCAGCCCTTTCAATCTCGGACTCGGTTAGCTTTTCTGCGTCCATACGCCGAATTACTTGAGCCTCCATTAGTTGCCGCAATAATTCCACTAAAGTCAAAATTAGCGGCGCTAATCCAGATTTTTTGGGTTTGACGGTTAGGCTATTTTCAAGGCTATCGTTACTATCAGGCATTGACTACTTAAAGAAACGAACTGTAGAAGCTTAACCTGCCATAGCCTAAAAATTGAGAATTAGGGTGATCGCTTTGGGAAGATGTGGTCACTCTAAACAGGTAAACCTCAGCTAAGCGTTGCAAGGCAACTTAGTCTAACCCACAGAAAAAAGAAGAGGAAAGCGCGGCGATGCCGCGCTTTCCTCTTCTTTTTTCTGTGGATCTGGTTTTTAATTCACGAAAGTGTGTAAACACTTTCGTGAATTGATATTAAATAACAGAGCTAGCGAGAAATACAAAGCTAGAAGCAGCTAAGCTAGCTGTATCAACACCTGTAAAGGTGGCAATAACAGAACCGTTGACAGAAATGTTGTTGCCAGTGCGAACTAAGTTCGCAAGACCAAAGCTTGCATTTTGGAAACCGATGACATCAGTACCAATTTGGAAATCAACAATGGTGTTGGCTGATTGAGCAACGTCACCGTTAAAGATCCAGAACTGGTCAGCGCCAGCGCCGCCAGAGAGCAAGTTGCCACCGCCTTCGCTAACGAAGAAACGATCAACACCATCACCACCGAGAGCGCGATCGCCTGCTCCGAGGAAGAAGTCGTCGTCACCAGCGCCACCCGACATCCGATTACCGCCTTGGCTATCGCGAGCATCAAAGGTATCTTTGCCAGATCCGCCAAATAAGCGATCATTCTTGTTGACAAAAATAACGTCATTGCCGCTACCCAAGTCGATGCGGTTGTTACCAGGATTAAAGGCAAATCCAAGATCAACGGAGTCGTTGCCAGCACCTGTAAACAGGATGTCACTGCGACCATCGAAAGCTTGATTAGGAAGTGGAGCTACATTAGGAAGTGCCTCTAAAACATCATCCCCTGTTGTTCCAGCAGGGATTAATGCGGGCAGGGGCAGTACGTCATCAAGAACGCCATCATTGCTTGCATCTCTACCAAATAGAGTACGGTACGCCAATCGATAGATGTCCGTTGCCTCAAAGGTTTCGTTGAGCAGATCAGCATTTTGACCAAAGGTCTTAACGTGAATCGAACCTGCGAAGTCTGGTGTACCCGCCCAAGCGATGCCAAAGTTTTGACGTAACTGAGCAGGGTCAGCCAAGTTTGCTTTGCCAGCGGTGAATGGAACAATCACTTCGGCAGTGGCAGGGTTGCCGTCATTGTCGCTAGGATTACTGCCAAAAACTCCATCCAAAGGATTTTGGAAGGTGGTAGTACCGTTGGGGTTGACAGGAACTCGGAACTGATTAGAGTTTGTGATCGTGTTAGGAAACGCGGGTCCAAATGGTACGGGCTGAAAAACTTGCAAACCACCCGCTTCGCTATCGGCAGTGGTCATAAGCAGAGTGTTTGGATCTTGCTGGGTAATGAAGTCCATGACCACACCAAAGGCTTCATCGGTGCGACGCAGAGCTTCAAAGACACCTGCGGCATTGTTTACGTTGCCAAAATTATCGCTTCCTTCTTCTTCAGCAACGATCATAAAGCCATCGGTATCAGCGGACATTAGACGCAAGGTTTCCCGCATCATTTCCGCAGTGGTAGGAGGCTTGACCGTAGGAATTGTGGTGGGAGTAAGTCCGCCAGTACCATCAACACGATAGAGGCGATCGCGCACCTGTTCGGAGGTGAGGTTGGCTGTCAGTCCTAAACGATCTTCATTAAAGTCGTTGTAGGTGTCCTCGGCGGCAAACACACCTAGCACCCGTTGGGCGGTGGTTGGCACATTCTGCAACTCAGCTAGGGTATACACTACCGTATAACCTAAGCTCTTAGCGAGGGCGATCAAATCAGTGCTAGGACGGCGACTGGCATTGGTGTTAGCCGCATCAATTTCTGTGGTTACATAACGGGCATTGGGATTGTTGGAGATGTTTTGACCGATGGGTAGCATATTCAACTCACCACCACCCAAGATCACAATTTTGGAATCGCCTACTAGCGTGGTTCCAGAACGAATCATCTGTTCGGTGATTTGACCTTGCAAGCCGCGATCGGCTACTTCTGCCAAAAATGCTCCAGTTCCTGGCTCGGCAATCACGCCAGAGTTAATCACAGCAATAGACTTGCCTGCGTCCCTTGCTTCTTCCAGAATTGTGGTTCCCACCTTGCCAGATAAGGAGGTGTAGCGATTACCTTGAGCATCAAGCCCATAAGCATCATCAAAAGCCTTAACTCCTAAAGCATGAGTGGTGGCGTTCCCGTCGGAGCTGCCAGTGATACGGTCAACCAAGTTGCCATCGTAAATGGCAGTTTCCGAGAATTGATCCCAGTTGGTACGACCATCAGCGCCAAGTTCTAAAATGCGATAAGCATTCCAATGGGCGAATCCAGCGCCATCGGGGTGGAAAAATATGACATTACCTGTGTCCTTTGTAGGAGATGGAGCAGGCGCACGGAGGGTGTTAGAAATAGGGGCATCGGGAAGTTCGCCGCGCTCAGGGAAGAGGGTTTCGTACATCGCGCGATAGATATCGGTGTTGTCCAGAGTTTCTGGCAACTTATCAGAATTAAGCCCTGCGGCTTTGGTGACAATGCCACCCGCAAAGTCAGGAGTACCAGCCCAAGAGATGCCAAAGGGTAATTCTCTACCTGCGCTGTCGGGCTTGGCTATAAATGGTGCGGTATTAGCTCCATTAATCCCATCCGTTGGCAAAGACAACCCTTGCACAGGTTTTCCTGTAATTGATGGATTGGCGGTAACATTGGAGGTAAGCCCGTTGGAACCTGTAGGAGCAGGATCGCGCAGTTGTAAACCACCAGCAGCACTGTCAGCAGCGGTAATGACTAGGGTATTGGGATATTTATCTACAAAAGAACGCGCTACACCAATAGCTTGATCGGCGCGAAAGGTAGCTTCCAGCATCCCTGAAGCATTGTTAATGTTGCCGAAGTTATCAGTACCTTCTTCTTCTTGAATCACAATCGAACCATTAGCAAACTTGGGGCTACGCAACAGTACTGACTGATAGGCTGTCAGCATCTCTGCGGCTGTGGGCGCTGATGGCACATAGTTAGGAAGGTTGTTGGCTCGAAGATTTTCTTCGATGCCCGTGATGTTGGTAATCGCGCCAGTAGTGGGGTTGGTAATCCTAGCGTTATCAAGGAAGGTGTCTTCGGCGGCAAAAATCCCTAGAACTTTCAAAACACTGGGGTTCGCGGCTGCGGCTGCCAACTGCTCGCGAGAATAAACGACCGTGTAACCAAGGGCGATCGCGCGATCAATTAAATTGGTAGCTGGACGTTGCCCAGAGCTAGTGGAAATGGCATCTAATTGAGCCGCAGAGGTAATCCCATAGGCTGATGCTCCTGCTGGTGGCGGAGTGCCAACTGGCAGGTAATTGACCAAGCCGCCGCCCAAGATTACGTCTACGCCTGACTCAACCACCTCACGGGTGATCTCAGCAAATTGGGCGCGGGGAAATCGGTCAAAGGAAGCAGCAGATACGTTCGCAGGAACATCGTTATAGCCAACTTGGGAAGCAAATGCACCTGTACCAGGCTCCGCAATGACTCCAGAGTTAATTAATCCAGTGAACTTATTAGCCTTAACAGCCTCTTGAATAATGGTTTGGTTGACCTGTCCAGAGAGAGAAACCAAAGGCTTGTCTACAAACCGAGTAACACCATTGGCATCAACAGTTCTAACAGCAGTGCCGTCGGGATTGGTTTCTCGATCCAAGCCGAAGGATTCTGCATAAACTTTTACGCCAGTTGCATGAGTTACAGCACCACCATTGGATGTACCTGACAACTGATCTTGCATATGCCCAAGATAGTTGGCGGAATTTGTCAGTAAATCGAAGTTCGCGCGGTTGTCTGGACCGTAGTAGAGGGCACGCATCGCGGTGAAGGTAGATGCATCAGTGCCATCGGGATGGATGAAAATAACGTGATTGCCAGTAGTCAACGATTTAGCCTCAAGGGGATTCTTTAGGGATAAAGATTGAAATCAGACATAAGTCATCAAATCTTTAAACCTGTATTGATCCTCACATTCTGAGGTTAAGAAACCATTATTTCTTGTCTAAAAAATAGTTAAGCCACCTATTAATATTTATATCCAAATCAGCTTGTAATCTATGACTAAATCAGGATTATTACTAATAAATTGGATAATAGCCTTAATGATCTAAGCTATTAAAGTAATTATACCTATAACTATTTAAAATCATTAAAGTAATAATACTTATAGTCATTTGTATTAATACGAACTAAAACCAGAAGCCAGTAGTAGCGGGAATAATTGCCACTAATCATCTGGTTACACGAACTAACAAGACTGTAGGCTTCTATATAACCTCAATGTAATTTCCGTTGAGGCTTAGTATTGTCATAGTAAAATCAATTATCAAAATACAAAATCATAGAGATGGCATTCCATCTTGTTTTTGTTTATTCTCTTTCTACCGAAAGAATAGACATACAAACCCAAAGATTAGTGGCGCGGCGCAAAGCGCCGCGCCACTAATCTTTTAACAAAGTATCTGCGGCTATCATTACTAGCGGTTATTGGCTACTTAATGGAACGAACTGTAGAAGCTTAGCCTGCCGTAACCTAAAAATTGAGAATTAGGGCGATCGCCTTGGGGAGATGCGGTCACGCCAAATAGGTAAACCCCATCGTAGCGAGGGTTATGGACGGGGCGCAAACCAATGATCAGCTTGCCTTGACTGTCAGCAGGAAGGGGGGAGTCAAAGCTGACGGAGATCGTGGGGCGATCGCTTCCTTCTTTTCGCGTAATTTCAGTTTTGCTCCGAACTTCCGAGCGACCAGCCTCGGTTTGTAAATAAGTCACAGTGCGATCGCCAATAAAGCCAATTGTCTCGAATCCCTCAGTTTGAGAAATTTCAATCTTTTGTAATGGTTCGCCCATATTTGCTGGCAGGGAAATTGCAAAGTAATAGGTAGCGCCAGAGACATAGACGCTATTTCTGGTTGTCTCTGCGCCCAGTAGCATCGGCAACTGCACAAAATAAGTTTTACCATCCCGAAGTTGCACAGCGCCCAAAGATGTGGGGATGAGGGCAAAAGCTGACAAGCCTATTCCCATAAACACTTTAGCCAAGCTTTGGGGATACTTGAAATTTATAAACTTATGCATAAACTTATTCATAAATAGGTGTGGGTTTGATAGCATTGTACGAATAGCTACTTTTTTTCGCGGCGATAGGCTTACCGAAAGTTTTTTGCTATCTCATTAAGATAGAGGTATCTACTGTGGTTTCTTCCCCTCCAACATCATCCAACGCGCAAATTCTTGAAGAAACACTTTCTTCTAGTATAAGAGAATCCCTTGATCAAATATCTGACAGTACCACAGACAAATTAAACAGCCGCTCAATGATCGCCATTCTTGATTTTGGCTCCCAATACTCGGAGTTAATTGCTCGCCGCATCCGCGAGACACAAGTTTATTCTGAAGTTTTAACTTATCACATAACAGCCGAAGATTTACTGAAACTGAGCCCTAAAGGGATCATCTTATCGGGGGGACCCAATTCTGTCTATGACGAAGGCGCTCCCCAATGCGATCCCGCAATTTTTGAACTGGGCATCCCCATTTTGGGAGTTTGCTACGGAATGCAATTGATGGCAAAGCAACTGGGCGGCTCGGTGGAACGAGCCGATCGCGGGGAATATGGCAAAGCCGAATTACAAATTGATGATCCCACTGATTTACTGACTAACGTAGATACGGGAGTCACCATGTGGATGAGTCATGGGGACTCGGTGATCGACTTGCCCAAAGGCTTTGAAATCTTGGCGCATACTGCTAATACTCCCTGTGCGGCGATCGCCGATCATGTCAGAAAACTCTATGGTGTGCAGTTCCATCCTGAAGTGGTGCATTCCGCAGGTGGGATGGCGATGATTCGCAATTTTGTGTATCACATCTGTGGTTGTGAACCAAGCTGGACGACGGATGCTTTTATTGAAAACTCAATTAGAGAAATTCGCGCACAGGTTGGTGAGAAGAGCGTTTTATTAGCACTTTCAGGCGGCGTTGATTCTTCCACACTTGCCTTTCTATTGCATAGAGCGATCGGTGATCAATTAACCTGTATGTTCATTGATCAAGGTTTTATGCGAAAGCTAGAGCCAGAGCGTTTAGTCAAACTTTTTGAAGAACAGTTCCATATTCATGTGGAATATGTCAATGCCCGCGATCGCTTCTTAAAGCAGCTAGAAGGCATCACTGAGCCAGAGCAAAAGCGTAAACTAATTGGCTATGAATTTATCAAAGTATTTGAAGAAGAGTCACAGCGCCTTGGGCCCTTTGACTTTTTGGCTCAGGGTACGCTCTATCCTGATGTGATCGAATCGGCGGATACCAATGCTGACCCTGTGACGGGTAAACGTGTCGCTGTCAAGATCAAGAGCCATCACAATGTCGGTGGATTGCCTGACAATCTGCGCTTTACCCTAGTGGAGCCATTGCGTAAGTTATTTAAAGATGAAGTTCGCAAAGTAGGGACAGCCCTCGGACTGCCCGAAGAGATTGTCAAGCGTCAGCCTTTCCCTGGTCCTGGATTGGCAATTAGAATCATCGGCGAAATTACTAGCGATCGCTTAAATACTTTACGTGATGCTGATTTAATTGTGCGTCAAGAAGTCAACCGCTCTGGTCAGTACAACAAGCTTTGGCAAGCTTTTGCGGTACTTTTACCGACCGTTCGCAGTGTGGGGGTTATGGGTGACAAGCGCACCTATTCCCATCCTGTGGTCTTGCGCTTAGTCACTAGTGAGGATGGCATGACTGCGGACTGGGCAAGAGTTCCCTATGAATTACTAGAAACTATTTCCAATCGCATCGTCAATGAAGTGGAAGGGGTAAATCGCGTCGTCTTAGACATTACCTCCAAGCCCCCTGGCACGATTGAATGGGAATAAAAAAAGAGGCTGCGCCTGTGGCGCAGCCTCTTAATTAAGTCTTAAAGAATTTAGGTGTACTATGCTTCCTCCTTTTATCGTCCTCGATCCTATCCTTGCTGATTGGTTGCGTGAAGACATTGGACGTGGTGATCGCAGCACCAGTGGCTTATTTCCCGATGGAAACTCTCCCATCGGCAAGGCAGTGTGGATTGCTAAGGCGGATGGCATAGTCGCAGGTTTACCCGTTGCCGCCAGAGTTTTTCAACTACTAGATCCATCGGCGAAGTTTGAGGCAATCGCCAAAGATGGCAGAGCCGTTAAATCTGGGGAAGTCATCGCTGAAATTAACACTAGTTTGGCGACTCTGCTCATGGGAGAGCGGGTGGCGCTAAATCTAGTAATGCGACTATCAGGGATTGCCACGGCGACCGCAACTTACATTAAGGCGATCGCCAATACTGCTAGCTCCCACCAAGTTCGTTTAGTTGACACGCGCAAGACCATCCCTGGAATGCGAAGTCTAGAAAAATATGCAATCTATATTGGCGGTGCAATTAACCATCGCTACGGACTCGATGATGCCGTAATGCTGAAAGACAATCACATTGCCGCTGCGGGCAACATTACAGAAGCTGTCCACAGGGTTCGCGCTAATATTCCCTTTACGACAGCGATTGAGGTGGAAACTGAGACGATCGCTCAAGTTAAGGAAGCTATGGAATTGGATGTCGATGTAATCATGCTCGACAATATGCCCATCGAAACTATGCGGGAAGCGATCGCGTTAATTCGCGCCCATAGTCCTCACATCAAGATTGAAGCTTCGGGAAACATTACCCTGACAACGATTGCTCAAGTTGCGGAGTTGGGTATGGATTACATTTCTACTTCGGCAATGGTGACGCGATCGCCTTGGTTGGATATCAGTATGCGAATCAAATCCTAACCCTTAGTACAGGGCAAAAAATTCAACAAATGCCCGTAGGGGTTTAGCATTTGCGCTACCATTTCCCAACTCCCCATCGAAATCTCGATCTGCAAATGCTAAACCCTCTTTGCCATAGCCGATAAATTTTCCCTGCGGTTAGATGTATCGTGCAAATGTTGAAGGGCTAGGGCAGAGCATTCCTAATTTGAGATTGTCTGTAAATTTGTCAATTGTGACAGGAATGCTCTGCCCCTACTTGACTTGAAATATTGAATTGACAAATTTTGTCTTGTAATTACATCCTAAATCACTTCCCATGCAAGAAAGTATTTTTACCACGCTGATTTTGCCGATCGCCCTAGCCTTGATCATGTTAGGGATGGGTCTATCCCTCAAAAAAGAGGATTTTCAAAGAATTACCCAGCAACCCAAAGCAGTTGCGATTGGACTCCTTAGCCAAATTGTCCTCTTGCCAATTATTGGCTTTGCGATTACCCAAATTGTATCGATGCCGCCCGCAATCGCAGTGGGACTGATGATGATTGCGATCGCCCCTGGGGGAGTATCGTCAAATATGATTACCTATTTAGCGGGCGGAGATGTGGCGCTATCGGTCACTTTGACAGTCTGTAGCAGCATCATTACCATCTTCACCATTCCCCTACTAGCAAATCTAGCTCTCAATCATTTTCTCGGACAAAGTGCCGCGATCTCTCTGCCCATTGGTTCAACTATGGGACAAATCTTTTTAATTACGATTATCCCTATTGCAATTGGGATGTATGTACAATATCAATTTCCTGAGATCGCCAGAAAACTGGAAAAAGTAACCAGTCGCCTTGCGATCGCTTTTCTGGCTCTAATTATTTTGATTTTGGTGATTCGGGAGTGGAGTCGATTGCCTGAGTTTATCGTGCAAGCGGGGGCTGGGGTGATTTTATTAAATTTATTTTCGATGGCAGCAGGTTTCGGCATCAGTAAGTTGCTCAAGCTAAGCTCACCGCAACAAATCTGTATCGCAATTGAAGTGGGTATTCAAAATGGAACTTTAGCGATCGCGATTACCGCTGGAATATTGGGCAATCAGGACATGGCAATTCCTGCGGCGATTTATAGTTTGTTTATGTACTTGACAGGCTTTGCGGCGATTTTCTTTGGCAAAAGGTTAACTAAGACAGATAGCGTTGAAGCAGTTTAATTGGCAGGGCTTCGACTTCGCTCAGCCAACCTATATTGCTGGCTGAGCGAAGTCGAAGCCTTCTCTAGCTAGGCGAAACCAACGTGAACAGAGCCGAAGCCCCAACTTATTCTTTTAATGGAATCAGCGTCGATAGCGCTTCTAAAAGACGCTGATTTTCACTTTTTAGCTTGACCGCCACTCGAAAATAGCGATCGCCTAATTCGGGAAAACTGAGACAATCGCGAATCAAAATCTGATGCTTTTGAAGAAGTTGACTTTGCAAATATGAACCCGCAACTTCAGTTTTAACTAATAGATAATTTGCGGCATTTGGGTAGGGAGTTAGCCCCTCTAATTGCGATAATCCATTAAATAAATCATCTTTGGCAGGTTCCAACCAATCCCAAGTTTGCTGCTGAAAGTCACGATCTTGCACGATCGCGATGCCAGCCGCCACTGCTAGATTATTGACACACCAAGGATCGCGCCATGCTTGCCACTTTTGTAAACGCTGAGGATGGGCGATCGCATAGCCAATTCTTAACCCTGGCAAGCTGTAAAACTTAGTGAGCGATCTTAAAATAACTAAATTGGAATGGAATGGAACTAAATCTATTAGGCTTTGCTGTTGAGCGGTTGTCAAAAAATCCATAAAGGCTTCATCAATCACCACCAGTGCAAATTGATCGAGGTAAGGCAAAAGACTGTCTCGATCAAATAAGTGTCCTGTGGGGTTATGGGGATTATTAATCAGGATGCCTTTGTTGTGAGTATCAGTTAATTGGGGAAGTTGAGGGCTGATTGCAAAGTTATTTTCTGATAACAAAGAGAAGCGTTCTACCTGACAATTAAAAGCTGTTAAAGCGCGATCATAATCCGTGAAAGTGGGCGTAAAAATTACCGTTGCCGACAGATGCGATAAGTCGCGAGCCACCCATGTTAATAGCTCAGACACGCCATTTCCCGCCAAAACATAGTCAGGATCGATCTGATGAAACTCGCCGATCGCTTCTCTAAATAGCGTATATCTAGGATCTGGATAATGACTTAAATCAAGCAAATGGGATTGAATCGCCGCGATCGCGGATTTGGGGATACCTAAGGGATTGATGCTTGCCGAAAAGTCGAGAATACTCTCTGCGTTAGTACCCGCAATTTGAGCCGCCCATTGACGATTTCCCCCATGAATGGGACGGGCTTCATCTAACTTTTTATTGAGATTATCGATAATCATGATTCACTGTCACTTTTAGAGCAATCCTAGATCATTTGAGCGCGATCGCGCTCAAAACCCAGCAAGTGAGTGGCGGCGCATCGCGCCGCCACTCACCGCTATTGCTTTTACCAATATTTAATCTGTAGGGGTTGAGCATTTGCGCCGCTATTTTTCAACTTCACACCAAAATCTCGATCTGCAAATGCTCAACCCTCTTTAGCTATAGCCGAGGAATTCTCCCTGCGGTTTGGGCATTGGGCAGGATGTCAAGGTTTAGGGCAGAGCATTCCCAATTTGAAATTGTCTGTAAATTGGTCAATTGTGGCGGGAATGCTCTGCCCCTACCTGACCTATTGAATTGATAAATTTTGTGCCGTACTTAGACAAAGCCACTATATTTTGAGGCTGGGTTTACGCAAGTTAAGGAGATACAGGTTAAGCTAGGATTAATCAATGCTTCTTACGTCACAATCTATGCTACGAATTGTCACCCAAAGAACTGAAGCAGAGTCCGAACTCAAGCGGATTTGCGATCGCATCTATGACGATCAAATGATCCACAAGGAAGCTACAGTCACTGAAATCATCCAAACCGTGCGGCGTAAAGGAGACAATGCTCTCCTCCATTACACCTCAGAGTTTGATGGGCAGGACTTTATGGCTTCTGAATTGCGGGTCAGTGGGTCAGAACTTGATGCCGCCTATCAGCAAGTCAAAGGCGATTTGCTTAAGGCAATTGAACTAGCGCACCAAAGAATTGAAGAATTTCATCGGATGCGTGTGCCAAAAAGTTGGGTACATTTCGCTGACAAAGATGTGGTGTTAGGTAAGCGTTACACCCCCGTAGATGCCGCAGGAATCTACATCCCTGGAGGCAAGGCTGCTTATCCTAGTACAGTTTTAATGAATGCTGTACCCGCTAAAGTTGCAGGGGTAAAAAAGATCGTGATGGTGACACCACCAGGACAGGGGCGTACGATCAATCCTGCCATTTTAGTCGCCGCACAGGTTGCAGGGGTCGAGGAAATTTATCGAGTGGGTGGGGCGCAGGCGATCGCCGCTCTTGCCTACGGCACAGAAACCATTCCCAAAGTAGATGTAATTACGGGGCCGGGAAATATCTATGTCACCCTTGCCAAGAAACAGGTATTTGGTCGTGTCGGCATTGACTCGATCGCGGGGCCATCAGAAGTATTGATCATCGCTGATGCGAGTGCGAATCCCACCTATGTCGCTGCTGATATGCTTGCCCAAGCCGAACATGACCAGATGGCAGCATCAATTTTGCTAACCAATGACTCTCGCCTTGCCAATCGAGTCGCAGAAGAAGTAAGTCGGATGCTGGAAAATCATCCGCGCCGCCTGATGACAGAAAAGGCGATCGCCCATTACGGATTGATTGTGGTGGTTGACAGCCTCAGTGTTGCTGCCGAACTGTCTAACCAGTTTGCACCTGAACATTTAGAACTAGAGATCGAAGATCCTTGGCAATTAGCTGAACAAATTCGCCATGCGGGGGCAATTTTTCTAGGACATTCCACACCCGAAGCAGTGGGTGACTATCTGGCAGGTCCCAACCATACCCTGCCCACCTGTGGCGGTGCGCGTTATTCATCAGCACTGGGGGTAGAGACTTTTTTAAAGCATTCCAGCTTGATTCAGTACAGCCCTGAAGCTCTCAAGGAAGTCTCTGGGGCGATCGCTTTACTTACTGAGGCGGAAGGCTTGACTTCTCACGGTGATTCGGTGAGATTACGATTAGAAACTTGATCAAAAAAGCGGCGCGTGCGCCGCTTTTTTGATCAGATTTACAATGGCGTAGCCCTTACAGAAAATACCACATCAAAAATACGCCTAAAACTGACCCCGCCACAACTTGGGCAGGCGTATGTCCTAGTAATTCCTTAAGAGGATCATGTTCTTCTTCAAAAACTTCCACCATGATTTGATTGAGGACTTTGGCTTGCTTACCTGCGGCGCGGCGAATCCCTGCGGCATCGTACATCACGATAAAGGCAAACACAGTGGCGATCGCAAACTGGGGGGTGTCCCAGCCCTGTGTGCGCCCAATACCTGTGGCTAGAGCTGAAACTAGAGCTGAGTGGGAGCTAGGCATACCACCTGTCTCAAACAAAATCTTGAATCTAAATTGGCGAAATTGGGCTAACTCAATAAATATTTTCAGAATTTGAGCAGTTAGGCTAGAACATAAAGCAATCAGCAGAACATGGTTGTCAAGGATTTCGCCGAGTGGATGGAGGTTCATATCAATTGCAATAGTTTGGGTTCGGATGAAGGAGACTTTTAATTGTTTAGCGCCCTTGGCGCTAAACAATTTAGTTTTGGCGGGCGGTGATGTAATCAGCGATCGCCATCAGTGGCAGAGCCGCATCACCATAGCTGACTAGCTGAGACTTCGCTTGTTCCACCAGCTCTTGGGCTTTTTGCTGGGAAGTTTCTAGACCCCACAGACTCGGATAGGTTACTTTTTGGGCAGCAATATCTTTACCAGCAGTTTTACCTAGCTGCTCAGAAGTAGCCGTAATATCGAGAATGTCATCAATAATCTGGAAAGCTAAGCCAATATTGTTAGCATAGGTGGACAGACGGGCAATGTCGGTATCATTTGCACCCGCAAGTAAGGCTCCACAGATGACACAGGACTTCAGCAAAGCTGCTGTCTTGTGAATGTGGATAAAAGTCAAAGTTTCAGCAGTAACATCAAGCTGCCCTTCACATTCCAAATCAACTACTTGACCACCGACTAAGCCTGTGGCGGCGACAGCATTACCCAGATTGGCAATTGTTTGTAATATCCGTTCCGCTGCGACTCCCTTTGTTTCTTTGGCAATAAACTCAAAGGCATAAGCAAGTAAGGCATCCCCCGCCAAAATTGCAATATCATCACCATAGACTTTGTGATTGGTCAGTTTGCCGCGCCTAAAGTCGTCATTATCCATTGCGGGTAGGTCGTCATGGATGAGGGACATGGTATGCACCATCTCCATCGCGCAGGCGGTGGGCATGGCTACGGCGCGATCGCCTCCTAGTAGCTCACAAGCTGCTAAACAGAGGATGGGACGTAAGCGCTTGCCCCCAGCCATGAGCGAGTAACGCATGGATTCATAAATTTTTTCGGGATAGGTAATAGCGATCGATGCATCGAGGGCAGCTTCAACTTCTTGCTTGCGATCGCGTAGGTAAGTATCTAGATTGAATGCAACTGTTTGAGGCATGGGTGGCTATATTTGGCGCGGTGACTCCAACTTGTATATTATCAATGACTTGCGATCGCAAGTCCAAAAAAATTATCTGAGCTTTTACCAAGTACAGCGCTTTGCGCTGACTTAAAAGCCAAGAAGCAAGGGTTGGCGCGAAGCGCCATCCCTTGCTAATCGATGGAAGCGTCGCTTCAATCGAGCTGAAATTTGCGTTTGTAGCTCCAAACTGTATTGTGTAGCAACATGGTCACGGTCATCGGCCCCACCCCCCCTGGCACTGGCGTAAGGTGAGAAGCGACAGTGCTAATACCTGCAAAATCCACATCGCCAACTAATTTTGACTTTCCAGCTTCGTCGGTGACGCGATTAATACCTACATCAATTACCACCGCATCAGGCTTGACCATATCAGCAGTAATCATTTCAGGCTTACCGATCGCAGCAATTAAAATATCAGCTTCGCGAATCACTGCGACTAAATCTTGAGTGCGCGAGTGGGCGACTGTGACGGTGGCATTAGCTTCTAGTAACATCAAGGAGATCGGCTTACCCACCAGAATGCTCCGCCCCACGACTACTGCTTTTTTGCCAGACAAATCAATTTTTGCTTCTGCCAATAGCTCCATTACTCCCGCAGGGGTACAACTTCGTAACCCTTCCTCTCCCCGTACTAATCTCCCTAAATTATTGGGATGCAAACCGTCAGCGTCTTTATCAGGATCAAGGCGATTTAAAAGGGCGATCGCATCTAGATGATCGGGTAACGGCAATTGAATCAGGATGCCATCCACGCGATCGTCATTATTTAAATCGTCGATAACTTGTTCTAATTCAGCTTGCGTCGTATTCATCGGAAAATGCTTGCCAAAGGATGCAATCCCGACCCGCTGGCAGGCTGTTTCCTTATTTTTAACATAGGCGGCACTGGCGGGATTGTCACCTACCATCAACACTGCTAGCCCTGGAGGGCGACCATACTTCGGCGCTAACTGAGCGACTTCGGTAGCGATCGCCTGTTGCATTTTTTTGGCAAGAGCTTTGCCATCAATGATATTTGCCATGAGCTTTGTAATGTCTATTTATCGCGAATAATACCAAATAAGGAAATGGCTACGCCATTTCTTTATTTGAAAACCCAAGAGAGAGTTGCGGCGCGAAGCACCGCAACTCTCTCTTGGGTTTAACAGTAAAGGCGGCGCAATGCGCCGCCTTTATTATTTGCGGCGTGCGCCGCAATATCTAGACCGTCACGGCATTAGCCTTAACTGAGCCTAATGACTCCACGATCAACTCAGCAAGGTCATTGATAAAAATCGGATGACTGTTTAGAGCAGGAACACGCCCAAAGTTATGGATACCATGTTCTTCGGCAACTTCGCGATATTCGATATCAATTTCTTGCAAGGTTTCAATATGCTCAGAAACAAAACTAATCGGCACGACTAAAAGATCCTTTACGCCGCGTTTAGCGAGATTTTTAATTGCTTCTTCAGTGTAGGGCTGCAACCACTCAACGGGACCAACACGGCTTTGGTAAGCGAGGGTATGGGCATTGTAATGGGCATAATCACGGCGCAGCGCTTTCATAATTCCATCAACACAGTTTTCCATTTCCGATTGATAGGGGTCGCCGTACTTGGTGACATATTTCACAGGCACACCGTGGGCGCTGAAGAAAATATGCACATTTTCAGGATCGGCAAATTCCTGTAGCTTGCCATCGATCAATTCATTCATGGCACGAATGTACCCAGAACGGTGATACCAAGACTGAATCGTAATTTTCTCAATGTTCTGTAATTCTGGATCACTTTCCCAAATAGCTTCAAGCTTCTTGATGCTAGAACCAGTCGTGCTAATCGAATATTGGGGATACAGTGGCAATACCACCAGTCTCGTGATGCCATCCTGCTTGATTTGGGCGATCACCTCTTCGGTGTATGGCTCCCAATAGCGCATTGCCACATATACTTTGGCTTCCACGCCACGGCGCTGCAAGGCATTTTCAATATTCTCACCCTGTTCCTCAGTAATTACCCGCAGAGGTGAGCCGCCGCCAATCATGGCGTAATTTTCTTGGCTGATGGGGGCACGACTTGCCGCAATCAAAGAGGCGATCGGTTTTTGCAAGAATGGAATCGGCAGACGGATGATTTCTGGATCGGCGAACAGGTTATACAGGAAAAGGTAGACATCCTCTAACTTTTCAGGACCTCCTAGATTTAAAAGCACTACTCCAACGCGACCAGACATAATAATGATTTCCTAAATTTTATAGATTAATAAATCGGCAAATGTTACAGCGCTTTGTATTTAGTTGGTGATGTGCGGTAAAGTCGCGCACTACCATCTATTCACTGGGAAGTAAGTAAGAATATTTAAAATATTTAAAACAGTTAAAGCAGTCATGGTTTTCAAGACCATACTTAAATCTTAGTTCAAGCTATAAGCCAAATGTGAACTTTCTCTTTATAGCTATTGCCATTCTTACGTGAAAAGCGTGGCTTCACCGCGTTTTTTGCATGATTTTGAGGTTTACTTGCAAAGCTTTTTATATCAGTAGTTCAGGCAAGTATAGTTATACTGACCTGAACTGACCTGAACTGAAAACCAAACCCAGTAAGAGTTTTGAAATCAAGAAATAGCGTAGCCATTTCTTGATTTGGTTCTTGATTTGACATTTAAGCGGCGGCTAGCCATTGCTTGACACAGGCTTCGAGCAGATCAATATCCAGTGGCTTTGTCAGATAATCATCACAACCTGACGCGATCGCAGCTTCCCGATCCCCCTTCATCGCATGGGCTGTCACCGCCACAATTGGAATCTTTGCCGTGCGATCGCAAGCCTTAAGTTGTCTAGCAACTTCCCAACCATCGATCTCTGGCAGAGATAGATCTAGCAAAATTAAATCAGGTTGATTTGTTTCTAACCAATTCAAAGCGGCTTGACCATCTTGGATGCAAGTCACGCGATATCCTGAATCTTGAAACACCTGTTCCACCAAAACTTGATTGTCTGGGGCATCTTCGACGACCAAGATTAGCGGCTGGTTGTTAAATGCGGGCATAGTTGCTGAGCGGTTCCTTGATGAACTTGATATAGAGATGTTTAAACGTTGAGCGTAAGACCCTTGGCATTCCAAAGTCAATTGCCATCATATTCGTAGGAAGCTGCCAATCAAAAATTTGTAATTGAGAAACCCTGTCACCCACAATTTCGATCGCCTCTAGATCTTTGCATAGTCCCGATCTGATCGCGGCAGCTACCGTCGGCACGTTTTCAGGCTGAACACCCAGAATATCCACCATAACGCGATCGAGGGCAAACACATCACAGGAAGCCGCAAGTACACCCAAATTTTTTGGCTCACCTGCACTAGGGCCATTACCCTCATGACCGATGATGCCATCAAGGATCGTTAGTTCAGGATTAATCGTCCGCGCCGTTTCCACTAGCATCTGAGCAAACCTTTCCACATCTTTGCCTGCTTCCATGTGCCACCAAGCCTTCATTTTGCCAGGGACACAGCCAAATAGATTTTTTACCCCCAAGGTCAAGGTCAGTTGCATATGGGACTTTACTTTTGGCAGGTTGATCACCACATCTGCATCCATCGCCTCTTTACTCAGGCGCAGGTGCTGCAGCTCGCCATCCCCTTGGGTTTCGTAGCGCTTACCGTGAAATTCAACAATTGGAATCCCTAGTTCTTCAGCAAGGGGCAGTAGTCCGTTAGCCTTGGCAATCCCCTTAACACTACCGAAAGCAGGGCTATCCCCCAAAAATGGTTTACCTCCAGCCTCCTGCACCATTTTGGCAACGCAGTAAACTAATTCAGGGCGAGTCGTACATTCTTTGGTAGGGCGAGAACCTGTGAGTAAGTTAGGTTTGAGCAGAACGCGATCGCCAGCTTTGACGATACTAGACATACCTCCTAGGGGTGCAAGTACTGTCTCCAAAGATTGCATCAATAAATCTACATCGTATGTGGAAGTACGCAAGAGACTAACAATTGGTTTCATAGCTATTTCTAGAAGGGTTTCACTCAGCAGAATACCTAAAATATAGCCTAGGCACAGCGCAGTGCGCTGTTGTAAGTGGCTAAACATGCTGTTCCGCCCGCTAAGCGGGCGGAACAGCATCTTCGGTTTTTAGTTTACTTATAACTAGCTACTTAAAAACCAGAAATGATTTTGATAGTGCGGCGAGCCGCACTATCAAAATCATTTCTGGTTTAGGGATGCCTCTAAAGGCGTAAAAATGTAAAGAAAGATTGCAGATTGTTGAGATAAATGTTACATTTCATTTAGTCGATTAACTAACTAACCAAGGAAAGCAATCATGTCTGAAGATAATCGTAACGTTTGGAGCTGGGGCTTTACATCTGGTGCTGAAAACTGGAATGGACGCTTGGCAATGATTGGTTTTGTAGCTGCTTTGGCGATCGAACTAACCAGCGGTCAAGGTGTACTTCATTTCTGGGGCATCCTGTAGTCTTTACAGGTGATTTTAAAATTTAAGAAAGGCAAGAGAGGTTATTCATTATCTTCTCTTGCCTTTTTTAGTGATACGGCTTTCGTATCCCAAAAGAGGAGTGGCGGCGCAGTGCACCGCCACTCCTCTTTTTTGGCTTTTAACATAAAAGTTTTAGAGCATTGGCAAAATTACACTAACTACTGTCCCAGATACTTCAGTTGATGTAATTTCTAGTCTGCCTCCATGTACTTCCACAATTTTCTTGACGATCGCTAATCCTAAACCATTGCCAGAAGGCTTCGTGGTAAAGAATGGTTTTGTTAATTTTGGTATAGATTCAGAGGGAATTAAGTCGCCATAGTTCTGGAATTGAATATATATCTGTTTGGATTCATTTGGAGACAAGAAGCACAGAGAAATTTGTCCACCAATTTCAGTAGCTTCACAAGCATTTTGGAGCAAATTAATCATGACCTGTCGCAATTTATCTTGATCGCCAAGTACAATCAGAGGCTCAGGTAATGGATCAAAAATAATTTGCTTACCGATAGCAACTTGACTGGTAGAGATATTTTCAACGACATCTATAGCTATTTCATTCAAATCCACTGGTGTAGGGTGGAATGTTTCTTGCTTTGCATACAAAAGGATTTCATTTAGTAATCGCTTTAAGCGTTCAGCTTCGTGTAATGACAGAGTTAACCTCTTTTTGGCATTTTCAGGAAGCTCCATACGTTGAAAAAAGTTTAAGCCCATCAGTACTGTAGTGAGCGGATTCCGAATCTCATGCACAATGGTTGTCGCTAACTCTCCAATCTCTGATAACCGTTCTAGCGCCCTAAGCGATCGCTCCTGTTCCTGTTGCCGTTCAGTAATATCCTCAGCAATTCCAGCGACACGGTATATTTTGCCAGCATCATCGATAATCTGAAAAGCACGATCGCGAATAATTCTTATATTTCCATCTGGACGAATAATTCGATATTCAAGATTATAGTTGCCGCTATGAGTGAATACCTTGGTAAAAGCTTCTGATACATAGGCACGGTCATCTGGATGAATGGCATCAAGGCAGACCCTACTGTTCTTGTACCACTCTTCGACAGGAATACCCCACATTTTCTCAAACATGGGACTCATATATATTGGCTGACCATCATGAGAATACATCCACACCAATGGTTCTAGGTTTTCTGCAATTTGGCGAAGTTGTTCTTCACTCTTCTTTAAAGCCAGTTCAACATCTTGGCGTTCTCTAATTTCGGAATATAGCTGTTGAATCATTTTCTGTTGATCTTTGCAGAGATTATAGTTATCAATTGCAGTAGCCGCACGTTCAGCAAAAATCTCAACTAATCTCATGTCTTCATCTGTAAAATCACGCGGCTGCCGATGGAAAGAGCAAATAGTACCAATAATCATTCCTGTCGGCAGACGTAAAGGCACTCCCAAATAAGCACAATAACCTTCGGGCGGTTCACCATATCTTTTGTCAATGGAAGTATCCTTTACGTATATTCCCTTGCCAGAATTGACTACAAACTCAGTAATAGTTCCATGCAAACTGGCTTGAAAATCTCCGTTCATGTCAATTGAACTAGCCAAAATCCTCTCAAATCCATCCTGACATAAAGTGACTACCGTCCAATCCAAATCTAGCAGTTCACTTACACTACTAGCAATTAACTTTAGATATTCTTTTAGCTCACCTGTACGATAACTAAGAGAAGATAAAACTTCTAGGGTACGTCTTTGTATAGTTACATGATCTTTTTGACTTTGAACTGGAAATAAAGAAGTCAAAATTATATAATTAAGTTTTCTCGTAACGCGCTTAGATGCCTTAAATATGAATAGGCAGAAACTTTTCCAGTAATTCATTTGAAAGATACACTCAGCGAACACTCAGCTAAAATTAATCAACTTTTTAAAAGTAAATCACAATGACTTAATACTTATAATTCATAATTATTAATATCACTGTTCAAAGTTAAATTCACTAGATCCTTAAAAATTTTCTTGTGTTATTACAAACTGTAATAAACTTTAATGTTTAGTGATCTAGAAGTAAAGAGGGAAAAGATTAAGTTTAGTTATTTTTGAGTCTTTAATTACACCGTGCAACGCAGTAGTCATAAATCTATGTCTAACAAAATCCTTCTCGTAGAAGATGATATTAAACTAGCGCAATTTATTGAAATGGAATTGACTAGTGAAGGATATCAAGTGAATATAGCTCATGATGGGCTAGATGGATTGACTCAAGCACGACAAAATTTTCCTGACTTGATAGTTTTAGACTGGATGATCCCGAGCTTGTCAGGAGTGGAAATCTGTCGGCGACTGCGGGCAACTGGTAGTAAGGTTCCTATTATTTTAGTTACTGCCAGAGACGAAATTAGCGATCGCGTAGCTGGGCTAGATTTTGGAGCTGATGATTATGTGATTAAGCCTTTTAGTATTGAAGAATTACTAGCAAGAATTCGCAGCAACTTGCGGCGCACTCAAGATGATAATAGAGATATATTAGAATTTGATAACTTAAGCTTAAATCATCGCACCCGTGAGATATTTCGTGATGGAAGAGCAATTGAACTTACTGTAAGAGAGTTTGAGCTTTTGGAATATTTGATGACTCATCCACAGCAGGTGATGACCCGCAACCAGATTCTAGAGAAAGTATGGGGCTATGACTTTGGTGGTGACTCTAATGTCATAGAGGTCTATGTGCGTACTCTCAGACAAAAATTAGAAGCAAATGGATCTAGTCGTATTATTCAGACTGTGCGGGGTATTGGTTATGTTTTGCGCCTCAGCAAATAAGTAGGTGACGCGACGCTACTCGTCTTGTGAGATGACTACAGCTAGCTATCCCGCCTTCGGCGGGATAGCCCTCGTTATGCCCAGTTTAGTTTCTTTGTTAAACCTCTAAATCACTATCGATTGATCAATCATTTTGAGGATGAAAATGATTGTAAATATGTTGAGCTAATTTCTTGCCAATACCATCAGTTTCCGCAATTTGTTCTACAGTCGCTTGTCGAATATATTCGACAGAATGGAACTTCTATAAGAAGATTTTTTTGCATTGATGATAAAAGCTAAGCCCGCGAGTATTTCGAGCATCGGCATTCCAAGCAAGATGGGTACAGTCATTTTCCTTGGCAATTTGAGCAATATGATCCATTAATACTTCTCCTGCACCTTGACTTTTCCAATCCTCATTTACATATAAATCATCAAGCCAAATGCTTGGCTGACCTGCAAATGATGAACATCTGAATCCATATAAAGCAAAACCGATCTCAAGCCCTGAAACCTCTGCAAACAAAACGTAAGAAAAAGGAATTTTCCCAAAAAGTGTTTTGTTTATTTTGTCTTCGGAAGTCTGCTATATTCCAGAAAAAACGCCAATGTTTCGGTCAAATTCTGCTTTCTTCTGAATGAATGAGAAAATGACCGCTACATCATCAAGGGTAGCAGATCTAACTTTCATTGCTTGATTTGTTGTGGCTTCAAAATTTTCTAAAATATCCTAACTTAATGTGATCATCTCAAACACCAATTTCCAGCCAACTGAAACCCAGTGACAAAAAGATAAAATTCAGTTGTACTCCTACCAGTAGCTTAGGCTGCATAACGGTCTAGTTGAGCCGCTACAGTCAATCTTTGAATCTTGTAAATCACGTTTGAGAGGTCGGCTCCAACGCAGTGTTAGACTGCACTTACTTTACGGATTTCTACGCTGCCTTCTTCAAATACTTGAACTGTGAGTTGATAGCCCTCCATCAATGACATTCCAACAAGAGGTTCTGAATCAGCTTCATCAATTGGTATTGCCAGATAATCTCCATCCCAAATTACAACTGCTTCATAGACATTAAAAACGCATTCGCTACCATCTCCAAGAATAGCGCGTCCTCGTCTTTTCCATTTCAGATTTAGCCGATCAATCAGATCTGGTGGCAATGAAAGCCAACCATTAAAACCTGTATCAACGATCGCATCTTGTGTGTAAATCTTTCCTTCAGAGTCACATATCGAAAGTGAGATAATTGCCTCAAAATCTGCATTAACAATACCAGTGATCATAAGGCTCTCTTTGTACGTCCACCAAATCGGCGAACGTGGCGAGAACCAACTCGAACAATCCAGATTTGAGCATCTGGGTGACGAGCTTCGAGCCTATTGCAAGCAGCTATTTCACGCGCATCAACCTCAAAGTCTCCAGTCTCAAGGTCAATTGCTACAATTTTGCCCTTATTACCCAATTCGACTTGTGGACGTATTTGAGTTTGATAAATTAAATCGCCACGTTGGGCAAATTCTTCTTTGCTATATCGGGGTTGACGCACTGCCATGATTGTAAATTATCCTTGATAGCTTCCTTATTTGGCATTATAACTGATCAGAAAACATTCTGTATAGATTGCTTCCTTTAAAACAAAAATATGGCTCCATTATTGGCGATCGCACTATCATTTTAGAAGTTCAGAACCAACAGGACACATATCGGCGCTGGAGTAAGAGTGCCTTTTGAGGTCAACCTGCGGTGGTGTCCTAGCTGGTAATGTTGTTACACAAACTCCTTTAGAAACACCATATGTACCAACACCTCGGCTTACAAAAACGATACCAGTAAAACTATACAAACCATCATCTTTGGCGGCTGCTGTCACAATGAAGATATCATCGCCTTTGAACGACATCTGATATTCATGTCTGTTGGAACTATCCTCTCCTATGAATCTAAACTCATCGGGTGAAATGAACCTCTCCGTTTTGTAGTAGTTCTCAAACTGCCTATTAATCACTACGCCTACATTCTCCTTTGCTCGTGCGTTTCTAGATTTGTTAGGTGAATTCAAAAAGCTGGGTAAAATGTTCGCTGCCAATAAGCCAATAGCCCAGAAACTGACTAAAATTTTGAACCACAAAGGAAAATTTTTTTTGTCCTCTTCTAAGTCTCGCACTTATGGTGACCTCTCCGCTAGATGTTGAACTGTCTGTCTAACGGCAAAGCTGAGCGGCAGCAGGCATCCTCAAACTCAGCACCAAGATTTCTCAACTGTCCGCTCCAGCGAAGTGTTGGGCGGCTGGATACTTGATGGTTTTATCTCTCTATCAGACATTATTTTAAAGTGAGCATAGAAACATATCTTGTTCCAAGTACAGAATCAAAGTTTTCAGAATCACCCCCCAGGATCTCTAAACAAGTCAACCGATCCACTACATCAAGTAAGCTGCATTCCTCAACCTCGAATCCTTGTTCAGAAATAAACTGTTTAATCTCTGCTCTGTCATTAAAACTGTTGTCTACTAAAGATCTACCTGTTGTGTTGATAATAGACTGATGCAACCGTTGTGATGGTGTGCTGTGTTCCTCGATTTGCAATTGGCTTTGCTTCGTTGCAAGATCGGGCGTAATCCAAACTCCTCCATAGTGCTTGAGCATCTCTCGAATATTCGCAAAAAGCTGCCTCTTCTCTGACATGGTGAGATACTGTAACAACCCCTCGCATAGAAGAGTGATTGGCTCACTTTCTCGAAGATAATCCGTACCTACGGGTAACTGGCTCGGCTGACTGGCTGCATTAATCGCCTTAAAGTATAGATTAGAAGGCTCTCCAATAATTTGAGCAACTAACCGTTGTTTGAGTTGAATCATGGCAGGCAAATCACTCTCAACAAAAGTCATGTCTGAATTCTGCGACATCACCATCCCACGTGGAAGAAAACCTGATGCTAACTCAACTATTTGTTTACTTTCGGATTGAGCGATCGCCCAGTCAACGGCTTTGTAGCGGGCTTCAAACAAAGCCGCTAGCAGAAGAATATCTTCTTGACGTTCAATCGCAAATTGCTCAAACACTTCTGGAATATTGATCAATTGAGCCAGTTCGGTTGTAAATGGAATATCACTGAACTGCCTTGCATAAGTCACAAGCATTGCGGTTGGACTAATTGCGTCAAATTGATTAGGAGGTGCAGTCATCATCTAAATTCTGCTTCGTTGACAGCTATTGTTATTGTTTCATAGATCAGTTTCAGGCTGCTGTCCTCATAGCTAACGTAAAGCTGCCCAACTATGTATTAAACGGAAAATTTCTGTCTAATCTGACTATAGGGAATATAGGCTGAAAGTCAAGTTTCAGCCTATATCCCCTATGTAGAATGTTATACGGAAAAATTCTGGCTAATCAACCTATACGGGACGTTATACAGAAAAATTCTACCTAATCGCCTGTTTAGGATGTTAGCCCGATAAGGTCGTGTATTATTTAGATCAGTTACTGCTTCATTTACTATGCAAACTGAGCCACCGCCTCGAAAACTTTTGGATCGGGTAAGAGATCGCATACGGGTTAAGCATTACTCTTACCGCACCGAAGAAACCTATGTGCAATGGATCAGAAGATTTATCTTGTTTCACAACAAGCGCCATCCCAGTGAAATGGGTGGCGATGAAGTTAATTCTTTTTTAACCCACTTAGCAGTCAATGAAAACGTGGCGGCATCAACGCAAAATCAGGCTTTGAGCGCTATTTTGTTCTTGTATCGAGAAGTCTTAGAACTAGAGTTAGGGCTGAATCTTGATGCAGTGAGAGCAAAGCGTCCTCGTAACTTACCTACGGTTTTGACTGTTGCCGAAACCTTAGAAATCTTAAATAACCTTACGGGTGTTTATCAAATTATTGCCAAGTTGCTCTATGGTTCGGGATTACGGTTAAATGAAGCTCTACAATTGCGCGTGAAAGATCTGGACTTTACTCAACAGCAAATTATGGTTCGTGATAGCAAAGGTATGGAAAGCCGAGTCACGATGCTACCTCGCAATGTTGTAGATCAACTTCAAGAACATTTACAGATTGTTAAACGGATTCATCAGCAGGATCTAGCCAGAGGCTATGGTGAAGCGCATTTACCCTTTGCTTTGGGCAAGAAATATCCCAATGCTGCTAAAGAATGGATTTGGCAATATACCTTTCCTTCAAGCACGATCGCTAAAGCTCCCCGTAGTGAATTAATGTGTCGCTATCATCTTCACGAAAGTGGAATGCAAAAAACTCTAAAACAAGCAGTAAGGTCAGCCAAGATCGACAAACGAGTGGGATGTCATACCTTTCGCCATAGCTTTGCTACGCATCTACTACAAAATGGCTACGATATTCGCACGGTACAAGAGTTGCTAGGACATAAAGATGTGAAAACGACCATGATTTATACCCATGTACTGAATCGGGGTGGAAAGGGTGTAATCAGTCCACTCGATCACTGATCTAACCTTAATCAATCATTTTGAGGATGGAAGTGATTGTAAATATGTTGAGCTAATTTTTTGCCAATACCATCAGTTTCGGCGATTTGTTCCACACTTGCTTGGCGAATATAGTCGACAGAATGGAACTTATCTAAGAGAATCTTTTGGCGATGATGACCCAAACCATTGATTTGATCGAGGTGCGATCGCTGCATTCTTTGACTACGTTTTTTGCGATGGAAAGTAATCGCGAAACGGTGCGCTTCATCACGCAAGCGCCGCAATACTTGTACTCCTGCCCGCTCAGGATCGCCGCCAATCAATGGCTCCGATTGCTCTGGCAAAAAGATCTCCTCGCGTTTTTTGGCTAAGCTAATCACCGTCAAGCGATCGCGTAGTCCTAATTTATCAATGATTTTCATCACCGATGATAACTGCCCCTTACCGCCATCAATCATCACCAAATCAGGAAAATCATCACCGTTAATGTTCTCTGTTCTATTGGAAGAGCCTTCAAATGCCGAATACTTGCGGAATCTTCGCGCAATTACTTCCGCTAAACTAGCGAAGTCATCGGAATGACCAGTTTGAATATCAGGATTACGGATTTTGTAATGGCGGTAATGTTGCTTAGCGGGAATGCCATCGATAAACACAACTTGACTAGCAACGGCATCAGAACCCTGAATGTGAGAAATATCATAGCCCTCAATACGATGGGGAAGACTATCGAGATTGAGAATTTCGGCGAGATCTTCCAATCCTTGCAAATTACGATCGCTTTGTTTTTGAATTCGCGCTAACTCATACTGAGCGTTGCGCTCAACCATTTCAATGAGTTCTGCTTTGAGTTGTCGCTGTGGTGTCGCGATCGCGACTTTACGTCCCTTGCGATCGCTGAGCCATGCTTGCAAAATCTCAATTTCAGGTAATTCTAATTGTGTATGGATTTCATTGGGAATTTCCACAGGATCGCAGTTTTGATAATGCGCCTCCAGAGTCCTTTGCAAGATTCCTTCGGGACTATCGCTCTGACTATCAGCCACAAAGGCAAGTCTCCCGACCAAGCGCCCTGCCCTGATTTGGAATAGCTGAATGCAAGTATGCTGCTCATCATAGGCAAGGGCGATCGCATCCCGTGAGACCGTATCATCAGGTAGCGACACCTTTTGATTTGCGCCAAGATTTTGTAATACCTGAATGCGATCGCGCAGATCTGCCGCCTTCTCAAACTCTAGATTTTCCGCCGCCGCTTCCATCTTCTCGGTAAAAGTTTCCACTAACTCACTAGAGCGACCTTGAAAGATCATCGCCACTTTGAGCATTGTTTGTCGATATTCTTGGGGGGAAATCTTTTGTTGGCATACACCAGGGCATAAGCCCATATCGTAATTCAGGCAAGGACGATCTCTGAAAATGGGAATCGGACGCTGCCGCAATGGAAAAGCGCGTTTGATAATTCCTAACGTGCGTTTGAGGTTAAAAACATCAACATAAGGCCCATAATATTTGTCTTTTGTGCCACCCATGCGCCGCTTACGGGTGATAAAAATGCGCGGATAGTCCTCTGACCATGTGATGCAGACGTAAGGATATTTCTTGTCATCTTTAAGGAGAACGTTATAGTAAGGCTGATATTGCTTGATTAAGTTGGCTTCTAGGGCAAGTGCTTCCGCTTCCGAATCAGTAACAATAAACTCAATCTCATGCACCAACTGCACCATCATCGCGATGCGTGGCGACAAGTCCTGACTACTACGGAAGTAAGATCGCACCCGATTTCGCAAAGCCTTCGATTTGCCAATATAAATCACTCCGTCAAGGCGATCGCGCATGAAATAGACTCCCGCTTCTAGGGGGATCTCTTTCAATCTTGCTTGTAATTTTTCAGGATTTTGTAGTAGAGGCTCAGTCATAAATATAATGATATCAGACTGATACAGGTCGGCAGGCAAAAATTATGTGGGGCTAACTTCTCAGATCTCGTTTAAAATCATGTTGTAAATAACTCACCATAATTACATTAGAGCCTAAAAATTTTGAGCATTACAGGTTTAAGTATGAGATGTATAAATCCCAAAAATTAGAGCTTTTGCTGGATCTTATGCTTAGCTTTTAGCAAATCTTTGGTTCATACTCACCTCTGCAACGCCAAATAGTAGAAATCCCCCCATCCATAGAAAAATATGATTGCGGCTAAAGAAAATTCCCCTCAACTCACTCCCAAAGAATACTTTGCTTGGGAAGAAAAGCAACTGCACAAGCATGAGTATATTGAAGGTCAAGTCTATGCCATGAGTGGGGGTAGCGTTAATCATGCAAGGATTGCCATTCGCTTTATTACTATGTTTGATGCTCACTTAGGTACTGGCAATTGCATCATCGGCAACTCAGACCTGCGGATTAAGATGGTCAACGCCGAAAATTACACTTACCCCGATATCAGCGTCACCTGCGACGATCGCGACAAAACCAGCACTCAATACATAACCTATCCATCCCTAATCGTTGAAGTCTTATCGCCTAGTACCGAAGCTTATGATCGCGGTGGAAAATTTCGACTATATGCCAATAATCCTGTATTACAGGACTACTTATTAGTTAGTTCCACTAGCATTGAGATAGACCTCTATCATAAAAAAGAAAATGGCGAATGGATAATTATCAATTACAAAGAAGGAGACATGATCGAGCTAAAGAGCATCAATCTCACCTTTGCGATCGCCCAAATTTATCGAGGACTAGTAATGACAAATGATACTGAGATTGCTCAACAGAGTTGAGAGGCTATCTCCATGTGTAAAAAAGCGAGTGGCGGTACGAAGCAGCGCCACTCGCTTTTTGGTTTTAAGGCAGTCTATGGTTCAATAATTGATAACCATCAACTATAGGAACATTTTTTATCGTGGCGATCGCAAACCAATATGGCTATTACACCGAAGATTATCGAGAATTTGTGATTACAGATCCGCGCACCCCGCGCCCTTGGTTTAACTATATGTGGAATAGCCAATATGCAGGGCTAATTTCCCATACGGGCGGCGGCTTTAGCTTTCTAGAATCACCACGCGATAACCGCATTAGCAGAATGCGTTATAACTGCCTGCCTTGGGATCGTCCAGGACGCTATGTGATGGTCAAGGATGTCGCTACAGGCAAGTATTGGTCACTGAGTTGGGCTCCTACGATTGACTTGAAATATGACTTCTACGAATGTCGCCACGGTCAAGGATATACCAAAATCACGACAGAGATTAATGGAATTCGCGGCGAAATTACTTACTTCGTTCCCAATGATGTGAATGCAGAAGTTTGGCGCGTAAAGTTAACAGAACTCTCAGGTCAGCCACGAGATTTAGAAATTTATTCTTTTTTAGAATTGCTGATGGGGAATGCGTTGAATGATCAAATCAATCAACCAAATGACAAGCACTTCACAGATATTCATTTTGATCAAGATCTGCAAGCTTTGGTCGCAACTCGACGTTATTGGGTTCTGAATAAGGGCGTATCAGTTAAGCAACCAAATATCGATTGGAAGTATCAAGTTTATTTTTCTCAAAGTTTACCAATTTCTGGTTTCGATAGTAGTCTCGACACTTTCATCGGTAGATGGCGATCAGAAGCAAATCCCGTAGCTGTGGAAACAGGGGTGATGCAGAATACGGAGATTACGGCTGGCGATCCTGTGGTGGCTTTGCAATCAAAGATTAGCCTAGCGGCAAATAGTTCGATTGATTTTGCAGTGACTTTGGAAGTTGCGGCGAAAGAGATCCCCCCTTCCCCCCTTGCAAAGGGGGGCAAGATTCTAGAAGCTATCGATCGCCAATTTGCACAACTCAAACAGAAATGGGATCAACATTTATCTTGCGTGCAGGTACAAACGCCCGATCCTGCTTTTAACGCGATGATCAATGTCTGGAACCAGTATCAAGCGGCTGTCACCTTCGATATGGCGCGAAATTCGGGCTATTATCACGGTGGATTGCTGTTTGGGACAGGAATGCGCGATCGCTTTCAAGACATTCTCGGCGTGGTCATGGTTGATCCTGTGAGAGTGCGCGAAAGATTGATTAAAGCGCTCAACTTCCAATTTAAAGATGGTTCCACTTTACACAATTATTTTGTGCTAACCAATACGGGCGAGCGCACTAACCATTCCGATACACCGCTGTGGATTCCCTTTGGCATTGTTGAATATCTCAAAGAGACTGGTGACTTCTCGATCTTAGAAGAAGTAGTTCCCTATCATGATGATAGTGAAGGCTCAGTCTATGAGCATTTGGTAAGAGCCCTAGATTTTGCGATCGCTAATACAGGCGAAAGAGGAATGCCGCGCATTTTTACAGGCGATTGGAATGACACCCTTGACCATGTTGGCTCACAGGGCAAAGGCGAAACCACTTGGGGCGCTTTCTTTTTGGGCTATGTACTAGATAAATCTTTGCCAATTTGTGAACAGCAAGGCGATCGCGCTGCTGTTGAGCGATTCCAAACCTTTTATGAGCATTTACGCAAAGTCACTAATGACATTTGCTGGGATGGTGAATGGTACTTACGCGCTTTCCGCGATAATGGCGAACCAATTGGTGTATCGAGAGATCGCCAAGGCAAAATCTTTCTGAATGCTCAGTCGTGGGCAGTGATATCAGGACTTGCTCCTAAGGATCGTGCTGATAAATGCTTGACCAGTAGTCGAGAACATTTAGCTACACCCTTTGGAATGAAAATTGTCGATCCATCTTTTACAGAAATAGATGATACGGTCGGCTTAATTAGTCGTTGTGTTCCAGGTAAGAAAGAGAATGGTGCAGTGTTTAACCATGCTTCTTCTTGGTTTGTACTTGCCTCGCTTCTCAATGGTGATACCGAATTTGCGTGGGAAATCTACCGCCGCATGATGCCGATTAATTCTTCTCAGGCAACTGATGCGAAATGCGATCGCTTTGAAACGGAACCCTATGTATATCCTGAATATGTGACCAGCCCCGATCACGTGACCCAAGGACAGGCTAGCCATTCATGGCTAACGGGTACGGCTGTGTGGATGTTGCGTATTGGTATCGATTACATTCTCGGCTTCCAGCCTGCATTTAGAGGCATGAATATCAATCCTAAGATTCCTGTTGCATGGTCAGGTTTTACGGCAAAGCGGAGGTTTCGCGGCAAGACTCTCATACTAACTGTGATTAATCATAGTGATATCAAACAAATGATAGTTAATGGTGAGGTTATCGCAGGTAATTTTGTTGATGTTGAACAGATTATTGGCGATGAAATTACGATTTTTATTCATCTATAGTGATATTGACGAATCTTAAGTAATAGTGACACAAAGCTTTATTCACCAAGCATTTGGACTAGTTCTATTTTTGCTATTTAAACCTGAAAACCCGACTTTAATGTAGGGGCAATTCATGAATTGCCCCTACATATCGTTCATTTATGTAAGTTCTAAAAAATGCAAATCCAATCCTTTTATTAACCAAATCTTAACCAGAACTTATCTAGATCTTATTAGGGAAGTTAAGATTCAGCTCCTAATATTGAGGTGAAGTGAGAAGGAAATAATAGCCTCCATGTCAATATTTTTAAACAAGGTTGGTAGTGCTACGAGCAATACCGCCTCAGAAATTCCTGCTTTCGATCCTGCTAGCGACAGACTCTTCGTTGTTGCTGCAAGTAAAGTAGATATTTACTCCGTTAGCAACAAAGGTGTTTTAGCTAAAGTTGGTGAACTAGCACCTGGTTTTACTAGTGCTGCTGGTACGACGATCTCACCTAACAGCGTAGCCATCAAGAATGGCTTAGTGGCTGTCGCCTACGATGTACGCGATACTGCGGCTCCTAATACCATTCAGAAAGGAAGAGTCAGCTTCTTTAGGGCTGCTGACGGTGCATTTTTAAACTCTGTAGAAGTTGGCTTCTTGCCCGATATGCTTACCTTCACCCCTGATGGAACCAAGGTATTGGTTGCCAATGAGGGTGAACCTAACGAAAATTTTTCTAACGATCCTGTTGGCTCTGTTAGCGTCATCTCGATTAACAGCCTTAATTTGGCTGGTGGCACGATCGCGGCGACAGTTCAAGATGCTGGTTTTGCCAGTTTTAATGACCAAATCACTCAGCTTAGAGCTGATGGTTTGAGAATAGTCGGCGGACCAACTGGGACAACAACAACCGTTGCCCAAGATGTTGAACCCGAATATATTGCCGTTTCAGCCGATGGCTTGACTGCGGCTGTTACTTTGCAAGAAGCTAATGCGATCGCCTTCCTAGATATCGCTACAGCTACAATCACAAGCATCAAGCCTCTGGGTTTAAAAGACTTTAGCCTTGCTAATAATGGCTTTGGCGGTAGTAACGGGATTGACGCTAGCGATCGCGATGTCGATGGGACATCAGGCGGTGGCGGTAAAATCAACATCGTCAATCAGCCAATATTTAGTGCTTACCAACCTGACGCAATTTCTAGCTTTGTTTCTGGTGGTAACACCTTCTACGTGATTGCCAATGAGGGAGATGCCCGTGTACGTCCAACTGCGGGTGGCATTATTACTGGACAAGGTGAAGGTGGAATTTACAACGAAGAAGTTCGCGTTAGCAGTGGTAGCTATGACCTAGACAACACTGTTTTCCCTAACGAAGCAGTTCTGAAGCAAGCGCAAAATCTTGGTCGTCTGACAGTTACCAACAAATCAGGTGACACAGATGGCGATGGCGACTTTGATCAGATTGTTGCTTTTGGTGGTCGTTCCTTCTCAATTTTGGATGCTAGCGGCAACATTGTATTTGACAGTGGCGATCAGCTAGAAAAGCTCACAGCACAATTTGCTCCTACGCTGTTTAACTCAGAAGGAACAACCAGTGGTTTCGATAGTCGCAGTGACAACAAGGGGCCCGAACCTGAAGGCGTTGTTACTGGCGTGATCAATGGGCGCACCTACGCGTTTGTTGGGCTTGAACGTGTTGGCGATGTGATTGTTTATGACGTAACCAACCCAACTTCACCAACATTCGTCCAGTACATCAACACCCCTGAAGATGCTCGTGTTGAGGGCTTAACCTTTGTGGCGGCTACTGACAGCCCCACTGGTAATCCTTTACTGATTACTGCTTCTGAAGGAAGCAACACCGTGGGCGTATTTAACGTACAAACTAACTTCTCCCTCCAAATTCTCCATGGAGCAGACTTTGAGGCAGGTGTTTCTGACCTCGATAACATCCTTGGTTTCTCGGCAATCGTCAATAAGTTTAAAGCAGCTACTGACTTGCCTTCTAACGTTGTAGCTAACACCCTAATTCTCTCCGCTGGTGACAACTACATTCCTGGAGCATTCTTCAATGCTTCTAGTGATGCAAGACTAAATAACGTTGGCGGACTCGGTACTAGCTCAGCACCAGTCCTCGGACGTGGCGACATTGGCATTCTCAATGCGATCGGTGTTCAAGCCTCTGCATTAGGTAATCACGAATTTGACTTGGGGCTTAACCAAGTTGCTAGCATCATTCGGACTGGTAGTGGCAACCCTGGTACTGCATTCCCTTACCTCAGTTCCAATTTAGACTTTTCACCAGAAACTGGCGCAGGCAGATCTTTTGCCACTACCGATTTCTCCACCAATCCAGTTGCTGAAGCCAGCACGATCAAGGGCAAGATTGCAGAAAGTACCGTTATTACGGTTGCTGGTATTGATGGAGTAATGGGTACAGCCGACGACCAAAAGATTGGTATTGTCGGTGCAACCACTCCAACCTTGCCAACAATTAGCTCCAGTGGTGCGACTATCGTTACCCCTGGCAACCCCAATGATTTTGCAGCTTTGGCAGCCGAGATTCAAAAGACTGTTGATCTACTAACTGCTCAGGGCATTAATAAGATCGTTCTGTTATCTCACTTCCAACAGTTTGCGATCGAAAGTGAGCAAGTTGCTCCTCGTCTAAAAGATGTCGATATCGTCATCGGTGGTGGTTCTAATACCCGTCTACTAGATGACAACGATGTACTCCGTGCAGGTGACACCGACCAAGGTGACTACCCAACCTTAAGAGTGGGTACTGATGGCAAGCCAATTCTCGTTGTCAATACTGATGGCAACTACAAGTACGTTGGACGCTTGGTTACAGAATTCGATAATGATGGTGTACTGCTTACCGATAAGCTTAATTCGACCATTAATGGTGCTTATGCCACTGATGCCGCAGGCGTTAATCGCGTCTATGGTGAGACTGTTAGCGCTCGCGAAAAGGCTAATACTAACGTTGTCGCGATCGTTGATGGTATCCGCGATGTAATCGCATCTAAGGACAATGTAATCCTTGGGAAAACGAGCGTATTCCTAAATGGAACTCGTGGCGATGTCCGTACTCAAGAAACCAACTTTGGTAACTTGACGGCTGACGCTAACCTTGCCCTAGCTAAGAAGATTGACCCGACCGTTACTATTTCCATTAAAAATGGTGGTGGCATTCGTGACAATATTGGAGCTATATCGGTTCCTGCTGGATCAACAGATGCAGATGATGTCGAAACTCTTCCTCCTCAGCCCAATCCCCTCGCTCCAAATAAGGAAGAAGGTGACATTTCTCAGTTGGATCTAGAAAATTCTCTACGATTCAATAATGGATTGACCTTGATTACCCTCACTGCTCAGCAATTGCGCTGGGTGATTGAGCACGCAGTAGCAGGTACTCGCCCAGGCGCAACTCCAGGACAGTTTCCACAGGTTGGCGGTATTTCTTTCAGCTTTGATCCAACCAAGCAAGCAATCGCCTTTGACACAGCAACTGGAGCAATTACCCAAGAAGGTCAACGTATTCAAAACCTTGTGGTTCTCAATGAGGACGGTTCCCTACTTGATACTGTGGTTAAAAACGGCGTACTAGTTGGCGACGTTAATCGTACCTTCCGTACAGTCACACTTAACTTCTTAGCTGGTACTGCTGCACAGACTCCTGCTAATGCTCTTGGGGGCGATCGCTATCCCTTCCCTGTATTTGTTAAGGAAAACGCAGAACGAGCCAAACGTGTTGACCTCCGTCCTGAAACCGTTGATGTTAACCTCAATGGCGTAGTTGACGCAGCGCCGACCCTTGATGCTGGTAAGTTTACCTTTGCAGCTACTGGCTCTGAACAAGATGCGCTCGCTGAATTCTTGGGCGATCGCTTTGATGACATTCCTTTCAATGCGGCTGATGTCAGACCAGCGCAAGACACTCGCATCCAGAACCTCAGCGTTCGCAACGATGGTATTTTCACGACTACAGGTTTCACCCAAAATACTCCTGGGGTGATTGAATTTACAGGTAGCTCTGCCCTCACCCAGATTGTCTTTAACATTACCAGCGTTAATGTAAGTTCCACAGTTAATGAGCTGGTGGTATTTGAAATTGACGGATCGGGAACTGCTCCTAATCTCAAATCACTCCTAGAGACCAATCGCGGTCGTGTCATTTCATCTTTAATCAGCAACCGTCCTAATGGCTTTGGCTTTAATGACGATGATGATAAAGACGATGACGGTGATGATAACGATTCGAGGACTCTTGGATTTTCCAAAAATGCCAAACTCGGCTTTGCGATTATCAAGAATGGTACTGCCGATGACATTTTGTTTGGAAAGTCTAGAGAAATCATTTTCTCAACTACAACTACGACTTTAATCTCGAATGTCACATCAAGTAGCTTTAGGATTAACTTTGAAGGCTTTGTGGTTAACGCGATCGCGTCCACAGTTACTAAGTCTCTGGGTGGTGGGCTTCAAGACAACAAGCAAGGCGAAGTACTCGACTTGCGTTCTTTAGGTGGCAATGTAAGTGTTGACTTCACCGTCAACCGTGAAGCCGCCTTTAACAACTTTGTTGGCTTCTACCGTGTGGCTAATGTTGACGGTGGCATTGATGTCAATGGAGATGGCGTAATCGACTTCACTCCTGGGCAAAGTGGTTATGCTAGAGCTGCGATCGAAAATCGGATTCAATCGATTGACCTCAGTGTAGCCAATCAAGGAACTGCGACTTTTAATGACAAGGTTCTTGCTGGTGGAAGCATTTTTGCTCCATTCCTGATTAGTAATGGAACTGCTGCTCAGTTCTTGAGTGGTCAGGTTAGCCAAGCTTACTTCGCTTATCTCGGAGCAAATCCTGGCAATGTGGATCACATTCGTTTGCTTGGTGATAATACCTTCGGTTTTGAAGATTTACCAAGTGGCGGTGACTTTGACTATAACGACATCGTTCTTAAGGTCAAAGTGGGCTAAACTCACATAAAGAGTGATGGCGCGATGCGCTGCCACTCTTCTATAAAAAGCGGTGCGTGGCTTTGCCACGCACCGCTTTTTATAGCTACAAGACTGCACTATCCAAAATTGCTAATCTTGCGGATAGCGACTACCGCAGATTTGGGTGGATCGTTGGGCTGGCGTGATGGCCAGTTGGAACCAAGGGGAACCTTGCGAGTTTGCATGAATTCTTTGCCATCGGTAGTTTTGATGGCGAACTGGCGCGACTCAAACGCCATATCTTTGCGAATACCTCTCACTTCCCCAGGATGTTGGATTGATAGAAATAGTGTCTTTTGGTCGAGAGTGAACCAAGGTCCCGTGGTTTCACATTCCATTGGGCCAAAACCAAACAGAAATGCTTTGCCAATGTCTGCGCCAGAAGTGGGCAAGTACCAAATGGAACTATTGCCAAAAAGCCCTCGCAAGTTGGATTGACTGACGGGCTTGCCTGAAGCATCGACACGACTGGGAATAGCGAGATTGTACTTGTCAGTTGAAATATCCGTGACCATCCACAGATTGCCACCACTGTCGATCGCGATGTTATCAGGATTGGCAAAGCCTAAACCGCCATCAGCAGGTTCTCCACCTGTGGCGATTAATGACCACTTAAAAGTCATGGCATCAGGCTGGTTTTCCTGCTCATTGAGACGCATAATCCAGCCATACTCAAAAGCTTTGCCATCGTTCCCTTTAAAGATGCGAAGGTCAGGGCTACCATCTTCTCCACTGGGCGCACCTGATGTATAAGTAACAAAAAGTGAACCATCGGGAGCGACTTTGGTATCTTCAGGACGAGCGGTACAGGTCGCCCCCGCAGCATTAGCGGCGAAATGAGCATCAATCAGGATAGCGCCTTGCTTTTCGCGATCGCTCCCTACATAGAGATCTCCCAAAGTCTTGAACCGAGACTTAAATTCGCTAATTTCTTCAGATGTCGTTGCCTTAAAAACACCACCCTCTGGACGCTGTGGCAAAGGAATCATCTTACCCGCATGGATTTCAGGTTGATCAGGATTTACGATAGTACTAGTTCGCAAAGCAATCCATTTCCCAGTCCCATCGGCGTTAAATTTGGCGGCGTAAAGCATTCCCGATTCTAACAATTTGGAATTGCCCTTGTCTGCGACATTTTTCACAATTCCTTTGCTGACAAATTTATAGAGATGCCCACCTCGGCGATCGCAACCTGAATAGAAAACCAAAGGCTTATCCGCTTCGGCACGAATCCCGACCGCTTCATGGCGAAAGCGTCCTAGCCATGTATGCTTAGTTCCATAGTCATCAGGATTGGCAGGATCAACTTCCACCATCCAGCCGTACTTATTGCCAGCCATTCCAAAGGGATTGCCAACTCCATTTAGCTCCCCATCATCTTTGCTAAACTTCTTCTTGCTGGGGTCAAAGGAAGTGCCATCCGCCATCACAGGTTCAGGCACAAAGTTTTGAAAGTTCTCTTCAGCACTAAATACGGTTCCCCAAGGGCTAGTGCCACCAGCACAGTTGTTAAATGTGCCAATAATGCGATCGCCTAATTTGTCTGTATATCCTAAGCCCTCGGTCTTGCGGAAAATATCTACAGCAGGTCCCGTTGACTTGAGGTAGCGTCCATCCTCTAATCCTGAGATACCCGTAATGCGGCGATCGGCTTGAGAGTAAGTCCGTTCCCATGTGCCGTTAGGATTCCGTTTTAAGGAGATAACTCCAATGCCAAGATCGATTAGGGCTTCCTTGGCGATCTCCTTAATCTTATCCTTGAGAGGATTCGCATCGACCAAAGCCCAAGCATCAATATCTTTGCTACCTAAGGTTCTTAGCTCATCGGCAACTTCTTTGAAGGGTAAAGACTTGCCAATTACTTGGCTGTAAGATTCTTCCCAAGGAATGCTGCTGATATATTCAAAATTAACGGTTAAGTAGCCTTCATTTGCGCTAGTTTCAACTAGTGACAGATAGTCATTGTTATAGCCAAATCGGGAATCACCAACCCGATCGCCCCAAGCCGCAATTACCTGATAGGTAAAGCCTTCAGGCAGAACTAGATCATCAACAACTTCAAAATTACGATAAGCTTCTATTTGTTTTGCTGGAGCGATCGAATCAGTAAACAGTGGCATCGTTCCTTTGACTGGTTTAAAGCTCAAACTTGAAAGTGGAGCCGCTAGAGCCTCATCGGATTCGAGAAAGGGCAATGAAAAGCGGGAAGTGCGATCGCGTGGCATGACATCAAACAGCATCGCACCACTAATTCCACCTAAAAAAGTCAAAAATTCTCTGCGTTTGATAGTCATCTGTAAACTTTGAATAATTATTTCTTAACACAATCTTATCTTTCTAAGTTTAAGGCGAGGTAAACAAGGTGCTGTAAGAGTTAGGTAGCGGCGCGATGTGCCGCCACTTAACTCTTACAGCCAGAATAATTTCAAGAGAGTTGCGAATTAACTCTCTTGAAATTATTCTGGGGGTTCGCTTTTAGCGCAAAGCACTGTGGGCGGCGAAAGTTATATACTGATTTCAAGACCTACTTGAGGGCGCACCATGATTTTACAAATGCCACCTTCGCAAAAAATCATTTATCCAGATGACGACGGGCAGCCGATGAGCAACAATACAGAACAGTTTGATTGGATCGTAATGATCAAAGAGAATTTAGAATGTCTCTTTGCTAATGATGCCAATGTGTTTGTAGCAGGTGACTTGCTCTGGTATCCCATCGAAGGTGACAATACTACTCGCACGGCTCCTGATGCTATGGTAGTAATTGGCAGACCGAAGGGGCGACGAGGCTCTTATATGCAATGGGTTGAGGATGGAATTGCTCCCCAAGTGGTTTTTGAAATTCTTTCCCCTGGGAATAGAGCCAGCGAGATGGCGAAAAAATTCAAGTTTTATGAGCGCTATGGTGTTGAAGAATATTATCTATACGACCCTACTCGCATTGATTTAACAGGTTGGCAACGCATCGGTAATGAGTTGGATGTAATTGAGGCAATCGATGACTGGATTAGTCCTCGATTGGGCATTCGCTTTGACATGAGTGGTCAGCAGTTGGAACTATATTTCCCCGATGGAAGAAAGTTTACGAGTCTCAAGGATGCCTCAGAGCAGTTACAACTAGAAAAACAACGCGCTGATCGCTTAGCACAACGTTTACGAGAATTAGGAATTGAAGATGAAGTTGAGAATTAATCAAATGGCAATGTCTTGTGTAGCTTCCCTGCCTTTGGCGGGTAAGCGATTCTATTTAGTTATGATCGCGTTGGGTTTATGGTTGCTTACTGATAGCGCGATCGCTCAAAATCCAAAGTCTAGCCCAAACCGCGAAGAAGCCTGTGAAATGCTAATTGTGGGCGGTGGTGTCGCAGGGACAGCCGCCGCCTATGAGGGCTTACTGGCAGGACGCACGGTTTGCCTAACCGAAATCACAGATTGGGTTGGTGGGCAAATAACGGCGCAGGGAACATCGGCTCTTGATGAAGCTAAAAAACAACGTAATTTGTGGTTTTTCCCACAGGGCTATACCGACTTTCGGAAGCGAATTGGGCGTGAGTATGGCAAGTTAAATGCGGGTGACTGTTGGGTGAGTGTTTCCTGCTTCATTCCCAATACAGCTCAGGGGATTTTGGTAGAGATGCTTCAGGATGCAGAAAAGAAAGGTAAAGGTAAACTGAAATGGTTCCCCAATACCGTAATTAAGGAACTGGAAATGAGTGCCGATGGTAAGTTAATTAACCGAGCGATCGCCATTCAACATCGCCCTGCACCCAATACCCCTCCCCTAAGTTCTTCATTACTATCCACAATCATCGAAGATGCCTATCGTTACGAAGATTCGGCAAGACTAACTAAAGAAGTAATTCGGTTTGAGCCATTGCCGAGGCAAAATACTAGTGGACAAAGCTCTAGTGATTGGTTTGTCATTGACTCCACAGAAACGGGTGAAATAATTGCCCTTGCTGATGTTCCCTATCGTTTGGGTATCGATCCGCGATCGCATCTCAATCCTTCTTCACCTGTGATCGAAAACGATCCATACTGCACGCAAGGGTTTACCTATACCTTTGCGATGGAACAAACTGCGGAACCGCAGCCCCAGACTAAGCCCGACTTTTACGATCGCTACTTGCCCTATTACGGCTCTGACCCCAAGCCCAATCTTGCCAACTTTGACACTATTTTTACCTATCGCCGCATCTGGAGTGCCCCAGACGGAAATGATACTAACAAAAAGAAAAATGCTTTTGGGGTTTCGCCGATGAAGGCGGGCGACATCTCCATGCAAAATTGGGTATGGGGTAATGACTATCGACCAGGCACCGATCGCGATAACCTGATCTATTCTCGTGATCAATTGCAGCAAATGGGACAGCTAGCTCCACAGGGATGGATGGGCGGATTGCGTCAAGAAACCCTCAAAAGTGGCGAAGAAATCGCCCTTGGGTTCTATTACTGGCTGGTCGCAGGTACTACCGATTCCCAACAAACAACTGGATGGAAAAAGCCATTTCCCAACCATCGCTTACTTACAGGTGTAGATTCCCCCATGGGAACAGAACATGGACTTTCCAAATATCCCTATATTCGTGAATCCCGAAGAATCATCGGTCGCCCTTCCTATGGTTATCCCGATGGATTCACAATGTCAGAGGTGGATGTGTCACAGGTGGATTTTGGTTCTGAGTTCTATCAAAACAATCTACCTGAGCAGAAGTATCGTCATCTATGGAGGGCGATCGCAGGTATCGGCACAGCCTCCGCTATTAGGAACGATACGCCACCTGCCGAAATCATCCGCCGCACCCGTTCTACAATCTATCCTGATGCGGTGGGCATTGCTCAGTACTACCTAGATTTTCATCCATGTTTGAGCGAATATCCCGTGGAAAAAGCTGGCAATACCGAACGCGAAGGAGTGCGTAATGGTCACAGTCCCGCCTATCCTGGACAGATTCCTTTGCGATCGCTGATCCCTCAAAAAATTGATAATCTGATCGTTTCTGGCAAAAATATCGCCTTCAGTTACATCGTCGCCGCAGGCTATCGCGTCCACTCCTATGAGTGGTCAGTGGGAGCTGCCGCCGCTACTACCGCCAGCTTTGCCCTATCTGAAGGGTTACTTCCTTATCAATTAGTAGAGAGCTTACCAAGGGTTAGCCCTAAGCTAATTGAGTTACAGCAAAAGCTCAATCAAAATCAAAATCCCACGGCTTTTCCCAATACTTCCATTTTCAATCTTGATTGGAATGACTGGAAAATTTGGTAATCCCAAAAAGAACAAGGGCAGCGCGAAGCGCTGCCCTTATTTAATAAACTGTTTCGTCTTCTTTCCGCCATGCGGGATCAACAATACAGATAAATACTATTGGCTCATCACCAATATTTTTCAGCGCTTGCTTAGCATTTGGTGGAATATATACCGCATCACCAGAAGTAATTTCTCGCACTTCATCATCGATATACATCTCTCCTCTACCACTGAGAATGTAATACACCTCAGAAGTGGTTAAGGAATGTAATTGAGAAGTTTCACCAACGGGTAAAATTGCATGGGCAAGGCTATAGCGTAAGTCTATATCCTGCTTGTCTGGGTGCAGTAGCTCCCGCAAGATCGTTGAGTCACCAGCGATAAACTCTGGACAGTCAAGTAGTTTTTGAATCAACATAAATTATTCTCAACTAGAGAAATGCTGCGCTCCGCGCAGCATTTCTCTGTTTATTTAATTGCTTGGACATCTTTAGTAGCAAAGCCATGGGCAGATAATTCTTTATTTAAGGCGATCGCATTTTTAACGCGATCGACAAATAGAACTCCATTCAAATGATCCATTTCATGCTGAATTACCCGCGCCAGCAAACCATCAGCGATTAAATGCTTTGGTCTTCCATCTTCATCACGGTAGGTTACTTCCACCCGATCAGGACGGACAACATCTAAAAACACTTCAGGAATACTCAGACAACCTTCTTCTCCATTGACAAGATCGCCACCTGAGGACTTAATTTCGGGATTAATCATTACTAGGGGTGGCTTAGACTCGTCTTTGAGTTCAATGTCAATCACCAATAGTTGCTTGTTAATGCCCACTTGCGGCGCAGCTAAGCCAATGCCATCGTTGCTATACATGGTTTGCAGCATATCGACAACGATCTGACGAATTTCATCGTTAACTTTGCTAATGCGCTTGGCAGGTTGACGTAATACGCGATCGCCTAGAGTATGCACATCTAGGGGAGGATTTTTGACTTTTTGTTTGGGAACTTTGATAGAAATTGCAGACATTACTAATCAGCTTGTAAATCTAAGCCTATATATGAATTACTTACATTTTGACATAGTTTCATGCAAAGCCAAAAAGAAGGGACAGCGCTTTGCGCTGTCCCTTCTTTTTGGCTTTGCTGTTTACTACAGCAATCATCAATCAAACGAACCAAAAGAAAAAACTTAAAAACGTTGCTTTGCAACGTTTTTAAGTTTTTTCTTGGTTTGGGTTTGAGCGAAAAGCGCTGGGCGCGATTTCGTAGGTCAAAAAGTCATGGGCAGGAATCGTATTAGCAAAGATCATTCTGGCTTCTTTAACTAAGTCTTCTAAAAGGATGGGGTTCCCTGGGGCATAGCGAGGGCTAAAATGGGTCATGATTAGTTGCTTGACATTGGCTAACAAAGCCACTTGAGCCGCCATTGTACTCGTGGAGTGTAAGCGCTGAAATGCCATCTCTGAGTCTTGATGGGCAAAAGTTGATTCATGGATCAGCACGTCGGCATTTTGGGCAAGCTCCACCGAGCTGTCACAAAAAATCGTGTCAGTACAATAGGCAATCTTGCGACCAATTAAGGGAGCACCACAAAATTGTTTGCCATCAACTTGACGACCGTCGGGTAGAGTCACTGTCTTTCCCTGCTTTAACTCTCCAAAGATTGGACCTGCGGGAATATTCATGGCGATCGCCTTATCGACATCAAACTTACCAGCACGATCGCGTTCTACTAAGCGATAGCCGTGAGCTGTTACTTTGTGCTTGAGGGGAGCCGCCATCATATAAAAATCGGCATCTTCACAGACAAGTCCAGCTTTGACCCGATGGACTTTGATGGAGTAAGAGAGGCGTGTCTCGCTGTAGCGCAAACAAGCATCAAGATATTCCCCCAAGCCAGAGGGTCCATAGATATCAATATGGCTGACATTGCCCGCCATACCACAGCTAGCCAACAGCCCTGGCAAGCCAAAAATGTGATCACCATGCATATGCGTGATGAAAATTTTGGAGATTTGGCTAATTTTGACATCACTTCGCAGTAGTTGGTGTTGAGTGGCTTCACCACAATCCAGCAGCCAAACTTCGGCGCGTTGAGGCAAACGTACTGCCACGCTCGACACATTGCGTCCGCGCGTTGGTACACCAGAGCTAGTACCAAGAAAGGTGATTTGCATATCTAGTCATCTACAAAAATCTCGATGCGGTTATTCTTGCCAACGCGATCGCCAGTTTGATCGGTTAGGGGCTGACTAACACCATAACCCACTACCATCCAGTAATAGTTCTCTTCGCCGCGTAGTCTGGCAAGATATTCCTTAACAGATGCCGCCCGTAAGTATGACAGAGCCAATGGATCGCCCGCCACAGCTAGATCGGTATGCCCATTAACGCGGATGCGTTTGCCCTTAGCCAATGGTAGTTGCGCCGCAACTTCATCAAGGAGTCGAAAGCTTTCAGGACGAATACTTGATTTATTAGCTTCAAACAACGCGTCCGATGAGAGGGTAAATTGTTGTTTTTTGTAATTTAAGAAGTCTAATGATGGCTTCCAAATCAAGTCGGGGCGAGACATAGCGATCGCTAAGCCGATGCCAACGCCAGCGATCGCGCTTATGCCTAAAACTGCACTGCGAATCAAAAAATTCACTACCGCAGAACCCGCTTGGCTATTACTGCTAAGCGGAGACTTATCTATTGGTTGTTCTGGGTTCGGTAAATTTGTCACGATTATTTTTTCTTGGCTTTCGCGCTAACAGTCGTATCGATCAGTTCTAGTTCCGATGCTCGGAATGAGACTATTTTTTCCCAGTTACCACCGCCAAAAATAACGGCTACACGACCGTCAGTGACTCGCTGTACTTGTCCTTGAAATCCAAAATAAGTATCACCTTCATTGATCACACGTACTGCCGAACCAGGGAAAATGATGGGTTGCATAGTTGTTCTAACTCTTGGCTATAGTTTTGACTAGCACCATACTAACTTTTTATCGCAATAATACCAAGCTACTGCTTGTGTAGAGCTTGTACTAGGACAAAATCAAAACCCAAGAAGCGAGCGGCGGCGCGATGCGCCGCCACTCGTCTTATGGGTTTTATGTCCTAACAAAAATAAGTACAGCCATCTCTTTGTTTGATATCAAACGGTTTCTTAAACTCTTGCAAAAATAGATGGCGGCGCGAAGCGCCGCCATCTATTTTTAATAATTTTCTAAGCTACTTTCTTGAGCTAAGTTGGGAGGTGTCACTGCCCGAATCACCCTCACTTTATGACTTTCGCGCTGAGTCTGAGCCTCGATCGCGATCGCCTCAAAAGCAACATCGATACTACTAAGCGGAATCGTTGTATTGGTCTGGGTTTCAATAGTCTGAGTGTCAGCGATCGCTCTAAAGTCAAGCAACCAACGGGGTCCATCAACAATCATCCTTGTTTGCAAATCCTTAATCCAAAACTTTACAAAAAACTTAGGAGCGATCGCAGGTAGCCTTACTGTCACTAACATCGGCGTACCTGAGATCAGTTCACCAGCAGGGATGATAATTTCAGGTATAGGAATATCTTCCTGCTCAGGTAAAGATGGGGGAACCGATTCTTGCAGATTACGAATAGTTTTAGCTGTTTCAGACAAGTTAAAAGCAGTTGAGTTGGGACTCATCACGCCTTGAGTGGGAAAGCTATTGGGATCAATGGTTTCTTCCCAAACATACTCATTCAAAATCAAGTCAGGTTCAGCAACTAAGAGACGATCAAGCTCAGCATCAAGTTCAATGTCCAACTCTGCGAGGCTATTCGACTCAGCGATCGTTCGTTGGGGCAGCTCAGGATAGTCTAGATCAATGGAGTCTCCTATTAAATCCTCTTGATTATTCTGATCAATATTTAATGCACTATCTCCATCAGAGGAGAATTTATTTAACAGTAGCTCCTCAGTGCGCTGGCTTGCCTTTTGGGCAGCGATCGCATCAGCGGAGAGGGTTTGTAATTTATTTAAAAATCGATTACTAAAGTTACGGGGGGCAGTCTGAGCGGCGTTAAAATTTGGTAGCTGACTGCCTTGCTCTTCGGTACTTTCTAGTCGGTGTTGTTCTAGTAAAGCTTCATAGTTGGCGGGAAGGTCTTCTTCAAAACTGTAAAGCAACTCAGGTTCTTCATTACTATCAATATTGCGATCGCTTACAAGTGATGCGGGTGCATCTTCAGTAAAGTCGATGAGAGCAAACTCTTCCTCAATTCTTTGTAGTTCTTCTTCTCCCGTGTATTCATAGGCTATAGGATTGAGATTGTTGTCTCTATTTGGTAAAGGTGGTAACGGAGGCAATGAAAGAGATTTAGCAGGTTGTTCGGCAACTAGGGGTTCTCTAATTACTTGAGGATTCTTAGAAGGTAATGGAGGCAGACTAAGAGTACTGGCTGGCTTTACCTCTCGGACTGTATTTCGTTGGGGATTTTGCTTATCTTCCGAGGGAAGATTTTGAGCAGCCTTCGGCAGAGGCTCAGAAGGAATAGAAGTTGACTCAGTAGAGACCTGTAAAGTATACTTCTGAGCCTCCCTAATCATTTCAGGTAGGACTCTTGACGCTGGGTAAGAAACAGCGATCGCTTGATGCATAATAAACATCTCGCCATACTGCTGAAAGTCTTGTTCAGGAAGAATTCGCACTTCTCCAATCAAAACTTGAATCTCTGATGGTGGGGGAATTAAAATATTGTAATGAAATGGAATGATTCCATTGGGAGGACGCTCAATCGTTTTGGCGATCGCCAGTTTTTGATTTACGACAACTTCAAGGGTTTGCGGATCTTTGAGACTAATCTCAATCTCTCCATTGGTATAGGCTTCACCGCTCAAAGTTAAATAATTGTCATCATTAACTAAGTACTGAGTCTGCGAAAGCCTTAACAAAGATCTGGGTTGGTTTGAGGTAAAGGCACTATCACCAGCATTGGCATCGCTTGAGCCCTCAGAAGAGACTGTATCAGTCTGAATATTTGGCACAGAAGATTCTTCTTCCTGCTCATCTTCCTCTGTGCCAAATATGGCAAATTCGTCAAACATTGTTTGTACGAGTTCAGCTGATCTTTGTTCAGCCACATCCAGAATTGGTGAACTAAACTTTAGGGGAACTGGCTCCGATTGAGCCATACCCAGAGCATTGACATGGACATCCGCTAATATTTCTGACGGTTCGTCTTGGCTTTCTTCAGCGTCATTGAAAGCCCATTCTGAGAAAGAATCTGCTGAAACAGGAATTACATCGAACTTAACTACTCTTACCAGTGAGTTTTCAGTTTCTGGGTCTTTTGCAGCACAGCTAATCTGCCATAGCCCTGGCACAAAATTAGTGTAAGGCATGACGATCAGCAGTCCGTCATGACTGACCTTCTTAACAATTTTTTGCTGAAGCGGCTCGTATCGTACATCAGCTAAAGGACGATAGGCGATCGCGATACTTACGGGTAAATTGTTCAAGTCAGAGCGAGCCGCAAGTCGATACTGCCCCTCCAAAATCTCAACTGTCGGAGATTCCAAGGGCAACCAGGACTTGTCACCTTTGCGTTGCAACAAAAACTCCCAGTTTTCCATAGCGGCGGCAGATCTGAATGTGCTTAATAATGGCAAATACTAACCCATCTATGCAGGTATAGCAATAGAGCGTCATAACCATCAACAATTCTCATTGTGAAACCATCAAATAAGTGAGAGCGGTGCTAAGTAGCTTGGCTTAATTAAAACCTAAAACCAAAGGTTGCTCTGTCCGCGTAGCGGGCGGAACAATCTTCTCGGATTTTAGTTTACTTACACCTAACTACTTATTACTGATTTTGGTTTGGCAGTTCATCTTGAGGGTGTCCACAATGATTACAAAAAGAGAGATCTCTATATGTTGAGGCGTGACAATTTTGGCATTCAACATATTGGTGATAGCCACAATGGGGACAGTAAATATCATGATTTCTAATTTTCTTGCCACAACTTACACAGCAAGAATTTTGTAGTTTTTTTGCTATTTGAGCTTTAGGATTAAAAACAAATCGCTGAAAAAACTTGATAACTGCAAATCCAGCAACAGGAACTATAAAAATATAGACATAGTTAATTAAGAAAAATAGCCCTCCAAAAAGTGTACTCAAAACATTTCTCAAAAATTGAAAGATGATTCCAATTTGCAAGAACTCTAAAATTTTAAGTAGTAGAGGGATCAGAAAAATAACTAGTAAATGCCAACTAATTAATGAAACAAGTCCATATCGTTTATTTTGAGCATATCGATGGACAAATAAAGCAATAAGTATTAAAGGAACTAGAAAACCCGCTTGAAATAAGAATTGAATAGTAGGATACCAGAATGAGGCTTGCTGGTAACTTGACTTCAAGGATTGAAACTCAGATTGATCCTGTAAATAGGCGATCAAGCGAAGTGATTCTGGTTTGGAAATAATTTCTTGCTTTGCGGTGGAAATCTTAGCCTCAGCGATCGCAATCTTGCGATTGTTTTGGTCTAGTTGCTTTTTAGCTTTATCCGCAGAGACTTGGTTGATCGACTGATTTTGGGGTTGCTCAGCAATTTTTTCCAGCAAGGTTGAGTCATATTGAGCGCGAATCGATACGTTGGCTCTGCCAAGATTGTCGATGCTTAACTGCTCTTGATTGATATTTTTAAGGATCTCTTGATTCTGAGAATTATTGATCTGATCTTGATAGTCAGCATAATTTAGACAAGTTTGAGAGACGTTGCCCAGATTGCCTCTAATATTTTCGACATAGGTTTGTTTTAAGCTTTGACGATTGCTTAATTCATTATTGAGTTGACTATTTAATGAATTACTAATAATTTCAAAATCTCTTTCTCCTGTAGTTTTATTCTGATAATTTTGCCACTCACCATAGCAAGGATAGGCTTGAAAAGGGCTAACATGCCAAATACTAATTTCAGATAGTCCTATAAATACATTAGACAAAATGAAAATATCAATCAGGATGATTACAATTAAACTGACCTTATTTATTGGCTCATTATTAACAGTTTTTGACTTACGAAACCACCTATTTAAAAGACGCAACATATTACTTCTTATCTCCAGACTTTTATTTTAAACTTAGTTATTAAATAGCTTAGTGAGTTACAGAGGTTTGTGTCCCCAGACCTTTTATGGTGCTTTATTCTTAAATCCGATAGACGAGTGGCGGCGCTTCGCGCCGCCACTCGTCTATCGGGTCAATATGTCCCGTCAAAGCTGCGCCATATTTAAATAGTTAACCCCATGTACAGTCTCACTTGAAAACCTCAATAAGAGAGTAGAATAATTTTATATATTGAAATATTAATAAAAATGACAACTTGGCAATGTATTAGTGGTTGTGGGGCTTGTTGTTATTTAGAACCCAGTGAAAGACCAGACCTAGCAGAGTACCTCACTGATGTAGAAATGCAGCAATATATGTCCATGGTAGGCAGTGATGGCTGGTGTATTAACTTTGATCACCTAAATCGGCAATGTCAGATCTATGCTGAACGTCCTCGATTTTGTCGCGTTGAACAGGATACTTTTGCCGATATGTTTGGGATCGAGCCAGAAGAATTAGATGAATTTGCGATCGCCTGTTGTGAAGAAAATATCAAGTCAGTCCATGGCGATCGCTCTCTAGAAATCTTGAGATTTCGACAAGCGATCGCCTCCTGTGATGGAGATCACTAATTTATTGAGAGAGAGGACATATGCCTCGATGATGAGAGTCATACATCTATACGAATGTCAGTCACAACTTTAACCCTGATATTCAACGATTCTATTAAGAGTAGATATCGTAAAAATAATGTTATGACCACCAAAAGTGTTGTTAGAGATCTGGTCAGCCAAGCGCTATTAATCAAACGTCTCACGCCTGAGATTGAGACCATGATCAACAGTGAACTATCAAAGCAAGGATATATAAACGACCTAGACTATGAAGCCTTGGAATACTTGATGCAAGCAGTTAACCAAGGTAAGGTCGATCAGGTAAAGTCTTAGCCTAAGTTGCAAGGCTATCCTAAATCTTTGCGGGGATTAATTAGCAAAGCGCTAAACTTGCATCAGTAAATATAAAATTTGATGCTCTGCACATATGGCTACCTTGACCCAATGGCGATCTCGCTATCAGTCTAGATCAAATTCTTTACGGAAAACTGATAGCTTCCTGTGCAGTCTATTCGTCTTAGTTAGTCTTGTCACCAGTAGTTGCCAAGGTCAAGGTGACTTATTACCTGCTTTACCCCAGCATCCTGATATTCAGGTTTTTTTTAACCATAATCAATCATCGCGTTACACAGATCCCTATCGCAAGATTGAGCGATTAGGTGATAATTTAGAAAAAATAATGATTGAGAATATCAATCAGGCTCAGTCTAGTCTGGACATTGCTGTTCAGGAATTTCGGTTGCCGAATATTGCGAGTGCGATCGTTGAAGCAAAACTGAGAGGAGTTAGAGTTCGATTAATTTTGGAAAATGCCTATAGTCGGGCTTGGGGTGAACTCTCAGCAGCCGATATAGAGAAGCTAGATCGACGAGGGCTAGAACGTTTTAGAGAGTTTCAAAAATTTGCTGATATTAATGGCGACGGTCGATTGAGCGAAACTGAACTAGAGCGTCGCGATGGACTGTACTTAATAAAAAAAGCGGGTATTGATTGGATTGATGATAGGGCTGATGGATCAAAAGGTAGTGGACTGATGCACCATAAATTTATGGTGGTTGATAACCAAGTGACTCTGTTAGGTTCGGCAAACCTAACGATGAGCGACATTCATGGAGATTTCAATAATCCTGATACTAGAGGTAACGCCAATAATCTATTAAGAATTAGTAGTAAAGACCTAGCAACTAGATTTAAACAGGAGTTTGATCTGATGTGGGGGGATGGAATGGGTAAGAAAACAGATAGTACGTTTGGAACTAATAAAACACCTCGGAAGATTGATTATCTATTAGTGGGTGGAGCACAAATTAGAATCAAATTCTCTCCCGATTCCCGTACTATCGCGAGAGAACAAACGAGTAATGGACTAATTGCGACAGCAATTTCGGGAGCCAAAGAAAGCATAGATTTGGCTTTATTTGTATATTCTGATGAGTATATTTCCACAATTCTAGAAGAACGTCAGCGCAACAAGGTACAGATTCGGGGTTTAGTAGAACCGCAATTTGCCTATCGAGATTACTCAGCAACTCTGGATATGTGGGGTTTGCGATCGACTCAAGATTGCAAATCTAATAAGAGTAGTGCTTGGAAACAACCGATCAACACGGTGGGAATTCCCAATCTAGTCTCTGGCGACACTTTACATCACAAATTTGCCATTCTCGATCGCAATACTGTAATTACTGGTTCTCACAACTGGTCTGAAGCCGCCAACCATACCAATGACGAAGTATTAGTCGTAATCCAAAACGAAATTGTGGCATCCCATTATCAAAGAGAATACGAACGACTCTACAAAGGCGCAACTTTTGGTCCCACCGCTAAGCTGTTAGAGGCGACTTCAAAGAGCTGTGCAGAGAGAGTTAATGGCAAGTCAAAAATTGAAGTATCAGAACCTTTCTAATTAAATTTCAAGTAGCGGCGCTTCGCGCCGCTACTCGCATCTACTCGCATCTAGGTTAAGGCTATGATTAATAGGCACAAAGCCCTGCACTTATATCAAATCAAGAATCGTTTTTTAACCTGCTATGAAAACAACCACAAAACGTTCCACTGAACTTCTTGCTTACTACCGCCAGATTAGTACAGAAGTATTTACTGTGGTTGACTTAGAAACAACTGGTGCAGTGGGAAATAGCGATCGCATTATCGAGATATCAGTTCTGCAAGCAACTCTCAAGGATGGAATCATCCAAATATTGACAGACTTAATCAATCCTCGAATCGTGATCCCTGAACAAATAGTCAGGTTTACAGGCATTTCTCAAGATATGGTGGATTGTGTTGAAGGTATTGAGCAAGTACTACCAAATTACTTGCCAATGTTACAAACTGGTATCCTCACCGCCCATAATCTCAGTTTTGATTATTCTTTTCTACAGGCTGAATACCGCAGATTAGGAGTTGATTTTAAGGCTTCTGCTCAACTTTGTACTGTCGAGCTATCAAGGCTTTTACTCGCAAATTTGCAATCGCGATCGCTACCAAAATTAGTCAAGCATTTCGGTTTTAATGTAGGAAAATCACATCGGGCTGAATCCGATGCGATCGCCTGCTGGTTACTTTTAGAAAAACTATTGACACAAATCCAAACTGCGCCTGATGTGGAGATTTTGGATATGTTTGGACAGCAGTGGCTGTCTGCAAGAGATGTAAGTGTAATCTTACAGCTTCCTTTAAGCAGAGTGGAATCGCTTTTAACAGATACCAATATAGATGTCTCGATTAAGTCTCGATTTTCTCGGCATAGACAGATAAATCTTTATCAACGTAAAGGGATAGAAAATTTAATCGACAAGATTGAGATAGAAAGTCCTGAGAGTCTAAGTGAGCAGCTTTCACTCTTCTCCTAGATATAGTTACGGCGCAAAAGCACCGCAACCCTGTCTAGGCTGTAGCATCTTGAGCATTAACTACTAATACCCGCACCTTAGAAGTCGCAGTAGCAATATCTTCATCTACAGGATCATTTTGATTTTGTTTCAAGTCAAGTTTTAATCCTAAAAAGCCTAAAGATTGGCAAACAAGTTCCCGAATGATTTCTGAGCTCTCACTTACTTCAGACGTAAACACAATTGCATCCATTCCCCCGAGACTCATTAGCATGGAACCAAGGCACGATCGCAAACGATGAATATAAATATCCAAAGCTTGCTTAGCCCTAGAGTTGTCAGTATCAATAGCTGAGCCTACGGATTTCGGTTCATCGGATACCTTGACTACACTTGAACCTTGATCATCAGTCTCTTGATTTGAAGAAGAAATATCTTTATGATCTCCTCGCATCATCTCACTTAAAACCTCAATATCAACAGATCCTGAACTGTAGTCAATCATCAAGCCCTCTAAAGGCGTAAATCCAGTAGCTGTGTCAATAATTTTGCCATTGTGGATAGCAGCCAGAGAACAACCATTATCCAAATTGCAAGTAATCAGTCGCAATTCCTTGAGTTCTTTCTTTAATATTTCAGCAGATCGTTGAGCACAATAGGAATGACTGCTTTCATTTAGTCCATAATGACGATTATCAGCTCCGACAGGAAGACTGGAGATTGCCGAGATATTCGCCAAGTTATCTGAAGTAGTAGTTACTAATTTATCGTCAGTACTGGCGACTTCATCTTCTTCTAGAGAGTCCTTAACTACAATATCCTGCCACTCCAAGTCTAACCTCTCACAAATTTCAAAAAATGTGAATCTCTCAACTGGTTTTCCTGCAAAAAATCGCCAAATTGGCTGCCTTGTTTTGAGACCCACTTCCTCTGCAAGGTAATCTTGAGTCCAACCCTTTTGAGCAAACCGCTTTTTGGCTTGTTTTATGCCCGATGCTGATGCCTTTAATGATCGCTTAGAGATAACAACAGACTCCCGTTCGTAGTTTTGATAACTAAATAAGTAGCTCAGTTTAATTAAAACCTAAAACCATAACTCATTTCGCTCGCTACGCAAGCAAAGTAGGCTCCTAGTTTTTTAGTCCATATATGCTCAACTACCTACAGATCATAACTAAAAGCCACTATCCCTAGTGTATATATTTACAACAAGGTCAAACATTTCACACAAGTTAAACACCAATCAAAACAAATGTAAGCAACTAGGTATAAGCAACCTAAAAGCTAAGAAAGGTTGTTCTTCCCGCTTAGCGAGCGAAACAACCTTTCTTTTTAAGTTTTAATTATGCTGAACTACTTGTAGTTAAAATGGAAGTCTAAAGTTTCAAAATTATCAATCAGCAGACTCATCATGTCCGATTCTAAAGTTAGCGAAGCCGTAGCCAAACTCTATAACACCTATCCTTTTCCACCTGAACCCATACTTGATGAACCGCCTCCTGGCTACAATTGGCGCTGGAATTGGCAAGCTGCCTATAGTTTCTGTACAGGTCAGAAACCAAAGAAAAATAATATACGGATTTTAGATGCAGGCTGTGGATCGGGCGTGAGTACGGAGTACCTTGTTCATCTTAATCCTGAAGCCTCAGTTATTGGCATTGATCTTAGCGAAGGGACTCTCGCTGTGGCTCAGGAACGTTGTCGGCGATCGCGAGCCAATAGAGTTGAATTTAAGCAGTTAAGTCTATTTGATGCTGATCAATTGGAAGGCGAATTTGATCTAATTAATTCAGTGGGAGTTTTGCACCATACTGCCGATCCTATTCGGGGCATCCAAGCTTTAGCCAATAAACTCACCGCTGGGGGGTTACTCCATATCTTTGTCTATAGTGAGTTAGGACGATGGGAAATTGGCTTAATGCAGAAAGCGATCGCTTTATTGCAGGGCGATCGTCGTGGCGATTATGTTGATGGTGTCAAAGTTGGACGGGAAATCTTCGCGAACTTGCCTGAAACCAACTGTCTTCGCCGCCGAGAAGAAGATCGTTGGGCGGCAGAGAACTATCGAGATGCCTGCTTTGCGGATATGTATGTCCATCCCCAAGAGATTGACTACAACGTTAATACTCTGTTTGAGTTAATTGATGCTTCAGGTTTAGAATTTCTCGGCTTCTCTAATCCGCAAGTTTGGGATCTAAATCGATTGATTGGCAAGGCTCCAGATTTAGTTGAGCGAGCGAAAAATTTATCTGAGCGCGATCGCTATCGATTACTAGAAGTGCTTGATCCCCATACCATTTCCCATTACGAGTTCTTCTTAGCTAAGCCACCAGTTACTAGACAAACTTGGGCAAATGATGAAGAACTCCTAGCAGCGATTCCTGAGCCCAGTCCCTGCATTTATGGCTGGCAGGACAGTCCAAACTTCTTTGATTACAACTATCAATTAGCCAGAATCAGTGATGCCGAATGGAAGTTTTTACTTGCTTGCGCTGACAATCAAAATAAGTCTGTTGCTCAGATCTTAGAGTCAGTTGAGACAAATTTAGATGATGTGCGATCGCTAAGGAAGCAACAAATTATCTTGTTGCAGCAGTCCTAAATCATTTATAGCAAAGCAAGAGTTAGCTAGTACAAATCAAAAAACCAGAAGATGAGTGACAGCGCTTCGCGCCGCCACTCATCTTCTTGGTTTATGCCCTAAGTAAACCTTGCTTTGCTATAGAAATTATGTAACGTAAGGAATATAGCAATTTTAAATATTTAAAAGAGCCTGTCGAAGTGTCGAAGCCATAACTCTTATTTAAAACAGATATATTTTCGCGATCGCTTAAAATATCCCTCATGTTGTGGAGATTTGCTCACTTGCTTCTTTTAAGATGCTTTGAAGTATATCGATTTTAACTGGCTTGCTTACAAATCTGTACATTCCTGCCGATAGACAAATTTCTTTATCTTCCTGCATTACACTTGCCGTTAAAGCAATAATCAATGGTTTTCTAGAATAAAAACCGTCATTGAGAACACGTCTAGTTGCCTCAATTCCATCCATCCTAGGCATTTGAATATCCATCAAAATGATGTCATAATCCTGATGTTTAAGCTTTTCTAATACTTCCAAGCCATCATTAACTACATCAGCATTGTGACCAAGATGCTCAAGCATCTTGAGAGTAATCATTTGATTGAATTTATTGTCTTCAGCTAGGAGTATATTTAGCTGGGTAAAAGGATTTTGCATCTCAGGGATAAACCTATTATTTATTTGTAAATCCGCCAAAGTTTCGGTAGGAATTAACGAAGATTCTGAGTTAATTGTATTAACCAAAACATAGAACTTAAAGGTTGTACCGCTACCTAAGCTACTCGATACAGTAATATCACCTCCCATCAAGTTAACAAATTGCTTACTAATCGATAGTCCTAAGCCAGTTCCTTCACGATATCCATACTCAGACTTGGACTGAAAAAATGGCTGAAAAATATTTTCAATATCTTCTGGAGCTATACCAATACCAGTATCCTTAATTTCAAAGTAGAGATACTGCTGATTGCCATCTGGAGTTAAGTAAATATCTGGTTGGAAATCTTTGGAGTCCATGAAAACTCTTAAATACACTCCACCTTCAAGAGTAAATTTAATGGCATTGCTCAAAAGATTTATTAAAATTTGTCTCAACTTTAATTCATCAGTTTGAATTAAAATATTATCGTCTAGCTGATTTTCGACAACTAAAGATATTCCTTTGTCTCTAGATTTTACCTCCACAATTTCTCTAACCCAAGTTAGTAAATTATTAATATCAAAGATTTCTAAATTTAACTCTTGTTTAGCTGACTCAATCCTAGAAATTACTAAGATATTATTAATTAAGTTTAATAAATGCTCACCACTATGATTAATGATTTGCAATTGTTCTCTTGATTCTTCTGAGACATCGCTTGTTTCTAAAATTAGTTGAGTAAATCCTAAAATAGCGTTTAAAGGAGTTCTTAATTCATGACTCATATTTGCTAAAAACAAACTTTTAGCTTTACTGGCTTGCAAAGCATTTTCCTGTGCTTGTTTCAGCTCAGCGTTCATATTAGTTAGTTCAATCGTTCGATCAATAACCTTCATTTCCAACGACTCACTTAACTGTTCTAGTTCCTGATTGATTTGACGTAACTCTTCATTCTTAGAGTTCTCAAACTCGTGGATTTGCGCGATCGCTTTTATCAGAGTTTCAGCCAAATAATTAATTTCATTAGATGGCAAAGACTTTTTTAAATCAATACTACCTGTGGTTTTACTTTGACTAATGGCAGTAGTTAGTATCTTTAAGGGATTTAATGCATATATATGAGTTAGGACGATCATCAAAACCAAAATTGCAGAAGTCCCGCCAACCATCATCATTGTGGTGGTAATAAAAATCCCCCAAATATCTTTTCGGATTTCTTCTAAATCAACGGCAACAATTACAAGCCCACGTTTATTCGTATATTTGGGATCTATATTTCTGAACAAACTACTACTAAAAGGCAGGATATGAATAAGAGCTGGTTTATTATTAATTACAGTTTCTACCTTTAACTCTAAACCATTCTTAGCGGACTCATCAAAGTAAGGAATTAACTCAGGATGAGCTTCTCTGTAGCGCATTTTCTGATTACTACCATTGATAGTATCAGTAATAATTGAGTTGTTGTCAGGAGCGATGATATCGATTTCAATTACAGTTGGCAAGGTTTCATAGTTCTGCACCATGCGCTTCAAGATATTGATATTTCCATATTCAATTAAACCTTCCGTGCCGAACTCTAAACCACGGGCAATTGACTGCGCTCGTTTCTCTACCTGACCTCTTAAGTCTTTTTGGAGCAGTTGAAAATTAATCCATAGAGTAGAAGATCCTACTACTACTAAGGACATGGCAAATCCTCCTAAAAGTTGGCGTGACAGACTATTTTTCACGGCTTCCAGTCGGCAATTGCCGCCATTAAGGGTTCAGAGTCAATCTTGGTATTATCTCGAATCACTTTCCCATGACGCAGATCTTGGCGTAATAGGGACTTAGCATTTTGGAGAGCCTCTTGCAGTCTTCCATTTTGCTCAAACATTCTTTTGTTTAGAGCGATGTCACCCTCCTTCAGCCCTGAATAACCCCTCGAAAATGACTGTACAGTTTGACCAGTCTGCTGCGCTATGACTTCAAGTACCACATCTGGCTTTACTTCCATATCATGAATAGCATCAAGCCAAGCCATTATAAACTTAGTAACATTGCTCCTGTTATTTTTGAGAAATTTTGAGCCTGTGGCTAGAGTATCAATAACTAAACTATCAATATCTTTAGTTGTATAGATAATTTTACCATCAGTGATTTCTTGAGTCTTAGACAACAAAGGCTCCCACATTACTGCGGCATCAATATCACTAGTTTTCAATAGTTCCGCACCTCTTTCATTGGAAACATTTACTATTTCCACATCATCAGGAGGTATTTTTTGTTTACTGAGAGCTTCCAGCAAAATCAAATGAGCAACTGTTCCCAGCTTTGCACTTACTTTTTTCCCCCTTAGCTCGTTGACTGAGCTGAATTCTGGCCGAGCAACAATACCATCGGAGCCAGCCGAAATATCAGCGACTAAAACAACTACAGGATTATCGTCGCTAGGATCTATTTGCATCAACTCCCAAAGGGTGACAAAACTCATATCCTGAGCGCCCCGTATAGTAGCTCTGATATTATCCTGCTGGTTGATAAACTCAACTAGATCAACCTCAATTCCATACTTCTCAAATAGCTTAGCCTCTTTAGCGTAAATAGCGATCGCGTAGCCAGGCCAGTCATTTAAGCCAACCCGTAATAATGTCGGCTTTCCCAATTGACTACAAGCGCTTAGAGAAACCACAAAGATAAAAGCTATCAGAGTCAGTGCAATTCTAGGAAGCATTATGTTTTTAGATTAGCTCTAAAAATAATGTTAACTCAACTTTTTATTGGCGACGACACAAATTTTGCCAATGCGTCCAAATAATCACCATAGCCATGGTATCAAGTCGGCAATATTGATAAAGTAATTCTTGCCATTGCGATCGCTCTAATTGCTTTTCAGCGGTCAATTCCGACGGATTGACCACCCTATTTTCTCCATACATTAAGTCTTGATAAGCTAACATTGCGCCCGCCCCTTCATTAACTACTTGAAAGCGATCGCCTATCTGCATTTGTGGCAAAACATCATAGGGACTCAACACCTCGCCATCGCGATCGCGATAGTATTCTTGAAAGTAAGGTATTTCATACAAATAAGGATTGGTCTTCCAGATTGCTGGCAACACACACTTGAGAGAAGTTCGACCTTTCATCAAGGGATGGAAATAATGTTTAAGGGTCAGATCATTCATATCAACAAGCTGAGAAGATCCTTTGCTGCCAAGCTTTGCCGTCTTGGCTAGCCATGCCATCAACTGTGGGTTTTGGTAATCATAGGCTTGCATTTGATAATAAATATCCCGCAACACACTATTTTCATGGGTTGCCCAAGTTAGAATCGTTCCCTGTTCTCCTAGACATTCCATGAGTGACTCAGCAAACTGGAAATTAGGAAAAGTATTTTCTAAATCGAGCCATTCCCTCTGCACAGGAATCGCATCAGGAGAGGTGATTGTGTGGCAACTCCACTGAAAAGCCACCTGCTCATAGGCTTGCATTCCTGCTCGATAGGGGATCGCCATTCGGGAAGTCTCGAAATCAATAAAATGAATCGGATATTCAATCTGGCTCATCACATTAGGCAGATGTTCAGAAATCCATTCCTTATTCTTCTGAGTATATTCAATTTGAACGAGTTGGCGATAGCTGTAGGTAAAATCATTGAGTTCTTCTAAGGGAACGTCAAACATACTTACTTTCTGCTGTTTGATCAGTTCATTCACTAACGGCGTATCATTGCCCCCAATTCTCCCCATTTGATATAAATCTAAGATGTGGTTCTCCACATCAGCAAGTTCGCCCCAGCATTCGCGAAATCCATCACGAGAATCAAAATCGCTAGCCCTGTACTCACAACCCTTGCATTTCTTGCCAATGGGCGCAAATATCTCTGAGGATTGGTGTAGCAAATAGTCAATATATTTTTGAGAATCCGCAATTGTCGATTCAACTAGCTCCGTAACTTCATCTATGATGCTTACTTTAGTCAAAAACTGATCTTGTTTTAAAGCTTCCACATCACCATTAAACTCAATTTTAATTCCATTAAGTTTCGACAATGAGTTTCGACTACTGGAAATGCGCTGAATCTGAAAGTAATCAGCAAGATTATCAATAGAAGTAGTCTTTGCGCGATCGGGAACAATCAAGTAGGGCGAAATCTGAAACTGCTGCTCAGGCAAATTTTCCAGTAACATCTCTTGCAATATTCCCACTTGATAGGCTACATCCTCAATGATATTTCTCCATTCGCCACCAACCCTTCCAGTACGCTTATTTCTAAATAGCGATAGATTCCGATATCTAACTAAGTCTGCATGGGCTTTACTATCAAAACCCTTCGCTCTAATTTCGATGATTTCAATGCGATCGCCTTCTTTGACCAGAATGTCAGCACGAGCAATCCGATTTCCTGAATAAAACACAGGCTCAAACAGAGTTACATTCTCTTGCTGTAAGTAGGAAATAGTTTCCTGCACAGCTTTAGCAATATTCTCTTCAGAACTAAAATTAGCAGTTAAATAGATTCCTTCGGGATAGAGCAGATGGGCAATTTTATTGATGATAAAGTTACCATCAGCCAAGATCCTTGTATATCCATCCACCCGATCAACCGTGGGGTAGCCCAGTTTCTTATAATGAAGTTTGGTAGAACAACTGCGAGCAGTTTTAAGATCGGACTTAGTTAGATATAGAGGATGGGACATATGGTTATCTTTGTTCTGGATGGCAAACTATTGAGTCACCGCAGGTATCATTTATGGCGGCAATCAATTCGTACAGTCGTCCCATCTCCCGCGAGTTAAAGTGCATAGTCAAGCGCGGTAAATCTAAAATATGCGGCTCGTTAACTTCAACGGGTAAAGCTTGACTGCGCTCAATTTTACCCTTGGTAAGAATATCGCCAAAGTTCACATTTAACCTTTCAATATGTGCATCATCGATCGCCACATTTAATCGAATCACAAATAAATCACCGACCCAGCGGCAGGAATGATAAACACTGTAAAACGAGCGAATAAACTCACAAGCTTCATCTACGTTATCAGTAATCTTATAAAGACTACGGTCTTCATCAACAATTAGTCCCCGCGCCATCAAATTATTCTGCACAAAATAATCCCAGTTTTGCCAGTAATCACCACCCAATTTGTCAATTAGCACAATGGGACGGGGCATTGTCCGACCTGTTTGGCATAGGGTCAAGCACTCAAAAAATTCATCCTGTGTTCCAAAACCTCCAGGAAATAGGGCGATCGCGTCACTTTCTTTGATGAAATATAACTTGCGCGTAAAAAAGTAACGAAAACTTACCAAGCGCGAAGCTTCAGTCACAAAGGAATTACTTGTTTGTTCAAAGGGCAAATTGATATTTAGTCCAAAGGAATGCTCCCCCGCTCCCTCATTGCCAGCCGCCATGATGCCACCACCAGCACCAGTAATCACCATAAAACCTTGTTTGGTGATCTTCTCCGCAAAATCAAAGGTGCTTTGATATTCAGGCGCATCAGGAGCAGTGCGAGCCGAACCAAAAATACTAACTTTGCGCTTAAAACGATGGGGATAAAACATAGCGATCGCTTTTTGCATATCCTGCAATGACCCTGCCAAAATCTTCCAATCAAGACGCTCAGCATCCCCATTGCCTATCTGCGCGATCGCCTCTAAAGCGGCATAGATCAGATCACTGTGATCGCTTGAGTCCAGCCGATCAATCAACTGTTGTAAATTATTAGCAAGTGTCTTTACATCTGAAGACGAACGAATTTTAGCCATAGTTATTATGTTATAGCGCTTTGCGCTGACTTGAAGCTCGGAAATTCTTTCCACTTTTTGATGGCGTAGCCTCACCGCACTATCAAAAATTTAGTTGTTCATCTTACGGCGAAACTTCAAGCTGCAACAAAGCTTTGTTATTTGCCATAACCTGCCATTTCATAGGATACTAAAGCAGTAACAAAAGTTAACAAAAAATTAATAATTTCCTATGGCAACCATTACATTTGTGAATGAAGGCAAAGAGGCGATCGCTATGGATGGGGCTAATCTCCGCATGAAAGCTCTAGAGAACAATATTGACATCTACAAATTCATGGCGAAGCTGACCAACTGTAATGGCTATGGACAATGCGCCACCTGTGTTGTCGAAATTACCGAAGGCTTGGAAAACCTATCTCCCAAGACCTCATTTGAAGAAAAGAAGTTGAAAAACAAGCCAGCAAACTATCGTTTAGCCTGTCAGACCCTAGTAAATTCGGGCAATGTCAGCGTCAAAACTAAGCCCTAGTAGCAAACCCAAACCGCGAGTAGCGGCGCTTCGCGCCGCCACTGCAAAAAGTAGACCATATTGGTTGGGTTATCACCAACATATCAAGGTATAGCAAAAAAAGAGTTAGCTAGTACAAACCAAAACCCAAGAAGCGAGTTGCGGCGCTTCGCGCCGCAACTCGTCTTCTGGTTTTATATGCTGAGCAAAACTTTCTTTGCTATATGTGCGGTAAAACGTACTTCCCAAAAAATCCACAAACAGACGATTAAGTGGTACGTTAAAATAGAATAATTGTCTATAGAACCTTTTAGGCGACAGAGAAACTCCCTATGGCGCGTGATTATTACGAAATTCTCGGAGTCGATCGCAGTACTGACAAAGAGGAAATCAAACGAGCATACCGACGTTTAGCTCGCAAATATCACCCCGATGTCAATAAAGAAGCGGGGGCAGATGAACGTTTTAAAGAAATTAACCGAGCTTACGAAGTCCTATCGGAGCCTGAAACCCGCGCTCGCTACGACCGATTTGGAGAAGCAGGGGTATCAGGTGGTGGCGCATCACCCGATATGGGAGATATGGGCGGCTTTGCTGATATCTTTGAAAGCTTTTTTAGTGGATTTTCTAACACTGGTCAGCAACAGGCGCGTCGTCGCAGTGGACCAACTAGGGGCGAAGACTTACGATTTGATTTGAAGCTAGATTTTCGTGAAGCCGTTTTTGGTGGTGAAAAGCAGATCAAGATCTCCCACTTGGAAACCTGTGGTACTTGCAGCGGCTCAGGTGCAAAACCAGGCACTAGACCACGCACTTGTGCAACCTGTAGCGGTACAGGACAAGTGCGTCGCGCTACCCGCACTCCTTTTGGCAGCTTTACGCAGGTTTCCACCTGCCCCACCTGTAATGGCACTGGACAAACCATCGAGGACAAGTGCGAAAGCTGTAACGGACTAGGACTAAATCAAGTCACCAAAAAGCTGAAAATCACAATTCCTGCGGGTGTCGATAGCGGTACGAGACTACGAGTTTCCAGCGAAGGCGATGCGGGTCAACGTGGCGGGCCATCAGGTGACTTATATGTTTATCTATTTGTTCAAGCTGACAATGAATTTGAACGCGAAGGAATTAACATCCTCTCGGAAATCAGAGTGAGCTATCTTCAAGCTATCCTTGGCGATAAAATTGCCATCAATACTGTCGATGGCAAAAAGCCCTTGACCGTTCCCGCAGGTACACAACCTGACACAGTACTGACCCTCGAAGGTCTTGGTGTTCCCAAACTTGGCAACCCTGTTGCGCGTGGCGACCATTTAATCAAAATCAAGGTTGATATTCCCACGAAATTAGCTAACGAAGAACGCGAAGTCCTTGAAAAACTCAAGGAGAAGCAGCTTGGTGGTGCAACTAAGGGTGGAATCAGCGATATCTTAGGTGGTATATTTGGCAACCAAAAGTAAATATCATGTGTATTCAAGCAGTCAAGTTAATTGATTTACGTGGCGTTCCTTGCCCTCTCAGTTTTGTGCGCGCAAAACTGCATTTGGAAAAGATAGAAACTGGTCAGTTACTGGAAGTACTGCTAGATGGTGGCGAGCCGATTGAACAAGTCCCCAATAGCTTGATGTCCGACGGACACCAAATTAAAGGTATTGAAGAGCGCGATCGCCACTTTGCATTGATAGTTCAAAAAGCCTGATGTCAGACCCCACTGGCAAGGTATTGGCTGTGCAAGCCAACTATTATCGTGTCAAGCTAGATCGCGAATTTTCTATAGAGCTATTTGATGAGCTTGGGCAAAAGTATCAGCATCACATCAGTGAATTGCTTTGTACCAGACGCGCAAGGCTAAAGAAAATTGGACAGCAGATCTGTGTTGGCGATATCGTCGTCATTGAGGAACCAGACTGGCAAGGCGGAAGGGGAGCAGTTTCTGAGGTTTTGCCAAGGCAAAATTTACTTGATCGCCCTATGGTTGCCAATGTTGATCGTATTCTCTTAATTTTTGCCCTTGCCGAACCTAGCCTTGATCCCTATCAACTAAGTCGCTTCTTGGTCAAAGCCGAAAGCGTAAAAGTTGAAGTATTGTTATGTCTAAACAAGCGTGACCTTGTAGACGACCAAATATGGAAAGCATGGCGCGATCGCTTAAACGGTTGGGGATATGACCCCATTGCAATTAGTACCTATACCCAAGAGGGAATTAAGGATTTAGCCCAACATTTGCAAACAGGTGTGACGGTAGCAGCAGGAATGTCGGGTGTAGGCAAATCAAGCTTAATCAATTTATTAATTCCCAACTTACAAGTCCGTGTTGGTGAAGTGTCCCAACGAATGGGGCATGGTAAACACACTACTCGTCATGTAGAGTTATTCACCTTACCCACAGGCGGTTATTTAGCGGATACCCCTGGATTTATGCAGCCTAATTTGGTAGTCACTCCCCAAGATTTGGTGCACTGTTTCCCCGAAGCGCGGCAAAGACTAGCCTTGGGCATACCATGCCATTTTCATAACTGCTTGCATCGTCGTGATGAGCCAGATTGTGTAGTCAGGGGCGATTGGGAACGGTATGAGCTTTATTTGGATTATTTAGAAGAGGCGATCGCTTATCAACAACGTCTTAAAAATACAGCAAATCCAGATGCTTCAACGAAAGTAAAAGACACTAGTGAAGGTAAGCATCAACAAGAACCAAGGTTACTCAAAAAGCGATATCGACGCGAGTCCCGCCGCAGCGAACATCAAAATTTCGATCTCGATCAAGATTTTGATAATGAGAACCCCAACTAATATTAATTGGGGTTCTCATCTTAACGACGATTTATTTCGTTTATTGGAACCGAGGTATCCATTACTTCCAAACTAGAAGCAGGCTTTGGATTAAGGTCGACAATTTCTACCCTAACCTGTGCGTTATTTGCAGGTGTCTCGCGATCTTCCCACTGGCTAGAAGAGCTTAACGGCATCGGTGGAGTAATTACCGAGGGTTTAACATCAGCCCCTCTGTCAACATTACGTCTGCTGATACGTTCATTTGAGTAAACTCTCTGGCGTAATGCAGCAATTCTCTCAGCAATTCTTTGATCTGCGCTAGCTGAGACAGCTAAGGGGTCACGCATTGAGTTAAAAGCACGATCAACTCTGGTATATATTCTTTTGCGATCGCTAATATTTGTTTTTGCTGGAGAACTAGGACGAGTTAGCATACCTATTTCTAGCTGACTTTTTGCCCTTGCCTCAGCTACAAGCTCAGACTCGTTTAGGAAAAATGAACTTTTATTTTCCGCGTCTCCCTTGGGTGATGGTTTGGGAGACTCTGGAGTTTTAGTATTTGGATTTATTTTAGGCAGCTTGATTCCAGATGGAGATGGATTAACGCCCTCCAGTGCTTGCTTGCCAAAACTGTAGGCGAAAAGTCCCATGACAGAGCCAACAACAATCATTGACAACAGAAGCAGAAGACTATAGCTAAGCCTAAACTTTTTAGGTTGCTTTTTTTTCCTGCGGCGTTTTTCAGGCTTTTCGGAGCGAGGAGTTGCCATCACAGACTTGTTTAGCCAATAATTTTTTTAGGTAGCATTTAAGCTAACCTATTTGATAGCATATAATACTTGTGACTGTAACCACAATATTCCCAAGGTTGGCTGACTGGTAAAGCAAACGACTCATAATCGTTGATATGTCGGTTCGATTCCGACACCTTGGATAGGGCAAGTAGCCTACTACAATTAACACTAAATACCAAACAAAGAAATGGCGTAGCCATTTCTTTGTTTGAACACTCATACTAGGTTTGATTTTCGATTCACAAAAGTGTGACTATAGCAAAGCAAGGTTTGCTTAGGACATAAAACCAGAAGATGAGTGGCGGCGCTTCGCGCCGCCACTCATCTTCTAGGTTTTTGATTTGTACTAGCTAACTCTTGCTTTGCTATACACTTTTGTGAATTGGTATAACAACGCGCAATTAAACATAAAACGCCAAAAACGCAGCGTGCGCCACAATTTTGTTTTTTTATGCCTAGCTACTTAAGACAAACAAAGAGCGAGATCAATTTCTTAAACTCCATCTTTAGCGAAAGAGTCTTTTGTAGTGGGAACTGTATAACTGCGATCGCGATTTTTCACTCTTATTTACATGGTTTAACGCAGGGCTAATTACAAATAGAGTTGTTCTAGTTAAATTCTCTTTTTGAGTAGCTGAAGCTATATCTGTAAGCGGAACCGTCAAAATCTTTTCATCGTCCCATCCTAATCGATAGCAAATAGCCACTGTTGTATCGGCTGGATAATGCTCCATTAACAATGCTTGAGCATTATCCACATGATGAGCGCTAAGGTAGAGACAGAGCGATGCTTGATGTGCGGCAAGGCTTGATAGTTCTTCGCGTTCGGGAACTTGAGTGCGTCCACTGATGCGCGTGAGAATGATCGTCTGTACAAGTTCAGGAACTGTTAGTTCTACTTGCAAACGGGCTGCTGCGAGTTGAAATGCACTCACCCCTGGGATAATTTCAAAGGGAATTTCCGCTTCGCTGAGGGCGATCATTTGTTCCTGAATCGCACCATACAAGCTAGGATCGCCATCGTGCAAACGGACTACTAATTTTTGCGATCGCACCCTATCGATCATAATTTCCAAAATCTCTTCTAGGGATTTGCTTGCGGTTGGAATAATCTCCGCATCGGTGCGGCAACATTGCAGCATTGAGTCTGGAATAAGGGAATTGGCATAAACGACCACATCGGCTTTGGTAAGTAGATTTCGCCCCTTAACTGTAATCAGATCAGGATCTCCTGGCCCCGCACCGACAATATAAACTGGTTGCATTACAAAACCCTAAGATTAAAAACAACGCAAAGCGTTGTTTTTAATCTTAAACAACTAACTGCCCTAAGCGATCGCACAATATTGTTTTAATCTCAATCTGGCGATCCGTATATTTCTGAATATAGGCTGTGGCGCGTTGCGTAATTTGATCGGTGAGATATTGGAATATTTGGCGATCGCATCCATGCTCAACTAATAATTTATGCACAGCTTCGGCAGTCGGTAGACCTTCTATTTCTTGAATTAGTGCAAGTGGTAACTGCTCATGCACGGCGGCACGAACTAGGATATCAATTCTAGCATCAGCTAAGTGACTAGAAGTATTGAAAATTCCACCAGCGAGTTTTAATAATTTGCCATGGTAGCCAATAAGTGTAAGTTCAGTCACACCTAAGAGAGCCGCTTCCACTAACATTGCACCTACCCAATTGGCTGTCTGTACTAATTGCGAAGGTTGAAATCCCAAATTTTGAGCCACCTGATAGCCATTTGCACCGATATAGAAGGCAATTTGATGGGAACTTGCAGCTTTTGCCTGTAAATCAGTACGAAATTCTGTAAGTTTATCTTCTACTGAAAGGGGCTTCGATATTGCTGAAGTTCCGAGTAATGACAAGCCTTCTAAAATCCCAAAAGCAGCATTGGAAGTACGTTTAGCTAATGCTCTACCCTCTGGCAAAATGAATCTAATTCTTGCGGTTAGCTGATCAGGAATTAACGGCAAGAGATTCACTTCTGCTAAGTTTCTTGCTAACTGATAGATCGCAGGCTCTCCACTCGCAGTTCTTCCCAAACCCTCTCCTGCTTCTAAAATTATGGGTTCTGTACCTATAGGCTCCAACTTCACCCATGCCCAGACTGGTGTTCCTGCGGTCAGGTCAAGGTTATCCCCTGGATTGCTAATGGCGATCGCAATGGCAGTATTCTCGTCAATAATTGCACTTTGGGATATTTCTATAGTTCCCCAACCAGAATCTAATAAATCCAATTCTACAGAAGATGAATTTTTTTTTAATATGGCAAAAATTGCAGCTTTAGCAGCAGCGATCGCAAAAACAGGCAGTGTATAACCAGATTCCATAAGTTGATTTTCGTGTGTAATAAGGCTATTTTGCCCGCTAGGTGCATTTCTGAGTAAAGATAGTCAGCGCTTTGTGCTGACTATCTTTAGCCATTTAGCTTGGTTGTAGACATTCTAGAGATTAATATAGGATCATTACAAAAATTAATCTGGCTACATATCTAAATCATGGCAACAATTAACGATAACTACCTCAAACTGAAAGCGGGATATTTGTTCCCCGAAATTGCGCGTAGAGTCAATGCCTTTGTCGAGGCAAATCCTGAGGCGCAAGTAATCCGCCTTGGCATCGGTGATGTCACCGAGCCTTTACCCGCCGCCTGTCGTGAAGCCATGATCAAAGCCGTCGAAGATATGGGCGATCGCGACTCTTTCAAGGGCTATGGGCCAGAACAGGGCTATGCGTGGTTACGCGAAAAAATTGCTGTCCATGATTTTCAATCACGGGGTTGTGACATTGACGCATCGGAAATCTTCATTTCCGATGGCTCCAAGTGCGACTGTGGCAATATTTTAGATATTTTTGGCAATGACAATGTGATCGCTGTGACCGATCCTGTCTATCCTGTGTATGTTGATACTAACGTCATGGCAGGACATACAGGCGATATCAATGACAAAGGCGAATATGATGGATTAGTCTATTTGCCTGTAACTGCGGAAAACAACTTCATAGCCGAAATTCCCAGTCAAAAAGTTGATCTGATCTACCTCTGCTTCCCTAACAATCCTACAGGCGCAACTGCCACTAAAGAACATCTCCAAGCATGGGTTGACTATGCCAGAGCCAACGGCTCGATCATCTTCTTTGATGCCGCCTATGAGGCTTTCATCACTGATCCCAATCTTCCCCACTCTATTTATGAGATTGAAGGTGCAAAGGAATGTGCGATCGAGTTTCGTTCTTTCTCTAAAAATGCAGGTTTCACAGGAACCCGTTGCGCTCTCACTGTAGTTCCTAAGAACTTGATAGGCAAAGCTAAAGATGGTTCTCAAGTTGAGATTTGGAAGCTGTGGAATCGTCGTCAATCGACTAAGTTTAATGGAGTTTCCTACATTGTGCAGCGTGGTGCCGAGGCAGTTTATTCTGAGCAAGGTCAAGCCCAAATCAAGGAATTGGTGGCTTTTTATCTAGAAAATGCCACGATCATTCGCACTAAGTTGAGCGAAGCAGGCTTAGATGTCTATGGTGGTGTCAATGCTCCCTATGTGTGGGTTAAGACTCCCTCTGGGCTGACCAGTTGGGATTTCTTTGACAAGCTTCTACACGCTTGTAATGTGGTCGGCACTCCTGGTTCGGGCTTTGGCGCGGCAGGTGAAGGCTACTTCCGCATTTCTGCGTTCAATAGCCGCGATAACGTCAATGAGGCGATGACTCGCATTCTCAGTAAGTTTAAATAAGCGACTTGCTATGAATCAAAGAAACTAAGGCTTCGACTTCGCTCAGCCACCGATGGCTGAGCGAAGTCGAAGCCTTTCCTGATTACTTTGCACAAAATGAATAATTTTCTTGACATACTTCCATTTATCCAAAATCTCGCTCAACAAGTTGGCGATCGCTTGTTGCAAGACTTTGAACAGGCAAGAGTTGCGATTACAAAGGATGATGGCAGCTTAGTGACCAATAGCGATCGCTGGGCTGATGCCTATATCAAAAATGCTCTTGCTCAAGAGTTCCCCGAATTTGGGATTTTAACAGAAGAGTCTAGTCGCGTTTTGCCAGATTGCGATTGGACATGGGTGATCGACCCTCTTGATGGAACTACCAACTTCGCCAGAGGGATTCCCATTTGGGGAATTTCCATAGGACTGCTTTATTGCGGCACACCTGTTTTTGGGTATGTATCGATGCCGCCATTACGACAAAATGTCTATGGTTGGCTGAAAGTGGCTGGACTGGGAGAAATGCAAAGTGAGTCAGCAGCTTTCTTGAACGGTGTGCCAATCCATCGATCCGAAGTAGCTCCTGATCCTAACAGTCTGAATAATTACTTCTTTAGCGTTTGTTCTCGCAGCCTCGAAAGAATGGGTCGATCTAAGTTCCCTTTTAAATTGAGAATTTTGGGAGCGGCGAGTTATAACCTTTTGACGGTTGCCCTCGGCTCAACTATCGGTGCAGTGGAAGCCACTCCTAAAATTTGGGATATCGCAGCGGCTTGGGTAATTTTAAAAGCAGTTGGTGCAGTCTGGAAGCCCTTAGAAGCAGACAATATCTTTCCCTTACAATTTGGTAAAGATTACAGCGATAGCAACTTTCCCACCCTTGTAGTTAGTCATACACCAATTCTATCGATTACTAAGGATCTAGTTCAACCAATCTCCTTCTCAAAGTAGATGTGCACAGCTGCGCTGCGCACATCTATAGCAATCTTAAATGAGTTGTGAAAAGCTTCGACAAGCTCAGTGAGGTTAACCATACCCAAACCGTAAATAGCAGAATTTTGGAAGAGTGTTACGATCACTATAGATAAATACAGGGACGAAAACTCATGAAATACTACACATTTGGCAATAATCTTCCCAACGGCGATCGCTGGTCAGGTGTGCGATTTTGGTTAACAACTTTGCTCATTTTTTGGGCTTTTAGTGCGATCGGTTTGGGTTGGTTAGTTAACTCTTTCTTCATTTTGATTGGGTTTATTACCCTCGTCCCTGTAATCGCTTTCTTTGGGTTGCAATGGTGGGTCAAGAGCAGTATTGTTTCTGCGGAATGTCCTATATGCAGTTCTGAATTTACTGCTTCGAGGTCAAGTCAATTTCAATGCCCTAACTGCGGCGAACCCTTGCAAGAGCAAAATAGTAAATTTGTGCGGCTTTCGCCTCCTGGCACGATAGACATTGATGTTCAGGTTGTTGACTAAACAAGTAGGGTGGTGCTAAGAGCATCACCATGTTAAAAACCAAGAAGCAAGTGGCAGCGAGAAGCACCGCCACTTGCTTCTTGAGTTTTAGAGAATTGCTCACAAAATTGAGTAAAATAATGTCAGATCTTTTAAGAGTAAGGATGTCACTATGCCCCTGATTGCAACCGATAAAATTGTTAAAGACCTTGAAAAAGCAGGAGCTTTGGCTATGCGCGTTCCCCCTGAAGGGGGCTACGAGGGTCGCTACCAGTTACGTCTCAAGAACGATGGCTACGACATTTTGTTTATTACGGCGCGGGGACTTGGTGATGTCAGCAGCTACTTGACTGATGTGCATGGTGTTCGTCCATCCCATCTCGGCAAAACTGAGATTCGCACTTACTTTATTCCACCTGCGATTCAAATGCGTTTAAATGCTCTACCCGCTAAAGCGAAAGGGCTGGTAGTTTGGTTGATTGAAGGTAAATATTTATCCAAACAGGAGTTAGAAACTTTATCTTTAATTCCCGATCGCGACCCAAGGGTAAAGATTGTCATTGAAGTTGGCAGCGATCGCCAAGTAACATGGCAACCACTCAAGCAATCAGTCGCCGCATAAACGAAAAGAAGGGATCGCAACGCGATCCCTTCTTTTTATTTAAGGCTTTGTTTCGGGCATCTGGACAAATACACGATCGCCAGATTTTACACCTTCTAGAATTTGGGTCTGGTCATCGACAGTAGTACCAATTGTGACGGGCTGAAACTTTGGTTGCCCCTTTTCATCAGCAATTAATAGCCCAACCTTACCTTCTTGAGTCACAATTGCCACCGTTGGCACGACCAAAGCATTCTCGATTCTCTGTCCTATGAAGCGCAGATCAGTATTCATCCCTGACTGCAATTTATCCTTGCCTGTATCCAAGGAAATACGCACCTGAAACGAAGTAACATTCTGTTCAATAATCGCCTCAGGAGCAATTAAGCGAACTCTACCTTTAAAAACTTCTGTCGGAAAGGCATCAGCGACAACTTCCACTTCTTGTCCGATCTTGATTTGGGAAATATCTATTTCAGGAACTTTGGCGATGATTTCTAAGCCATTAGCGATCGCCACAATCGAAGTAGAAGTAGATGAGTTTGTTAGCGAAGCAGTAGTGGTGGGTGTAACGAACGCGCCAACATTGGCGTACTTTTGAGTAATAATTCCTGCAAAGGGAGCGCGAATGATGGTGTCTTCAATCTGCACTTCAACAGCTCTAACCGCAGCCACGGCTTGAGCGAGTTGCGCTTCAGCTTGAGCAATATCTTCAAACCGAGTGCCGTTGCGTAGTTGTTCAAATTGTCTAGTTGCTTCCGTAAGATTTGCCTGTGCCGAAAAAAGATCAGCTTGGGCGCTACGATCATCGGTGAGTAATTCGTCAAGACGATCTTGAGAAATTGCTCCTTCCGTCTGTAAGTCTCGAAAGCGTGAAGTTTTACTATTAGCAAGTGCCAAACGCGATCGCGCTGCCTCTAAACGACCTCTTGCCGACTCGACTCTTGCCTGTGCGGAGGCAATATCTTCCGCCCGATTACCGTTGCGTAATTTAACGAGATTTGCTTCGCTTGCTGCCGCACTCGCCTGAGCCTGAAACAACTGCGGGATGAGATTGGTATTGTCCATCCTTGCCACAACCTGCCCACGGGTTACGCGATCGCCTTGCTCAACTAGCAGTTCTGCTAGTTTGCCAGCCTGTTTGGGACTGAGGTTAACAGTTTGGATCGGCACAACAGAGCCGCTAGCCTTAATTTTGACTGACAGAGATTTCGACTCGACTACTTCCGTGTTTGCTTTGGCTTTTGTACCTTGACTAAGCCCAGTCAAGGTACGAAAGGCGACAAACCCACCACCCAACAAAACAATGACCAATATTGCGATCGCAGTCGGCTTTTTCAGAAGATTTCTAGATTTACTATTTTCTTGTTTGGGGGAAATCGCAGTTTTCATCGAAATATAAGCTATTTGGCAAGATTGAGATGGTTCAAAAAATTGAAGTGAATTATTTTGAAATATAGCTGTCGCCAGTCTTGTTAGGACATAAAACCAGAAGACGAGTGGCGGCGCTTCGCGCCGCCACTCGCTTCTTGGGTTTTATTTGTCCTAATACAAGTGGCGACAGCTATATGTTACCAATCTAGGTCAATAGACACAATCACGCATCATCCCCCAGCAACATTAGTAATCTTGGGCGGTGGTGCTTTGCCCTAAGTTTGTTCTTTAATTCATGAAAGTGTGACTACACTTTTGTGAATTAGTATTAATCACATACTGAGAGTTGCTACTTTAAAAATCGGTTTCTTGTTTATCAAAAAACGGTATATTAGCAAATATATAGCTGTCTCCACCTGTACCAAGGCAATGCAAAAATCAAGAAGTGGGTAGCACTGTGAAATGCTGCCACTAATCTTCTAGTTTTGCGTCCTAACATTCAGTAATGCCAATTCACTAAAGTGAACCAACACTTGCATGAATTAAAAACCAAATCTAAATTAATGGATCTGAAATCAAGAAATGGAGTAGCCACTTCTTGATTTGGTATAGAAGCAGCTATATAAGTTCAAGAGAGATGCAAAAACCTTGTAAACATACTTCCGCAGAGCTTTTCAACTTAGATGTACAGCAATTCTTGCTATAGAAATCGATTTTGGGATTTGCCACATCAAAGGTGTCGCAACCCCCAAGATCGGTTTCATAATGAGAATGGTCGCTAGATATATGACTGTGTAACTACAATCATTAGCTTTACTAGCTCCGAAAACGCTACGCATTCATATTCATAATTGGGGATTAGTAACCTTGTGAGCCAGCCAGTCACAATTAGCGAAGAAAGACCGCATATCGTACTTTATGGTGATGAAGGTGCGATACCAGTTCCGCTGATAAATTCCTATTCTTGGACATTGGGGCGTGGCTCGGAAAACGATATTCCCCTGTCTGACAAGTGCGCGTCACGGAACCACGCCATGCTTCAGATCGTGAATGATAACAATTATTTTTTAATTGACCTCGGTAGCCGCAATGGCTCCTTTGTAAATGGTCGCCGAGTTACTATCCCTGTAAATCTCAAAAGTGGCGATCGCATTACCATTGGCGAAACCAATTTAGAATTTCACTGTCCTGAGAATACGACAGTTCCTGACACCAACACTTTTCAAAATGAGGAAAATACCGATGCGATCGCTACGGCAATGTTGCATCGTAGACAATTAATTACCGTATTGGTTGTGGATATTCGTGACTTTACTAAGCTCACACAGCAAATGGATGAACATATCCTGTCAGAGACAATCGGCACATGGTTTCGCCGTGCTGGGCAGATCATTGATCGCCATGGGAGTTGGGTTGATAAGTATATTGGCGATGCGGTGATGACCGTCTGGATACATGAGACTGAAAAAAGCTCGGACACCGTAGCTACTCAAGATATGCTCAAGGTCTACCGTGCCCTCAGTGAACTATTTGAAATGAGTCATGAGCTAAATCAAGAGTTTGATCTACCATTTCAGTTGCGCGTCGGTGCAGGTATCAACACAGGTTATGCCATGGTGGGGCAGATGGGAACTAGTGATCACCCCGACTATACAGCGCTCGGAGATACCGTTAATGCCGCTTTTAGGCTAGAGTCTTCGACCAAGCAGTTGGGCATGGATGTGGCGATCGGCTCAGCTACCTATAGCCACACTCCCTATGCAGCAGTATTGTTGCCATTCAAGCAGTATTCTGTTGATCTCAAAGGTTACAGCGCACCAACTATCACCTATGCAGGCACTTTTAAAGATCTAGGAACGTATATCCAGAAATTAGGCTAGTTTCTGAAGTCTCGCCGTAGGCGAGACTTCAAGTGCTTTGACGAAGCCTCAATAGGCGGTGATGAAACCGATTTTTAGGTTTTGAGCGCCTAAGGCGCTCAAAACCTAAAAATCGGTTTCACAATCGAAACTGCTGATACGGATGAAGGCTACGCTTCAGTTACACTAAAGTAAGTCATTTATTATAGAAATAAGCACGTATGCGCTTAAGCGAAATTACACATCCCAATCAATTACATGGGTTAACCATCTCTCAGCTAGAGGCGATCGCCCGCGAAATTCGTCAAAAGCATTTAGAAACGATCGCCGCCACGGGTGGACATCTTGGTCCGGGGCTAGGTGTTGTCGAGTTGACCCTTGGGTTATATCAAACCTTGGATCTCGATTGTGACAAAGTAGTCTGGGATGTAGGTCATCAAGCCTATCCCCATAAACTCATCACAGGTCGGTACAATCGCTTCCATACCCTGCGCCAAAAAGATGGCATTGCAGGGTATCTCAATCGCCGTGAGAGCGAGTTCGATCACTTTGGGGCAGGACACGCTTCGACCAGTATCTCAGCGGCATTAGGAATGGCGATTGCTCGTGATTTGCAAGGCGAAAACTTTAAAACCGTGGCAATTATTGGGGACGGGGCACTCACAGGCGGCATGGCACTGGAAGCCATCAATCACGCAGGACATCTTCCCAAGACTAATTTGCTAGTGGTGTTGAATGATAACGAAATGTCGATCTCCGCTAACGTTGGAGCGATTCCTCGCTATCTCAACAAAATGCGCCTCAGTCCACCGATGAAATTCCTCACCAATAACATCGAAGAACAGATTCGGAATATTCCTTTTGTTGGCGAACAAATCAGCCCTGAAATTGAACGCATCAAGGATAATGTCAAGATTTTGACCATGGTGCAAAATAAACTAGGTGCAGTGTTTGAAGAACTTGGATTTACTTATATTGGGCCAGTCGATGGTCATAACCTGCGGGAATTAATCGATACCTTCAAAATGGCGCATACCCTCAAGGGGCCTGTCATGGTTCATGTTGCCACAACTAAGGGAAAAGGCTACAGCTATGCTGAAGCTGATCGCGTCGGCTACCATGCTCAAAACTCCTTCGATCTATCTACGGGTAAAGCCAAAGCTTCCACATCTAGCAAACCCAAACCTCCCAGCTATTCCAAGGTTTTTGCCGATACTCTAATCAAGCTAGCCGAGCATGATAAGCGCATTGTGGCAATTACTGCTGCGATGTCCACAGGTACTGGGTTAGACAAGTTTCAAGCAGCTCTGCCAAATCAATTTGTAGATGTGGGCATTGCGGAACAACACGCGATTACTGTCGCCGCAGGTATGGCTTGTGAGGGAATGCGCCCAGTGGCTGCGATCTATTCCACTTTCTTACAACGCGGTTTTGACCAGATTATCCATGATGTTTGCATCCAAAATCTACCCGTTTTTCTTTGCCTAGATCGGGCGGGAATTGTTGGAGCCGATGGACCCACCCACCAAGGGATGTATGACATTGCTTACCTGCGCTGTATTCCCAATATCGTGCTAATGGCTCCCAAGGATGAAGCAGAAATGCAGAATATGATTGTCACTGGTATTACTCACAATGGGGCGATCGCGATGCGTTATCCCCGTGGTAATGGCATTGGCGTACCGATGCAGGAAGAAGATTGGGAAGCTCTACCCATCGGCAAAGCGGAAGTACTGCGAGAAGGGAATGATGTACTATTACTCGCCTATGGCTCAATGGTCTATCCATCTCTACAAGCTGCGGAACTTCTCAATGAGCATGGTATCAGCGCTACGGTCGTTAATGCCCGATTTGCGAAGCCCTTAGATACAGAATTAATTGTTCCCCTTGCTCAGAAAATTGGCAAAGTCGTTACCCTTGAGGAAGGTTGCTTAATGGGTGGATTTGGCAGTGCGGTTTTGGAAGCTCTAAGTGACGAAAATGTCATGGTTCCTGTCTATCGCATTGGAGTACCTGATATTTTGGTTGAGCACGCTTCTCCAGAGCAGTCTTTCAATGCTCTTGGTCTATCCAGTGGTCAAATTTGCGATCGCATTCTCAATCAATTTGCTTTCAACGTACAAGCTAAGGTAAGTAACTAAGTATATCCAGGGCTAGTGCGTCTCGCTACGCGAGCCGCACTAGCTTTGGATATATGTAAACATTGCAAAAAAATATATGGCTAAAAAACTTGGCTTGGCTTTGGGTAGTGGCGGCGCAAGAGGTTGGGCGCATATTGGGGCAATAAAAGCACTTACAAAGGCACAAATTCCTATTGACTATGTTGCAGGAGCTAGTATCGGAGCTTTTGTAGGAGGAGTCTATGCTGCGGGAGAAATTAAAACCTTAGAGAAGTTTGTGCGGCAACTTGATTGGAAAATGATGCTTTCTTACTTCGATTTAGTGTTTCCCAACCAAGGACTGCTAGATGGCAACAAAATTTACAACCTATTAACAGAGCATATCAGCCAATTGCAGATCGAGGATGCCAAAATTCCTTTTTGTTGCATTGCTACCGATTTACTCTCAGGGCAAGAGGTACGCTTGCGATCAGGACTAATGGCAGATGCCATCAGAGCAAGTATATCTATGCCAGGAGTGTTTACGCCTTTTCGTAAAAACGATCTCTATCTTGGCGATGGCGGTATTGTCAATCCTGTCCCTGTAAATGTAGTGCGCGAGATGGGTGCAGATGTAATCTTGGCGGTAAATCTCAATCATAATTATCTTGCTGAAGTAGTAGAAAATCCTGACATTACGGAAATAGAAGAAGAGATTGAGGAGACTGAGATAGAGGTTAACTTCGCTTTTTTGGATAGTATCAGAGAAAACTATAATATACTCACTCAAAAACTAAGTTCTAAACTAGAGCAATGGATGCCACAGGCTGACAATCAACTAAATATTTTCGACATTATCGGTACTACGATCAACATTATGGAACAACGAGTCACTAAGCTAAATCTAGAAGTTGATCCTCCAGAAGTTTTAATTGAGCCTGACCTGTGCAAGTTTGGTATCTTTGACTTTCATCAAGCTGATGCAATTATTGAAGAGGGATATCAAAAAACAAAGCGAGCTATTCCCAAATTACGCGAACTTCTCGCCGACTAATTTCTCAAAGAAAAAAGCGACCCAAAGGTCGCTTTTTTCCCTAATTCTTACAGTCCTGATAGAGCTTCTTAAATTTCTGCTGCTGCGTATTGTGATCAACAATCGGTCGAGGATAACTACGGCGATCGCACTGATGCGGTGGAATATTGCCACTCAAGAGTTCAGCAGTAGTTAAGCCGCGCAGTTCAGGCAACCAGCGCAAAATATACTCTCCTTCAGGATCATATTTACGCGCTTGCGAAGCAGGATTAAAGATTCTCAAGGGCTTAGGGTCCATACCGCTAGAGGCACTCCATTGCCAACCGCCATTATTGGCGGCTAAGTCGCCATCAAGCAACTTTTGCATAAAATATTTTTCGCCCCATTGCCAATTAATGATCAGATCCTTAGTTAAAAAACTAGCCACAATCATCCGACAGCGATTATGCATCCAACCAGTCTGATTGAGTTGCCGCATGGCAGCATCGACAATCGGATAGCCAGTGCGTCCTTCGCACCAAGCCGCAAACTTCTCTTCATCATCTTCCCAAGGAAACTTCTGCATCTGAGGACGATAAGCACCTGTTTCTAATTGAGGAAAGTAAAAGAGAACATGCTGATAAAACTCGCGCCACGCTAGTTCCTGTTTCCATGTGGTGACACCTGCGGACTCTTCTTCACTGCGAACCAGTTGCTCTGAGGCGATCGCTTTTTCCCAAACTCTCCTGATTCCCACTGTCCCAAAACGCAAATGGGGGCTAAGAGTAGATGTCCCTGCCTCCGCAGGAAAGTCTCGACCTGTCTGATAGCGCAAAATCCCGTTACCATTGCAGAAGCTTTCTAATATTTCCAAAGCCGCTGCTTCGCCAGTTGTGGGCAACGTAATATCATTGATAAATTTCAATTCCCGTAGGCTAGGCAGAGGGATTACAGGCAAATTCTCATAACTCGTGCAGCCAGTTAATTTTTGAGGTGCATCAAAGGGCTTAGGTTTTGGCTTAGCTTGCCAGTTACGCCAAAATGGAGTGTAAACCTTGTAAGGCTCACCTGTTTGCGTGGCGATCGCATCGGGAGCAATCAAACCAATATCGACAAAACTCTGAACCTTAATTCCTAATTCTTGTAAGCCTTGAGTTGCTTCGCGATCGCGCTTAATGGCAAAGGGTTCCACATCTTGATTAAAAAATACGTGACTTGCCTTAACTTCCTTAGCTAATTCACAAATCAAACTGACAGGCGACCCATACATAAATAACAAATCACTGCCCAAGCGCCGATAGTTCGCCTGCAACTCTCGCAAGCAACCCAGCATAAAGTCAACTTTGCTACCTTCAGTCACACCGTCATCAAGGATATCAGGGTCAAAAATGAAAACCCCTACCACAATCCCGCGATCGCCTATTTGAGAGGTTGCTGCGCTCAGTGCAGGATTGTCATCAATTCGCAAATCGCGCCGATGCCAAACTAAAGCGATCGGCTGTCCTGATGATATTTCAGTTTTTTTTCCAGAGTTACTGGCTATTTGAGGCATAACTATTGATGGTTGTATACTTAAAAACACCTATCTATTCTATACAGGCTAAAAACTCACGATTTGGAGGTTTTTATTATGCCAGTCAAAATTGCGATCGGGCAAATACAGCTAGGTCAAGGGCAAAGAGTCACCCTCGAAGGTATTAACTGGCAAGAATTTGAAGACATTCTCGAAGATTTAGGAGAGCATCGTCATTCACTAATTGCCTATTACAAAGGAGTCTTAGAACTAAGAATGCCACTAGCAGGACATGAACGCGCTAAGGTTTTGATATCTAACCTATTGGTTATTTTACTGGAAGAATTAGGTTTAGAGTGGGAATCTCTGGGTTCTTCAACCTTTAAAAGTAAAACCATGCAAGCGGGGATCGAGCCTGATGATTGCTTTTACATCAAAAATTATCAGGCGATGATTGGGAAAATACGTCTAGATCTTGATGTCGATCCTGTGCCTGACTTGGCGATCGAGGTGGACTTAACTTCAATTACACAGATCAGCGTTTATGAAGCATTAGCCATACCAGAAATCTGGCGATATAAGAATGGGAAATTAGAGATTAGTCTATTTACAGATGGAAAATATCTTAACTCCTCAGTCAGCAAAGCTTTTCCAACAGTGCCAGTTATTGAAGGGATTACTCTTTTTTTAGAAAAGAGTAATCACCTACCGATGAGTATATTGCGGCGAGAGTTTCGGCAATGGCTACAAACATTATCAATATAATTAGCTCACCATAATTAGGCGTGCGCGGCGAAGC
>QBLS01000007.1:0-116165 GCA_003249015.1 Pseudanabaena sp. | reverse complement strand
AGGCCGCGCACGCCTAATTATTCACTGGGAAGGGAGTAGCAATAATACAAGTGGCGGCGCGTTGCGCCGCCACTTGTATTTTGGGTTTATGGATTAAATTTTACGCTTCATCACCACAAAAGTAATATCGTCATGTACTTTGTTAGACCCAATAAACTCACGGACATCGCTAATCACAATTTCTCTAATAGATTCGATAGGTTTTTCGCGAGATTCACTGATCAGTTGAATTAATCGATCTAGCCCATAATACTGTTTATTTTTATTCTCGGCTTCAGGAATACCATCGGTATATAGCAATACTAGATCGCCTAGATCTAGATGTATTTCTAACTCAAAAACAAATTCTGTAATTTCATCCGTTAAGCCAATTGGGAAGCCTAGAGCATCAGTATCAATAATTTCTATTTCCCCATTTGCTCTCACAACAATTACACTTTCATGTTGTCCACTTATGTAGAGATTGCTGTCATGATAATCCATAAGAATTAGACTTAAACTCTTATCACAATTCATGCGCTGAAGATTTTCATAAATTGTCTGATTAATTGTAGACAAAAATTTAACAGGATTGCTTTCCCCATTAATTAGTAAAGTGCGGATTGCAGTTTGAAGCATGATCATGATTACTCCACTTTCCAAGCCATGCCCAGTCACATCACCGATGCCAATTTTGATGCGCCCATCGCGCTGTAAAACATCATAATAGTCACCACCAACTTCATCCGCTGGTTCCATAAAACCAACAATATCCAGTTCTTTAATACTATTTAATTCTTTTGGTCTTGGTAAGATCATCTCCTGTAGCTTTCGAGTAACAGCTAACTCTGAACTCATGCGATAATTTTCTAAGGTTAATTGCTGATTTAAGGAATTAATTTCTTGGTTCGCTTCTTTTAATTCCTTAGTGCGCTCATCAATAATATCCTCTAGATTCTTATTAACTTGATCTAACTGGGTGTAAGCTTTATCCTTAAGAATAACTTGTTCTAGCAGCTTCTCTGAAGCTCGATCATTTTCAGCAACTAGAGCTAAAACGGCAATTGTCGTAACTACCATTACTCCCATAAATAACTGTAAGAATATTAGAGAATTACTCTCTTGAGAAACTTTATAAAAAATCCCCAGTTTATAGGCAGTACTTACAGCGGCTGTCATAGCAACCACCGTAGTAATTAAGGTTGTAATTTTTGCACCAAATCGAAATGCAGACCATAGCAATGGTGGCAACAAAAAATATTCAATTGGCTGACTTTTAATTAGTATTAAATAAAAGATTACCGTGATAGTTAATAAGCACAAAATTAGTTCTTTACTTTCAAGTTTATTGAATGACTGCTTGTGAGAATCTATTTTTGGTTGCTTATTACACCATGCATAGATTAAAGGCGTAAACAGTAACACCCCGATCGCATCGCCAACCCACCAACCCCAAACGACATCCCCAAAGATATCCCAAGGAATTAAACCAGCCCAAAATACAATTAAAGTCCCTAACACAGCTTGTACAAGCGTGCCACTGAAAGTAACTGCTAGAACAAACACAACAAAATGCTTAACGTATCCTAAGAAATCATTAGTCTTATTGAAATAGACTACTAATGACATAGATACTAAAGCACCGATCGCTGGTGTCAGCCCAGCAAAAACAGCAAAATGGAAAGGCACTTTAGAATTGATGAAACTATTTAAAGTTGCGCCTAAAAATATTCCCCACCATCGCGATCGCCCCCTTGCTAATAAAGCTCCAACCGCAAGCCCAGCAGGCGGCCAAACTGGAGAACCTAGCTGCGACTGAGGTAGCTTTAAAACTAAAGCACTGACCAAAAAGTAAATAGCGGCAATTACTAGGTTTTCAATCCAATAATTGATACTGGCTACTCTGCTATTTTTTATCGATAATTTCATTTGGTTACGATGTCAAAATTTGGGGATGACGAGCTTTATCAAAGCAAGAAATGGCTATACCATTTCTTGCTTTGGCATTATTTGGCAGTTTTGGGCTAGGGACTTGGGCTAATGGAAAAAATCAGGTCAAGTCATTGACGGTGATCCCCAGAAGCTTATTGAGGTAAGTTTTCGTAAAAACCTTAGTCAATGTCAGGAAATCGTAAATATTCTGCCTCTCAAACATAAATTATCAGTTAATAAATGACCAACAACTCAAAGTTTATGCTTGGATAGGACAGGTGCATAACCCTCCGCCTTAGGGTCAGCAGAACGGCAATAAGACAAAGTAACCATTCAGGAATAATTCTATGCAAACAAATGTTGCTCCTCAAACCAGCAATATTACGGTAGAAGATGATCGCACAGGTTTAAGTATTGAAACCCTCAAGCGTGCATTTGCCGACAACCTTTTTTATATTCAAGGCAAACTCGCATCTGTAGCTAACTTCACCGACTATTACATGGCGCTGTCTTACACCACACGCGATCGCCTATTGCAACGCTGGCTACAGACTCTCAAGGTCTACCATGAAGAAGACATCAAGACTGTTTACTATCTCTCCGCCGAATTTCTGATGGGGCGACATTTAGGGAATGCCCTAATCAACCTTGATCTATATGAATCAATCGCTAAAGCTGTTAAAGAATCAGGATTAGATCTCACAGAACTATTAGAACAGGAACCTGACCCTGGGCTGGGCAATGGCGGTCTGGGTCGTCTAGCGGCTTGTTTTCTCGACTCCCTCGCCACCCTTGAAATTCCTGCAATGGGTTACGGCATTCGTTATGAATTTGGGATTTTCAACCAGTCGATTCAACATGGCTGGCAGGTAGAGATTCCTGATAAATGGCTACGCTGTGGCAATCCTTGGGAAGTTGTGCGCTACGAGTCCACCGTTCAAGTCAAATTTGGTGGACATACGGAAATCTATAACGACGATCGTGGTCGTCCTCATACTCGATGGATTCCTAGCTTTACAGTGGAAGGCATACCCCACGATACTCCTGTTCCTGGCTATCAAACCAACACGGTCAATACATTGCGTCTCTGGAAAGCGGAAGCTGGCGAAGACTTCAACTTCCAAGCTTTTAACTCTGGGGACTACGATGGCGCTGTAGCCACTAAGATTAAATCGGAAACTATTTCTAAAGTTCTCTATCCCAACGACAACACGCCTCAAGGTCGTCAGTTGCGCCTAGAACAGCAATTCTTCTTTGTGTCATGCTCACTGCAAGACATCATTCGCCGCCACCTCAAAAAGTACGGTCGTCTTGACAATCTACCTGAACATGCCGCTATTCAGCTTAATGACACCCACCCTGCCATTAGTATTGCCGAGTTGATGCGCTTGTTAGTAGATGAACACGACTTATATTGGGATGAAGCATGGCGCATTACCCAAAGCACCTTTGCTTACACTAACCACACCTTGCTCCCTGAAGCCCTCGAAAAGTGGGAAGTGTCGCTATTTGAGAGTCTTTTACCTCGCCATTTGGAAATCATTTACGAAATCAACCATCGCTTCTTACAAGATGTGCAAACTTGGTTTCCTGATGATGCCGAGTTGCTAACTCGCCTCTCCATCATTGAAGAAGGTGGTAACCGCAAAGTGCGGATGGCTAACCTTGCGACCATTGGTAGCCATGCTGTCAATGGTGTAGCAGCTCTGCACTCCGAGCTACTAAAACAAGACGTTCTCAAGGATTTTTACAAGTTATCTCCTGAGAAATTTAACAACAAAACTAATGGTGTCACTCCACGCCGTTGGGTGCTGCTTGCTAATCCCGCACTATCAGGATTGATTACCGAAAAAATCGGTGATACTTGGCTCAAGCATCTAGATGAATTGCGTAAGCTAGAGAACTTCATCGATGATCAGGACTTCCGCGATCGCTGGTGGAAGATCAAGCAAGCCAACAAGCAGAGGCTTGCAGATTACATCCTTGCTCACAATGCAGTTGAGGTTGATCCCAACTCTATCTTTGATATTCAAGTCAAGCGTATCCACGAATACAAGCGTCAACACCTAGATTTACTCCATGTAATTGGGCTATACCTGCGTATTAAGCAAAATCCTAATCTTGAAATTACGCCGCGCACCTTTATCTTTGGTGGTAAAGCTGCTCCTGGATATACGATGGCGAAACTGATCATCAAGGCTGTCAATGCGGTTGCCGATGTAGTCAATCGTGACCCTGATGTACATGGACGTATTAAGGTTGTTTTCCTTGCCAACTTCAGCGCTTCCCTCGGTCAGTTGATCTATCCTGCTGCCGACCTATCAGAGCAAATTTCCACCGCAGGCAAAGAAGCCTCTGGCACAGGAAACATGAAGTTCACGATGAATGGATCGTTAACAATTGGTACTCTTGATGGTGCGAATATCGAAATTCGTGAGGAAGTTGGTGATGAGAACTTCTTCCTCTTTGGCTTAACGACTCCAGAGGTACATCAGATGAAAGCCAATGGCTATAATCCGATGGACTACTATAACAGCCACGAAGAACTTCGCAATATTCTCGATCGCTTGGGCATGGGATATTTCTCCCCAGGTGATAAGGATCTGTTTAAGCCATTGGTCGATTCACTCAAGTACCATGATGAATATATGCTTCTAGCTGACTATCAATCCTATTCTGATTGTCAAGAAAGGGTCAGTCAAGCCTATAAGGACAAGGAAAAATGGACGACTATGAGTATTCTCAATGTAGCTCGTTCTGGGAAGTTCTCTTCCGATCGCACTATTAAGGAATACTGCGATGAAATCTGGAATGTTCAGCCAGTTAAGGTAAAAATGGAAGCCTACGATCCAGCTAAAGCGGTTCTCAATGTTAACCATTAAGCATTAAGGCTAAATAAAAAAGGCTCGCTAAGCGAGCCTTTTTTTGTTTAAATTTAGCTGTTGCTACTTGTATAGCTGTTTCAAATAAGAGTTAGGGCTTCGACACTTCGACAGGCTCTTCTAAATATTTAAAATTGCTATATTACAAAACCAATAGACGAGTGGCGGCGCTTCACGCCGCCACTCGTTAACTTATGCCAAGTAAAATTTAAAACATGAAAATTGCCTTCTTTAATACCAAGTCCTACGATCGCCAATCCTTTAACGCAGCGAATAAAGCACATCAGCATGAGATTGTCTTTTTTGATTCTCATCTCAGCAATGAGACTATTTCCCTAGCCGCAGGATTTCCTGCCGTCTGTATCTTTATCAATGATTATCTTGATGCCACCATGCTGGAAGCCCTTACTCAAGGAGGTACAAAACTATTAGCTCTGCGATCGGCAGGATTTAACCATGTAGATTTAACTGCCGCAGCAAAATTAGGCATGAAGATCGTGCGTGTACCAGCCTATTCTCCCTATGCCGTAGCAGAACACGCGATCGCCTTAATTCTTAGTCTTAATCGCAAGGTTCATCGCGCCTATAACCGAGTTCGGGAAGGGAACTTCTCTATCGAAGGACTATTGGGATTTGATCTGCATAGTGCCACTGTGGGCGTAATCGGTACAGGCAAAATCGGTGCTATTTTTGCACAGATTATGAAGGGATTTGGGAGCAAGCTAATAGGATATGACTCCTATCAAAATCCAACTTGTTTAGATTTGGGGATGGAATATGTCTCCATGCCTGAAATTTTATCCCAATCCGATATTATTTCTCTCCATTGTCCGCTTACCCCTGAGACTTACCATCTAATCAATGACGATGCGATCGCGCAGATGAAGACTGGATTGATGTTAATTAATACTAGCCGTGGGGGACTGATCGATACCCAAGCTGCGATCGCAGGACTTAAATCAGGAAGTATTGGTTATCTCGGCATTGATGTTTACGAACAAGAAGCGGATTTGTTTTTTGAAGATCTATCCAATCAAGTAATCCATGATGATACATTTCAGCGTTTGTTGACTTTTCCTAATGTGATCGTCACGGGACACCAAGCTTTCTTTACCAGTCAAGCACTGTCGAATATTGCCGATACGACACTGGCAAACATTACGGAGTTTGAGAACAATGGAAGCTGTAAAAATGAAGTGAAAATTGAAAATGCGATCGCCCATAAATAAGTCAGTTTTACTTACTTAGTAGGCAAGACTGCTTCACTAAAGCATTACTGAACGTTAAACACAAATCCATTGCGACCTTGATCCTTTGCTAGATACAAGGCTCTGTCTGCAGATTCAATCAAACCTCTGGGAGATACCTGTCGTTCAGGTAAAACCGCTGCTATGCCGATACTGACAGAAACATAATCTCCCACATACGAAGCTTCGTGGGCAATCTTTAATTCATTGACCGATCGACAAATTTTTTCGGCGATGAAAGTCGCACCATCTCGATTGGTATTCGGCAAAATTACAGCGAACTCCTCACCTCCATAGCGAGCAGCCAGATCGGCAGGACGGCGAATAGAGGATTCGATCGCTTTGGCGACCGCACGTAAACAATCATCTCCCGCAGGATGTCCATAGCGATCATTAAAGCGCTTAAAAAAATCGACATCACAGAGTAGCAGAGCGATCGGCATCTCTTCTCTTGCGAGGCGTTGCCACTCTGTAGCTAGCCTTTGGTCAAAGGCGCGACGATTAGCGATTTGGGTCATGCCATCAATAGTTACTTCACGAGCAAGCGAGAGAGCTTTGTCATACATCAAAGCCTCAATGGTGTCGCTATGAGAAGTTGTCGTATCAAGTAAAATCTCTAGGTCGTTTTTTTCATGCACTAGTCGTTCTAGTAATAGTCTTAGAGCAGTTTCTGTCTGCTGACGTTCAAGGATTTCTATCTGAAGACCATAATTAGCTTTTGAGATCTGTTCTTCTTGAACAGTCTTAGCAGATAATCTTTCCCTTAATTCATGGTTCTGGGTTTTGAGATCATTGATTTCTTGCTGCAAGCTCTCAATAGTGACTGCTAAAAGTTGTTCAGTACCAGCTAACCTATGATTTTCAGTTTCCATACTTTTGTGACCGTTGATGTCAACTATTTTATAGCAGTTCGCCCACATACTTAAACTATAAGTAGAAGCTTGAAAAGATTGCTTAGCAATCTTTTCAAGCTTCTACTTATGATTTATTTACTCAACAATTGCCGAATACAAGCTTCAATGTCTTAACTCCGAAATAAACGGGAATATTGAATTTCATGATTTGCAGATGCGAGACTTGAACCCCATCCACACCATTCTAATTCACGATCTTGACGCTGAAATGCTAGCTGAGAACTATTTGCGATTTCCTCGCTAAGTGTGAAAATTATACGTTGTCCCACTGTCTGCCCAAGGGGAACAGCTCTGACAGCGGCACTAACAAGATTGGCTAACCAACTGTAAATATAGCCGATCGCTGTATCGCTAGAATCTATTTCTAAGCTAGCCGCCACGATTCCAAAGGCGATCGCATAGTTACAGCCCTGACCTTGAGCGTTATCTTTAGCGCTTGGCATTAATGCACTTACTTTTAGTTGGGAGTCCCATGTCAACTGCTTGCTGGGCAATTGTTCCCATAATTTGATTAGGGACTGTCCCATTTGCCAGCTAGCTAGACGCACTTCCTCGGACTCTCTAGTCGCTGATAGCCAGTTATTCCAATAGACAAGTTTTGCCAAATCACCTGCGATCGCCGCTTGATAAGCACGCAGAGAGATAGCTGTCTCATTGATAATGAAGCCAAATCGCATTTCATTTTTGAGCCAATCACAGAGCTGTAGTTCTGTTTGAATTGTCTCCTTATAACAGAGATATTCAATTCCCTCAGAATAGCTATAAGCTCCAATAGGAAGACTAGGACTAGTAAATTGAAGTAGTCTTAACAAAGAGAGCGACAAGGGATTAGTGGTCATGGTGATGGTGGTAAGCGCCAGATTCAGGTTGAAAGGGTTGAACTTCATGGACTACATTCAATCCCATTTTGATGACCATATCTTCTAAAACTGAGTCAGGAGATAGGCGCAAATAGTTTTCTGTAACCTCCAAAGCAATGTGGCGATTACCTAGGTGATAGGCAGCTCTGAGTAGTTCTAAAAAATTGTTAGCTGTCACCGTAACTACTGGCTCTGGCTTGGCGACTACCACTGCGATCGCCTGTCCCTGATCATCGGCAAGAATATCGCCTTCCCTTAAAACTGTACCGCGATGGAGTTGCAAATTAATTTCCTTCTCATCGGTAGTCATAAATCGATGGCGGCTACGAGTTCTATCCTCGGCAACCAGCGCAAGAGTAAGAAGTGAATCACTATCAACTAATTTTTTTGCTGCTGCTGATAAGCGTTGTGTAACAATATGCATTAATTATAATCGCAGTAAAACAGTAAAGTAGGAACGTGAGGCTCTAAGCATCATGATCACTGTAACGTATATTAAAGCAGGATAAATCTCTATGTCACCATTTCGTGTTGGAGTGGCTGGACCCGTCGGTTCTGGAAAAACTGCGCTAGTTGATTCTCTTTGTAAATCGATGCGATCGCACTTTCAGATCGCAGTTGTCACCAATGACATCTATACCCAAGAAGATGCCCAATTTTTAGTACGCAGCGAAGCCCTCTCCCGCGATCGCATTGTGGGCGTAGAGACAGGTGGTTGCCCTCACACTGCGATCCGCGAAGACGCATCGATGAACCTCGCCGCGATTGAGCAATTGGAATTGCAATTTAGTGATTTAGATTTAATCTTTGTCGAGAGTGGTGGGGATAATCTCGCCTCAACCTTCAGCCCCGAACTTGTAGATTTGACACTTTATGTAATTGATGTAGCGGCGGGCGATAAAATTCCCCGTAAGGGTGGACCAGGAATTACTAAATCCGATTTGCTGGTGATCAACAAGATTGATCTTGCTCCCTATGTCGGCGCAGACTTAGGAATAATGGAGCGTGACGCACTGAAAATGCGGGGTAGTCGTCCCTTTGTATTTACCAATTTAAAAATGCAAGATGGCTTACCCAAGATTACAGAATTTATCATTGGCAAAATGTAAAAAATACAAAGTAAGTGTAATTTCAAGCTAATAATTTTCTTGGTTTAGTACGAGAATTTTCACACAAATAGACTTAGCGCTTTGCGCTAAGTCTATTTGTGTGGCTTCCTATGCAGATGACTATATTGACAAAATGCTAAATAATTACAAACAATTTCCCACCCTCTAAGAAAAGGGGGCAAGATAGACAGTATGTCAATCTGTCCTAATTTATAAATTAACTACTAGCCAAGCTTCCATCAAGATCAGCTATCCCAACTCACAAAAGCGAAAGGAAGCAATACGATAGGGCAACCAACAATCATGAAAAAAAACAACCTAATTTCGGGGATTGTCATCATAGGCTTAATTCTCGCCGCTAGTATCTGGTATGGTCGCAACAACGGGCTCCTACCAGTCGCCGCAGGTGATGAAGCCCTGTTATACGACGACCTGTTCAATACGATCTTGGCGATCGCTTTCGGATTTTTCTTGATTATTGAAGGGGTTCTGATTTATTCAGTTGTCAAATTTCGGCGGCGCAAGGGTGATGATACCGATGGAGCGACTATCCATGAAAATCTAAGTCTAGAAATCGTTTGGACAGCTATACCCACTGTAATTGTTATGTGGGTTGCCATCTATAGCTTTGACGTTTATACAGCCATGCAAGGCTCTCAAGGTACAGATGGGATGGCGCATGGTGGTATGTCCCATGTAGTTGCTCACCACGATCACGGCGGTATGCCCACATCAAAAGCAACTCTTGCCTCTACCAATAATGATGGGGTGCTGATGGCGGGGACTTTACCAGCGGGCGGCGATGATGTGGTGGCGATCGATGTCAGTGCAATGCAATTTGCATGGATTTTCAACTATCCCAATGAAATTGCCACAGCCGAGCTTCATGTCCCAGTCGGCAAAAAAGTCCGTCTCAATATGTCCGCTATTGATGTACTTCACGCTTTTTGGGTTCCCCAACTGCGCATCAAACAAGATGTCATTCCAGGGCGAGAAACATTTCTGGAATTTACTCCCCGCGTGGTTGGTGAATACCCTATAGTCTGTGCGGAATTATGTGGTTCTTATCACGGTGGAATGCGAACCACAATGGTGATCGACACACCTGAAGATTATCAGACATGGCTCAAGGATCAACAGGAGATTGCATCTAATGATCCTGAAGCGATCGTGGCGACTCGCAATGTTTCGGACATGACTGATCAAGAGTTTCTCTCAGGCAAAGCATCTCAGTTAAATTTTGAGCATTTACATATGCAGCACAACAAGTAAAGCCAATAGTGCGGCGAAGCCTCGCTATCTAGTTATATCCATCAACTCAATCAAATCAAGCAATCTATGACTCAGACTCTGACACCAACTCAAGACTCAGGTGCTATGGGATCAGAACCCCAAAAGACACCTTGGTGGGAATTTTTCACTTTTAGTGTCGATCATAAAGTAATCGGCATTCAATATCTCGTTACTTCCTTTGTCTTCTATTTAGTGGGTGGAGCTTTGGCTTCAGCGGTGCGTGTGGAGCTAGCTACCCCCGATCCCGACTTGGTTGATCCCGCTTTTTACAACAGCCTGTTTACCATGCATGGCACTGTAATGATCTTTTTATGGATCGTTCCTGCGGTGACAGGTGGCTTTGGTAACTATCTTGTTCCTCTGATGATCGGAGCGCGAGATATGGCTTTCCCTAGATTAAATGCGATCGCTTTTTGGTTGACGATTCCTGCGGGACTCTTACTAATGAGTAGCTTTTTCTTTGGCCCCGCCTCCACTGGTTGGACAGCCTATCCACCTCTTAGCATCTTGACCAACGAGCGTTTAGGTCAAATCGTTTGGATTCTCAGCATCATCTTGGTGGGAACTTCATCAATTTTGGCGGCAGTTAACTTCATCGTTACCATTTGGGCGATGCGGATGCCTGAGATGGATTTATTTAGTATGCCCCTATTTTGTTGGGCAATGATGGCTACTTCGGTGCTGGCTCTGCTTGCTACACCTGTATTGGCAGGGGCAATGATTCTGCTGGGATTTGACCTATTAATTGGTACAAATTTCTTTAATCCAACGGGCGGCGGTGATCCCGTAGTTTATCAACACTTATTCTGGTTTTACTCTCACCCAGCCGTCTATGTAATGGTGTTACCTGTATTTGGGATTATTTCCGAAGTTCTACCACCCCATAGTCGCAAGCCCATTTTTGGATATAAGGCGATCGCCTATTCCAGCATGATGATCTGTGCCTTAGGACTATTTGTGTGGGCGCACCATATGTTTACTAGCGGCACACCTGATTGGCTGCGGGTTTTCTTTATGGTGGCGACCTTATTGGTCGCTGTACCAACGGGGATCAAAGTATTTAGTTGGGTAGCGACACTTTGGGGCGGTAAGTTGCGCCTTGAAAGTCCACTGCTATTTGCGATGGGATTTATTTCCACCTTCTTAATTGGCGGATTGAGTGGGGTGATGCTTGGCTCAGCTCCTATTGATATCCATGTCCATGACACCTATTTTGTAGTAGCTCACTTCCACTATGTTCTTTTTGGCGGCAGTGTCTTTGGCATCTACGCAGGGCTATACCACTGGTTCCCCAAGATGACAGGACGAATGCTCAACGAGTTTTGGGGCAAAGTCCATTTTGTATTGACCTTTATTGGAATGCACTTAACTTTTGGGCCTATGCATATTTTGGGTTTACAAGGTATGCCTCGGCGCGTTGCGCAGTATGATCCTCAATTTGCACCAATTAATGTGATTTGCACAATTGGAGCCTTTGTGCTGGCGATTTCCACCGTTCCCTTTGTGATTAATGCGGTTTACAGTTGGTTTAAAGGTGAGCAGGCTCCCGATAATCCTTGGAATGCCCTCACTCTTGAATGGACAACTTCTTCACCCCCCATTCCCCACAATTGGGTCGGTGAACCTCAACTAACTACTGGACCTTACGATTACGGCGAAGATTATCGCCTTGAACGTCAAAAAGCAGCGATCGTAGCCTCCCAGTCCGCAGCTTAGTTTTCACCCCATTGCTAACATTATTCCTTTAACCAACTTTTACTATGCAAGGATCGATCACTCCCAACACTGCGATCGCGCAAGAAGCATTAGTCCATGAGCATACTGCCGATGCAGGTCATGCCGAACATCCAGACCTTAGAGTTTTCGGCTTAATTGTCTTCCTCATTTCTGAGGGAATGCTCTTCTTCGGGCTGTTTGCTGCTTATTTGACATTCCGTTCTGTTGCCACATCTTGGCCACCAGAAGGTACGCCAGAACTGGAAACAATTTTGCCAGGAATTAACACGATTATCTTGGTGTCGAGTAGCTTTGTGATCCATCAGGCTGACCACGCGATCAAGGAAAATAAAGTCAAAGCAGCGCAGTTATGGTTTCTTGCCACATTTGTAATGGGTGCAATTTTTATTGCTGGTCAGATTTACGAATACCAACATTTAGAATTTAGCCTCACTACAAATCTATTTGCTAGCACTTTCTATGTATTAACTGGCTTTCACGGCTTGCACGTAATAATTGGCTTGTCGCTGATCGGTACGGTATTAGTGCGATCGCTAAAGTCTGGGCATTACAGCAGCACCAGTCACTTTGGCATTGAAGCCGCCTCAATATATTGGCACTTCGTCGATATTGTTTGGATTATCTTATTCCTAATGCTGTACATTCTCTAATCCGTAAAAAGTTTAAAAGCGTTGCCTTGCAACGCTTTTAAACTTTTTGGGGCTTGGCTAAGCTAGCGCCGCCACTCTTGTGACAGTTATAATTTAATGACTGCACTGCCCATATTTATGAATTAGTTATGCTTAATGACATTCTGCGCGGTGATTTCACCAATCTATCCAGTGATCTCAAACGCGCTTCAGGTAAATTAGATTTCTGGCTGCTTGCCCTCTGGATCAGCTTAATTTCAATCAACCTCGCCTTAGTAGCCCGACTTGCTGATTCAGTAGATGAGACAGCAATGCAGATTTTGACTTGGGCAGTAGCAGTTCTCTTAGTGGTTCGCAATCGTCCAAACCTAAAATTTGATACGAGTCCCTCCGCGATCGCAGTGGGTGTATTACTGATCGTTTGGGTAATGACCAAAAGTTTATTAACTCGCAGGGTCTATGACATTTTGTTTATCCTTACTCCAATCATGGCAACTATTGGCGTTGCTCTGATCGCCTCAGGATGGAAAGGCTTACGACAATATTGGCAAGCGCTCCTGTTAGCAGCAACCTTGGGAATCCCTATTCCTTTCTTCTTTTCTGCGATCGAAGCGGTGATTCCTGTCAATGTCTTGACAGCCCAATTTGCTAATTCAGCCCTGTGGTATGGAGGTGTGAAAGTAGCCCAACAGGGGATCACGATTGTCAGTCAGTATGGCGCGGTGGAAGTGGCTCGCGGCTGTGCTGGTTTACCTCCCATATTCATGCTGACACGCATCACTTTAATGTTTGTGTTAGTGTTTCCTGTCACTGTGGCGCAAATGTGGATCATGTTTTCATCGGCAGTTGTGATTGCCTTTGTAGTCAACTCTTTACGAGTGTCTTTGCTAGTACTCATTTCTTCTCAAGAAGAATTATTTAAATACTGGCACGGAGGAGACGGATCGCAAATTTTTTCTGTAGTCGCTGTTTCGATTTTGTTAGCCCTATGTAATTGGCTAACTAGAGATAACGATGAAGAATATGAAGAAGTATAAAAAGTTTTGCTTAGGACATAAAACCAGAAGCGAGTGGCGGCGCGGAGCGCCGCCACTCGCTTCTGGTTTTATATCCTAACTAACTCTTGCTTTGCTATACAACATTCTTAGCTGCTGATCTTGAAAGAATTGATAAAGCGATCGACATCAGTTTTGGATAGATTTGCTTGAGAACCTAAAGCAAAAAGCTGATACAAGCGGTTGTCGGCTAGGCAAAATCTGCCCTTCATTAGCACATCTGTAGACTGGACTTTGCCCGTTGCCTCAAAGTCTCGACATGGTACGTTGTCGAGTAGATATTCTTTCTCAGATTTAATTTCCCCATTAATATTCGCGACTGAACCCTTTACCGAATCAGCTAGTCCCTTTTGAATATCTTCGGGGTTAGCAATCTTACTAGGGAAATCTGCATACCCAATAAAATAACCTGAGTCATTGGCTTCTGAAATCAACATATTTAACTTGATTGTGCCTACTTCAGTAACTTGCTCTTGGGACTGTTCTTGGGGCTTACTTGGTACTTGAACACTAAACTTTCCCAACTCTGACTTGTAATCTTGCCAAATCAATGTATCGCTGGGTACGGGCTTGTCAGCAGATTTTACCTCTGGGCTAGCTGTGCTTTTAGGCTCTTCATTTGGTTTACTTGTAGCCGTTGCGGTGGGAGTTGACGTTTCACTTGCCTGTGGAGTAGGCGATGCACAAGCGCCAATTGTGGCTAAGGATAAGTAAACTAGGCAGATGGCAAGATTATACTTTTTCATATCTAAAAACACTACGAAATTTGACTAGGTAGTAACAGAGAAGCCCAACAGCTTTTTACTATACAGCGCTTTGGACTGACTTAAAGCCCAGAAATATGTTTGAAAGCGTTGCTTTGCAACGCTTTCAAACATATTTCTGGGCTTCGACTTCGCTCAGCCGCCAAATATATTGCAAAATATTGCAAAGCAAGAATTAGCTAGGGCTAAACATGAAGTGGCGGGACAAAGCGCCGCTAATCATCCTCTAGATTTAAGTTGGCGAAGCAAAGTCGAAGCCCTAATTTTCTCAAAGTGTAAAAAATCTATTTTTGTCGTAAATGACTTAGGACTTAGGTTTTATAACATTTACAGGAGAGTTGTATTTTTCGTAGAGCGATCGCACTTTTGCTTGGAACTTCTCCCGCACATCGATAGGCTCGACAATTTCGCAGTCTTCAGCGTAGGGCATAATTTCGCGATAGAACCAAAAGGTATTGCTAATTTTTCGGATAATTTGGCGAGTTGGTGGTGTGCAGTCCAGCCAAGTATTGTCAAGATCTACTTCCCTCGGTTTGTAAGCAAAGGCAAGATGACCTGTTAAATTAAAAGTGACATGGAGGTGATCAAGTTGCGATCGCCATTTTCCTTGAATTGTCGTAATTGCAGCTTCAGGAGGGATGCGGTCAAGTCTGAGGCTGCGATTGTGCTTTAGAGCCGTAACATCATCATTACTTGCTGACTCTTCGCACCAGCAATCTAGATAGAGACGCTTATCGTGGGATGCAATTTTGGCGTAGTAAATTGAGAACTGGTGTGGGCAATCAGCAGCATCAAGATAGTTTAAACGAAAGGGTTGTTGTTGTTTAATGTAGCGGTCAAGCGTGTGTCGCCAAATTTCAGGGGGATTATCGAGAAATTTTTCAATATCATGGCGTAGAGGTGTATTGAGTTCGCTGCGTTCTAGCAATAGATTGGCAATAATCTGTGCTTTTTCTAGGTCGCCATGATCAACTAACAGCCTAAAAGTATGGGACAGGGATTCGAGGCGATCACTTGACCATTTTTTATTTTTAGATATCTGGATTTGTCTACGGGCGATCGCTTCAACCAATTTCGAGATGTTTGGGCGATCTCCCCACATCATGCCGAGTTCGAGGGCGATCGCTTCGAGATTAGTTTTATCGCGCTCAGATATGGATAAAGTAATTGATTCGCCTTTTCGAGACACGGTGATTGGGGACTAGTAATTATTTGTTTCCTTTTTACTTACCCAACACATTACAGCGCTTTGCGCTTAATCAAAACCCTAAAAGATGAGTTGCGGCACGAAGCGCCGCCACTCATCTTCTGGTTTTAAGCCTTGCTTTGCAGCCAATCGCTATATGGCTATCCTAAATCGTTTATGAGAAATACAAGGCTACGACAGGCTCTTCTGGTGTAGTTAGAGATTTTTACAGTGCCCCTCGCTTATTGACCTTCGACTAATCTTAAAATTTTCAGCCTGTGCTTATGTGCTGATCATTACGCAAAAAACTGTAACTGGCAGTACTAGAGACAGGGTAACGAAACCGTAATAATGTAAGAAGTATATTCTCTTGGGTTCGCCCTAACTGTATAAGGAAAATAGCCTATGTTTTCGATCAATGCGATCGCTTCTACGATAAGCCAGATATCTGATATCCCTTACCCTCTCCTAGCCACAGCTGAGTCAGAAAACGCTCCAATTATTCTTTCGGGTGTGTTACTGACTTTGATTGTGATTTATCTTGCCAGTAAGTTAGGTAGTGAAGTCGCTAAGAGACTGGATTTACCGCCTGTGTTAGGCGAGCTAGTAGCGGGTGTAATTATTGGGGTAACGGCTTTACGTTTGGTTATTTTTCCTGAAGGTGGTTTTGAAGCATCTGATTCGCTGATTATGTCGGTGCTTCAATTTATCAATCAACTCAGCCCAGAAGCAGTTAATCAAGTTTTTGAGACACAAAGCGAAGTAATTTCTGTTCTCTCAGAACTAGGTGTAATTATTCTGCTGTTTGAAATTGGCTTAGAGTCAAATGTCCAACAGCTTAAAGAAGTAGGGATTCAAGCTTTTGTCGTAGCATTTATCGGTGTGATTGCTCCTTTTGCGGGAGGAACGATTGGACTGATGTACTTCTTCCATGTGGCGGCAATTCCTGCGATTTTTGCGGGGGCAGCTCTGACGGCAACCAGTATCGGCATCACCTCAAAAGTACTCGCCGAAATTGGACAGCTAAAGTCTAAAGAAGGGCAAATCATTGTCGGTGCGGCAGTTATTGACGATGTGCTAGGCATTATTGTTTTGGCAGTAGTGGCAAGCTTAGCCAAGACAGGGGAAGTCGATATTACAAATGTCTTTATTTTGCTAGTTAGTGCGATCGCCTTTTTGTTTGGCTCGATTCTTTTGGGTGGTATTTTCAACAAGGCTTTTGTGGGGATTGTTTCTAAACTCAAGACTCGTGGCAACATCGTGATCCCCGCCTTCATTTTTGCTTACATCATGGCTTTCATTGGTAATGCGATTCATTTAGAGGCGATTTTGGGAGCCTTTGCCGCTGGGTTAGTCCTTGATGAAACGGACGTTCGTAAGGAGTTAGATGAACTTGTCAAACCAGTTGCTGACCTACTAGTACCGATTTTCTTTGTGACAGTTGGCGCTAAGGCTGACTTGAATGTGTTGAACCCGATGATCCCCGAAAATCGCAGTGGATTGCTAATCGCTGCATTCCTGTTAACTGTAGCGATTATTGGCAAGGTGATTACTGGCTGGGTAGTCTTTGGTGTGCCTGATGTTAACCGATTGGCGATCGGGATTGGCATGGTTCCCCGTGGTGAAGTTGGTTTAGTATTCGCAGGAATTGGCACTGCTAGTGGAGCGATCGACAAGCCTCTGGAAGTTGCCATCATCATCATGGTGATCTTAACCACATTTCTTGCCCCACCATTTCTCCGCATAGCCTTTGGCAAGACGAAAGAAGAGGAAGTGGCAGTTAGTAGCTAAAAAAAATTGCGGTGCAAAGCACCGCAATTTTTTTAGGCTTCTTCTTTTTCTTCGCCCTGTAGCTTTAGCAAAAAGTAACCAAAGGCAATACCGACAGGAATCAATACCATCGATAAAGCCATCGCATTTCCAATTTCTCCCATGATTTTTCTCCAAATAATAAATTAATAAATTGCTATTGCTATAAAACGCAGATTCAGGAAATGAGTTGCCGTACAAAGCACCGCAACTCATTTCTTTGATTTAGTTTAAAAGCGCTGTATGAGGATTTTACAACGACTCGGCTACTACCTCTACATCGATCGCATCAGCATAGTCAGTTTGGGGAGGATCTGTCTGCTCACGATCTGAGGCTTGCGTAGACTTAGCAGAATATTCAGGGGCTTGATTCGCCGCTTTGATTTCCGCATCACTCAATACAATTGGACGTACTTCATAATGAATTCTCAAGTTAGGAGGTGTACTTCTCTCAACCTCACGAACAAATCGATTTGCTTCCCACTCCGCCTGAAAAGTATTTAGTAATTTCAAGGTTTTTACACGCTGACGTTCCAAATAAGTCCATACTTCCCAAGCGTTGTAATTTGGCTCTGGAGTAACTTCATTGATGTCTTCTTCAAGTAAATCCTCCGAACCATCAGATTCCTTTGACTCCAAGGATTCATCTGAATAATAGGTAAATTCAGGTTTAGTTTCTTTAGGATTGCTTTGAGCACTAGCTTCTGGCGGCTCAGAAGATTGTGGTGACCGATCGCGTTCTGGAGTTAATGGAGGTTCTTGACTTTCGGCAACATCCTGTCGCGATCGCGCTAAACTTCTGATTTCTTTAGCAAAAATCTTTTTGATAGCCAAAGATTCATCATGGCAGACCTTTACTTCGATCGCTGTTTGGGACTGATCAACCCAACCTTTAAAAATTACTTCTTCTTCATTTATAAATAGGCGATCGCCCACTTCCAAAGCAAAGCCAGTTAACGAGTTAAACAATGGTTTAGCGTTTGCAATAAATTCCTGATTATGCTTCTGCTGAGCAACCTCTCGATTAGGAATAGTAGACTCAGCCTGATTGGACTTCCCTTGCTCAATCAGGCTTTGGACTCCCCCAATGTTGTTCTCAATTCATTAATTTGCAAATGTAATGGAGAAATGCAGCTTTCCACATAGCTCAATAATTCTGGATGCAGAAAAAATGGCGTTGGTTCAGTAGTTCTTTGTTGTGCTTGCTCTCCTAATTGCTCGTTACTACTCGACCGCAACTCCCGATCTACAACTTCTAAAATCCAATCCGCGATCGCCTGTTGTTTAGTATCTGCTTGCGATTTGATTTGGCTTAATAAAGGCAGAGGCAAGCGTACACTTACCTGTTTTGTCCTGTGATGAGTCGCCATTATTTGCCCTTAAACTAAAGTTTTGAAATTTTTATTATGGCTTTTGCCACTTTTTTGCAAACTTAATTATAGCAATCGTCACTACAAAAGAAATTTTTTAAAAGGCTGGCTACGCCAGCCTTTTAAAAAATTTCTTGAGTTTTAATTAAGTAGCTAGGCGTAATTAAATATAAAACCTAAAAAGGCTGATTTGCCCGCTTCGCGGGCAAATCAGCCTTTTTGAGTTAAGCTCACCCATTTAAGCGTAAAGAGCTGTAAAATCTGTGGCAGTAAGTTTCTTCCCCAAATCCATGACTGATTGGCAAATTGCCGCCGAATTTGAAGACATTCTCTATCACAAAGCCGATGGAATGGCAAAAATTACGATTAATCGTCCTCAAGTTCGTAATGCCTTTCGACCAAAAACCATCGTGGAAATGATCGCCGCCTTTGCCGATGCTCGCGAAGATATCGAGATCGGTGTGGTACTGCTCACAGGCGCAAACCCTTCTCCCGATGGTAAATACGCCTTCTGTGCAGGTGGCGATCAAAAAGTGCGGGGTGATGGCGGTTATATCTCTGAGTCAGGTGTACCTCGCCTCAATGTACTGGATTTACAACGATTGATTCGGACGATGCCCCAGCCTGTGATCGCCCTAGTGGCGGGCTATGCGATCGGTGGAGGTCATGTACTGCACGTTGTTTGTGACCTGACAATCGCGGCGGACAATGCTATTTTTGGACAGACTGGCCCCATGGTTGGTAGTTTTGATGGCGGCTTTGGTGCATCTTACCTAGCGCGACTAGTCGGACAAAAGAAAGCACGGGAAATATGGTATCTCTGCCGACAGTACAACGCCCAAGAAGCCCTAGAGATGGGGCTAGTTAACAAAGTTGTGCCTGTAGATCAACTAGAGGCTGAAGGTATTCAATGGGCGCAAGAAATCCTCGATAAAAGTCCTCTCGCAATTCGCTGTCTCAAGTCTGCTTTTAATGCTGACTGTGACGGTCAAGCAGGTATTCAAGAATTAGCTGGCAATGCGACCTTACTGTTTTACATGACTCAAGAAGCTCAGGAAGGCAAGCAAGCTTTTCTAGAAAAGCGTAAACCCAACTTTAGGCAATACCCCAAACTTCCTTAGTATTACCAAAGCAAGAAATGGCTACGCCATTTCTTGCTTCTCAACCCAAAAAAAATGTGTATCGCGGCTCCGCCGCGATACACATTTTTTGGGTTGCACTACTTAACTTGTTTGTCCAACCACGTCAGAATTACTTGCTCAAGAGTTTGGTTATTTTTATGTACCTCTTGCTTCACCCACTGCGCGATCGCATCTATAGGCGAAAAACTAGACCCCGTCTGCCACTGAGGATCGACACCCATTGAGGTTAAGTGAGTTCCCTTGAGCGTCTGCAAATTTATTGTGTCAGGAAACTTTTGTCTAAGAATCTGGGCAAGGGTCGATATTTCGTCAATATCATCGTCAATAAACTTAACTAATAAATTTTTCGGAGTTGCATAGTTAGCTACTACCAACTGCTCCGTTTCTTTGGGAGTCGGCGTAAATTCCATCGCTGACATTTCAGGAATTCTACTTGAAAATTCTTTAAAAAAAGGAATCGAGCGATCGGCGCTGTAATTGTTATAGGCGATGTAAATATTGCCAGCACGACTAGGACTATAGAGACAATTAATCAGTAAATGGATTTTGCAACCCATACTATGCCCCATACCAAACACAGGAAAATAATCTAGAAATAATTTGCTGCGAACTTTGCGAAAGGAAGCATGGACAGTACGAGCAATCTGGCGATGGTCAAAAGTATTATTTAAAAAAGGAGTCGCCACGATCGCGTAGTTTTGGCTAGCAAGTTGCTCCAGCACTCGACCATAGGCAACTTGAGGAGCAGCAGCAAAAAAAGCTCCTCCCAAAAAATGGATCACGCCCTTAGGCTTGGGCGGTGTTAAAACCCAATTTTCTTCAATCTGCTTCCAGCCCATCAGACTTCACTGTTTATATTTCTTAATATTTTACTGCAATACGAGAGGGGTGGTGCGAAGCACCACCCCTCTCGTAGCCAGAAAACAAGTAGCGACAGCAATACTACTCTCGATTGGGCTTATCAGTGGCGCGATTTAGCAGAAAAAGTGAGGCAACTAAGCCAACAAAATGGGCAAGGATGATATTAAAACTCGCTTGAATAATTTGAAAATCTAATGGTTGAATTATGGAGTTAAATCCACCTGCACCTGTGAATACGCCCTGTCCTTGGATAGAGCGCAAGGTCAAAGCCCCGTTAATCGCAAATGCTCCCACTAAAGTTACAAACATTCCCACCAGATTAATAATCAAACCAATTTTGATTTGAAAGATAGTTTGGGTTTTAGTTGGACGATTAGGCGATCGCAATTTCTTAGCCATTTGCGTGTAGCGGAAATTCCAGAAAATACTGGCTCCTAATATAGCCACGCCTGCCCAAGCAAAACTCAGCCCAGGCAAGGACGCAGGATTATTGTCTAGCCCTACTGGGACGGCTTGACTCGCTCGTGGAAACAAAAAAAGCTGCAAAAGGACTATTGATGAAACAACGCATAAAATTACCTGCGCCCAAAAAGAAACCCAGCCCCATCGCCTAAAAGCCAATACAACTCGCAACACGTTCGGTGACACGTCATTGTCATTGTCTTCTTCCCGTTCTTCCTGTTTAGAATTTTTTAGTTCTCTAGGCATGGCTAACTGAATAAAAAGTTGTAAGTACTATAACGCCTCAAACCTAAATCGATGGTAATAACCTTCAATATCTTTACAGCAATTCTATTTAGAAAATTGATTTTGGGTATTTCAGCATTGCAAGTCCCAGAGATAGTTTTTTGAATGTTCGCCTAAGGCGAACATTCAAAAAACTATCTCGAAAAAGCTAAAGCAGAGTGGCGGCGCGAAACGTCGCCACTCTGCTTTAGCTTTTTTAACTATATTTTTAAAATTTTCTGGACAAGTACGGAGAAAGAAAATACAATGTATCCGCAAATTAAGGTACGTTCGCACCCTTCGGAGGTCATTATTCCTGAGCCGTTAACCCTGACTGTGAGTCTACGAGGCAGCCGCGAAGTCAAGGAATCCTATCAATTGATTCGCCTCACTGGGCTTCTGGACGCTTTCTCTGAACCAGCTTTTAAAAAAGTGATTGGTAAATGCGTTGAAGATGGTCCATCAAATGTAATTTTAGATTTGTCCACTATCGATTTTATTGATAGCTCTGGACTGGGGGTGCTTGTCCAAATGGCAAAGAAGACACAAACCCTGAGTGGCACTCTGCAAATTATTACCAACCCTCGAGTTACCCAAACCGTCAAATTGGTGAGGCTAGATCAATTTTTGTCACTCCAGACATCGATTGATGAAGCGATCGCTAAGCTAGCTCAAGCAAAATAAAGTATCTTGCTTGCCTAGAGGTCAGGTTCAGATGGTCTGAATACCTCACATATCTACCTTTGGTAAGGCAACTGAATATAATTGCAAAATAATTTAAATCCACTTTGATTATTGGGTTGCTTTGTGGAAAGTTTTGGTTTTCAGATAAGCTCAGGGGAAACTTGATCTGGCAACAAAATTTTAAATGGATTTTAAATAGCTGTGATAATCACCTATGATTAAGAGTCACTAAAATATTGTCAAAAATAGTCTTGATCGACTTATGATGATCTAAGAAGAATAAGTTTTAGAAAGTCTAAATGATATGAACGGGCAAGCTGTGCTTGCCCGTTCATGTCTGAAGGTTTGATATCATGCAAATTATTGTTATTTAATGGCATCCTCTTGTAATGTCTTCTAGCCTAATAGTTGACAATATCGCGGAAATTCCCGCTTCCGCCCTAGCCTACATCGGTGATGCTGTCTATGAAGTGCAAATGCGTTTGCACTATCTATTGCCGCCACGAACTGCCAAGCAACATCACCAACTTGTAGTAAGTCAGGTTAGAGCCGAGCAGCAGGCAAAATTTCTAGACCAACTTGATCTCACAGATTTTGAGTCCGACCTCGTTAGACGTGGTCGCAACGCAGCGGGATCGATCCCCCGTAAAGTTGATCCCCATACATACCAAAAGGCGACAGCCCTAGAAGCATTGATTGGTTATCTTTACTTAACTGATCGTGATCGCCTAGACCAAATTTTCACACAAATATTCAGCTATATTGATAGCCCAGCGCCGCCATGACAACTCAACCCCGCCTCAAAGCCAAGCAGTCTGACAAAACCTCCGACAGAAATGGAGAAAAGAAATTTGAAAAACGCTCTGACCGCTCCTTCGAGCGATATCCCGATAAGTACGCAGACAAAAAAGTAGACCGCCCCGATCGCAGCAATAGCAAGTATGCTGACAAGCGTGCCGACAGTCGCTCTGATAGCCGTCCAGAGAGAAACGCCGATCGCTCTTTTGATAAACCCTACAAATCAGACAAACCCTACAAGCCTGCTGAGCGGAACTTTGACAAGCGCTCTGATAGCCGTTCCGATGCTCCCAAATTCTCGGAAAACAAATATTCAGGCAAGTACTCAGACAAATCTGATAAGTACTCAGATCGCCGCAGCGAAAAGAGCTTTGACAAAAAGTTTGATAAACGTTCTGAATCTACGGCTGAACCAAGATTTGAACGCAAGTTTGACAAACCGATCGCCAAACGGATCGGCGCTAAGTTTACGGAAAAGAAATTTGGCGATAAGAAGTTTGGTGACAAAAAGTTTGATCGCAGCGATCGCCCTGCTCGTGATTTTGGCGATCGCCCAAGTCGCAACTTTGAGGAACGTTCAGATCGTTCAGGCTCAGAGCGCAATTTTGGCGATCGCGCCGTTCCAAACTTTGAACGTCGATCGTTGCCTCCCATCTCCCGCACCATTGATCCCGATGGCGAGTTAGGAATAGCCCCACCCGTTCACAACCCTGAGAACCCTGATATTGTCTATGGTCGCCATGCTGTAGAAGCAGTTTTGCAGAGCGATCGCAGCATTAATCGCGTCTGGGTAACGCCCAGATTGCGCTATGCTCCCGACTTTTTGCCACTGATAGACGAGGCTAAGGCAGCAGGTGCAGTTGTAGACGAAGTTGATAATACTCGTCTTGATCGAATTACCGAGAATGGCAGACATCAGGGCATTGCCATCCAAGTGTCCGCCTATGAGTATGCCGACCTTGACGAGTTGCTAGTTAAAATCAAAGAAAAAACAACTCAGCCCGTAATTGTGATTGCTGACGGTATTACCGATCCCCATAATTTAGGTGCAATTATTCGCAGTGCGGCGGCTCTTGGCGCTCATGCTCTAGTGATTCCTCAACGTCGTGCGGCTGGCATCACCGCCACCGTTGCTAAAGTTGCCGCAGGCACTTTAGAGATTTTGCCTGTTGCTCGTGTCGTCAATCTCAATCGAGCTATGGAGAAGATCAAAGAAGCAGGCTTTTGGATCTATGGAACTATGTCAGGTAGCAGTGACGCTCTATATAAGGCTAAATTTTCAGGAGCGATCGCCCTTGTAGTTGGTTCAGAAGACGAAGGACTCAGCCTTTCAGTACAGAAAAATTGCGACTTTCTAGTATCTATACCTTTAGATGGAAAAGTTGAGAGTCTCAATGCATCTGTGGCGACGGGAATGGCTCTGTACGAGATATTTAGACAGCGTTGGGTAAATACGTTAAGTCTGAACAATTTGTCTTGAAGCCGTATTTTAAGTTATATAAACATATGTAAGAAGAGAGCTTTAATATCAGTTTTCACATAATTTTCAATTTACATTGATTACTATGGATTAATACTGAATTAGTAGCTTTCTTCATTTATCTCAGCCATTCACTCTTAGATATGTAAAACCATGGGTGGTCATTTGTTTAAGAATATCTTTACCTCAGTTGTTGAAACTTTTGGTCTAGCTGTGTGGGTCGAAATTGTCACTGACTCACCTCGCTGTACCTATTATTTCGGTCCTTTTCTACGCACTTCAGAGGCTGAAGCTGCTAAAGCGGGTTATGTGGAAGATTTGGAAGCAGAAGGTTCTAAAGGACTCATTGTTACAGTCAAGCGCTGTAAGCCTGAAAGCCTGACTGTCTATGATGACTCACTGGATTTTAAGCTTGACCGTTTTCTTGCATTTAGCGGTCAGACTCTCTAACTAATTTAAGTTGACTGAATGAAGGGGCTGAAGCCCCTGATTTTTTGTGAGATAAATGCACGATTAAGATTTGAAAGATCTATGTTAAGGCTATGTCTAGTCAAGGCATAAGGCTCAGTGGAGGGTTGCTTTGTAGGTCTTTTGTCCGTCCTAGCATAGTTGAATGTAGCTATAATTGTCTGGAGCAACCAGACATAGCGCTAACAAATCTGCCAAGAATGTAAGCCTTTTAAGTAAATAAATTTTCAGAAAATTAACTAGTAATCAAATATGTTGTTTGGACTTGGTAAAAAGTTAACACTACCGACCGCTGCCGATGCCCTTCCTGGGCGATCCTCCGCCATTCCTACCGCTTCTCATCATTTTGTAAATGGCAAATCTATTAAGCCTCCATTTCCCGAAGGCATGGAAACTGCAGTTTTTGGTTTGGGCTGCTTTTGGGGTGCGGAACGTCGTTTTTGGAAACAAGAGGGCGTTTATGTTACTGCTGTTGGCTATGCAGCAGGACTAACTCCTAATCCTACCTATGAAGAAGTCTGTTCAGGAATGACTGGTCATAATGAAGTTGTTTTGGTGGTCTATGATCCAAAGGTCATTAGCTACAGTGACTTGCTCAAGGTGTTTTGGGAGTCACATAATCCCACTCAAGGAATGCAACAGGGTAACGACAAAGGTACACAGTATCGTTCGGGCATCTATGTTTACAACGATAGTCAACGCAAACTAGCCGAAGAGTCACGCGAGGTTTATCAAGAAGCTCTCAAGTCTGCGGGCATGAAACAAGGTATCACCACTGAAATTCGTGATGCTGGTGAGTTTTACTATGCTGAGGGTTACCATCAACAATATTTAGCCAAAAATCCTGGTGGATATTGTGGTTTAGGTGGTACTAACGTTTGTTATCCTCCTGCCGCATAGGTTTCACCAGTTCACAAAAGTGTAGTTACACTTTTGTGAATTGAGAACCAAGTTAAGTACGAATTATTAACTAAAGAAATGGCTATGCCATTTCTTTGTTTGGTATTATGCGGTGCTTTGCCCTCAAACTTGAATCAGATAGAAAAATAGAAGCATTGCCAAGCAATGCTTCTATTTTTTATTTTTTGTCTGCAATGGCGTTGAGTGTGATCTCAGCAAGCTTGCTTGCTGCACCTGACTGCCCGCAGACCTCTTTGAGGCGATCACGCATTTTATCTATTTCATCACCGTGATCGATGTAAAACAAAATCTTATCGACAACCTCAGTTGGGGTAATTTTACCGAGCATCTCAGGCACAATCTCCTTACCTGCCCATATATTTGGCCAAGCTAGTAACTGTCCTTTTTGTTGAATTTGCGAAATTAGGAGCGCATTAATTACTACTCCTAACAGTTTTCCTACCAGTGGCGCGGCAGCTAACAAACCAAGTAGCCCATCCCATCCTATTTTCATGTCTGCAAAATTAGTTGGTAGGAGAACGATCATAGGTTGACCAAGGGAGGCTAATTCCGCAGTATTTGCACCCACAGTAGTAATGCAAATTTGGCTACTCTTAATGAGGTCATGGGCAGGAAACTGGTCATGAATTTTAATAACCGCTCCTTTTGATGTCACCAGTTTGCCATCTACTAACTGAGCAGTTGCGCGATCGCTATCAGGGGTAGGGAAAACAATTTGAGCATATTCGGCTAAGATTTCGGGTGTGGTTGTTGGGGCTAGAGCAATTACTAGTTCTAGATCTGGGGATCTTTGATGAAGAATATCCGCGATCGCGACAACCAATGGGACACCAACCCGCAACTTATGTCCCTTTGAGCCTGGCATAAAACAAATTCGCTTTGGAATATCGACAGGGCGTGCCGAATCTTTTTCGGCTTGATCCACCATCAGATCACCAATAACCTGAGCCTTAGCGCGAAAATTGACTGGAATCCGATCAGCGATCGCCTGATTACGCACCGCAAATAAGTCTGTCCAGCGATACCAACGGGCTTCCCACTCCGCATAAATCAGAGTTTTGTAACCCAAACGCTTAGCGATCGCCAATGCAAAGAATTGATCCCCTCCCAAAAAAACTACGACTCCCTGCTTTGCCCATTCCCAGTTAGGGCTTCGCCCCCATAGTAAAAAATCAAAAAATTGTTCCTGTGCTAAGACTCTCTCGACAAGGGGAAAACCTTGAGCGAGTTGAGCTTCGCGCCCGCTCGCATTTTGACATGGCGCTAAAACTACAGAGATGCGAGTTTTGTTTTGTTTTGAGTAATTTTGTAATTCTTGAGCAGTTTCTAACGCCTTGAGAAAAGGATAAACCCATGTCATTAGCTCCCCTGGACCATTGGACAAAATTAAAATATCTTTAACCATAATTTTAGGGATCGCTAATAAGGAGTCACATTTTCGATGATTCTGCTACTCCAAATCATCAAAAATGTAGCTTCTTATTTTACGGCGCAGTCATTGCTCTTGGGGCTTTGCCTCAAAATTACTTTTTTGTCATTAGAAATTGAAATGACGGGATCGAATTCACGATAAAATGATGCACTTATGATCAAGTTTAATTAAAGGCTCATAACTGAGTTTTTTATTCCAGTCTTTTACAAGCGTCACTCATGTGGATTTAAGTATTTTATTTGATACCCCAAAGCCCGTCATCGGAGTTATCCATCTTTTGCCATTGCCTACTTCGCCACGTTGGGGGAGCAGTCTTAAGGAAGTAATTGATCGTGCCGAGCAGGAGGCTACCGCACTCGCCGCAGGCGGGGTGCATGGCATTGTTGTCGAAAATTTCTTCGATGCACCATTTACAAAAAATCGAGTCGATCCTGCGGTGGTTAGCTCCATGAGCCTGATCGTGCATCGAGTCAAGCAAATGGTGGGTATTCCTGTAGGCATCAATGTCCTCCGCAATGACGGGCATAGTGCATTAGCGATCGCATCCTGTGTCGGTGCAAAGTTTATTCGCGTTAACGTTTTGACGGGAGTAATGGCAACGGATCAAGGAGTTATCGAGGGCGATGCTTACAATCTCTTGCGCTATCGGCGTGAGCTGGGAACAGACGTAAAAATCTTTGCTGATGTTTTGGTAAAGCACGCTCAGCCAATGTCGGTTCCTCAGATCTCGGCGGCTGTCCACGATACAATCCATCGCGGACTAGCGGATGCTGTCATTTTGTCGGGCTGGGCTACAGGTTATCCACCGACATCAGAAGATCTCAAAGAAGCCAAGCTTGCTTGCGGCGATACTCCACTTTTAGTTGGTTCTGGAGCGACTTGGGATAATGTATCTCAGTTAATGGAGTACGCTGACGGTGTAATTGTCTCTAGCTCTCTCAAGCGCAATGGTCAAGTTCAGCAGGCGATTGATCCAATTCGAGTTAGTCGATTTGTGGATGCAGTACGTTTGGACATTGCTAGTAAAAAAATAAATCATAGTGTCGAAGAGCAGATATTGCGATCGCCGCCAATGGCGCTCAAAAATCAATGAAGCTTAGGCAGTCCCCAAAAGGGAGTGGCGGCGCGAAGCGCCACCACTCCCTTTTTGTTTTTTTGATTCACAAAAGTGTGGTCATACTTTTGTGAATTGGTTTCAAACTAGCGATGGCTAGATCTATTACAATTGTTGAAAGTAATATTGTCTTGGTAGGTATAAATTGTCAGGAACTGCTATGCGAAAACGATCTGAGCCTTGGTTGCATCGGTGGTCGCGCCCTGCGATCATTGCTTTGACCATATTTGGCTTTTCTCTCACAACTTATTTAACCGTAACTCATTTTTTCGGACAAAAAGTTGCCCTCTGTGAAGTTGAAGGCAGTGGTTGTGACCTCGTACTAAGTAGCGAGTACGCTAAGATTTTCGGAATTCCATTGACGATATTTGGGGCTTTAAGCTATCTCACCCTAGGAGTTTTAGCTGCCTTACCATTGCTCCTCAAGCGAGATGAACCCAAAGCTCAGAGCCAGCTAAAAGAGACTTCCGCCTTTTTAATGTTTATGGTGTCATCCGCAACCTTTGTTTTCAGCGGATATTTGATGTATTTGCTTGCCTCAGGCAGCATTGGCGGTACTCCCCAGATTTGCCTCTATTGCATATCTTCAGCAGTTACCATGACCTCAATTTGGCTGTTAACCATATTCGGCAATGCTTGGAAAGATGTGGGCAACCTCATATTTACAGGTGCGCTCGTTGCTATTGTTACGCTCACGGGTACTCTCGGAGTCTATGCAAATCAGGGCAAACTCACGGCTCAGAGCAATTCTTTTGCTGGTAGATTAGCGCAACATTTAACTGCAACCAATGCCAAGATGTATGGTGCATATTGGTGTTCGCACTGTGCTGAGCAAAAGAAGATATTTGGTGAAGCTCAGAAGTTGATTCCTTACGTGGAATGTGATTCCAAAGGTGTAAATCCGCAAACTCAGCTATGCCAGCAGAAGGGTATTACAGGTTTTCCCACTTGGGAAATCGACGGCAAAATGCTGTCTGGTAGACGTAGTTTAGAAGAGCTAGCCGAAGCCTCCAAGTTTACAGGCGATCGCAGTTAAATAATTTAAGTAATAGCACTGCCACAAAAAAACCTCGCAAAGCGAGGTTTTTTTGTGGCGTTAAGGTAAATTCCAATACTTCGCTCTCTCTTTGAGCCAGCCATTCTTTCGCCATTTATCCACTATCGAAAATACTTGATCGCGCAAGGCTAAATGTTGCAAACCTCTTGGCAAAGCGATCGCTAAACTATGGACGGCTAGGGGCTGCCCAACTACCGCATATTCAGGATTTTCACTTAGCCATTGCCACAAACTAGTGCGATCGCCAACAAAAGCTTGGATTTTCCCTTCACGTAGAGCTTCCAGACCACTCAAGTAGGAACTGACCCCAATTATCGATGCTTGAGGAAATCGAGATTGAATCACTGTGATCGCTGCCGAGTTTTTGAGAACTCCGATATTTACTGCTTTTTCTAGTTCTTGTGGGGCAACAATACGCTTAGCGATCACCACTGAACTATCTGTGTAGTAGGGTAAAGAGAAATCAACTAGACGGGAGCGATTGGCGGTGACTGTAATTTGGGCGATGGTGAAATCAACTTGATTTTTTTGGATTGCTAAAAGGCGATCGCGATTTTTAAGGGGAACTAGCTCAATAGCTAAGCTTAGTTCTTTTGCCAATTCGCGAGCGATATCAATTTCTAGTCCTAATAAGTTGCCACTGCGATCGCGAAATCCCAATGGAGGCAAGTTATCTTTTACACCAATGGTCAACTTACCGCGTTTAGTTGTATTAATTGCTGGCAAGTCTGAAGCAAAGAGTGATTGATTGTACTGGGGCAATAAAAAACTTTCTAAACTGAAGAAGGCAAAGACGATCAAAAACAATGATCTTGGTATTCGCTGATTGCGCCAACTGTTTTTAATCATCTGCAAATCCAATTCCCTATGACAGAGTTTTGCGCTTTTCTAAGATTCCATACTAATCCAGTTGAATCAGCATGGGGTTTTAATAAGATGCTGATGATTTTATCGCATAGTGATCGCTAGATTTTCCTGTAGCAAATTTAAGTGATGCTGCCACAGTTTGATTAGATTGCGTGCAGAATATCAATAATCCCAACACACATATTCCCGTAGCGATCGCAAAAATATTGGTGATCCCCACTAATCCAATCATTTTGCCCATGATTGGTCCCGCCAGAGCAATACCGACATCAAAGCCCATCCATGTCATCCCAAATATATAGCCACGCTCTTGTGGCACGGTGCGATCAGCAAGCAAAGCGATAACCGATGGGATCACAATACCAGCACCAATCCCCTCCGCAATTCCTGACAATAAGAAGGCAACATCGTGGCTAGCAAAAAATATGATGACCATGGAAATTCCATAAAAGCAGATACCAATCGAAATAAAAATGCCCCTTCCCCACTCGTCACTCAGTCTCGCCACAGGAAATCTAATAATAAATCCAGATAATGCGGCTGCCATGTAAAATACACCCGCATTGAGAGTCATATTTTTCTGCTCCATGAGAATTGGCATAAAAGAGCTAAGTGTCCCGAAAGCAAGTCCCACTAATAACAAAACTGTCGATGGAACCCTAACTCTAGGGCTGAGCAAAGTTTGCCAGAAGCCCAGTTTTACTACTGCCTGTATTTCGCGATCGCTTACCAACCCTTCAGTTTCTATTTGCGTGGTTAAAACCAGCCCAATCAAAGCGAATAAAGAAGCACAAACAAATAGAAGCTGATATCCCCAAACTTCATAAATCACACCACCGATCGCGGGACCAAAAGCTAACCCCAAAGGGTTAACTAAACTCATATATCCAATTATTTCGCCGCGCTTCTCAATAGGAGCAAGGTCAGCAATCAAAGCGCTATAGCTCGAAGCAAAGGCAGCGATACTGATCCCATGCACGGCGCGACAAACCATTAATAAGGGAATGGAAGGGAGCACTGCATAACATAAAGGCATAATGGTCGCCACAATCAGTCCAATTCTCATGGTATAACGCCTACCTTTGCGGTCAGAAAGTCTTCCTAAATAAGAGCGACAGACAAGTAAGCCGATCGCAAAAGAACCCATTACCATTCCAATCTCATCATAGGATTGAGTTAAGGAACGAATGTAGAGGGGAATCGTTGGCAGTTGTGAAGCCATACTTGACCAAAAAAATAGACCAGCCCAAAAAATCGCAGTCAAATTCTTGCGAAGCGAAGTATCAAGGCTAGAAAAAGTGTTAAGAGACTGCATAGCACATACTTATATCAATTACTTAGATTCATAAAACCAAATAGAGAGTCGCGCTGCGACTCTCTATTTGGTTTTATGGCGATAGTTATAGAGAGAGAAACACGCATTTTCTCTTTCTATAACTGTAGTCACTTTTATAGCGAGTGACGGCGCTGCGCGTCGCCACTGATCTTCTGGTTTTTATTTGCTAACAAGAATGACTACAGCTATAGCATCAAATATTTAGCCCAAGATAATTGCTAAAGCTTTACAGAAAAACTTATTGCAAACATCTTGGGCTGCGATTAGTTATTTAAGATTGTCACCTAATACACCAGATACAAGAATCGAGCTATCAGGTGAATTCCTAAAATAGAGAGATAAGCGGCACTTCTAGCCACCTATACTTTCGTTAGTACTTAACAGGAGCGGAAGAGCGATCGCGAGAAGGACGACGCGAGTCATAACCACCACTTTCGCGACTACCGCCGCCGCCTTCGCGACCACGATATCCACTCTGTCCACGCTTAATCGGCTTGCCACTATTATAGGAACCGCCACCACCATCACGATCGCCGCGATCGCGACCACCCGATGGACTGTGAGGTTGCTTAGCCAAAACTTGCAAAGCAGCTTGTTCAGACTTTTCTGACTGCAATTGAGTATATGCAAGTTGTAGAGCTGCAGCTGCGATCGCCTGAGGATCATAATCCTCAACCAACTGAGATACTAGAGGCAAGAAAGAAGCTAGTCGTTCACCCGCCAGAGCTTGAAGAATTTGCTCAGTAAAACGCCCAATGCGACGTTCCTGAATCTGGGCAACAGTAGGGAGAGGAATTGGAGGCAAAGGCATTCCCACTTGTTGTTCTAACTGACGCAGCTTGTAACGCTCTTTTCCAGAAATCAGAGTAATCGCAATTCCCTTCTTGCCAGCTCGACCAGTTCTACCAATGCGGTGAACATAGCGCTCGGGATCATCTGGAATATCAAGGTTAAATACATGAGTTAAACCATCAATATCCAACCCACGCGCTGCAATATCCGTAGCGACAACCCAGCGAACCTGTTGGTTACGGAAACGACGCAGTAAATTTTCACGTTGAGACTGGGACAGATTACCGTGGTACTCATCAACACTATGACCAGAAGATTGCAATACTTCAGTCAATCGACTAGCAGAATCTTTAGTACGTACAAAAATAATCGCAGAAGTAGGAGCTTCGTATTCTAAAACAGGCAGCAAAGCTTCTTCTTTGGTCAAGTGATAAGGAACTAAATAGATCTGCTGATCAATACGAGTTGGTGTGGAATCTTGGGTCTCAACCTTAACGGTTACAGGAGACTTCAAAAAGTTTTTAACTAGACGCTTGACCGCAGGAGGCATTGTCGCCGAAAAGAAGGTGCTTTGCTTAGAAGCAGGAGTTGTCACCAAAATCCTTTCTACATCTTGAATGAAGCCCATGTTAAGCATTTCATCGGCTTCATCAAGTACAAACCAAGCTAGATGCTCAAGCTTAAGCTTGCCACGCTCCATTAAGTCAATTACACGACCTGGTGTACCCACGACAACATGAACGCCACGATCAAGCTGGATCATTTGACGATCAATAGCTGAACCACCATAAACGGTCAGGATTTTCGCACCTGGCTTGGTGTTGAAGCTCCGTAAAGCTTGTCCAACTTGAATAGCAAGTTCACGAGTTGGGGTTAAAATCAGCGCCTGTAAAGAGTCACTGTTAAGATCGAGACGCTCTAAAATTGGGAGTGCAAAAGCTGCCGTTTTCCCTGTGCCAGTTTGAGCCTGTCCGAGTACATCTGCACCCGCTAATAATTGAGGAATAGCCTGTTGTTGAATGGCTGTCGGTTCGGTGAAACCAATTGACTCCAATTTAGCAACACGAGCTTCCGAAATACCGAGAGAAAGAAAAGATGAGGGCATGGATGATCCTAAGATTTGCAGCAAATTTGTTCTAAGAACAGTTCGCCTATTCTGCCAATCGCACGCGATAAACAATCAAATACAAAGCCGAAGGACATCTCTGCCCTAAATTTTAAGGGATTTAAAAAAAGTTTTCCTATGAAAACCTCAGCTTCCAAAGATTAAGATTGCTTTGGATAGTCATGCAATGGTAGAAATCAGCAAAATGACATTAATTATTAAATAGTATAAACCCATGTTAAAGAATGTAAACAGTCTTTTAATGGATCTATAGCTAATGGTAGGGAGACTTACGAACTCTGAGCCTATTTGGAGTTAATCACCCAAAAGATTTTTACGAGAGTGGTCTAACTGAATCCAAAGCTCTTTAATCTGGTTGTAAGCGTCTATCGGAGTAATTTTACCCCCCGTTTCCAGTCCACATATTAGAGAGATACGATTAGTAAATTCTTGCAAGTTTGCATCGAATGCAATGTTTTGAGGCGAAAACTCACCTCTAAAGCTAGAGATAGGGCTGAAAAACTTGTCTTTGTCAGAATTAGACATTTAGATATGATGACAGGATGATCTTGGTGAAATACTAAGTAAACGATTAATTTTAATTAATTATCTCGATATCACAGATTGGAGATATCAGAATATCAAGTGCTTTATTCAACAATCCGATCAAATACTCTAGCCATCAAAAAACTTTTTCTTCAGAAAAATCCCAAAGGCAACTATAAGGATTTGACTTCTAGTAAGTAGATTTAACTAAAAAACTCTTTTCATACTAAGTTAATTTGAATCTAACAGCTAAAGCAATGTCCCCATCAACTTCTTTACAAAATGTTACTAATCAAGAAACATTGCTTTAGCTATAAACTCTGCGATAGCAACCCCATCAATTTTTCTGACTTGCCTATCTCGTTGAGGATAGGGCTGAATTTAGAGGCTAACAAAGATGTCTAAACCTAACCTATAAGACAGTTTAGTTAGTTTGTGACAACAGCTTTCTTAAGTGCTATAGCAAGCTTTGACTTACGGCGTGCACCCGTATTGCCATGAAGAACTCCGCGCTTGACGGCACGATCAATTTTGCTGTAAGCCAAGGATTGCTTAGCATTTACGGATTCGAGTGCCTCAGGAGTCGGATTAGCTTTATATGCTGCAACTGCTTCTAAGTAGCTTTTCATTAAAGTCTTGACGGCTGACTTATATGATTTATTATGCAGACGGTTACGCTCAGCGATTTGAATACGCTTTTTTGATGACTTGATGTTTGCCACAGTTTGTTCTCTCAGCTAAATGACATGGTTTAAAGCATTTATTATCGTAACATTTTGATTGGATTTTACAAGGGTAAACCTAAATTTACTTTTTAATCGTTTTAATCGCCGTATACAGCCTAAGTAGCTAGAAATGATAAAAAAACAGATCTAAAACCTATGCAGCGTGCACCACAGGTTTTGGGGTTTTACACTTAATTGCGCCTAGTTACTTAATTGATGCTTAAAGTAGTAAAGAATTGTTTAAAAGTGGGGCAGAGTCGTGCTTTTAAAGAAATTTCTAGGTTTTCATTAAACGAAAAACGCCATATCTACCCCTCTAGTTTTTGAGTAACCTTATCCTCAAGTAGCAGCCATGACTTACCTAAATTTTGTTTCTTTCTTTGGCATTTTTGGATTTTGCTTTATCGCTTGGATTTTTTCTGAAGACCGTCGAGTGATTCCTTGGCGAGTGATTATTTGGGGAATAGGACTACAGCTATTACTGGGATACTTGGTGTTTCAACAACCTCAAACGCGAGAAGCTTTGCGGTGGTTTAGCGCTCTGTTAGATGGCATCTTTGCGTCGGCTGACACAGGAGCAAGGTTTGTGTTTGGTCGTTTACTTGTCCCTCCTACGGGGCAGGAACCTTATGTACTGCTGCCTCTAAAACCTGATGGGACTTGCCCTCCTGGTCAAGTTTTGCTGGATGATTTGACCAGTGTGGCAAATGCTGCGGCAAGCTACTGCACCACGAACCGATTGTCCTATGTATTTGCTTTTCGGGCTTTGCCTGCGGTGATTTTTTTCTCAGGGTTCATGGCACTACTCGAAAATGTGGGGATCATTCAGAAAATTGTAGATGTATTCGCCAAGCTATTCTTTTGGACAATGCGTCTGAGTGGGGCGGAGTCGCTAAGTGGCGCAGCAAATATCTTTGTAGGTATTGAGGCTGCCATTGTTGTTAAACCCTATCTCCCTAAGATGACCCGCAGTGAACTATGTGCAATTTTATCTTGTTGTTTTGGAACTGCGGCTTCTTCCACTCTGGCTATTTACACTAGTTTTTTACGCCCTGTATTTCCCAACATTCTGGGTCATTTGGTTTCAGCTTCAATCATTGCCATTCCTGCTTGTTTTGTATTATCAAAGATTTTGGTGCCTGAGACAGAAGTACCCCTGACTATGGGTGGTATTCCTAAGGAAGATAAGTCGGCAAACCCTGAAGAAGAAGGTGAGCTGGAAAATGTAGGCGGCGAGGTAATGAAAAAGATGAGTCCAATGGATGCCACGATCATTGGTGCTCTAGATGGATTGAAAATGGCAGCTTCGATCGCAGCAATTTTGATTTTAGTTGTGGGTCTAGTTGATCTTGTTAATCAAATTTTTGGCTGGTTGGCAACGATTAGCGATATTTTCAAGGTAGTTAACTTACCTAATATTCAAGGGGCTTTGTTTTATCCCTTAACCCTTTTAACTGGTGTATCTTTGGATGACTCGTGGACGGCTTCGGTGATTATTGGTCGCCGCCTGTTAGAAACAGCGATCCCTCCCTATCAAGCCTTGGCTCAAGCTTCTAAAGATGGATTGATTAGCGATCGCACTGTAATTATTGTCAGCTATGCCTTGTCTGGATTTGCTCACCTTGCCTCGGTAGGGATTTTTGTGGGAGGCACAATTGCCCTGATTCCCTCTCGTCGTCGTGATATTTCTGACTTGGGCTGGAAAGCTTTGTTTGTCGGAACTTTGGCAACTCTAATGATTTCCAGTATTGCGGGAGTATTTGATGATGGTAGTCCAAGCATTTTGGGAGAAAAGAAAGTTGATACTCCCCCAGCAACACAACCAACAATCACACCTAGTCCGACAAGTCCAGCGACCATTAACTCACCTCCACCAACTCTTAACCCTACCCCGTCACCTAATCGACCTGTGGCAACTCCAAGCGCCACCCCAAAAGTTTCGCCGACTTTACCCACAGGGCGTTGACATCACAAGAAGAGAGGGGCAGCGCTAAGCGCTACCCCTCTCTTCCTATGGTTTGAGAATTTACAAGTTAATTGCGTTAGTAAGCCCCGCAATTGGCTGTTTGATCAGCCTCGAAATTGTTGTAGCTCAGCCTTTAACTGAGCAATTTCAGCACGAAGATTGTCAATAGTTTCTTGAAGTTCATCGGCATTGATATCTTCATCTTCAGTAGTAACATTCTCTTTTTGCTGTTCAGCTTTTTCCAAAATTGTTTCAACAAAAATACGAATCTGCTCGCGCTGTTCGGCATCGAACTTGCTTAAAGCGCTGATTGTATCTGTGACAGTTTCTTCGATACGATCAATTACAGCCTCAGCGGTGGCTCTACCAATAAAGAAAGCGTCTAACGGTGATTTACTCATGTTTTTTGATTATTGGATCTAATTTTTTGAAGCTGTCTGGGACTTGATATTAATCAAATTAACTAAGGTTGCGGCTTCGCTGAGCCAACATTGACTGAGCGGAAACATCGCCATGCAAGCTTGATGGAATATTTTTCTCAGCAAGTGCCTTTATTCATTAACTAATATAGCGTTTTCAGAAGTTCTGTAACCAGTTTTGTACTGACTTACTAGACAAATTGAGAAGTCTGATAACAGACAGAAAAATTTATATCTGTAGTCTTTGCACTATGACAAACAAAAACCGAGAGGCGAAGGGAGGCACTTGAGCCTCCCTTCGCCTCTCAGTTCTTATGTTCTAGCAAGATTGACTCAAGCCGTAGAAACCCTTACTAGGTCGTTTTTTAATTCACGAAAGTGTTACAACAATTTCGTGAATTGGTATAAGTTTTATTGAGATTAGAAAGGTGCTTTAACTTTTGGCTCTTTATAGTCAAGCTCCTTGAGCTTCTTAAGAATACGACTGAAGTACTCTTGCATATACGATTCAAGAGTTGTCATTTCCTCTTCTTCCAATTCAAAAATCTTGTAAGTTTCTTTCATGTCAGCATCAAGGGGGATGCCACTAGCAAGGACTTCAGCATAAGCCATCCGTTCGGCAAAGCTCCAACCCCACTCAAAGCCAAGTGCAACCTTACGAGCAAAGCGCAGTAACCCAATCGGCATATTGGCTGTGCGTCTAGTCCGACCTGACATTCTTTCGCAGAGTTTGATGATTTCGCTGGGTTGCCATGCTTTTGGCCCCGCGATCGCAAAGGACTGCCTCTCTGTAGCTTTAACAGTCAAAGCTCGAATCGCAAACTTGGCGATATCTTGAGTATTCATGTAAGCGATCGGTGAAGATTCTCCTCCAATCCAAATAGTTTGATTCTCTAAAATGGGAATGGCATACTCGCCAATCAAGTTTTGAAAAAAGCCACAGGGCTTCAGGATGGTGTAGTTAAGGTCGGTAGAAGCCAGAAACTTTTCGGTACAACACTTAATATCCATCAATGGAACATTGGGATATTTCTCAGCATTAAGAATTGAGAAAAAGACAAAACGGTTGACCTTGGCTCGCTCGGCTGCTTGGATGAGATTGACTTTACCTAGCCAATCCACATCTTTAATCCTCATTGCTCCAGTGGCTCGAGTTGTGGCTGCGTCAATAACTTCAGTAATCCCTTCTAAGGCATCATCTAGGCTTTCAGGGTTGTTAAGGTTCCCTGCCACCAAATCTGCGCCCCACTCTCTAAGGAAGTTTGCTTTTTTGGGATAACGGACAAAACATTTGACTTTCAGCCCCCGATCTAGTGCATGACGGGTGATTTGACGACCTAATGTACCTGTCGCACCAACGATCAGTAAGCTCATAAAATTTTTTATTAAATTAAGTTTGTAAACATATATAAATCTATCAGATATTTGGTGACAACTTTTGATAAGCCAGTTATGGCTATGGTTTGTCTGACTATAGATAGATCTGATTGGGTTTGAAGGGCACAAGCAGGGGCTAACCAATGCCGCGCCTTTTGTAACTGAATATTACGGAAATAAAGTCTAGCAAGAAGAATTATTGAGAATTGGTCAAGGGTTTAACTGGCTGCATTAGTCTAGAGACTATTAAATAAAGCTTTGTATAAATCTATTTGGTATTTTTATAAAATGTATAACAACTCGACAAAAGATCCTGTAGTTGCCGCAGTTACGGCTGGTTTAGGTGCAGGAGCAGTTGCCTGTTTTAGTGTTAGTCAAGGTCAAAATATATTGGTTGCGGTATGTGTCACTGCTTTTGCTACAGTAGCGGCACTTGTTGTTGATCGTCTATTTTTTAACTGATGGTATGGCGCTGACTCGATCTAAACAACAATAAAGGCGGCGCTAAGCGCCGCCTTTATTGTTGTTTAGATCGAGTAATAACGTAGCCATTTCCTGATCTGATAGATGGCGATCGCTGTAAAATCTAGGCAAATCGTAGTGGAGTAATAAAAAATTGACTACTGAGTTAAAGAAATTTGTAATGTGGGGCAGTTACTGTGAAGGTGTTTTAGAAAAACGAACGCCCTTTCGTCAGGCTCATCTTGACAATCTTAAAGCTTTGAATGAGGCAGGCAAGCTGCTAGTTATTGGGCCAACTCAGGATGTTAAGAAAGTATTTGCGGTATATGTTGCAACTGATGAGTTATCTGCGCGACAGCTAGTAGAGTCTGATCCCTATTGGCTTAATCAGATCTGGACTGACTACGAAATACATGAGTGGATTCAAGTCTATTAAAACCTAAAAAGGATATATAGCAAAAAAGTTTTGCTTAGGACATAAAACCAGAAGGCGAGTGGCTGCGCGGAGCGCAGCCACTCGCTTCTTGGGTTTTGATTTGTACTAACTAACTCTTGCTTTGCTATAGAAACGTTGCGACGCAGCGTTTCTATATCCAGAAATAATCAGTCTCAACTTTCTAGATCAGGGCTAGTAGACTTAAGTACAAAATGGTTGAAGAGGATACGGCTGATACCAGCGATCGGCGGAGCTATTACCGCACCTATAATACCTAGGAGTTCTGCGCCAATAATAATTGATAAGAGCAACTCAAAAGGATCAAGGTTTAAGTAGGGAGCAACTAACCAAGGCTGCAAAATAAAGGCTTCAACTTGCTGTAGTAAAAAACAAATTATTAGGGCGATCGCACTTCGGTCAAAGTCAACACCCCAAGCTGCAATCAAGATCGCGACCAAAGCTGCCAGTCCACCGATATATGGCACTAAGTTGGTAACCGCCACTAATAGCCCCAATGCACCAGAAAAAGGAATCCCAAAAACAGCAAGGACTAAGTAGGTGCAAAAACCAAGCAGACTAGAAGTTCCAATACGCCCAACTACATAAGCCCCAAGGCATCTTGTAATTGGCGGGATTAAAATTATGACTTCCTTTTGAATCTTTTCAGAAAAAAGGCTCAAGCAGCGTCTAAGCAGGTTGTTAGAGTTGATGACCATATAAGCTGCAATTAACATGCTCAAGACTCCCACCCCGATCGCATTGACAAATTGCAAGGTAAATTCAAAAGTTTGACCGACCAAATTTCTACCAAAATTTTGGGCTTGATCAACGAGGGGCTGAGTCTGCAAGAGCTTATTTAACTGTTCTTGGCTAATATTTAGTAAACCGCCTTGAGGTAACTGAATCTGTTCTAACAGGTTGGGTAATTTAATAAAAAACTGTCCTAGCTCCAAAATGATCTGGGGCGCAGGGGCGATCGCTAAAACCAGCATGATCATTAAGACTAGGTACAAGACTATAACTGCACCAACACGACCAACGCCAAATTCCCAACGTTGATATTTAAATCGAAATCTAGTCAAACATTCGACCATAGGGGTGATGGCTCCAGCCAAAAACAAACTGGTCAGTAATAGCTGGAGAGTCTGGCGCAGTCTAAAAGCAATATATATCGCGATCGCAAAAATTACGATTCGCTTGAGATATTTAGTTAGAGAGTTTTTACCTTTAATCACAGCTTCATTTTGTAGATTGCAAAGCTCTACTGAGTTTGTCTTTCAAATTACAAGGATATGCCCATACTTTTGTAATACCAGACAAAGCAATGGTGCAGGCATTTCTTTGTTTGCAAACCCTTACTGAGCTTGTTTTTTCACTAACAAAAGCGTAGTCACACTTTTGTGAATCGATATAATCATGATATTGTCTGCCCTTTGAACGGGCTATCTCTCAGCAAAAAAGACTTTGCTAGGGGAACAAACCAGAAGGCTAGTGGTGTCGCGAAGCGCTGCCGCTAGTTTCTTGGGTTTAATTAGCTTTACTTGGCTATTATTGTTAAAATCAGATTTAAAACGAAAATAGCTGTTTGTTAATTAGAAGACCCTCTGCTTGTAACGACTCTACTTATAATTAGCATATATGTTCTTAAGCTAATAAAAATTTCACATGAATCATGGCTATGAAGCGATCGCGATCGGGCGACGTATTTTGTTAGAACTATTCCGCACCTATCGCACTATGCTTTTGTGGGTTATTTTCCCAATTTCAATGCTGTTGCTTAACGGATTTGTCTTAGCGGAAGGTTCTAAAATTACTACCGCAGAATCTTTCAAACTAGCTGCCCCAGCGACATTGATCGGCTCTGCTCTGTTCTTTAGTTGCCTTGGTGGCACTATGTCTACAATCGTCACAGAGAGAGAAAATCTAACAATTAAGAGATTACTGATTGCCCCAATCAATGGCGTGTCATACTTTTTAGGTATTTTCTTCGCCTATGGGGTAATTGGTCTAGGTCAAAGCTTAATTATTTACACTGTAGCTGCTTTTTGGGAAGTCCGCTTTAGTGGCTCGATTGTTTTGGGAATCGCTGTAGTGCTTGCAAGTATTGGTTCCTACGTGGGGATGGGGTTTGTTTTGGCGACTAAGTTTGCCCGCAGAGCTGAGGATGTAAATTCATTAGTGGCGGCTGTTGGTGTACCTCTTTTAATAATGGGTGGTGCATTTTTCCCGACCACTTTTTTGTCAAAAGACTTACTTTTAATTACACAATTTAATCCCGTTTACCACATGAGTGAAGCTTTTACCGCACTCTCTACGGATAGTAAATCTCTGACCAACAGTGATTGGCTGCTACATATTCGCTTTTTGTTTGGCTTCTTTGCTGTTGCGATCGCCTCAGGTTGGCTAGCTTACAAAAAAATGATCCGCAGTGAAAGTCATTTGTAAGCTCTAAAATAGTATCTAAGATCTTGATAAGCATTCAATGAATTCTAAGAGAAAGAAAAGCTTTATCCTCACTCTTGCCATGTTCAGACAGAATATTTAAGCCTTACTGAGTTAACTTAAGTCGAGATTTTAATGACAAATCAAGTGATAGTATGGTTTCAATTTTGGGGTATAGTCTTACAATTGTTAAGCTGGGCTTGTCATTCCCAAAAGTAAAGTTACTACATTCCTCGAACTTAATATCAGTAGTGTTTTCGATGATATTTAAGGATAACTGTCTAACATTTAATGTAGAGAATTAATACGTGGCTAGTTATTAAAGTGTCCAGACCACGAGAAGTAAATAATGAAAAAAACAATGATAGCCAAAGATCGCCTCGAGATTAGCATCATTACTCAATTTTATCCACCTGACTATGCTGCAACTGGACAATTTATATATGATTTAGCTGGAGCTTTAGTTGAACAAGGTTTTGATGTGAGCGTGTTTACGGGGATGCCAGGATATGCATTTAAACAAACTGAAGTTAAACGGCAAGAAGATGACGTAAATGGCGTGTTTATTCGACGTACTGGCTCAGTTCATTTGATGTCAAAACGTATCCGTAGCAAGGTGTTTGGTAGTGTTTTATTCTTACTTCGTTGTGTAATTAAATTTCGTCGCAAGGGTATCCGTGGGTCGCATTTAGTACTTACTTCAGCTCCACCTTTTTTAGGATTAATTGGTTGGTTTTATAACAAGGTTTTTCAACATTCTTATAGCTGCATTATCTATGATATTTATCCAGAAGTAGCAGTACGTTTAAAAGTAGTTGCACCAGATCACTGGATTGTTAAATTTTGGGAGTTTGTAAATCGAAAAGTCTGGGAAAGAGCTGACTCTTTGATTGTTTTGAGTGAACCAATGAGAGAATTATTGGTCAGTAAGAATAAAAACTTAGCTGATAAAATCCATGTAATTCATAGTTGGGCTGACCCAAAATTTATCAAACCGATCGCTAAGGAAAAAAATTGGTTTGCTAAGCAACATGGCTTAACTAATCACTTTATTGTTTTATATTCTGGTAATCTGGGGCGCTGCCACGACTGCCAAACAATTCTCAAGTGCGCCCAAATTTTAAAGAATCATCCCAGCGTCAAATTTGTATTTATCGGAAATGGTGTAGGTTCTCAGATTATCAAATCGGCGATCGCATCTGGAGATTTGCCCAATGCTCTGCAATTACCGTATCAGGACAAGGATGTTCTGCCCTTTTCTTTGACAGCCTGCGATATGTCTTTAGTGAGCATTTTGCCTAATGTCGGTGACACCGTTGCTCCTTCAAAGATGTATGGCATTCTAGCGGCGGGGCGACCTGTTGCTGCCATCTGTCCAGAAGATAGCTACCTGCGTGAAATAGTTGATGAAGGAAACTGCGGTCACTATTTTAATAATGGAGATGCACAGGGATTAGCCGACTACATTTGCTTACTAGAGGCAAATCCTGATATTCAGGCTAGCTTAGGCAATAATGCGCGTAAACTACTAGAGCTAAAATACACCGTTGATAAAGCCGTCCCTAAATATATCAATGCTTTAGGTTTGAATGAGAAAATGTCTTTCTCTACGGAACAACATCCCGCTAGTCTTTACAAGCATGAGTTTTAAGGCTAAACCCAGAAATATGAGGGACGGCGCGATGCGCCGTCCCTCATTAGCGAAATGGCATAGCTTAATCAGTTACAAAAGCTTGCTCTATATAATCTTGTAGATAAAGATAAGTAGAAGTGGTTTGCTTAGAAATACTTGATTCGCAAGGGTTATCAAAATTATTAATATTTTTTTGATGGCGAACTAGCGCCACATCAAATCGACAGGCTAGTTCAGAAAATTGAGGATGCCTATCTAGAAAAACTAGGGCAGTTTTAATTAATTTGGATTGTTTCTGTGAGGTAATTGCTAAGCTACCATTAGCGTCTAAATTGCAAGCGCCTCTTGTCTTTACTTCTACAAATATGAGCCATTGGCGATCGCAAGCAATTAGATCAATCTCACCCCATTTGCAACGCCACTGAGTTGCTAGTATTTGCCAGCCCTTATCTTTTAAGAGCTTTGCAACCAGCATCTCGCCGCGATCGCCGACTTCTTTTGACATAAACTTAGTTCTAGGAATTATGTATCCCTATTAATTACTATGAAAAAAATAGAATCTAAACTACACAACTTTATCTTCAAAATAATAAATTTATTTTCTTTAGTAAGTCTTTGTCTATTTTTGTTCGCCGTGCCGCCTAGCTTAGCAGATGTATATGTAAAAGCTTTCCTTCAAGGAGCCGACTTTTCAGGTAAGTCTCTTCTAGGCTACCAATTTAATGAATCAGATTTGAGAAATACTTCTTTTGTAAATGCCAACGCCCAAGGAGTTAGTTTTTTTGCCGCAAACATGAAGGAAGCCAACTTAACAGGTGCTAACCTCAGTTACAGCACATTAGATAACGCCCGTCTGGATCGAGCAAATTTAACTGATGCGGTCGTTGAAGGCTCTTTTGCCTACGGTACTTCTTTTAACAATGTCATTATTGATGGGGCAGACTTTACTGATGTCGATCTAAGACCACCTGTTCGCCAAAAACTTTGTCAAGTAGCCCAAGGTAAAAATCCTGTAACGGGAAGAATGACACGCGACACCCTTGAGTGCGACTAACTGTAATATCAATAAAGGCACATCGCGCCGCCACTCGTCTTCTGGATTTTGATTTTGCCCTAACAAGAATGGCTACAGCTATAACACCAATTCACAAAAGTGTAGTCACACTTTTGTGAATTGAGAACCCAACCCAATATGTATTTTTAAATAAAGAAATGGCATAGCCATTTCTTTATTTAGTACAACTCACAAAAATGTCATGGCAACGCAATTGCGAATCAAACTAAAACCCCAAAAAATCGTTCTGCCTTCGCGGCGAACGTAACAATGTTCCTAGGTTCTGGTTTACCATACCCAGCTATTAATCAGCACTAAAGTCTCAACATCATTATTACTACTAGACTATTTAGTTGCTTATATCGCTTTTCAAGCAATCGAGTTAAAAAGGTTTGCTTTCCGAAGGGGGACAAACAAACCTGTACTTCACTAGACTGAATAAATGCTATGTAGAGATATTTCCAAAAACTAATCTTTATAGTAATTATTGGGGTAACGGATACATTTAGTATTACTTTATTCGGGCTAAAGCGTTATGATGATCCTGAGAAGGTTTTATATTATTAACAACTTCTCCATCGTTCGGATATTTGGCTTCTGCAACACTAAATATATTTGTTGCTAATACTTATTCTGAAATTTCTCTGAGGATTGCTCTCTGCCTATCATTATATGCAGTTAAATGAAACTTCCAGCGACTTATCAAGTGGCAGGCTACTTCAAAGAAGCTTATTGCCACAAACTCTTCCCTCCTATCCTGGACTAGATATTGCCGCGGAAGTCTGGACAGCAGTAGATCTTGGCGGAGACTATTATCAGTTTTTGGAGCAGTCGGGGACATTGGCAGTAGCGATAGCCGATTATTCTGGTAAGTCAGTGGCAGGAGCAATTCATGCAGCCCTATTCAAGGGGCAACTAGATGCTTATGGACAGCAAGGGAGACTTCTTCAAAATCCTGCTTCCATGCTTAATTCTCTGAATCAATTGCTATGTAAGAGTGGCACAGATGACGCAGTAGCTCTCTGCTATGGGGCTTTAGATCTGATAAATTATGAACTACATTTAGGAAATGCTGGTATTCCTGGCCCACTGATTTATCGCGCTGAGACTAATACGTGCGAAGAAATTGTCAATCCTGCGATCGCCCTAGGACGATTTGATAGTGCCTCCTATCGCGGCATCTCTAGACCATTGTACGAGGGAGATGTCGCTATATTTTTTAGTGATGGTCTATTTGAAGCAACTAGTCCCACTGGCGAGGAGTTCGGTAGAGCATCGGCATACGGCATATCGCCACTCCGCCAAACTGTTATTCAACTCGCTAAGTACCCTGCGTTAGACATTCTACAGGGCTTAAAGACTGCTCTCGATCAATTTTCCGAGACAGAAATTCCTGACGATGACGTATCAATCGTAGTCATCAAGCTCAGCCAAAAGGTAAGTTTTACAGAAATCAGAAACTGTCCTTATCTTGAGTCTCTCCAAGCATGGCAGCGTTCTGACGAAACTGATGAATCAGCTTTGCTACGTGGTAGTCGCCTTTCTCAAGCTCTGAAATGGGCTCAAAAGCAGACAGACCTACCACGGATTGATATCAGTTTCTTAGAAGCTTCGCAAAGAGTGAGTGAGCGAGAACAATTAATAGCTGCTCGCGCTGCAGATGCAGATCGGTTAGAGAAACTAAGCCAAGAGCTTGAGCATAGCCTAGATGCTGAGCGTCGCCAACGGGTGATCGCTGAGATGGGAGAGATTAACGAAAAGATTGTAGCGATGACAATTTCGTCGGAGGCTCTATACCTCTCTAATAATCATATTGAGGCGATGATTGCAGGCGTAATTGGAGGAGTACAACTCAAACGCTTAACCACGCAAGTTGACGAAAGCACCCTAGAAAATTTGAGAGCTAATACCCAAATTAGAGCCATTACAGCTCTAGAACAGGTTGTCTATGGGACTCATGAGTATAACCGATTGGAAGGACATGGCTTTTGGGTTAACAAAGTATGCTACTCCCGTGATGGTCAATTTATTGCCTCCGCCAGTAGCGATCGCACCATAAAAATTTGGAATACTTCAGGAGTCCTTGTTCAGACTTTAGTAGGTCATACAAACTGGGTAACGAGTGTAGCCTTCAGCCCTGATGGCAATCTCCTAGTGTCGGGCAGCCGTGACAACATGATTAAGTTATGGCAGCGAAACCCAGATACAGGGATGTTTGCAGTTCAGCCGATTGCCACTATGAAAGGACATGACGGTCCAGTTCTAGATGTTTGCTTTAGCCACGACGGTGAAATAATTGCTTCGGCAAGTGAAGATACAACTGTCAAGCTATGGAAAAATGATGGAATACCGATTCGCACTCTAAGGGGTGGGCATGATCGCTGGGTGACTTGCGTTGCCTTTCATCCCAATGGTAAATCTCTAATCTCAGGAAGCGCTGATCGCAATTTAATTATTTGGAATCTTCAAGGTGTCCCCATTAGACATTTGCGCGGTCACGATAGCTTTGTGGAGAGTGTTGCCTATGCTCCTAATGGCTTAGCAATTGTTTCGGGAAGTCGCGATCGCACCGTAAAAATGTGGGGCTCAGATGGAGTGTTAATAAAAACCTTTTACGGTCACTCAGACAAAGTCTGGAGTGTAGCATTTAGCAATGACAACCACACAATTGCCTCCAGTGGCTTTGATCGTTCAGTTCGAGTATGGGATGTTGAGCAGGGATTACTATATACATTTCAAGGACATGGAGATGTTGTAAACAGCATAGCTTTTAGCCCTGATGGTAAGACACTAGCATCTGCTAGCAGAGACACCACCGTCAAGTTATGGGCTATTCGTGGCACACCTTTAAGAACCTTACTAGGACATACCGACGAAGTTATTTCTGTGGCAGTCAGCCCTAATTCAAAGTTATTAGCATCAACCTGCAAAGACAAGACCATCAATCTTTGGAATGCTAACGGCACTCTTGAGGCTGTTTTAGAAGGACACAATGACAAGGTTAACTGTGTAACATTCAGCCCAGACAGCTCCACAATTCTTACTGCTGCAGCTGATGCCAGCATAAAAATTTGGAAAGCAGACGGAACCCTAATAGATACTATTAGTGCCCATCGTGCTGAAATTTATAAAGTCGTCTACCGATGTGATGGTCAAGTATTTGCCTCTTGCAGTGCAGATGGGACAGTTCGCGTTTGGAGTGCGGATGGCAAATGGCTGCAAACACTGACTGGACATACAGCAGAAGTATATAGTATTGACTTTAGTCCCGATGGAAGTATGCTTGCCTCAGCCAGTAAAGACAAGCTAATCAATCTCTGGAGTTGGGATGGAACATTGCTGCGAACCCTTGATGGTCATAGTGCAGAAGTTTACACAGTGTGCTTCAACCCTAATGGCAAGATGATCGCAAGCGGTAGCATGGATCAAAGTCTAAAGCTGTGGAGTATAGAAGGTAATTTAATTAAGACCCTCAATGGACATAGTGCAGAAGTTACAAGTGTCTGCTTTAGCCCAGATGGAAAATCTATCGTTTCTGCTAGCGAAGATTCTACAATTCAGTTTTGGAGTGGTGAAGGGACACTTCTAAGAACTTTTAACGGTCATCAAGGTCCTGTGCGAAGTGTTTGTTTCAGTCCTAATGGGAAAATACTAATATCATCAGGAGAAGACCGAAAAATCATCATGTGGAATCTTGATTTGGAAAACCTATTGATGCGTGGTTGCCAGTGGTTACAAGAATACTTAAGGACAAATATTAATGTATCGGAGGAAGACAAAAGAACCTGCTTAGGCGGCTGTAGCTGGCTTTACAAACATCTCAAGTCAACTCCTAATTCATGATTCAACAATAAAAAAGCCCCGCAAAGCGAGGCTTTTTTATTGTTGAAAATCTAAGAACTATTTCAAGATCTTGGTTACAACACCCGATCCAACGGTACGACCGCCTTCACGGATAGCGAAACGCATTTCGTTTTCGATCGCAATGGGGTTGATCAACTCAACGGTCATCTTGATGCGATCACCAGGCATTACCATTTCTGCATCGCTACCATCATCTGCTGTGAAGGTAACAATGGTTCCAGTTACGTCAGTTGTACGTACATAGAACTGAGGACGATAGCCAGGGAAGAAAGGAGTCTTACGACCGCCTTCTTTCTCGGTCAAAATGTATACTTGACCTTCAAATTGAGTGTGAGGATTGATTGACTTAGGCTTAGCCAAAACCATGCCACGCTCGATGTCAGACTTTTGAATACCACGAAGCAAGAGCCCTGCGTTGTCACCAGCCAGACCTTCATCCAAGCTCTTCTTGAACATTTCAATACCAGTAACAGTAGTTGAACGAGTATCGGTGATACCAACTAGTTCAACGATGTCACCAACCTTGACAGTACCGCGCTCAATCCGTCCAGTCGCAACCGTACCACGACCAGTGATCGAGAATACATCTTCAACAGCCATCAAGAAAGGCTTATCAACAGCACGCTCAGGAGTAGGGATGTAAGAGTCAACAGAGTCCATCAATGCCCAAATCTTGTCAACCCAAGGATTTTCACCACGCTGAGTTTTAGGATTTGCGGTCATTTGCTCAACGGCTTTTAGCGCAGAGCCACGGGTAATGGGAATATTGTCGCCATCAAAATCGTAGGAAGACAGCAACTCACGAACTTCAAGTTCAACGAGTTCAACGAGTTCTTCTTCACCTTCCATTTGGTCTTCTTTGTTCAAGAAAACAACAAGGTTAGGTACACCAACCTGACGCGCAAGCAAGATATGTTCGCGAGTCTGAGGCTCAGGACCATCAGCAGCAGATACGAGCAAAATCGCTCCATCCATCTGTGCTGCACCCGTGATCATGTTTTTAACATAGTCAGCGTGCCCTGGACAATCAACGTGAGCATAGTGACGGTCTACGGTTTGATACTCAACGTGAGCGGTGTTAATTGTAATACCGCGGGCTTTTTCTTCAGGGGCAGCATCAATTTGATCATATGCTTTGGCTGTTGCTTGACCTGCGGCTGCCAAGGACATGGTGATTGCAGCAGTTAAAGTGGTTTTACCGTGATCAACGTGACCGATAGTACCGATGTTAACGTGGGGCTTAGTTCTCTCAAATTTAGCGCGTGCCATTTTTTCGTAATTATCCTTAACTTTAGTAATTGTTGCTCTAGTTTTATAGAGCATTTTTGGTAATTGCTACTCTAGTTTATAGAGTATTTGTCGAGTATTTTGAAGGACTACTCTTTGCCCTTGCTTTTAGCAATAATCGCTTCAGCCACATTCTTGGGAACCTCTTCATAATGGCTAAATTCCATTGAGAAGCTTGCCCTACCTTGAGTTGAAGAGCGCAGGTCAGTAGAATAACCAAACATCTCCGACAAGGGAACCCTTGCCTCGACTCTCTTGCCAGATGGAGTGTCGTCCATCCCAGCAATGTTGCCACGACGACGACTGAGGTCACCGATGACATCACCCATGTAGTCTTCAGGAGTTTCCACTTCAACCTTCATCATCGGTTCAAGCAAAACAGGCTGAGCCTTCATGACAGCTTCCTTAATTGCCATAGAACCAGCAATTTTAAAAGCCATTTCCGAAGAGTCAACGTCATGGAAAGAACCATGAACTAGAGTAGCTCTGAGGTCGATCACAGGATAACCTGCTAGAATCCCCGACTCACAGGCTTCCTTCATACCTTGCTCTGAAGGCTTAATGAATTCCTTGGGAATTACACCGCCAACAATCTTTGATACAAATTCAAATCCTGTACCTGGTTCAGTGGGCTCGAGATTAATCACAACGTGACCATATTGTCCCTTACCACCACTCTGACGAGCAAACTTGCCTTCAATGTCTGTGACAGTTCTGCGAATAGTTTCACGATAAGCAACCTGAGGAGCGCCCACGTTAGCTTCAACGTTAAACTCACGCTTCATGCGGTCAACCAGAATTTCAAGGTGAAGTTCGCCCATTCCCGAAATGATAGTTTGGTTTGTCTCTGGGTCTGTCATGACACGGAAAGTGGGATCTTCTTCAGAGAGAGACTGCAAAGCTTTGGAGAGCTTTTCCATGTCCTGCTTTGTCTTTGGCTCAACAGCAACAGAGATAACAGGCTCAGGAATAAACAGAGTCTCTAGAACAATTGGCGAAGTGTCATCACAAAGGGTGTCACCAGTAAAGGTATCTTTAAGTCCTAATACTGCACCAAGATCTCCTGCTCTCAGTTCATCAACTTCCTGACGATCATCAGCCTTGAGTACGATCAATCGAGAAATACGTTCTTTCTTGTTCTTGCTGGAGTTCAGAGCGTAAGAACCTTTCTTTAAAATGCCTGAGTAAACGCGTACAAATGTCAAGCGCCCATAAGGATCGGACATAATTTTAAAAGCCAACGCTGACATAGGCTCGTCGTCCTTCGCTTCGCGCATAGCTTCCTGACCATTAGCAAGTAAACCTTGAACTGGTTTCACATCGCTTGGTGAAGGCAAGTAATCGATAACAGCATCAAGCAAAAGCTGAACACCTTTGTTTTTGAATGCTGAACCACAGGTCATTGGGACGATTGAACCACTTAAAGTTCCTTTGCGTAGCCCAACCCTCACTTCTTCTTCAGTGAGTTCTTCGCCTTCAAGGTATTTCTCCATTAAGACATCATCAGAATCAGCAACCGATTCTAGAAGTTTAGCTCTCCAGTCGTTAGCCAATTCGGCTAAATCACTAGGGATGTCTATTTCGTCGATATCTTTGCCAATTTCATCTTTATAGATGTAGGCTTTCATTTTGACCAAGTCAATGATACCAACCAAATCTGCTTCACTACCGATAGGCAACTGAATGGGAACCGCATTAGAACCAAAGCGAGCGCGAATCTGCTCCCTTACTCTCAAGAAGTTCGCACCCATGCGATCCATTTTGTTGACGAAAACAAGACGGGGAACTTTGTAACGATCTGCTTGTCTCCATACAGTTTCAGACTGAGGTTGAACACCACCTACAGCGCAGAAAACTGCTACTACACCATCAAGTACACGCATAGAACGCTCTACTTCGATTGTGAAATCTACGTGTCCAGGAGTGTCAATGATGTTGATTCGATGGTCTTTCCAACTGGTGCTAATCGCAGCAGCCGTAATCGTGATGCCACGCTCACGTTCTTGAGCCATCCAGTCTGTCGTTGCAGTTCCATCATGAACTTCGCCTATTTTATGGACAACGCCAGAGTAAAACAGGATGCGCTCCGTAGTTGTGGTTTTGCCAGCATCAATGTGAGCTGCAATACCGATATTGCGTACCTTATCTAAGGCAATAGAGCGTTCCACAATAGTTTCCTCGTGTGTATCGGAAATTGATAATTTATATTAAGAATAGTATAGCGAGACAAGCTACACTTCACTATCTCTGAATTAGTTCTGAACTAGTAACGATAATGTGCAAATGCTTTGTTAGCTTCTGCCATCTTATGTGTCTCTTCGCGTTTACGAATGGTTTGCCCTGTTTCATTAGCAGCATCCATTAGCTCATTGGCAAGCTTTGTAATCATACTGCGCCCTGCACGGGAACGAGAATACTGGACTAACCAACGTAAAGCGAGTGCTACACCACGGTCAGTACGAACTTCCATAGGGACTTGGTAAGTAGCACCACCAACGCGGCGAGCCTTAACTTCGACTAAGGGAGTAGCATTACGAATTGCACGGTCAAAGACTTCGAGGGGGGGATTACCTGTGCGTTCGCCAATTGTGTCTAAAGCCTTGTACACAATGCGGGAGGCTACAGAATGTTTGCCGCGTGACATCACACGACGGATTAGCATGCTGATAAGACGGCTGTTATATACAGAATCAGGAGGAGTTATGCGCTTTGAAGCTTTCGTTCTACGAGACATTACAGTGTAAATTCACCTTATAAAATGAATTGCTAATTTTACTAAAGTAGATTGCTGGTAAGTAAACCTTGATTAATCGGTTTCTATTTCTTTTTCTTGCCAGTGCTGGCGGCTGTTGCTTGTCCTGGCTTAGGTCTTTTCGCACCATACTTAGAACGACCTTGCTTGCGATCCTTCACGCCCGAAGTGTCAAGAGTACCGCGAATGATGTGATAACGCACACCAGGAAGGTCTTTCACACGACCGCCTCTAATCATCACGACTGAGTGTTCTTGAAGATTATGTCCAATTCCAGGGATGTATGCAGTGACTTCAAATCCAGAAGTCAAGCGCACCCTTGCCACTTTTCTGAGAGCAGAGTTTGGCTTTTTGGGTGTTGTAGTGTAGACGCGAGTACATACTCCCCTGCGTTGAGGACAACTTTTTAGGGCAGGAGATTTTGTTTTGGTGTTTATGGTTTGGCGCTCAGTGCGGATGAGCTGTTGGATCGTGGGCATAGGTGATGATTTGGTATATCTGCGGCTGTGTATTCTAATCAACAGCACATAATTATAGCAAGATTAGTCTTGCAAAGTCAATTGTAGTACTAATAGACCCAGAAGTTTTCATTATGAAAACAGTTTTGCGATTTTCCGCGTCGAGGGCACGGGAAATCGCAAAACTGTTTTTTGAAAGCTCACCATAAGTCTGCCTTCAAAAAAGCGAATAAAGCTATAACACCCATAGATAGCGTTACGCGGCAAAGCTTTGTACCGCTATCTATACGACTGGGAAGACATTTCAATTTAAATTTAAGTCTTATTTAATATCGATCGCAAAGTCGGCTTGGAAGCGATCGCTAGTTTCTGAGTAAACAAAAACTAAACCACCCAATTTATTGATCACGCTTTGAATCTCTGGGGGGAATGCATTTTCCGCATCAGCTTTTAATTCACTGCCAGATTCTTCGGGGAAATCAGAAGAAGTAAATTCCGACAAATAAAACTTAACTCCCATGACCGCAAGCTCTTTGGCATTTAGATAAAAATAGCCAAAATTAGGTTGTGGCATATCGGCAATGATCTCACGGAACATCGCTGACTGTCCAAAAGATGCTTTGGGAGTAGGAATGAATTCATTGGCTGTGGCGGAACCAAAGGTCACCAGTAGGGTTTGGCGATCGCGCCAGCCATAGGCAAAGACACTTTGAGTTTTACCCGATGCTTCATCTTCAACAAATTCAAAGCTTGTTAAAGTTGTGGTTCCAACTTGCCGCTTCTTTATTTGTAAATTTTGTTGAGCCAGAATTTTGCTGATTTTCTCAAGTCCAAGGTTGGCGGCTTCGGGTTTAGAAGTTCGGATTAACATTCCCATCGTAAAGTCAATGCCGAATTGGGCAAGGGGAGAGGTTTTACTGGGAAAGCCAACTAGGGCGTACTCCCCATCCATCCAAGAAATGATGTCCTTGGCAATATCAAGGTCTACAGAGTTTCCAATAATAAATGAGAAGAATGGTTGTAGTCCCTCTACAAAAATCTTGTAAGAGGGCTGCACTTTAGACTCTTCGACAAACCATTGCCACTGACGATTGAGGTTACGGCTGCTAATCACACCATAGACCTTCTCAGGGAGATAGGACAATAGGCGATCACGAGACTCTGTGTCCTTCGGCTGTGGTGGACGCACTTCTGAGAAGTAGCTGTTACTTTGGCTACGAATACCGTTGGGCGTTATCCAAGTAAATAGATCAAAACTGCTGTACTGACCCAGCGTATATTGCAAACCTTGAATATATTCAGCCCGATTAAATCCTGGTATTGGTGAAGATTCGGGAATATCTTGGGCAATAAATTCAGAGATTTTACCAAACTCCTTGAAGTCACCGTATCCAGCAAGTACAGAACGGTTCCAGAGAGGGTTTTTTAGCGATCGCAGAAACAATGGGTTATCAGCTAAAGACTTTGACTCTGAGGTATCGATTAACTGCTCAATCCCTTGGCGACTGGTTGCAATTACGGCTAGTCCGTTGGGCAGCTTAGCGATCGCAAATTTCTTAGGAATAAAAGCCAGATCCATGTCTGGCATATCCTCATTATCTTCAGGATTCTCCTCAGGTTGTCCGTCTTCGTTTTCACCTTCAGCTTCAGCCAGCTCACCTTCAGGGGTTTCTTCCTCTGGTATCTCAGTTGCAACTGGCTCTTCGTCAGGTAACTCCCACTCTAGGATTTTGACGTTTTGATAAGTAGTTTCCGTTGGTTTAGGCAGGTCAAGAGTTTGTAGCTTGGCTAGAAACAGGTCAAATTTTTGGCTGTCGCTCGTTGGTGCTATAGCGATCGCATTTACCCCATCGTCACTGTTTAAAAATACAAATGCTAATTCTTGAGACAGCCAAGGCTGAATGTCGGTGGCGAAGGAAAATGGTAAATCGCCGCCAAAGAAGCTTAGTAATTGGGCGATTCCATTGAGAGGATTGATCTTGGACATTCCCGCGATCGCCTGCCATGACCTAGCATCTAGATCAACCATCACCACTCCCATCACATCGGTGGGGATCTGCTTGGCGATTTTTAAAGTGCGTTCTGTAAAGTTACTAGAAATTTGGGGGGTTGAGGATTGCGAGAGTAAGACTTTAGCGATCGCGTTGGGCAAAAATGGATCGGGCTTAGCGAGCGCGGGAGTCGCGCTAGTAAGTGCACTGAGAGTTAAAACAGTAGCAAGCAGGTTTTTCATATTCACGAAACCTTAAAAGGTAAAGACCATAGACTTTCACAGCACTTTGTGTTCAAACCCAAGCCCAAGAATTTTTTTAAAAGTGTTGCAAGACATAGCTTTTACAAAATTTCTTAGGTTTGTTTGACAAGGCGCTTATCAATAAAAAATGTTCCACTAAGTTGGTATAACTTTGGCTTTCCCCAGCCAAGGTTGGCTGAGCGATAGCAGGTATTTTAGTTAGTAGCCAGTCTCTCAGTTAATATTGCAACTAGCAAGCTTAGCTAAAAATGCGGCATATTGAGCTTGAAATTCTTTCGCTTTGCTGTCTTTGGACTGATGCCAAGCCGAAAGCCAAATCGGAGTTGGGAAATGTCCATCAGGGCTTTCACCTGCATAGGTGGCATTGGTGGAAATCCAAGTGCCATTTCTCCGCCAACCCACACGATCGCTAAAGATCTGCCAACCTTTCATTGCTTTATCTTCTTCAATCACCGCACCAAAGATTTTGCTCACTTCGTCAGCCGATGTTCCTTCTGAATCCATAAGTGGCACAGCTTTAGGAGCATTAATTTCATGCGCCATGCCAGCGGGAACTAACTGCAATAAACTAGATGATGCTTTAATCTGGTGCGCCTTTTGAGCTAGAACCTGCTCTTGAGCTTGCTTAATTTCTTTGATCAAAACTGGAGCAAGGGCGCGAAACTGATTGTTTGGATTAGCTACAGCCACTTTAACAGTCTGAATCATCGTTCCCCATGGTTCTAAGCCAAAGCGATCACCCATCTGCTGAAGCTGCACACAGATGGATTCAAGGTTTTGGCGGCTACGTGGGCTGTCTGGCTGCTTAAATAGCTCTAGCATATTGCGAAGTTTGATCGGCACTTCTGATTGAAACACCTTCAACATTTCTCTGGTGTCCGCTTTAGCCTCAGAGGATCTACCAGCCGCCGCCATGGGCTTAGCTTCCGCAGCCTTGCCTGAAATTAAGTTTTGAAGATGAGTTTTGAGGTTAGCAAAAATCTGATCGGAGCCTGCCATTACCGTATCGACGGCATCCTTGGTCAGTCCGTAGGGACTTTGTAGATGTTCAACTAGCTCTTGTAACTTATCAAAAGCTTGCAGAAATAATGTTTGAAGATCCTGATCTACCTGAAAATTTGTATTTTCACGCATAACTTTGAAGTAGTCCTCAAAGTTATGGGCGACGTGCTGAATACTGCTGAAACCCAGCATTGCCGCTCCACCCTTAATTGAGTGGGCAGCTCGAAAAATTTCATTTACTGCTTCTGAATCCCCCATCAGAGTTTGTAAATTGAGCAAGCCTGATTCGATAGTTTGCAGATGCTCTTTCGCTTCTTCAATAAAGTATCCTGTAATCTGCTTTTGCTTATCTTGATCCATGGTGTTAGAGCCTTTAATTTTGAAGTTTATGAACCTTTGTAGTTGAGGCGATCGGCTTAGAGTTGCAGATTTATCTTTTACTTTTAACCCAGTATTGAAGACATATAAACTTGGTTCTGAGAGCTAAAGCCATAGCGTCCCTGACTATACTGCTGCCATAAGCTATTGATTAGCTGCAAGTCATCGCAGGATATTTGCTTAATATCTTCAACTGACAGCACCGATCCCATGTTTTTATGAGCAGCTTGGCACATCAGGTTCCAAGTTTCTTGATTTGCTTCTTGCCACTTAGCATTTGACAGCAATTCTTTTAACTTGGTGTAGTCAATCCCTATAGAGGATTTTACGCTCTGTGAGGTTTCTGTGGAACTTGTGGCGATCGCAGCAGTTCTCGCGGCTCGGCGAAATCGCAAGGTCATTGCCCCACCACCTTGACCATCGCCCAACAACACAACTTCACCAGATTCAGTAAGCTTGACTGAAATTTCTACTTCATCAAGGGACAAGCCATTGTTGTGGCTTTGAGAATTTTCGGCAGCGATTTGCTGCACAAAATTGGCAACTTTTTGAATGTTATCTCTAACTTTGGCAGAGTTAATCGATTTAATCGCCTCACCATGAGCGAGATCGCCGCTTTTTGCTACAAATTCAATCAGTATTTCTTCGCTATCCATGACATCCTTTTTTGAGCTACTTGCTAGATATTAGGGTTACGCAATTTAGAAAATAACTAAATTTTTGATGGTGCGGCGAAACGGCACCATCAAAAATCAATTCCTTTGACTAAATTTTATGAGGAAATTGCCTCAGAACTTTGCATATCTGCTTCCTTATTCAAATTATTGTCTTTATCATGGCTCTTGTCATTAGCATTATTGCTAGAAATACCGCCAGAAATGCCATTAGAAATATTGTTACCACCTGTACCGTTATTAGAAGTTACGATCGCTGCTGATTTAATTGCTGTCATCCTTGTTGCGATCGCCCGCTTGGTCAATGCCGTATTGTAAGCGGTCGTAATGGCTAAGCGATCAACCATCCCTATCACACGCTTAGGTTGGTGGCGATCGACCACAGGCATCTGCCGCAGATCTCGAGCTGCCATTCGCTTTAGAGCTTCGGCAAGGGATTCATCAGCAAAGGTACACATAACCTCGCGAGTACAGATATTCTGTACCGTAATATCTTCGAGAGGTACTGCACTAGCGGGCGCTGAGATTAGCCTTTTAATGTCTTGGGTAGTCAGAATGCCTTGTAAATGGTTAACATCATCAAAAACCAAGGCGCTGTGATGATATCCACTAGTAATGAACTGGGCGGCTTGCAGCAATGGCATCGTGTACTTAATCGAAGCAGGATTAAGGGTCATCACCTCCGCAATCTTAATTTTTTCTAAAACTTCAATATCCGCTGGTAGATCCGACCATTGCATAATCATCCGATTTGCCTTAGAGGTATCAGTCTGGTCAAGCACCCATGCACAAAGCCCCACCGCCGCCATCAAGGGCAATACAATTCGATAGTCGCGGGTCATCTCAAATAGCAATAATACAGATGTAAGAGGAGCGCGAACTGTACCAGCTAGGACAGCCGCCATCCCGACCAATGCATAGGCTGGGGAAGCAGCGATCGGTACGGAAGCAGGCAAAAAGCTGGCGATCGCTTGACCATAGAGACTGCCTAAAACTGCGCCCAAAAAAATCGAAGGGGCGAAAATGCCGCCCACAAAACCACTAGCCGAACTAATTGCGGTCAGTAATAGCTTAATTACTAACAAAACAGCCAGCAAAGGAATTGTAAATGGTGTGTCTTGCAGAATTGATTCAACAGTTTCATAACCAATGCCGATCGCCTCTGGGAAGGTCAAAGCTACCAAACCAACACAAAATCCACCCATCAAGAGCTTTACTGGAATTGGTAAATTAGCCATAAATGGCGCAATGCGCCACTGACCTGCAAAAAACTTATTTGCTTGGGCGATCGCCTTCTTAAAAAGTAGCGCCACCACACTAGCAAGCACCCCCAACCCCAAGTAAAGAGGCAATTCCCAATAACTACGAACTTCATAGACTGGCAGACTAAATGCGGGGCGTTCACCAAGACTAATCTGCGAAACTAGAGCCGAAATCACGGAAGCAATGACAACTACACTGACATCGGAGTTAGGACTAGATTTATTAGTACGGTAAGAATCTCGCAGCAATACTTCCAAGGCAAAAAATACACCTGCGATCGGCGCATTAAAACCCGCCGCTAGTCCCGCCGCACCGCCTGCACCAATCAACAAACGAATCCTTTCACTGGAAAATTGCAACATTTGTCCCAGTAAAGACCCAATGTTACTGCCTAGGTCAACACTAGGTCCTTCTGGTCCTAACGAAGCACCCGATCCAAGCGAAAGTGCGGCGGCGATCGTCTTGAGAGGGATCTGAGCGTAGGGTAGTTGTCCTACATCGCGTGAGATTACTTGAGATCCTCCTGAACTTAGCTCTTCCGCCTTAATCAGCCTATATTTCAAGATGCTGACCACCAATGCCCCCAACAGGGGAATGAGGATAATAGCCCAAGTCCATTGAGAAGCTAGAAAAGACTCTAACTTATGCCAATAAAGCTCTTCAGTAAATGCGATTAACTTGCGAAACAAAGTTACACAAGTCCCACTGATCAAGCCCACAGCGATCGCTGATACAAGCATAACCGTCTCCGCCGAAGGCTGAAGACGGTTTAATAAAGTCACCAGTAAGCGAGAAAGCGACATGGTGGAAAACTCGCGGCGAGGATTGATTATTCAGGATAAGCTTGTTTTCTGGCTGACTATTGTCCAAATATTATGGCGATCGCCAATAGCCTGATTACAATTATGTAAAAGCTTGCACCGCAAGTGGTTTATCTAAACTCATGAAAGCGTGACAACAATCTCATGAGTCGTTTTTAAATCAAGAAATAGCTACGCCATTTCTTGATTTTGTTATTACTCTTCATCCAACTCAAATTCATCCTCCATCTCCTCATCAGACATTGAATTGGACATGGCATCAGAGTTAGATTCAGCGGTGATTTCAGCTTGTAAGGGGCGATCGCCTTCAGGTGTAGATTGGGGTGAAACCGCCACCAGATCAATCTGTTGTCGATAGTAATCCACACCTTTGACCTGAACTTTTACGCGATCGCCCAAACAATACTGACGACCACTGCGGCGACCGACTAAAAGCGTCGAAGCCCTTGCACGTCCCTTGCCATTGATTAACGGGAACTCATACCAGTCATCCTTAAGAGAGCTGACATGGACTAGTCCTTCGACTAGTAGCGACTCAATTTCCACAAAAAATCCATAGGACTGCACGCTAGTGATGATGCCATAGAAATTTTCGCCAGTATGCGATCGCATAAACTCCGCTTTTCTCAACCCATCTAGATCTGAAATAGAGCGATGATACAGTGCATCAGCTTGATTTAGTTTCAGTACAATAGCCTCTAAATCTTCAATTAGCTGACGCTCAGTTTCAGGCGGCAACACGCTCCAATTCACCTGTCCATGGGCGCTAGAGCTACGCAAATTTACGCCATCCTTAATTCTAATACTGCGTCGATCACGCCCCTCCTCAAAAACAGTATGTAGAATTCGTTGAATTAACAAATCTCCATAGTGGTTTTGAGGAAATACGCCATGCACGTAGGGTTGATCAATCAGTCCTAATCCAAAATGCAAAGAAGGAGTCAGTACGTACTCGTTGGTTTTAAACATCGATAGCAGCAGATACTTGAGAATATCTTGAGTTGTATCCTGCTCAAGCTGATTCACCTGCTGCAATATATTATGAATATCCGCGACCTGAACTTGATCAGGGATCTCTAGAGGAGTCGATATTCCCATGCTTTCGAGCAGCTTTGTCCAATCATCGACCTTACCTTGATCGGGAGGAACTTGTCGCAGGTAGATAGAAGGGATTCCTAAAGACTGCAAGTGAGAGGCGATCGCCTTATTTGCCAAAATCATCACTTCTGTTACCGCACCTGAAATCGGCAGGGTTAGGGGAACCACCGTTATCCCCCTCACTCCCTCATCGGCTTCCTGAGAAGGAGTCTGAGGCAGTACTAGGCGAATAGCGTTAGAACTCTCTTGCAGTAGAGCTCCTACCTTGGCAATCAGATGTACTAGTTCCTCAACTTCAGTATCGATCTCTTGGCTAGGCGCATCCTCATCAACCGTATCCTTGCCATCTAAGATCTGTTGCGCTCTCTGGTAGCTAAGGTTAGCCCGCACCAAAATAGCCGATGGTTGAATCTCAAAAGATAATAAATTGCCTTCATGATCTAACTTAATCAACACTGACATCGTTAGATACTCGGGTTGATTAAATACATTCATTTCGGGCAACATCGGTAAAACCGTATCGCCCAAGAAAAATGACCGCAACCGCTTGCGAGCTTCCATATCTAAAGCAGATCCTGCCCCTACATAAGTAGCCACGTCAGGAATATGCACACCTAGATCCCAACCAGATTCGGAAGCTACTATAGAAATCGCAGAGGCATTACCAACTCTGACAGTCAGCGTTTTACGCAAATCTAGGCGATGCTTGAGGTCAGCTTTTCTGACACCCCTTGGCAAACTGGCGGCGGCTGTTAAAGCCTTAGCGCTAAACCTACGGGGCAAATTATGCTTGCAACAGACCAAGTCAATATCATTAGTTGACTCAGCATCATCTCCCAAAATTTGTAAAATTCGCCCCAAAGGTAAATGATTACCCAGAGAAAATCGCACCATTTCCAAATGCACTAACTTACCTAGTGCTGCACTGAGATCTGGAGTCTCGTCATCAGGTACTAACTCCACTTCAAACAATAGGCGATCATCTAAAGGCACGGCTCGATAGCTATCCTCAACTAGTTTCACGGTTGATAGTAAGGTTGGGTTAGAACGCTCCAGAATTAACCTAACTTCACCCTCAGGCGATCGCCGCCGCACACCATCCTTAGTAACTCTTACCAATACGCGATCGCCATTCCAAGCATTGCTTAGACGACTTTCTCTGACGTAAATATCTTCCGCACCTTCAGAGTCTTGAATCGCAAAGCAAAACCCCTTACTCGAACAACGTAGTCGTCCTTCGATCAGCCCCTCTTCTTGGATGCGGCGATATCTTCCTTTGTCTTTTTCCAGAATGCCAATTTTTTCAAGCGCATCAAGAGCAACTTGGAGGCGACGAACACTTTTGTTGTCATCGCTAATCCCCAACTTTTTTTCGATCGCCTTAGGCGTAACTAGCTTGTCATCGGAGAAGTTTTCTAATAGCTGGGTAATCGAGAATTCCATGAGGCGAAGGTTGAACGATTATTTAAGGTGAACAAGTCAGTACCGTAACACTCTGCAATATTACAGTTGCGGGAAAACATGATGTCAAAACTCAACAAGCCCAGATCTGAATACCTAAATTTAAGTACATAAATCGAACTAACCTTGAAAATTACTGCCCTCTACTAAGTCATTGCTTCACTTATGGCTCAATAACATGACTTAGCTGTTGCTATACGTAATATTTTCAATTTGCTTGCGAATTTGTAGAGTTAATTTGCACAATGTTCCCCTACGCACAATATTTTAGCCTAATTGAGTCAGCAGTCACGTCCAATAACAAATTTCACAGCTATTTAGTAAAAACATGCCTTAACACCTAAATTTACAAGAGTGTCGAAGCAACCTTGTAAATTGAAAGTTAAACTGAGTGACATCAAGTGAGTAGACAATGCCACTTCTCAACTTGGTGAAACCTATGCCTCAGGTATGGTTAATCAACAAAATCGAAGCAAATGTGATTAACTAATGACCGAATACGTCAACAATGTGTTCAGCAACACTTAACTTTTTGCTGCAATTGTTGATACATTTATAGAGGTTAGATTTTTAATCTAAATGTCTGCTTGTTACATTGTGAGGAATGTTAATTTAAATGACAAACTTATTTAAGAATTACAGCGTTGCAATTTCTGCTGCTGTAGCTGCATCCGCTCTAGTCAGTGGTGCTGCAAATGCTCAATCTTCCACTAATTCTGAAGTTATTCGCTCCATCAACAGCGACAATCTAGTACGTTCTAGTGCTGTCGCTCAAAATGTAACTTCCGTATCTCAACTTAGCGATGTCCGTCCTACAGATTGGGCTTTCACCGCACTACAATCTCTCGTCGAGCGCTACGGTTGTATCGCTGGTTATCCTGACAGCACCTACCGTGGCAACCAAGCCACAAGCCGTTACGAATTTGCTGCTGGTCTAAATGCTTGCTTAGACAAAATCAACGAAATCATCTCCGCAGGTTTGGCTGACAAGGTATCTCAAGAAGACCTCGCAACCTTACAAAAGTTACAAGAAGAGTTTGCTGCTGAACTAGCAACCCTCCGTGGTCGTGTTGATGCTCTTGATGCCAAGACCGCTAAGCTCGAAGCTCAACAGTTCTCTACCACCACCAAGCTACGCGGCGAAGCAATCTTCGGTCTTGCTGCTGCTTCTGACGGTACTCCTTCTGGTGGTCCTGGCGACAAAACCAATACAATCTTCAGCTATCGTGTTCGTTTGAACTTTGACACCAGTTTTACTGGTAAGGATCTGTTGAGAACCCGTTTACAAGCTAGCAATACTCCTAACATTGCTACAACTCTTGGCGGTGGTCCTGCAAGCCGTTTATCTTTTGAGAGTGGTCGCACAGATAACTCTTTTGAAATTAATCGCTTGTTCTATCGCTTTCCTATTGGCGACAGTATTACAGCCTACGTGGCACCAATTGGCGCACCTGAAGATGTACTTAGCCCTCTAAATCCTCTTGAAAGTGATGGCCAAGGTACACTTTCTCGTTTTGGTCGTTTCAGCCCACTAATTCGTATCGCATCTGGTGGTGGGGCTACAGGCTTAGCAGTTGCTGGTTTAAATTTCAAACTCAACAATCAAGCTAACCTTGAACTTCTTTACAGTGCATCTAATGCTGCTTCTGCTGATGGTCGAGGTGGTGTGTCTGGTGGAGATACTAAAGCTGCAGCTCAGTTGGTTTACAAGCCATCTGATGCCTTAACTCTTGGAGTTGGCTACGCCAATGCTTACACCACCTCAGGCAACTCCGTTGGTCTGGCTTCTGGGTTAGGTGTAGATGGTTTTGGCTTACCCGCTGCTCTAGGAATTACTGGATACAAGAGCAATACTATTACGGGTAGTTTGATCTGGGACATTACCAAGAAGTTTACATTTAACACTTGGGGTTCGTATACATTTGTTGATTCAACAAGTGCTGTCCCTGTGAGTGCTAACTTTACTAGTTTTGCTGCTGCGCTTTCTGCAAAAGACTTGTTTAGCGAAGGCGACCTTGCAGCAGTTATTTTTGGTCAACCTCTCAGCTTCGAGGGTAACCCAAGAGTTAACAGTGTATCTACAGCCTTGGCTAATCTTAATTCAAAAACCTACCATCTCGAAGCTCTCTACCGCTTCCGTGTTTCCAAGAACATCACCATCACTCCTGGTGTATTCTTTGTATTCAACCCAAATAACAACAGTTCTAACGGTACTGCAACCGTTGGTGTCATCCGTACTACATTCTCCTTCTAAGTTTGAGCAACTACTGACTTAATCAGTAGCTTAAATTTAAAACTAGACAAATTAAGAGAGGCTAAAATTAGCCTCTCTTTTTTTATTGAATTTGCGGAAGTGTAAACCAGTTAGGGTTGCTATAGTAAAAGAGATTAGCCTTACTGGAAGTTGTGGCGATGAATGTATTATATGAACAGGATTATGGACTTTGGGCTGAGCAGATGGCTGATTTATTATCAGAAGGTCGTTTCGCGGAGTTAGATATTGAAAATTTAGTAGAAGAGGTGCGCGATTTGTCTAAGCGAGAGCGCGATCGCTTATTATGCATCACTTACTTAAATGGGATTATCTAGAGCATCTTAGATCAAGAAGTTAGCAAATAACTATTCAGCGAGAGCGCCTTCATATAACCCGTTATTTGAAAGATAGACCTAGTCTGAAAAGGTATCTAACCGATGACTGGTTAGCGGAAACTTATGTGTTAGCTAGATTAGAGACCCAGAAAGAAACAGAGCTAGAATTTCCAGCCGATTGTATTTATTCTATTAAAGATGTGTTGGAACGCACGCTTAGTCTAGACTAAGCATATTTTTATTACGGGAAATACCATTAATTAGTTGTAGAGGTTTTAGGTTTCTTAGTATTAGATGCGATTAATTTGCGTAATTTTTCAATTTGCTTGATACTTAACCCCGTAATCTGAACAATCAGATCAACATTCATGTTAGAACGCAACATATTCATCGCAATCTGATTCTTCTCCTCAGCAATACCTTTAGCCTTGCCCTCAGCAATACCCTTAGCCAAACCTTCCGCTAAAATATCCTGATAAATTACTGATTCTCTCATAACGTCGCTCTTCAATAATTGTTGAATTATTAGCTTATCTAATGCTAGCCCAGAAATAATTGCAGTTGCGGCACTGACATTATTTTTTACTTGACTGTCCTCAATCTTATCGATTAGCTGGGCTGTTTGTCTGAGAGTTTCTGTGGGATTTATAGTTTTGCTTAAAACTGATAAAGGCAACAGACCTAAATATTCTTGAAAAACTTCAGTTGGTTCCTCCCATAGCCTAATTACATTGAACTCATGGTTTAGTTTCTGGGAGCTAAACTTAGTTTCATAGACTAGAGGTGATTTTGTTGGTTTCAAATAGATTACAGTTTGATGAATTTCACGATTAGAGTATTTACCATAAAGCCTTAGCCAATAATTTGCCATCCGATATGCCATTGTTTCATCGGTTCTCGTCTGAAACTCTAGGTGCATAATTATTTCTGGGGATTCGAGAAAAATGACCGAATCAGCCCGAATCGGTTCGGCGGAAAGTTCCGAAGGTTCTAGTTTAGTTAGGGCTATAGGTTTACCCAATAGCCAACTAGCAAAATCTGAGGGAAATGTCTCGGCTAAGAATTTACAAGTGTTGTCGTAGCTGCTCATAGAGAGTTACTCAAGCAGCGATCGCGTTGCCTCGGCGACTTGAGGCATGGGGTCATTGGCTAATTTTTCAAGGATTGTCTTAGCAGCTTCACCACCGATTTGGGCGAGGGACTGAGAAACGCGATGCCTGATCTGCCAGTCAGAGTCTTCCGCGAGTGGTTCTAGTAAAGCTACAGCTTCAAGATTACCAAGGTCACCAAGGGAGCCGATCGCAGCAATTTTCACTAATTCATTAGGACTTTGCAAAGCCTCCACCAGAAAATCAAATCCTTCAGGTGCACCTAGTTCACCGATCGCAGCAATAATACTAAACTGAAACATCCAGTCATTAGTGGACTCGTAGGCAGTTTTGAGTAGATTAAACGCTTGGGCAAGTTGAAGAGAACCAAGGGATGCGGCGGCGGCAGCTCTTACATCTAGTTCGGGATCGGTAAATAGGCGATCGCTCAGTATTTCCAGAGATTTTTGGAGGTCTACCGTACCAACTGCTCCAATCTGGCTAACTGCGTCGTAGCGAACGCGGGCATAGACATCAACTGCCGCGATCGCCATTAGTTCAAATCTTTCAGAAATAGCAAGAGAGCGACTAGCATGGACAGCCTTCATCCGAACGCCGATTTCCTCTGAAGCTAGTTGCTCTCTTAGGGATATGAATGTTTCGCTCACAAGAAAATCTCGCAATTAATACGCTAACGTCTCTAGTGTCTCACGTAAGTAGCTACGCACGAGATCGTCAAGGACATTTTCTTGTGAAGTCACAGAAGTTTGGGGATCGCTTACAGGCTCTCCACTACGAGAGCGCTGCCATTTATCAAATCCTGAACTTGTAGCAATCACTTGTTTGAGATTGCTCCAAACTTGAGGATTCTTTTCAGCTTCATGCAAAGGAATGGACAGTTCATTCAATATAGAGGATGAGTTCATAAGAGTTTCCTGAGCTTATGTAAGGGCTAGAAGAGTTTGCTAACTGTGCAATTAGATTTGCAATATACTAATCAAAACATACAGCCGACTCAATATTTTTCATACTAACACTTTGAGAAAAGTGGAACTGATTAAAAATCAAATGTATATCCCTAGATATAAATCAATTATTTGAATCACTATGACAACTTCAAACCCTTTAATTAGTCCCAACAATGCATCAGAAAATACAGAATTAAAACCAAGTTATGCAATACCAACTGTACTTGTCCTAACTGCAATTCCTTTAATATTGGTTCAGCCGATTGTGGCTGGAGTGGTGAGTATATTTGGATTATTTTTATTTTATCAAGCGGCTACTATTCGACTCGTTTTCACGGACATAGATTTGGAGGTCTATAGATCGCAAGAGAAATTCCGTACATTTCCCTATCAAGATTGGCAAGATTGGCAAATTTTTTGGAGCTTTTTTCCTGTGTTATTTTATTTTAAAGAAATCAAAAGCATCCATTTCTTACCTATTTTATTTGATTCAAAAACCTTAAAAACTTGCTTGGAGAAGTACATAGTTTTAAGTAAGTAATTTAGTAAGTCGTAAGGCAAATTTAAAACTTTACTACTTTTCTTTTTTAGTAACAAAATTTCTAAAAAATCAAAAGTCTGACATTACAGCGCTTTGGACTTGACTAAAACCTAAAAAAGTTTTTGAACTACTCTAAGCTTTACAGCATCCATAAAAAATATGGGGCTTCGACTTCGCTCAGCCAACATATACAGTGCTAAAAGCAGAAGTATTACCGCCCAATACGCGGGCGGTAATACTTCTGCTTTTAGGTTTTCTAGCTACTTAACAAAATCTCAATAAATTGTCATGAAATATTGGTTGGGTATTGATTTTGGGACTTCGGGCGTAAGGGCGATCGCGATAGATGAGATGAGTGAAGTTGTCGCGCTAACAAAAGTTGATTATGAAATTGGGGATTGGCAAACTTGGGAAATATCTCTTTATCAAGTAATTACGGATTTGCCTATTGAAATCCGCAAGAATGTCCAGAAAATTGTCATTGACGGGACTTCAGCAACAATTTTAATTTGCGATCGCCAAGGTCAGCCGAGCTTGCCGACTATGCTCTACAGTGACACTTGTTCATCAGAAATTTTGGCTGAAGTTCAAGCGATCGCGCCCCAACAACATTTGGTACTTAGTACTTCCTCTAGCTTTGCTAAGTTGCTGGCTATGACTAAGCTTTTAACAAAGAAGTCTCTGAGTTTTGCCAGCCAGTCACCTTGGTATTTTTTACATCAAGCTGACTGGCTCGGTTACTTACTGCATGGCAAGTTGGGAGTTAGCGACTATCACAATGCTCTCAAGCTTGGCTATGACCAGTTAATATTGGCATATCCTGATTGGCTACTAGCGTGGAATAGGCAAAATCCAGCGATAGTTTTACCGAAAATTTTTACCCCTGCGGAAACTGTGGGGACAGTACAGGAGGCGATCGCAGTCAAGTTAGGGCTGTCCAGCAATTGTGAGATTGGGGCAGGGACTACGGATAGTAATGCTGCCTTTTTAGCTAGTGTGGGCAAAAATCCTCCTGAGCTGGGGACAGCCGTAACTTCTTTAGGATCAACAATGGTGTTGAAAGTTTTAAATGATCATCCAATTAATCATGCAAATTATGGAATCTATAGTCATCGGTTTGAGTATGGGCAGACTGCTTGTTTATGGTTAGTGGGGGGCGCTTCTAATGTTGGTGGAGCGGTATTAAAGCACTTTTTTAGTAATCAAGACTTAAAAGAACTAAGCGATCGCATTGATCCTGATGTCGCTATTTCCTTGGATTATTATCCTTTGCTCAAGGCGGGCGATCGCTTCCCTGTAAATGACCCTCAACTTAAGCCACGCCTTGAGCCACGCCCTAATAATTCTGTAGATTTTTTACATGGTTTACTAGAAAGTATGGCAAGGATTGAGGCGCAGGGCTATGCGTTATTGCAGCAATTGGGAGTAACGCCAATTCAAAAAATCTATACGGTGGGTGGTGGCGCTCAAAATCAAGTGTGGACAAAAATACGCCATCGTCACCTTCAGATTCCTGTAATATCAAGCCCACAATCGGAAGCTGCTTATGGATCAGCGTTGCTAGCCAATACCAAATAAAGAAATGGCTACGCCATTTCTTTATTTGGTATTGAGTCGCTTAAATCAATGTAATCTGATTAAGAATTTTAGTTGAGGATAACCCTATGGGATTACAAAATGGGAGACAAAGAATAGGTGGCTTTTTTGGGGAGTTTAGAGAATTTATCTCAAAGGGCAATGTGATTGATTTAGCGATCGCGGTTGTCATTGGTGGTGCTTTCGGCAAAATCGTGACATCTCTGATTGAAGACATCATCACCCCTGTAATTTTAAATCCTGCACTTAAGGCGGCGAGAGTCGATGACTTGGCAAATCTACAGATTAACGGAATCAAGTACGGGGTGTTTATAGCATCCGTAATTAATTTTGTAGTAATTTCTTTTGTCATTTTCCTAATCATCCGAGCGTTTGCATCGATGAAACGCAAAGAAAAACATCAAGAAGAGATCGCCGCCCCAGCTCCCCAAGAGCGTCTGACCTTAGCCATCGAGCGTCTTGCGGAAATCATGGAATCCAAATCATAAAACTCAAAAAACTGTGGAATATGTTGCGCGTTCACCATAGGTTTTTGGGTTTACTTGCATAGGAGCAATCATCCCAACTCAAGAAATGGCTAAGCCATTTCTTGGGTTGGGATAACTCTTTGTCTGTGATAGCACTTTGCGCTTATATCTCAACCCAGAGAGCAAGTTGCTTTCTGGATAGCTAAAACTGTTTACACATCATGTCATCTGGTCAATCTAGGACAAAAAATCATTCCTTACGCCATTTTCCCTTAGTAGTATTAGGAGTCTTGACAGGAATATTGAGCAGTCTCAGTGGCTGTAGTAACAGCTCTAAAACGGAAGCTATTAAACCTCCTACCGCTGTTTTTTTGTCTTTGCAAGCTTCACCTGATGGCACAACTATCGAGGGATTAGTGCCATCCGATCTAGTGGAACAGGCTGGAAATCTAGATCGAATAGTTCAATCAATTCCCGCAGAAAGCCAATTTGCCTTAACTCAATTTGGTAAGTCATTGGCAACCTTTCAAGTTAGTGCAGTTCAGGGTTCCGATAACTTTGGCGCGATCGCTGTTTTCAAAGTCCAAGCAACAAGTGATCCCAATTCTTTATCAACAGCCCTCAAGCAACAAAATTTGACAATTGTGCAAAATAATCTCCAAGGGGATGGGCAAACCAATAGCTCTAGCGATCGCAGTTACTTCTTTAACTGTCCAAATAAAATCCAGCCCCTAGTGTTGGAAAAATCACGCAAATTATTTATTGATCTTGGCGCAGCACCCACTACTCTCCCCAAAGTGACGATCGCCTCAACTGTATGTGCCGATCTAGATGCAGATAATCAGCCCGAAATCATTGCGGGGCTACGGCTGGACAATAGCGATCGCCCTGCGGGATTTGATACACAGGCTTGGCAAGTCTTCTTGTCAAAGCCAGCTTTAGCGCGTCAGGAATATAGTATGTTGGTCGTTTTGCGGAAGGTCGCTGATCAGGATTGGTTTGCCGAGCCGATTTTGACCCATACGCGATCGCTGTCATACATCAATGACAGTGTGAGTACCTATGTGCTGCATGGTATTCAGGAGCTTAATGGCGACCAAAGCCCTGAACTTGTAGTTAAGGAAATTGGTTTAAATTATCTGGATGCGAAGGTGCTGACACCGACTATTGGAGCGGACGGCAAATGGCAATGGCGAAATTATTACCAAAATCAGCGATCGTTGAACATAGTTCAGTAATACCAAATAGAGAAATGGCTACGCCATTTCTCTATTTAAAAAACCAGAAGATGAGTGGCGGCGCGAAGCGCCGCCACTCATCTATGGAACTGGAGGTGATGGTAATGCGGTGGGAGAGGGCGAGGGGCTAGGAGTTGGGTCTGGCAGAATTGGCACTTGGGAAATAACTTCTTCAGGATGGCTGGGCGGGATGCCTTCAGATACAATAATTTCCTCAATGACAGTTTTAACTATCGGTGCTGTCACGGTAGATCCAAAGGCATCAGCTCCCACTGGTTCATCAATTACCGCTAAAACAACATAACGAGGATCTTTAGCAGGAAAAATTCCCACGAAGTTAGTAACTTTAGCTTTAGTAATATAGCCACCACCATTGGGATCGGCTTTTTGTGCAGTGCCTGTCTTGCCAGCAATGCGATAGCCTGGAATTTTAGCGGGCTGCCCCGTACCTTTTTGCACCACATTAGTCATCATTTCGATCACTCGCTGAGCGGTGGCGGGCGAAATCACCTGACGAGGATTGGGCAGCTTGGGTTGAAAGTATTCTTCGCCTTCTTCATTAATTAAGCCCTTCACCACGTGGGGCGTGAGCAACTTACCGCCACTCGCCAAAATACCCTGTATTTGCACCATCTGAATTGGCGTAAGCGAAAATCCTTGTCCAAATGAGGTTGTGGCTGGCTCGATTACCTGCTCAATAAACAACTCTTGCGGCTTAAGTGCACTAGCAGTTTCTGCGGGCAAATCTACACCTGACATATCACCCAGCCCAATCCGCTCTAGCCAACCGTAATAAATTGACGGCTTCATGCGTTGGACGATATGCACCATGCCCACATTGCTCGATCGCTCCAAAATTTGGCTAATACTTAGTGTCCCTGGCGATCCCACTTGATCGAAGTCGAAGTTAGCCACGGGCCAGCCGCCAATCGTCAAGGCTCCCTCGTCGTTTAAAACGGTATCGGGCTGGATTGCGCCAGCTTCGAGGGCGATCGCTACATTGATTGGTTTAAAAGTTGAGCCTGGTTCGTAGAGATCGGAGATCGCCCAATTTTTAAATAGTTCGACCTTAGCATCATAGAAACGATTGGGGTCGTAGGTTGGCTCAGTTACTAGGGATAGTAGCCCCCCATCCCTAGCATCCATGACAATTACAGCACCCCGCTTGCCACTAAATTTAACCATTTGCTGCTTGAGGACTTGCCTTGCCGTGCGTTGGATTCGGGCATCAATGGTCATTTGCAAACTAGTGCGATCGCTCCGAATCATTCCCGCAGGAATCCTTGTCGGGATCAGCTTGCCATAGCCATCCTGCCTAACCGCAGGGGTTTGATCGGTACGCTCTAGCAGTCTTTCTTGGCTAAGTTCAATTCCAGCCTGCCCGCGATGATCGACATTTACATAGCCAATAATCTCAGCGGCAAGATCTTGTTGTGGATAAAGGCGATTACGCTGCTGCACAAGCTCTAGACCATCTAGACGCAAGTTATAAATACGGTCAGCATTCTCCTCTGACAGCCAATACTCCACTTGAATTGATGTCGTATCACGACTGAGGACAGTAGTTAAATCCTCGACAGTTCGCCCTAAAATTGGCGCAAGCTTATTGGCAATCTCTTCGGTGGGTGACTCAGCTTGATCTCTTTTAGTCTTTTTAAAAAGGTGAGGATAGGCAAATAAGGTATAAACGGGTCGGTCAAGGGCAAGAACAGTTCCTTTGCGATCGGTAATGGTGCGGCGCGGAATAAAAGGACGCATGGTGTACATTTGCTGCCTTCTTGCCTTTTCCGTCAAGTCACCCGCTGTGACAACCTGCAAAAAGACCAGACGCACAATTAAGCCGACCATTGATAATGTCAAAAACAACCAGATCAATACAGTGCGGCGCTTGAAAAGATTCAGCGTGGCAAGATCTCTTGGTAGAAAAGATGGAGTCATGGCTATTTGGGAAGGCTGTCTAGTCGAGTTGATGGGCTGATTTCTTGGCATAGTTGGCGGAAGTGATCGCCGCGGACTTCAAAATTAGCAAACTGGTCGAAGCTGGCACATGCTGGCGAGAATAGCACAGTTGGCAAGGGCTGACTAGGATGATTGTAAACGCGATGGTGGGCAATCTTGGCAGCTTTTTGCACGGCTCGCTCTAAGGTTTCGACTATTTCATAGTTTTTAAAACCTGACTCCGCCAGCATTTCCGCAAATAAAGGCGCAGCTTCACCAATCAGTAACACCCCGATCGCCCTTTGTCGAATCTGCTCTATCCATGCACTCGCATCGCCCTGCTTTGGCTGTCCTCCAGCAATCAAAATAACTGGCGCTTTGACAGCCCGTAATCCGACTTCAGCGGCATCATAATTTGTTGCTTTGCTGTCATTAATATAAGTAATACCTTCATGGCTATAGACTAGCTCAAGGCGATGGGGAACTCCCTGAAACTCGGAAATAGCTTGATTAATATGCTCTGAGTCAATCTTGGCAAGCTTAGCCGCCGCTACAGCCATCAATAAATTTTGACGGTTATGTCTGCCTAGCAGAAGCCAATTGGAGATGGGAAATACTGGCTCACCTCGAAATTTTACCCAAGCATCGCTAATACAAACCCCATCAGCAACAGCCTCAACAATATGTTGATCAATGCTAGTCCAGACTGCCGACGGCCACATGGCGGCTCCAAATTTAATTAGGTAAGGGTCATCACCATTCAAAACGATATGGGTAGATCGATCAATCAAACTTGCCTTGATGTCGCGATAGGTATCTAGGGTGTAATGACGGTTAAGGTGATCGGGGGTAAAGGTTGTCCAAATGCCGATTTGCGGTCTGACGGTTTTGGTTGATTCAATTTGATAACTACTTAGTTCGGCAATGATCCAATCGGGCTGAATTTCTTTTCGCAAAACTTGCAGCGCAATTTCACAGGCAGGTAAGCCGATATTGCCGCAGGCGATCGCCTTGAGTCCTGCTCGCTGAAAAATCGCGGCTGTCAAGGCTGTAGTCGTGGTTTTGCCATTAGTGCCAGTGATGCCCACCCAAGGAATCTGCTTCAGGTATCTCCATGCGAGTTCGATTTCACCGACTGTCTCGATGCCCAGCGATCGCGATTTTTCCACTTCAGGGCGATCCCAAGGTACGCCTGGACTGACTACGACTAAGTCCACAACTTGCCCAGAGGCAAGCAATTCTTCAAAATCAGGAAAGCTGCCCAGAATAACCGAAAATCCGTTTAACTCTAATTCTTGTTTGCGTTGTTCCAAGCTAGGACTGGTGTTGCTATCGCTGATGGTTACTCGCCAACCATCAGCCTTAAGTAATTTTGCTGCCGAAATTCCAGATTGCCCTAGTCCCAGTACATACGCTTGCATAGAGATTGCTTTATTTATATTTAATAAGTTGACTAAAAAAGTTAAATATTTAGAATACAGCGCTTTGTGCTTAATCAAAACCCAGAAATTTTTTGAAAGCACGGCGGAGCCGCACTTTCAAAAAATTTCTGTATAGCTCTCGCTCATAAGACAAGTGGCGGTACAAACTAGTTTCCCAGTTGGCGGCGAAAATCTCTGGGACTAAGACGCAATGGATTTTGAGTATCCCAAATACCTAGCTCTTGTAGTCTTGCCCGCGACTGCGCTTGACTAATTCTCGCGTCGTACTTGATGTTAGGCGGATAGGAATCGGCGATCGCTAAACCCTCTGACACTAGATACTGGTTAACCAATAAATTGTCTTTCCAGATATAGGCAAGCAAGCGATCGGAATTATCTTTGTCATCAATATCAAATTCAAGGATCACTTTTTGATCTTTGATCAAGTCTGATAAGCGCTGACGAGCGCGATCGCCCCAAGGAGCCTGTTCTTTGAGTGGAGCGCTGATACCGAGTAGCCGCACTCGCTGGATGGGCATATTCGGATTACTAGCGATCGTTGCTTCTACAGTCTGACCACTAACTACTCGATTAATTATCCATACATCGCCATTGATCTGCTCCTTGGGCTGCGTGAAGGAAATTACTAAATTTGCGATCACCAAAAAGCCAACTAAAAATAGCACCAAAGTTATTGCTCTTGATGGCGATCGCCTTACAGATGTAGTGGTAGATCTTTTGTCAGTTCTAGAGTTCATTTGTCGAGCTTTACGCTTACACAAACATCAGAATAGCTGAAGTTGCCATATATAGCGCTTTGCGCTCAAGCTCAAACCCAAAACAATTTTAAAAGCGTTGCGAAGCAACGCTTTTAAAATTGTTTTTGTGGAAAGTGTTGTAAGGATTTTTAGGCTTTAAACCCAAAAGAGAGTTGCAGCGCAACTCTCTTTTGGGTCTGTGATTAATCGTGATCTACAGGAATACCAAACTGGAACCAATAGCGTTTGCGTTTTGCAAAAAATTGACCAAACTGTAATTGGTAAACTTCATCTTCGTCCTGAGTTTCCAGATCTAAGTCTGATAGCGCGTAGCCAGAGCAAATTAGGGCGTAACCCTCTTGTTGCAAAGACTTAGATAGACCAATCACCTCATGCTGGTCAATCTTGCCAGAATTTACCCGCATTGCACAGGCGGTACAGGCTCCATTGCGACAGGCAAAAGGCAGATCGATGCCCTGTTCTTCTAGGGACTCCAAAATGTAGCGATCGCCTTTAATATCGGCTTCGTAGACTTGATTAGTTTGGCGATCGCGAATGCGGACATGGTAGGACATAAAAATTTAACTTTAAACGCGAGTAGGAATCATGCCCGTTTGCCGCGCATAGTCAAATAAGCCGCCCGCATCGATCACAGGACGGACATCTCCCAAGGACTTGAGACTAAAAGTTTCGCCTGTGGTCTCATTGATCAACACATCATTGTCAAAATCAATAGTGGCTTCTTGCCCTGTTTGAAAATGTTCCACAAGACGATCAACGGATTCCCAAGGATACAACTCACCTGTGGCGGTACAGTTGCGAAAGAAAATTCGCGCGTAAGACTGAGCGACTACGGCATTTAGCCCTGCTGCACCAAGAGCGATCGGCGCGTGCTCACGGGAAGAACCGCAGCCAAAATTTTCACCCGCAATGATGATTGAATAAATAGTCTTGCTTTCGCCTTCCGCAATAAAACGATCATAGCGATCAGGTAAGCCAATCATGGCATAGCTACCCAACTTTTCGTATTCGTCAGGCTTAGAGGGGACAAGGGTAAGATATTCGGCAGGGATAATCTGATCGGTGTCGATGTTGTCATCCAACACAAATACTTTACCCTTAATAGTTTTACTCATGGATTTAACTTACAAAATAAATATGTTATGCAAACTAGAAGACAAGTAGCGGCGTATCGCGCCGCCACTTGTCTTCTAATTTAGTCGAAATAAAACAGTGTCACTACCTTGCGCTGTTCTTCGGCATCTTGGCAAGTCTGGAGCAGAGTTTCACTGCCATGAAAGGCAAAGCAAATTAGTTGTTGGCACTTAGAAATGATCTCTTGGTTGCACAGAATACTAGCTTCAGCCAGAGACAAAGAATCATTTTCGCTATGCTCAATTAGATGAATCACGTTTTCTAGCTGATCGCGAGACTCATAGGGCTGTCTGTCAAGGCTTTGGGGCAAAATCACAGTCAACAAGTTAGGGTCAGCGCGTAAAGCCCCCCGAATTGCTGCAAAGTTTGTACCAGTCGCCCCCGAAGTGATAATGCTGTTGCCAGATAAAGCCAAGGCATAGCTGAGCAATTCGATCAGCAGTTGGTGAGTTAATGGCACATGGCGGGAGCCTAAAAACGCGATCCGCTTCGAGCCTTGCTGCTGAATCGTCGCAAGCTCCTGCAAAAAGTCGTCTAGCTTGGGCAAATTAATTGACTGAGTCAAACAAATCCCTCTCGATTACTACTTACTGAACGAACACTTACACAATATCACCTAACCCTAGAGATTCAAACTAGGAAATTGCTACTAGCTCTTTATATTAACTAAAGCCCAGAAGACGAGTGGGGGCGCGAAGCGCCCCCACTCGTCTTCTGGGCTTTAGAGTGCCGTCACTCTAAAGCCCGTTGCCGATGATGATAAATGGCGACCAATAGTAGGGGTGGCTAAAATCATTAACTTTAGAAGTGGCAATCATTGCCCTTTGCGATTTTGCTAATACTTCAGCTTTAGTGAGACTCACATCTTGAATAGCGCTATAAAAAAATTCCATGAGAGCCTGTGTGCCCCCATCAGAAACTTGCCAAAGAGAAGCGATCGCCGCTTTTGCTCCCGCGTACTCCATTTGATAGCCAAACCCCATGATTTCAGTGCCATTGCCCAGCTTGCCACCTAGCCCCGTCTCACAGGCACTCAAAATTACGAGATCGATATTCTGCAATGACCATGTGGCGACATCGCGTAGAGAAGCCCGACTACCATCGCCAAACATTACAAAAGAGTCCTCTGGTTTACCCACGACAAAGGCAGCGTGTGTCGCAAAATGAATGATGTTGTATTGCTTAAATTTGGATACAGTTGCCTCAACACTGAAGTTACTGTCAACTAATTTACTGGAGTTGGGAAGCTTGGCGACTAAACTATCCACTTCCTTACTGGCAAAGGGTAATCCCGCAAAGTTAAAGGGCTGACCATTGACCTCAAAGGCATATCGACCATTGGCAAAGGCTCCCGCAAGGACTCGCGGCTGACTGCTGGGACGACGCTCGCCTAAGTTGGTTAAACTTGCGGCTGTAATGGTATTGATCGCATAGCGTTCGACTAGCCACTTCTTGCGATCATGGAGAGCTGCGATCGGTAGATAGCGAAGCTGTCCATCGGGGGCATAGATAATCGTTTGTACTTCCGCTTTTTCTAGATCATTGGCGATCGGCGCGATTAGCCAGTCGTAAAGCTGTTGAGCAGAATCTAAAATATCAAGGGAACTAGGATCACGAACATCAGAACGAAAGTTAACGATCGCACGGTTTAGTTCGGCTCTAGTTACGGCTACAGTCCGCCGAATGGGGCTACCATTTGCCGTTACTAAAATCAATTCCAAACGATCTTCGAGAATTAAGGGATAGAAGATGGCAAGTTTTGATGATCGCTGTTGCAGATTTTTTTGCAGGGCAGCAAATTGCTGAAGACTCGCATCACCGCTATTGCTGCCATCGGACTTGCTAATTTGCTTTAAGATCGTACTCACCGCAGGGCTTTGCACATAGGCTATTAGCTGCTTCGATGCTTGAGATTGAATATCTAGTAATTCTTTTAATCTTTGGGATTGTGCCGCTGAGCGATTGGATTTGTTAATTTTAAGAATGTCTACTGACTCTCGACCAGCTTGAATGCTGCGATTTTGGATGGCATTATAGTCGGTGAGAAATCTTTGTTCAGGAGATAGAAACTCGATACCTTTGGCAGTTTCTCCATTTCCGCGCACATTTTTGAGATAGTCATCGAGTTCTTGCACCTTGAGTAGATCTAGAACCTGTTGAGCTTCCAGAACTCGATTTTGCTTGAGCAAGAGATCCGCTAGGTTGCGATAGGTTTGAGCAACAGTGCCAGTAAAGGTTTTTTGATCATCTACAGACAGCGATCGCAGTTCTTTACGAAGGGACTCCCGAATATTGACCGACTGCTTATAAAAGAGAATCGCTAGTTCTGGTTGCTTAGCGGAGGTAAACAATTTGCCTAAGTTGCTAAGGGTGATACTTGCGCCACGCCGTTCTCCCAACTCTTGTTGGACTGCCACTGCTTGCTGGTAAGCAGCTAGGGCTTTGTCATATTTTTTATCTTCAACCTGAAGCAGTCCAATATTACTAAGTGTTATGGCTACAGCCGAGCGATCGCCAATTTCTTGCAATATATCTAAGGATTGTTGGTAGGTCGTGAGTGCTTTCTCTTTTTGATTGAGAGTGCTGTAAGCGAGGGCGATATTATTGAGCGTGATTCCCTGAGCAGGAATGTCATTAAGTTCGCGATGGATTTTTAAGGCTTTATTGTAATAATTGAGAGCTTGTTTGGGATCATTTTTGTCGTCATAAATGGAACCAATATTACTTAAAAATATACTTTCAGACTGGCGATCGCCTATTTCCTGAATACCTTTTAGGGCTTGGTTAAAGTACTTTAGGGCATTGTCATACTGACCTAATTCTTTGTACACAACACCGATGTTGCTGAGGGTGGAAGCCTTTTGGCTGCGGAGATTTAGCTCCTCAGCAATTAATAGAGAAGCTTTGTATGATTCTAGAGATAGAAGATATTTGCCCTGACTGCGATATACTCCTGCAAGATTATTTAAGGCGCTAGTTTCAGCTCGGCGATTACCGATCGCTCTTAATTTTTCCAGAGCTTGCTGATAGTATGCGATCGCCTGCTCAAACTGTCCCAAGCGGCGATAAGCAAATCCAATATTTAAAAGTACGCCCCCTGATTGCTCTGGCTTGCCATTATTTTGATGTATCGCCAAAGCCTTTTGCAGACTTTCTAGCCCTTGGCTAAATTTACCGATATCCACATAAATCTGACCGATGTTGTTTAAAATAGTGGCTTCTCGATCAAAGTCTTTAATTAGTTTTGCTTGGGCTAACGCTTTTTCATAAATAGCGATCGCCTGTTGCCATTGGTTAGCGCGATTAAACGCAAAGGCAATATTTTGCAAAGCTACCAATTTCTCAAATTGAATTTCAGAATTGACTTTAGGATCTTGAGCATAGTTCTTTTCGATTAAGCTGATTAAGTTAAAAGAATCTTGATAGGAACCGATCGCCAGTTTTGGCTTAGATAATCGCAGATAAATGTCACCGACAAAGCTATGGGTTCTCGACTCTGACAACTGATCGCCTTCCTTGCGGAAAATAGCGATCGCTTCTTGAAATAACGGCAATGACTGCTTGAAATCACCCTTACTCGAAAGTTCTCTCGCTTTAATTACCAACTGAAATCCGCGATTTAAGTTGTCTTCTTGAGAGGCAGAACTGGGGGTTGATGAATCCTGAGCAAGGGGATTGCTTGAATTTCTAACAAGATTTTCGGCACTTGCTAAAGGGGCGATCGCGATTAGAAAAGCTGTCAGAAATGAAAGTTTTAGCATGGCAACTAGAATTTTTTTGATTATATAGCAATCCTAAATGAGTGGAGAGAGGCTTCGACTTCGCTCAGCCAACCGAATATTGATGGCTAAGCGAAGCTATGTACTGAGCTTGTCGAACCCCTGTTTCTTTTAATCCCACCACAAAAACAACTCCTTAGTTGCCACAAGAGAACGCTTCAAAAGTTCTAAGCCGTAGTTCTCGTCTGCAAAATCAATTCCCGCAGTCATTTCCAACAAATCTGATGGAACCTCTTGTTCTGTCTTTTGCAGTATATCGATCATGTCCTCGGCACAGCCGAAACCCTGATCTATTGTATCGGGGCAAAACTCGTAGATTTCTAAGGCAAGATCAGTCAGATCGTTAGGCAGATTTTTAAAAGTCAACAGTAAACTATCAGAATTTACCTCAGAAATTTCCAAGCCATATTTTGCATCCCATTCTTGAAGTTTCTGAATAATATCTTCAGTTTCGATATCGTAGTTACAGCCATTTGTCCCTAACTCTAAAAGTCTTTGATATTTGTCCATAATTTTGACTATGTAAGGATTTTTAAATAAAGAAATGGCTACGCCATTTGTTTAAGTAGCTAGAGCCAAAACCTGTGGCGCACGCACAGCGTGCGCCACAGGTTTTTGGGTTTTATATTTATTGCGCCTCGTTATATACGAAGTACAGAGGTTTGTTTCTCCGCCGAAGGCGGAGAAACAAACCTCTGTACTTCACTAAACTGGGAAACGCTATATAGTCAAAACTGATTTTTTGAAAGCCAGCCCACGGCTGGCTTTCAAAAAATCAGTTTTGATACTTGCAGCGCTTTGCATTGTAAACAAATGGCAAGGTATTGTGCTGTAATTGCTTATTACAAATTTTTACGTTCATACCAAAATCAAGAGAAATTTCCTGATGTCACTGACGATCGCCCAACTGCAAAAATGGAAACAACAGAAAAAGCCAATCGTGGCGCTTACAGCAAGTGACTATGCGATCGCCAAGCTGCTAGACAACGCTGGGGTGGACTTGATTTTGGTTGGCGACTCTCTGGCGATGGTTACTCTGGGTTACAAAAATACTCTGCCAGTAACCCTCGATGACATGATTCGCCATGCTCAAGCCGTGGGTCGAGGACTAAAAAAAGCTTTGATGATTGTGGACTTACCCTTTTTGAGCTATCAGATCAGCACTGAAGAAGCAATGCGATCAGCAGGAAGAGTTTTTAAAGAAACAGAGGCACAGGGGATCAAGTTAGAAGGCGGCTATCCCGATATGGTCAAAACTATTCGCAAGCTTGTCCAGTCAGGGATGCCTGTAATGGGGCATCTGGGGCTAACACCGCAGTCAGTACATCAAATCGGTTATCGAGTCCAAGGCAATAGTCCCAAATCTGCCACCGAAATCTTGGAACAGTCTCAGGCTCTGGTAGATGCAGGTATTTTTGCGCTCCTGCTCGAAAATGTACCATCGGAATTAGCGACTAAGATTACTGAGTCATTTGCAATCCCAACTATCGGCATTGGCGCAGGTAAGGGATGTGATGGTCAAATATTGGTGACTCACGATGTCTTGGGCTTGTCTGATTGGCAGCCACCATTTGCCCATAAATACGTTGACTTGAAGGCAATTATTACAAGTGCCGTGCAGGAATACTGTCAAGATGTCCGACAGTCCAACTGAGGATTCGACAATCAGGGCTTCGACTTCGCTCAGCCAGCAGGTGCATTGACTCCCACTAAGGCTTCGATTCGCTCAGCCAGCGGTGGCTGAACGAGTTCAAAGCCTTAATCCACATAAGCACCACGATATTTAATCCGTTCTTTGGGTTTAGCCGACTTCTGCGACTGACGCTCTTCAAAGAAGGTCTCATCTTGCCCTGATTTTTCCTGAGACTCAGATCCTGAGTCAATATTTGCACCTCGGTACTTAATGGCGACTGGGGCAATTTGTTCGTCTTTTTTAGGCGCATCGGTTACATAGGGATTACCGCGATATTGCATAGCCGATTGTTTTGCCGCGATCGCTAGCTCATCTTGACTAAGAACTGGTTCGACAGCATCCGACTTATCAGACTTGCGCGATACTGGCGGTGTGTACAGTTTCGATAAAGCTTTGAAGCAAATGTAGGGTAACGCCACGGCGATCGCTAAAATTACTGCCAGCGAATCGAGTTCAGTCACAACCTCTAAAACGAAATTATCATGTGATGTAGATACCCACATCGCCATCAAAGCACAAGTTGCCACTGCTACAGCCGCCTGTAGCGATCGATAGATGAAAGACTTTTTCATGAATGAAGAGCCACAATATATTTCACTAACATAACGTTTATTGCAGGCTGCGATCGATAAATTTGTTACCACAAGACCCAAACCCAATTTCAAAAAAAGCTCGCCTACGGCGAGCTTTTTTTGAAATTGGGTTTATAGGACTAAGCGCCAATACGCCAAAGCCAGTAAGCGAGGGGCGGAGCTAAGCTCCGCCCCTCGCTTACTGGCTTTGGCAATGTAGAGAATTATTGGTTGTATTAATGCTATCTGTATCAACTTCCAAAAACAAAGTAATATGGCATACGGTCTTCGTCTAGAGATGGATAAATATGATGCGAATACTGGCTTTGGTTCCAGGTGGGACTGGCGATCAGTTACTGTTTTTCCCGACACTGGATACACTCAAACAACAGTATCCTAATGCCGAGATCGATGTGGTCGTGGAACCACGAGCTATGGCATCCTATCGCGTTTGCCTGTCTGTAAATCGAGTACTTAAGTTTGATTTCAACGATCGCAACTCTTTGGCTGATTTTGGTAATTTGCTTGGCACAATTCGCGATCGCGAGTATGACGCGGCTATTCTCACGCAGCCAAGGCAATCATTAAAGATTTTGCTATGGTTGAGCGGTATTCCCCAGAGAATATCCTTTGGCAATCAAGGTGACTTTTTGCTAACAGAAAGCATCAAATTTGATCCTCAAGAATATGCTGCGGCTTCAAACCATAGCCTGTTAGCGCCATTGCAAATTCTCAAGCTCTGCCCACCCATTAAAATCAACCTACCTAAAGGTGATTTGGATTGGGTAGCTAGCGAACAAAAGCGGCTGGGACTACCAAAGAGTGGCTTTATATTGCTGAATTGCGGAGCCTTGGCAAATTACCCTGCGGATAGTTGGGCAGAAATTGCTACTGATATGCAAGCTAAGCTGCCAGATCTATCAATTGTGGCAATTGATAGCGTCAATAATGCGGAGTTGCTGAAAAAGTTAGCCACAAAAGTACCTAACCTATTAATCGCTAGCCCCACTGATGTTGGTAAATTAGCAGCTTTGATTGCGACAGCCAATTTGTTCATCTGCGCCGAGGGTGACGCGATGCAGTTTGGAGTTGCCGTTGGCACAGCACTGGTTGCCATTTTGAGTGCATCCACACCAGCTAATGTATTTTTACCGCTCGCAGAAAAGCGGATCAAATATGTGCAGGCGATCGCAGGTCAAGCCCTCAGAGATATCTCACCGCAAACCGTGCTAGCCAAAATTTGGGAAAGCTAAGAACAAATTAAAAGTCCGCCTTCGGCGGACTTTTAATTTGTTCTTAGCGCCTAGAAAATTCTATATCTGCGCCATCTAAGTTAGCTGAGTGCGGGTCAGTATTACGCAGATCGGCTTCGCGTAACTTTGCCCCATTAAAATCAGTTTTTCGCAAAATTGCGCCACAAAGATTAGCCTTAGACAGATTTGCCCCACTTAAAATCGCGCCACTTAGCTCAGCCTCACAAAGTAGCGCATTACTCAGGTTTGCCCCATTGAGAATTGCCCCCGACAAATTAGCATCAGTAAAATCTGCATTTGTTAAATTAGCCCCACTCAAGTTTGTCCCCATCAGGTTGGCATTGCGAAGTACAGCCCCACTCAAATTTGCACCGCTAAGGTTAGCAAGCACTAGGTTAACGGCACTGAGGTTCGCAAGACTGAGGTTTGTGCCACTAAGATTAGTCATACATAGCGTCACATCTTGAAAGGTCGCTAAACTCAGGTTAGCCCCGCTTAGATTGGCAAGGGTAAGATTAGCCTCTCGCAAGTTTGCCCCCACAAGGCTTGCGCCCCCCAAGTTAGCTAGGCTCAAATCAGCACCACCAAAGTCCGCTTTGCTAACTTCGGCATAGGCGAGATTTGCCTCAATGAGATCGATCTGACAGCGATAATCCTGCGATCGCCAAAGATTCCAACTACTCACCCCCTGTTGTAGTTGAATCAGATGTTCTGGATTTGCCATAATCTTGATTCCATTTTCAATAAGAAACTAAAACCACCAAAGTGGCGAATTCACCATTTTGAAGATTTTATTCAGAGCAAAGCATCGGTAAGTAGCTCACCATAATTAGAACCTAAGACCAGAAGATGCTCTACCCGCTGCACGGGCGGGACAGCTTTCTAGTTTTTTAGTTTACTTATGCCTAGCTACTTAGAACCAAATAAAGAAATGGCTCAGCCATTTCTTTATTCAAAAAACCATACTGGGTTTGGGTTTCAGTTCACAAAAGTGTAGTCACACTTTTGTGAATTGGTATAAAATAATTAGCGAAAAGTTTGTTCTAGACATGACATTTCGCAACATAGCCAGCATGATAATGTTATATCTTGTCAGACCGATGTTTGATGGCGCTGATTGAATACTTAACACTAAAATAAAGTTGCAGCAGACTTGCTCAATTGTTTTTGATACGGAATAGCTAGCCCCAGTTAAATTACCGATTAAATAGCCGATTAAATTTATGTGGTCATACTTGCACAAATTGGTATGACTAGGGTGCAAGTCCAGACTGTGACTCTAAGTTGAATAGTTTGACCACCATGAAACCATTGAGACAAGAACTTAAATACAGACTGTCACCAGATATGGTCAAAAAAATTGTTTGCTCAATTTTGTTCGCGATGCCATACGGGCTATTTGAGCCATCTGGGGCGATCGCACAATCTCTATCACCTATTCCTAACTGTACTCAGCTTACTAACCGCCGCTATGGGGTGATTTTGGATCGTCCCGCTAACTTATTACCGCAACTACCAGAATTTTTAGCGATCGCTGCTGTACCCTGCAACTATCTCAACTCCTCAATGACATTTTTTGGAGGCTTTGACAATATCCAAGCTTCTACATTTCGAGCCAATCAATTGCGTGAACTCAATCTTGATGCAGTTGTCCATTCCTTTACCCAGAAAGTTACTGACATACCATCTAACTTACAGGCAGCTCTGGTTTTAGTAGAGCTGAGCAACGACCCCAACTTTGGGTTGCAAAGAGTGCAATCGATCACAGGCAGGATTGCCACCTTAGCGACTTTTAATAACCGCTCCGTCATCCTCGCTACACCACTATCGAGTCTGACAAGTGCAAATGCGATCGCCGCAAGGCTACGCAGTCAAGGAGTAGCCGCGCAAGTTCTAAGTGCTTCGCTCATTGCTATGTCCACACCTTCGCCAATATCTCGCCCCACCGTTAAACCTGCTGAGCGGGTCACTACTGGAGTTTTTCGGATACTGATTCCCAATTCAAATGCCAACCGTATTCGCCAAGTACGGCAGATTTCCCCTGATGCATTTGTCACTGAGTTCAAAGGTAAATCATACATCCAAGCGCGGACTTACACCGATCGGGGCAATGCCCATCGTGAGCGCGATCGCCTCAATGAGACCTTCCCTGGGACAATTTTGATTCAAGACTAAATCTTTCTTACGGCTCTGCCAAAACTCTATCAAAACCAATGACTAGCCCCCAGCCAAGATCTAAGATTAGTTTGAAGTCAGTAAATGATGAGTTGCCAGAATATACTGTGCGCGTCAGCGATCGCGCTAAATGTGTGAGGCTGTCTATTTCTGTCGAAGATGGTCTAGAGGTAGTCATTCCCGTTAATTATGATCACAAAAAAATTCCTGAAATCGTCCAGAAAAAGCGGGCTTGGATTGTTCGCAATCAACTAAAGCTTGCCCAAAGAGAAGCTTTTTTACAGTCTCAGGCTCCCCATGAGCTACCCGATCGCCTTAATTTGCGATCGCTAGGTGAAGAATGGCACATTGAGTATCAGCAAATAGCCACTAAATCTAGAGCGATTACGATTCAAGAATCTAAAGCTCAATTGCAACTGACCGTAAAAGGGGACATCAATGACGTTGAAGCCTGTAAGTTTTTTCTAAAACAATGGTTGATCCAAAAAGCTGATCGACATTTTTCGGAGTGTTTACATAACATCAGTCATCGCGCCAAGCTCCCCTACCGCGCGATGACTGTCCGCAGTCAAAAGACCCTGTGGGGCAGTTGTTCCCGCGATCGCAATATTAGCTTGAACTACAAATTACTGTTTTTGGAAGCCGCAGTTGTTGAGTATGTTTTACTCCATGAACTTTGCCATACAGTTCATATGAATCATTCTGATAAATTTTGGAATTTAGTCAGCAAGTTTGAGCCAAATTACAAAATATTAGACAAATCTTTAAATCAAGCATGGAAACTTGTACCTGCGTGGCTTGATTTGCAAGCGTTGTGAGTTAGCTCACCAATAATTAGTAATTAGAGTCTATGGCGATTATTGGTTAAGCCCTATACTGACATCTGGCAATTGATTGATCAGGAGGTCTTGATACATGACTGAAACTAAGCCAAATCTGCTACCAATTCTTGGTGGTGCGGCTGTAGTAGTTGCAGGTGGCGTTGGTGCTTACTTTTTCTTTAGTAAGACAGCTAATATTATCCCCACTGCAAGCAGTACCGCAGGAACATTAACAGTAGTGCCACAAAAGTCGCTAATGGCGGTGTCTGTATCAACAGACGGGGAAGCGCTGTCAAAGATAGAGCAGTTTTTGTCGCCAGAAACCAAGAAGCTCTATGACCAAGCGATCGCGGAGGGACGCAAAAACCTATCCACAGGAGACTTTGACTACGAAAAAGATGTAAAGCCTTGGATTGGCAAAAATGTGTCGATCGCAATCCTGCCATCCACCAAAGCCGCTAGCCTCGATGGCAAACCTCTTGCGGCTGTGAATCGTTATGTACCAATGACCAATGCTGCTAGCAGTAGTGGTTCCCTTCAATTTGTCCAAGATAAGCCAGCCGCCGAAGCTACTCCTAATATTTTGATTGTGGCAGAAGTCAAGGACAAGGCGGCAGCGGAGAAATTTTTGACCGAGAAAGTCAAGACCAAAGCAGGCGGGAAAGAAGCTCAAACTGAATACAAAGGCGTAAAAATTACGCAGTATGGAGAAGGTTCTGCTTCTAGCTTTACCTCTATGGTTGGCGATTACTTGATCGTTACGCCTCAAGCACAAACCAATCAAAGGGCGATCGACACTTTTAAAGGAGAAGCTTCTCTTGCAGGTGCGGCAAAGGCTGATGATCTCAAAATCCAAAACTCCGTTGCCCAAATTTACATTCCTAACTTTAGCGAATCGATTGTGCAGCTAGCAGAACTCAGTCCTGATGCTCAAGCTTTGCCTCCAGAGTCCCTAGAGCAGCTTAAGCAAATCAAATCCATGAACATGGGATTGGGTATTGATGATGCGGGTATTCGTTTTAAAGTGCTAGGAAAATTTGACCCCACGGCTATTTCTGCGCTCAAAAATTCCCCTAATAAAATCATCGGTCAACTTCCATCTCAAGCATTTTCTGTGATCACTGGTTTTGACATCAAAGGCTCGTGGGAGCAGTTTGTGAAAAACTCTGAGAAGAACCCTGAGATCAAGAAAAGTATTGATGAAATCAGGACACAGGCGAAGTCTTCTCCCTTTGCAATTGATCTAGATAAAGATATTTTTGGGTGGATGGATGGTGAGTATGCCTTTGCGTCTATATCCACTAAGCCCGAAGGAATCCTTGCTCAGACTCAGGGGCTGGCACCGCTATTTATGTTCCAAACAAGCAATCGTGCTGGCGGTGAATCTCTACTCAAAAAGCTAGATGATTTTGTCTCTAAGAATGGTGGACAAGTCAGCAAAAAAGATGTTTCTGGAGTCGCCGTTACCGAATGGTCTGTCCCTGGTGCTCCAGGTGCGATCGTTTCCCATGGTTGGAGTCAAAAAGATACGCTTTTCCTCACAGCTTCGCCAGTCGTTGCTTTGTTTGTACCAAAACCTGCCACTGCGATCGATGGTGATGCCACCTTCAAATCAGTGATCAGCACTCTACCTACTAACAACGTGGGTTACTTCTATCTAGATGCCGATCGCACATGGAATATTGTGCAAACATTCTTGCCTCCTGCGGAGAAAGAAAGTATTCCAGCGGAAGTAAAGGCTCTAATTACTTCAATTCGCGGCTTAGCCGTAACAGCAGCCTACCCTAGCCAAGACACAGCCGAGGTCGAGGCGATCTTGTCCCTTAAGAAAGGCGGTAAGTAAAGAGTAATGGCGGCGCAAAGCGTCGCCATTACTCTTTATGCTTTAGGTAGTTTTTACCCCATGTATGCATCGACTCTAATACTGGCTGTAAAGTTCTACCTAAAGCGGTCAGTGAATACTCAACCTTGGGGGGAACTTGAGTATATACCTCACGATGAATTAATCCGTCGCGTTCCATTTCCCGCAACTGCTGGGTCAACATCTTTTGCGTAATGCTATGCAGATTTCGGTGTAATTCTCCGAAACGCCTAGTACCACTAAATAATTCATGCAGAATCAAGACTTTCCAGCGTCCACCGATCGCATCGAGGGTAGCCTCAACTGGACAACTGGGTAACTCGCTTTGGTAAGAAGTCTCACATCCTTCTTCAGGGAAGGAGTTAACGATGAAAGTATCAGCATATTGATTCATAGTATCTTTTTGGTGTGTACCTTACAAAAAAGTACATACTTTACTTTAAGAGTGCTTGTCAATTATATTTCAGAAACGCATTTGGAGATAATTATGAGTGAACCTAAAGTCGTCGATAAGAAGCCCGTTCTATTGGAACTTGAGCCAAAAACCTATTACTGGTGTACCTGTGGCGAATCCACCAATCAACCCTATTGTAACGGCGCACACAAAGGAACAGAATTTACACCCCTCGCCTTTGAAGTGACCGAAACCAAGAAGGTTGCCCTCTGTCTCTGCAAGCACACAGGTAACGCACCATTTTGTGACGGCGCACATACTAAACTTTAGGCTTTTACCCCAAATCAAGAAATGGCTACGCCATTTCTTGATTTGGGACAGACAATTCTTTAATCAACAACTATTTACACTTTAGGCAAGCAAAACTATGATTACTATTCGCAAATCCGAGGAAAGAGGTCACGCAAATCATGGATGGCTCGATAGCTATCACACCTTCTCTTTCGCAAGCTACTATGATCCGCAACATATGGCATTTCGTTCTTTACGAGTCATAAATCAAGACAAAATAGCAGGGGGTAAAGGATTTGGCACCCATCCCCATCGAGATATGGAAATTATTACCTATATGCTCGATGGAGCCTTAGAGCATAAAGACAGCATGGGTAATGGCTCCGTAATACAGGTGGGTGATGTCCAGCGCATGAGTGCAGGCACTGGCATTACCCATAGCGAGTTCAATCCCTCACCAACAGAAACCGCCCATCTGTTGCAGATATGGATTTTGCCAAATCAAGAAAGCGTTAAACCAAGCTATGAACAAATCTCCTTCTCACGGGAAGAAAAACTTAACCAGTTGCGTTTGATCGCTTCACCAGATGGACGCGATCGCTCAGTAACAATTCATCAAGACGCTTACATTTATGCTTCTATTTTGGAAGATGGTGCAGAAGTAATCCATCCCGTTGCTCAATCCCGTCATGTTTGGTTGCAGGTTGCTAAGGGAAGTGTCCTAGCAGGAGATCAGTTACTTAGTGCTGGAGATGCGATCGCTAGCGATCGCCCTGGGGATTTTCAAATAATTGCTAAAGATAACGCCGAAATTTTATTGTTTGATTTAGCTTAATTCTTTACTACTCCAAATTAAAAATTAGTAGTGCGGCGTGAAGCGCCGCGCCACTAATTTTTAATTTGGAGTAACACCTTGCACTTAAAGCAATAAATTTTGAAAGCTTTGCTTCGCAGAGCTTTCAAAATTTATTGCTTGCAGTCGCCACAATTTGTTATACTCGTTATCCGTTCGGCGGCATAGCCAAGTGGTAAGGCAGGGGTCTGCAAAACCCTCACCCCCAGTTCGAATCTGGGTGCCGCCTTAAAAATAAAAAAATCCTGTGCTTTGCACAGGCTTTTTTTATTAAAGTCTATAAGATATTTTTGAAAGCGGCGCAAAGCGCCGCTTTCAAAAATATCTCTGGGTTTTAAGTCAGCGCGAAGCGCTGTAACTTAAGAGCTACCAAGTTGTGGCTTCGGCAAGCTCTTTACCTTCAGTCTGCAAATATTCTAAAAAGGCTTGAGCCACTACCGATAGTTGCTTACCAGCTAGGTGAATTACATACCAATAACAAGGAATCGGGAAATGTTGCACATCTAAAACTGCAATCTGTCCTGAAGCACCTTCGAGGGAAATTGTATGTTTTGATAGCACAGAAATGCCTAAGCCGCCCGCGATCGCCTGTTTGATTGCTTCGTTGCTAGCCAACTCAATTTTAATCGTCGGCGTAATCTTATGTTCGTCAAACAATCGCTGCACATAGCCTCTCGTCCCAGAACCTGACTCACGGGTAATAAAAGGCTGGTCGGCTAATTTATGGATCGGAATATTTTTTTCGCCGACCAAAGGATGGTCGTGATTAGCAAGTACCACCAAAGGGTTAGCTAAGAAAGGATGAGCCTTCACATCAGGCTCATCAGGCACTTTGCTAAGAATATACAGATCATCTTTGTTCTCAGCTAACCGCTCTAGAACGCCACTATGGTTTGTCACTTTTAAAGCAATTTCTACCCCAGGATAGCGCTGACAAAAAGGACCTAACAGACGTGGAATTACATATTTTGCCGTAGTCACGACAGTGACTTTCAAGTATCCCTGTTTCAACCCTTTCAGGTCGGCTACACTCATCTCGAACTGAGAGATTCTTCCGAAAATTTCTTGACAAGTGTGAAATAGCTCCTGTCCCGCCTGTGTCAAGAAGAGACGCTTACCAACTTGCTCAAACAGGGGCATTCCCACGGATTTGGTCAGATGCTTGATCTGCATAGAGACTGTGGGTTGGGTGAGAAATAACTCCTCAGCAGCGCGGGTATAGCTCCCATGTCTAGCAGCCACCTCGAAAACCTGTAACTGGTGTAGCGTGACATGACTAGCCAATTGCGAGTCGGATAAGCGGTAAACCATAGGAACGATGATAAAATCATAGAGTTTAGTTTATGATTTTATCACAACTCTATGTATTTTTACTATGAATCTCCTCTACTGGGTAAACACAAGTCTCTCTGTCCCGCTAATCGTCTTCGGTAGTAGCAGTTGTTGCGATCGCTAGGCGATCGCAACAACTTAAATGATCAGTAATTGCTGTCTAGCCATGGCAAAAAAACAAATAGTTACGACAACTCGCGCTGTAACTGCTTGTTAGATAGCATTAGTAAAACCAAATTTAAAACCAATTTCACCAATTTCATCGTGAAATCCTAATTAACTCTAGTGGGGTGTTTGTGAAAAGACTAGTGAGAAAACTTATAGGCATACTGGGGCTGTTTTTTGATAACAGCCAAGATGCCAGATTCTTAAAAATGATTCGCTATGTTGAGAACTTCACCTCTAAGGTGTTAGCGATCGCCCTAGTATTCATAATTTTTATCGCCCTCCTCGACCTAATGCGAACAATTACAGTCGATGTATTCTTTATCGAGCCAAGATGGAGTTTCTCGGCTCCATTGCTGAAGATTTTTGGAATGCTTTTAAATGTACTGATCGCTCTGGAGTTAATGGAAAACGTAACGGCATATTTGCGTAATCACTCCATTCAACTGGAGCTAGTGATTGTAACTGCTCTGACGGCGGTTGCGCGTAAGGTAATTATTTATGACACCAAATCCGATGGCGATATATCGGGATTAGCTTTTGCAGTCTTAGCTCTAGCTATCAGTTATTGGATTGTTCGGCAAAATAAGCCACGCACTAACTAAGATGTTAAAATCACAATCAAACACTTAATTTCTTTATAAAAAATTTAACAACAACGCAGTATGACACCATCACTAATGAATTTTTTCCTTAGCCTTGTTGCAGGCGCGGTAGTTCTCGGATTAATCTTCGCGGCTGTACTACTAGTAAGCCAAAAAGACAAAATTGTTCGTGACAAATAGGCTCTAGCCAAGAAATTTCAGGAAAATCTAGCATAGCCAGATTTTCCTGAAATTTCTTAAGCTATAAAATCTAGAAATATAAACTAAAACCAATAAAAATCTTAAAAGTACTGCTCAGCAAAGCCTTTAAGATTTTTATTTGTTTTATCGATAAATTGCGATAGGTAGCTAGGCGTAATTAGAACCTAAAACCAATAAGGTTGTTACGCCTGCGTAGCGGGCGGAACAACCTTTTTAGTTTTAGGTTCTAAATTATGGTGAGAAATTTAATAAATATCCTATGAAATCTCGTCGCCTGTTTTTTTATGTTTGGCGTATTAATGCATTGATTATTTTGGTGGCTGGGCTGCTGGCAACTTTATCGTTGGGAGTCTCAGTTTTCTATTTGCTATTACAAGCCACCCGCAACAGAGAAATTAGTAATGTCGTAACCGTTCCAAGTAACGAGCAATCCTCTAAGGTCGAGCAAAAAATCTCCATCGGCACATTTGAGCCAATTACAGGTTCCGATATTCTTAGAGCGCCCGTCTATTTAATTCAAGCTTACGACTATCGAGCAGGCTCCAAGGAGTCTAGCTCAATTCAAAACTATATTTTTTTCAATCCCAATAACAAATCTAGCAATTGGCTCCGACCAACCAATCAAGGGCTACTGATCTCAGCGATCGCCTTATCCGATCGCACTAATCCCGACGATACGAGACAAGCGCCAATTATTAGCTATCTGTATTTAGTTGCTGACCAAGATACTAACAATGATAAGCAAATTACCGAGAGGGATAAAAAGCAAATCGCCATTTCTGATGCGGCAGGGACAAGATTTAAGGTGCTGGTGGAACAAGTCGATCAGTTGAATGGAACTTCCGCAATCAAGGGCGATCGCCTATCGATCATCTATCAAGCTGCGGATAAGTTAAAAGCCATAGAAGTAAACTTGCGATCGCAGGAAATCGTTACCACTAATGAACTGAGCATGAAACCTAATTGATTTGTGGCTCAGGGCTTCGGGCTTCGACTTCGCTCAGCCAGCAATGAATGAGCCAAAGACTGTAGCGCACGCGCAGCGTGCGCTACAGTCTTTGTTGGCTACTTGGTGCAAACTTTGTAAGGAGTAAATATTTGTCTGCAAATCGCTTGTTTAATCGCGTACTCATCGGTATTTCAGGTGGGATTGCTGCCTATAAAGTTTGCGAAGTCGTCTCGACTTTGGCAAAGCAGGGTATCGAAGTTCGGGTCATTTTGACAAAATCGGCGACGGAGTTTGTCACGCCCCTTACCTTTGCGACGCTATCGCGTCAGCCCGCCTATACTGATGCTGACTTTTGGCAACCTAGCAATGGGAGACCTCTGCACATTGAGTTAGCAGAATGGGCGGATGTGATCGTCATCGCCCCAGTGAGCGCCAATACCCTCGCCAAGATTGCCTATGGCATTGCTGACAATTTACTCACCAATACTCTGCTAGCGGCGAATTGCCCAGTTCTATTTGCGCCAGCGATGAATACAACTATGTGGTTACAGCCCTCGGTGCAGGAAAATTGGCGGAAGGTGCATACCTTTGCCAACTATAAGGCGATCGCGCCGACCGATGGCATTCTTGCCTGTGATGCGGTGGGCACTGGCAGAATGGCAGAACCAGAAATAATTTTGGAATATATTACGTCTTTTCTATTCACTAAAGGGAAGCAGGACTTAAAGGGAAAACACATTTTAGTAAATGCTGGAGGAACCCGTGAATATATAGATCCTGTGCGATTTATTGGCAATCCTGCTACGGGCAAACAGGGGCTCGCGATCGCCAAGGCGGCTCTGCATCGGGGCGCGTCGGTGACATTAATTTTTGCGGGTGATACTTCTCTTTTAAATGCTGACCTGCAAACGAGAACTATTTGCGTGCGGACTGCTGAAGAAATGCACGAAGCAATGAGTCTGGGCTTTGCCACTGCAGACATCGCGATCGCAGCAGCGGCAGTGGGTGATGTGCGCTCTCAATTACGCAGTGTTTACAAATTACCGAAAGCCCAACTTCCCTTAAACCTAGAACTAGAATATATTCCAGACATCGTGGCGGATCTCGCTTCGCGCAAGCGTCCTGAACAAGTATTAGTCGGCTTTGCCGCGCAAACTGGCAATGAGTCAGAGGCGATCGCGGCGGCGCAGGATAAGCTGCACCGTAAAGGGCTAGATGCGATCACGGTAAATCTGGTCAATAGTCAGCAAACAGGTTTTGGCACTGATACCAATCAGGCTACTTTTATTAGGGCAAATGGCGATCAGTTATCAACGCCCCTTTGCTCAAAGCTTGAGCTTGCCCATCGTTTATTTGACTTTTTGCAGAGCTAATCAGTTCTTGTATTTTCAGCGCCTTCGGCGCTGAAAATACAGATTCTGGCGGCGCAACGCGCCAGCCATTGCTTGTATGGTATTTTGGCTTATAGAAATTGCTGATCAACCCCAAAAAAGTCATGCTCCTTGAAGTTGAAAATCTGACTGTTACCTATGGTGACGATCTGCCCGCCGTTAATCGCGTTACTTTCAATTTGCAAGCAGGAGAAGCTTTGGGGCTGATCGGAGAAAGTGGCTGCGGTAAATCCACGATTGGGCGATCGCTAATCAACTTGCTGCCCAAGGGAGCCAATCTTGAAGGCACAATTTATGTCAATGGCGAAGAAGTTGCCAAGAAAAAAGATGGCTCTTGGCGTGGGGAAAAAGTCGGTTTAATTTTTCAAGATCCGATGACTCGCCTTGATCCGCTGATGAGTATTTACGATCACGGCTTAGAAGTCCTCACTTCCCACTATCCTCGGATATCTCGCCAAGATGCCCAGAAAAAAATATATGAATCCCTAAAAGCAGTACGGATTGAGCCTAGTCGCGCTAAGCAATATCCCCATCAGTTTAGCGGCGGGATGCGGCAACGGGTAGCGATCGCCCTAGCGCTTTTACTTGATCCGATCCTCTTGATCGCGGATGAGCCGACTACGAGCCTCGATGTAACCGTTGCTAGTGAAATCCTGAAAGAATTAACCGCTTTGCGAAAAAGCCGATCTTTGGGGTTACTACTCGTTACCCATGATTTGGGGATGGTTGCTGAGTATTGCGATCGCATTGCAGTCATGTATGACGGTGTGATCGTAGAAACAGGCAATGTCGGTCAGATTTTTCGAGAACCACAACATCCCTATACCAAAAAGCTACTGGCTTCAGTGTTGCACTTTCACCCTGAGGCGATCGCGCTAGAGTCGCCCGTCGATATCGACTTAACTAAGGCAAATGAATTTCATCCATCGCCAAAAGTTATCCTTCATGTCAGTAAGCTCAAAAAACGCTATGTCACTGGTGGTAACTTATTAACCCGATTTGTAACTCCTCAGCAGGGTGTAGTCAAAGCTGTAGATGGTGTCAATTTAGAAATATTCGAGGGCGAGACTTTTGGATTGATCGGCGAAAGTGGCTCTGGCAAAAGTACAACAGGACGCGCCATTTTGCAGCTAGTTAAGCCCGATCGCGGATCTGTCAACTTTGATGGTGTGGAGTTAACAGACTTAAAACCTAAACAAATGCGAAAAATGCGCGCCAAGATGCAGATGATTTTTCAAGATCCCCGCGCTTGCTTTAGTCCTTCTATGGATGTATTTCGCAGTGTTGCTGATCCACTATTAATCCATCGTCTCGTCCCTAACTTGGAGTCAGCCAAAACTCGCGATCGCGTTTACACAATCCTTGCAAAAGTTGGGCTAGACCCTGAACTAGCTAATCGCTATCCTTCAGACTTGTCGGGCGGACAGTTGCAGCGCGTAGCGATCGCCCGCGCCTTGATCACTAATCCGCAATTTATCATTTGTGATGAGCCTGTGAGTATGCTCGATGCATCGATCCAAAGCCAAGTTTTGCAGTTAATGCAGGATCTCAAAGCAGAATTTAAGTTAACCTATGTATTCATTACCCATGATTTAGCGGTAGCTCAGTTTTTTTGCGATCGCATAGCCGTCATGCAGAAAGGTAAAATTGTAGAGCAGGGGCTAACAGAATCGGTGTTGACCAATCCTCAACATGAATATACGAAGTCTTTAATTGCTTCAATTCCACGTATTCCCTATGTAATTTAAAATTAGAAAAGAGTTGCGGCGCGAAGCGCCGCAACTCTTTTCTTGAGTTTGGTTTTCAATCCACAAAAGTGTAGTCACATTTTTGTGAATTAAGAACCAAATCAATAAAGCTTTTGAAAGTGTTGCTTTGCAACACTTTCAAAAGCTTTATTGTGGTTCATTTGATCGATAGTTGCTATAAAAGCAAAAAATAGCGAAGCCATTTTTTGCACCAATCTAACCAGTGGTTAAAGAGATTTGTTCTAATGTCTGATTCTTCTAATGATTTGCTACCAAACTTCTCCCTTGATTCGCATTTTTTAAATCCTGATCGCTCAAATCTGGAGGAAATGCGTAGGTTGGGATATCAGTTTGTGGACTTGATCATAGACTCAGTGCTAGACACCCAAAAGCAGCCCTTTGTAAAAGATGAATCACCATTTAAGATCAATATTCCTGAACAGGGAAATGATATTTCTGAACTAATAGCGGAAGTGCGATCGCAGATTCTGCCACGCACGGTTAACTTCCACAACCCCAGCTATGTCGGACATATGGATAGTATCCCTGCGGCGATTACAATCTGGGCTGATGCGCTCATCTCTGCGATCAATAACAATATGCTGAGCTATGAACTCGCTCCCATATTTACCCAGATCGAAGCTCAACTGATGCAGTGGTTTGGCGAACTATTTGGTTTGGGAAGTAACTGTTTTGGAACGCTCACCGCAGGCGGCAGTTTGGCTAATATTTCAGGGCTACTGCTAGCGAGAAACTGGAAACAGCCGCATAGTAGCACTCGCGGTACTTCCAATCATCTCGTTGCCTTTGTTTCCGACGCAGCGCATACATCCTTTGAGAAAGCGATGAATGTAATTGGCTTAGGAAAAGAGAACTTAATCCGCGTACCCACTAATGATCGTGGTGAGATTATTCTAGAAGCATTAGAAGCAGCTATTCAGAAAGCAATTAGTTCAGGCAAACAGCCGTTTTTTGTAGCCGCGATCGCAGGTACAACCGTGACAGGTGCAGTCGATCCCATTCAATCCGTGGGGGCGATCGCCAAGCGTTACGATTGTTGGTTTCACATTGACGCTGCCTATGGCGGCGCAGGTATCTTCACGCCCAAATTGCAGCCACTATTTCAAGGCTCCGATCTCGCGGACTCCATCACCTTTAACCCACAAAAATGGCTCTGGGTATCGCGCACCTGTGCGATGATCATCGTCAAAAATAAGCAACATCTCATTGATGGCTTTGATAGCGAATTGCCTTACATGAATGAATCGACTCTAAACTTTGGCAACCTCAACCTCCAAGGCACACGCCGCACCGATAGCCTCAAACTATGGATGGCTCTCAAGGCAATGGGAACTTCAGGTTGTCGCTATCTAGTGGAGCGATCGCTAGATCGTTCTGAGCAACTACGGCAATGGGTAGAAACTTCTCTCGACCTAGAGTTAGTCTGCGAACCAACTCTAAATATTATCTGTCTCAAATCTCAAAACCCGCAGCGTACTAGCTCCGATATCCGTCAGCAATGGATCGATCAGGGCAAACTATGGCTATCTCTGCCACTTTGGAAAGGTGATCGTATTCTCAAAGCCGTAGTTTTACATCCTTATGCATTCCAAGATTAATGGGCGCAAAAATATATAGCAAAGCTAGACCAGAAGATAAATTGGCGGCGCTTCGCGCCGCCAATTTATCTTCTGGTTTTTGCTGTAGTGTCAAGCAAAGTCAGTGATTACTGAGCTTTTGTCTTTTCAAGGACAAATTGACTTAGCGATCGCTGCACTGATAATACAGGAATCTTCCCAATTGCCTCTGCCGCAAAAGCGTAGGTTAGCAGTTTCGCGGCACTCTCAGCATCGATCGCCCGACTTTGGAGATAGAAGATCTCGTCTGCGTCAAGTTGGCTAATGGTTGCACCGTGAGCGCACTTGACATTATCTGCAAAAATCTCTAGCTGGGGTTTGGTATCTACTCGCGCTTTGCTCGATAGCAAAAGATTGCGGCTTAGCTGCGCCGAATCAGTCTGCTGGGCTAACTTAGCAACTTGGATTTTGCCATTAAACACAGTTCGCGATCGCCCATCGGCAATACATTTATGCAGTTGCTGACTAGAGCCATAGGGATAGTTGTGAGCGATGCAAGAGTGGGTATCAGTGAGTTGATCTCCATCAGTAAAGGCTAACCCAGTCAGGATTGTTTCGGTCTGTTCTGCCATTTGTTGCACCGACAAATTATGGCGCGAAACCTTAGCCCCAAAACCAATGGATTGATTTTTGTAGAGGCTGTTTCGGGCTTGGGCGATCGCAGTGGTACTGATATGTACCGCTTCTGCACCTTGTCGTTGTACTTTAGTGTGGTTGACCTGAGAGCCTTCAGCTAGCCAGATCTCGGTAACTGTATTGGTGACATAGGCTTGGTTATCCACTCCCACAAAGCTCTGCACCAGTGTGAGACTGCTATGACTTTCCGCAACAATCAAGCAACGGGGTTGGGTAATCAATGTGCCTTGCCCCAACTGTGGCGCGGAGATCGAGATAATCTGCACAGGATTGGCGACAACCTGATTTTTGGGAACCACAATAATTGCCACATCGGACATACTGGCGGTATTCAGGCTAGCAAAATAGTCAGTCACCTGAGGATGCTGGGCGAGGTGCGATCGCAGTTTGGGCAAAATGCGATCGTCAAGGGTGGTCAAAGTACCAACCACGAGCCCCTCTTCAATCTGGGAGCAGTCCGATAACTCAGGGCTATATTTACCGTTCACAAACACAATCACATTGCCGATCGCTTCTTGGGCAAGAGTTTGCGCCAGTAAGTCCTTGGCAGCCTGCATATCGACATCGCGATCGACAAAGGTATATTCTCCCAAGACCGAGACATCGGTATACTTCCAGTCTTCGTCTTTGGTGGTGGGAAAGGTTAATGATAAAAGGCGATCGCTGGCAGCTTGCCGCAAATCCGCTAATACCGCAGGAGTCAGATCAGGATTTAAGCCCAATACCTGCGCTGCAAATTGCTGACCATTTACGGCTCGCTTACTTCGATTACTCAGCGCACCCTTTAGCTCTTGTTCATCAATTGATTCAGAAACTTGAATAGTCATTATGCCAACACCGCCTCTTCTTCCTTGAGCCAGTCATAGCCCTTTGCTTCCAATTCCAGAGCCAGATCTTTATCACCAGTTAGGATAATCTTGCCATTTTCCATTACATGAATGAAGTCAGGAATGATGTAGTTGAGAAGTCGCTGATAGTGGGTAATCACCAAAGCCGAGTTAAGTGGAGTAGAAAGCTTGTTTACGCCCCCTGCCACGATCCTCAGTGCATCAATATCTAAACCTGAATCAGTTTCATCAAGAATCGCCAAAGTTGGGTCAAGAATAGCCATTTGCAAAATCTCATTCCGCTTCTTCTCGCCGCCAGAAAATCCTTCATTAACACTACGACTGAGAAAGGAAGGATTCATTTCCACAATCTCCAACTTCTCTTGGATAAAGTCGTCAAAATCGATAATATCCAATTCTTCCAAGCCCTTATACTTGCGAAGGTTGTTGTAGGACAATCTCAAAAAGTCGGAATTAGTTACTCCTGGGATCTCTAATGGATATTGAAAGGCAAGAAATACACCTTCCCTAGCCCGCACTTCAGGTTCTAGATCTAAAAGGTTCTTTCCCTTATAGATCACTTCACCACCTGTAACAGTATAGGCAGGATGTCCAGCCAAGATCTTGGAGAAAGTGCTTTTCCCTGAACCATTGGGACCCATGATCGCGTGAACTTCTCCCGCCTTGATTTCTAGATTCAGTCCTTTTAAAATCTGAACTCCATCAACATCTGCGGTCAAGTCTTTGACCGATAAAATTACTTCACTATTTTCGACAATCATCTCTTTTCTCTTAACAATTGTTTAATATTGTAATACATAGCCGTTGCCAGTCTTATTACAGTTAGGGCTTACGCAAAATAGCCAAAACTAGGGGCAATTCATGAATTGCCCCCTACTCTAGAATTGGTGTTTCAAGTCCTTTTGCGTAAGTCCTAACAGTGCTTTGTGCTTTCTCCAAAACCCAGAGGGTCGGGGCTTCGCCCCGACCCTCTGGGTTTTGGTTTGAATTGATAACCTAGAGAAATGAGTAGTGCGTGGCGAAGCCGCGCACTACTCATTTCTCTGGGTTTTACGCTTTTGATTGGAAATTTTGCATTTTTTGGCGATAAATTAATTCCAATTGATTACCAAACTTGATAAATAATCGAGCTTGTTGATCCTGCAAAGCCAAAAATAAGCGATGAAAAGCTGAAGTAAAGATCGCAATAATCAAGCCAGCCGCAGTAGTAATCAAAGCTTCGCCGATCCCTTGGGTCAAAGACCCAGACCTAGTGTTTGCCGCTACATCACCAAGCTTTAAAGAACCGAAGGAAATAATCAATCCTGTCACTGTCCCTAATAAACCTAACAAAGGTGCAAGGGTGATTACCGCTTCTAGGAGCTTTTCCCCCTTCAGCATTCCCACTAATTCTTCATCAGCGGTACTCTCTAAAGCTAGACGAAATAGTTCAGGATCTGGCTCTTTTAAGGACAATGGCGCGTAGAGGAACCGCCCCACAGGAACCTTAATCGATTGCTCCGCATAATCCTTAGCTAAGGTTAAATCCTCGCGGGCGATCGCCAAAATACTCTCGGCTGTTTTCTGTTCTTGCCGTAGTATCCCAAACCAAAAGATGAGGCGCTCCATGATGCCAGCCAGAGCCAGCACCGACAGAAGTATGAGGGGGTACATGATCACCCCACCCGCCTTGATTAGATCAATCACTGGGTTTTGACTCCTTCTCTTCGCGTTCTCTACTTAGTTGATTAATCAACGACAAGACCTTAACTCCGCGTTCAAAAGAACGATCTTCACTGAACACAATTTCGGGTACTCGGCGTAGGGCAAGTCTCTGACCCACCTCACGCTTAATAAAGCCTGCTGCCGAAGCTAAAGCCTCCATAGTTTGTTCACGGGCTTCTTCAGTGCCATAAATGCTGACAAAAATTTTGACGTGTTGTAAGTCACCTGATACCTCGGCATCAGTGACGCTAACCATACCCATACCTACTCGGTCATCTTTAATGTCTTTCAGCAACATATTGCTGACTTCTCGCTTAATTAGTTCGGCGACACGAGCAACTCGTCTTGTAGTAGCCATATATTTCATTTACACAGTTAAAGTGTAATTCTAGTGTGATTTTGAGAATATTTCTTGAGATGTTGTTCTTTAACGCACTTGGCGATTTTTTAAACCCCTAGAAATTTTGTAACAAACGCCTGCTCCAAACCAGTAAAAGATTTTAACAACCTTGCCTTGCAAAGTTTTTAGAATCTTTTACTGATTTAGGTTTGAGCGCTAAGCACTCTAAACTAGAGACTTTCATAATGTCGGCAATCTTGGCAAGGGCCATCAGGATTGATCGCGCAACGGAGATAGGGAGATCGCGCATTGTACTTACAGCTCACCTTACCAATCACATAACCAAATCCGTCAATGCGGGTCATATCGGCTGGTGGCAGAGCCTTAAGCTGTAGTGGCAAGGTCATCTCTGCGTTAAATTGCCGCTGATTTGCTTGAAACCGATGCAGCATCCATAGAGACAGGATCGGCGGCATGATACCTAGAAATAAGATAATGACGATATCTAACATACAGCCTTTTACGGTTTTGAGTAGTACAGAGAAATTTTTAAATAGTCCAAAGGGCTATTCAAAAATTTCCATTATCTAGGCTACGTCTAACCCTAACATAGCTCTCAGCACCAGCGATACACCAATAAATCCGCTAACTAAAGCTGTGATTGTTGCGATCGCGGTAACAGGCTTTTGCAGTAGTGGAAGCATGGGAGCTATGACGATCGACAAAACTCCGCCAATAATTAGAGCAAGGAACTTGGGATAGCGAAGCAGGTTAAGAATAAAGCTTTTCATTTTAAAAAAATATCTAACTAATCACAAATATAGCGTTTTTTAAAACCCAAAAGAGTAATGGCGACGCGAAGCGCCGCCATTACTCTTTTAAAAACATGCGAGTTCTGCAAGACTTCTTCTATTTCTTCTATGTCCTTACACATTCAGTAGCAACGGCGGGTAGCATTTTTGGCGGTACATTGTGCAAATGTCTACTGGGCAAGCGATACCAAGGAGTCTTCGGGTATTCGTGGTGTTCCCAATGATAATGTCCGAAATTGTAACAACTTACAAAAGACCACAAGATCCAGTAAGCATTTCTTTCCAGTCTGGGGGAGAAGTTGGGATTGTTGTAGATCTGCCGATGGGGTAAATAAGTACCAAAGAAAAATAATTGTAGAGAGCTAAGTATTAGCGGGACGATCCAAAACAGAATTAAATTGACAAACGAAATGTTGCAAAAAATTGCTAATCCCCAAAAGATTACGCTCATGTTTACCAAAAAAGTCAGCAGCGATCGCAGTGGGAAATATTCACGGATAAATTTGCAGTACCAAAAGAAAGGATGGGAAATACTGCCATGAAAGTCGGGATCACCACTTTGAGAGGGAAAACGATGATGTTCAGTGTGGTTTTTGCGACAGTGAGCATAGGGTAAAAAGCCGTAGATGCTAACCGCAATATTGCCAAGCAGATCGTTCAGACGGCGATCGCAAGGAATGAGATTGTTGTGCATGGAGTCGTGGGCAATTATAAACAGTCCCGTATGCAGATAGGAGCGTCCCAGTATTGCTAAAACTAACCAGATCCAAGGTAAGTCTAGGGCAGAGATTGTAATCAATTTGAGCAGACTGATCAACCAAAGACTAAAGATAGCGACCACTGAAGCCAAACCCAGCCAATCATCGGATTGAAATGCCTTTTGGGGCGACTTAAACATTTGCATATTTTCAAAAGGCAGGAGTCAAATTTCAGAACTTGGGACTTTATCGCAAAATAGAAGATTAACTTTTAGTAATGAGACTTTGCCACATTATTAAAAATTTGTAAAGATATATTAAGAATAGTACATTTATTGATTTTTTGTGGTTTATGAATAAATCAAAACCAAAACCCAGAAGACGAGAGGCGGCGCGAAGCGCCGCCTCTCGTCTTCTGGGTTTTGGTTCCAATAAGACTAGCGACAGCTATATAGCACTTTTCAAATAAGAGTTAGGGCTTCGACGCTTCTAAATATTTAAAATTGCTATATCAAAAAACCACTTGTTCTTTTACAAAGATTTTTAAAAAGAAAGGACAGACTGATAGCATTTTGTGCCATTGGTCTATCCTTTCTCTGTTTGGAAAATTACAGCGTTGCGATCGCTTTAGCGGGCTAAGTTTAGCAACTCCTTAGGAGAAGCAAGTAAGTCGATCGCGACAAAGAAAATCTTGTTGCTAGGATCAAGCAAAAATCTCCAAGCAATATTCATGCCAACGCCCGAACCGAACCAAGGAGTTTGTACCTTCCCAGTGATTTTGATTTGGGTGTAGCCACCATCTGCTTGCTCAGATACGCCTCTTTCAGGTACGAGCACCAAGTTTTGACATTCTTCCCTAAAGAACTTCATCACTGCTTCCTTGCCCACGATTGGTCTTTGGAAAGGAGGCTGAAGAGCGCCATCTACTAAAAATAGCTCGATCAAAGCATCGAAGTCATTGGCGTTCATGTTGTTCATATATGCCAAGATCGTGGGGTTATCAACTCCCTCGATCGCTACCTCTGTGCGCTTTGACATTTCCCGAGGAGGAGAAACTGGCTCAGAAACACGAGTGTATTCGCCCAATTTGTTAGGGTCATAACCCATGTCTACAACTGAATTACGCAAAATTGTAATTTGTTGACCTGGTTCAAGGCTCTTGAGGGTCTCTAGCACCGCTGAAGCATTTGCCGATAGACGATAGCCTTCAGGAATTGGGGCAACGATACCTTGCTCCATCCATTGACCCAATTGATACCAAAATCCTAACTTAATATTTTGTGACCAAATGGCATAGGTACGGCAGATTTCTGTGTCAGCGCGGTTAGCTAGGTCACACATAACCTGAGTTTGTTGCTGAAAGCTCATTTTCTTGATTTCATTCAAGGTCAACTCAGCTAGTTGCATACTGGCAGCTCCAGGAGCAGCGATCGTTACGGTTTTGCCCATTTCAAGATAGGTAAACCAAATCCAAGCTAGTTGATCTTCAGGACTAAGCTGATTAAATCTTGCAGTTGTAGCTGGTACAACGTCAGCCGCGAGAGTACTAGGGAAAATGCTTCTAGCTGAGTTAATTGTGTAGGTCATAGGAGTTATTGAAGAATTTAGCTAAGGTGTCTAAGTTTTTGGATTTTGGCAAATTTAACTGTTGCCACCTATCATCAGGACAGATACAGCGTTTCCTAGTCTAGTGAACTAAGAGATTATTTTCCCACCGAGGGTGAGAAACCAACCTTCTGTAAATCGCTTGCTTGAAAAGCGCTATAAAAACTTAAGAATCAAATTGCGGCGCTAAGAGCCTTAACTCATTTTCAGGTTTTATGTCTCAACAAAATTGGCAACTACATGAAATCAGTTTAGACTTTGTAATTCAAAAAACAATAATAGTTTAATGTATTGATATTGTTGTGATTTCTTTACATTTATCTACTCATACTGAGAGTACCTTACAAAACCTCTTAGGGTAGATATTGGTTACTACGCTGTGCGCTTAAACTCAAGCCGAGAGAGTGTTTAAAAGTATTGCTTTACAACATTTTTAAACACTCTCTTGAAAAATTACAAATCTAGGCTTCGTGCTGATCGGCACTTACAATAAATAAATCTTCAATATTTCTGAGCATGGTGTTGCAAATATTGTCGAGAGGTAAGTCGTTGGAATCATGCCCAAAGGGATCTTCTATTTGAATGCCAATCTCTTCTATACCCAGTAGAGTAAAACTAATTAGAGCGACAATTGGAGCAGTCATCCATTCCAATTGATCAACCATTTGAAATGGAAGTGATAGGCAGTAAATCAATAGCAATTGCTTAAGGTGAATTGCATAAGCTAGGGGAATGGGTGTTTTGAGGATGCGTTCGCAAATGCCTACAACATCCACCATTTGATTTAAAAGCTGAATCATATCTCCTAGTTGATAGCGATCTAATCGTTTCTCTTGAAACTGTTTTTGTAAGTAGCTACTAATCCAAAATCCTATTTCCAGAGGAGGGTGGTTCATTGTCTTAAGTCGATCGAATTGCGCTGATGACAGAACTGCTTCCAGTTCGTTGTTAATCGGTTCTGATCGCAAGTGTAGTTTTAGGGCGATCGCAAAAGCTGGCAAGAGTTTAACGGCGGCTAGCTTCGCTTGACGATCTTCGACATCTTGTTCTGAAATCGCTACTAGTAATTGTCGCGATAGGTTTCGCACCGTATTCACTAAGGTTCCCCAAGCTTTGCGTCCTTCCCAAAATCTCTCATAGGCTGTATTAGTGCGAAATACTAACAGTAAACCAAGCACAATGTTAGAAATAAGACTCCCAAAAATCGGCAAATTCACCCGAAAACTTAGAATATGTAAGACATAAATAATGAGACCAAAGAATCCACAAAATAGCGATCGCGGTAGTACTTCGGGGATAACAGAGCCTCGCCAACTGAAGACAAGTCGAAACCAGCTATCTTTTTTTAACCAATTGTTTCTTAAGCGCATTGTTACCTACAGTAGTTGCCAATCAAACGAACCAAGAATAATTTTGAAAGCGTTGCTTTGCAACGCTTTCAAAATTATTCTTGGTTCGGGTTTGAGCGTAAAGCGCTTTAACTAAAATTTATACCCTACAATTGAGTCCTCTAGACTTTTGTTAGTCAATTAGGTTTATTTTAGTAGAGATTGGAGTGCAGAGACAAATTCACATCTATCTCTGTGCCTTGCTTTTACTTCGCTACAAGTCTATTATTTTTTGATATAAATGACCTACTTAATGTAGATTAAACCTCATCGTTCAGATTTGTAGATTTAGTTACGATAACTTCTGCTGATCGCAAAACTTTGTCACCATTCATATAACCAGTCTTAAGGATTTTTACAAGCGATCGCTCTGGCAGATCATCACGATTTTCGGACTCAATGATGCGACATAGATTTACGTCTACGGCTTCTTGTTCAGGAATGACAATTGGACAAACATCACGTTTTTGTAAGGTCATCAAAAGTTTTCGTTGAATGGAACCAATTGCACGAGGTAAACGTTGATGGCTTTCTGGTAGAGCCTCAAGACTGTTTTCTAAAGATGTTGTCAAATTATCAAGAGTATCAATGACTTCTAGCAATTCTAGAAAGAAAGCATCTTTTTGGGATTCAATATCGTTACTATTATTACGAATATTTTGTTTTAATCCTGCATTTTCTTTTTGTAAGTTGCTGATATCTTGGACAAGGCGATCGCGTAACTCTTCGCCAATAACAAAGTTCATATTTTGATTACTCATTATCTATTTCTCAAAGTCTAAATTAAGTGAGTCTGCTAAGTTTTTACCAATCTGAATATCAAGTTCAGAAACATTTTTGCTAGTGCGAATTACATCTTGTAGTCCTTCAAATTCTGTCAAAATCTCTAAGGCGGGTAATTCCTCTTGTAAAGCTGATAAGTCTGATCGCTGAAAGCGTTGCAGTGTTGGTAATATCGGTCGTAAGAAATCCGCAACTAATCGCTCCTCTGGTTTCATCAAAGCTTTTTGAGCTTTAGCGATCGCATCAATGGGATAAGCCTTTTGCTTCATAGCTGTTGCCATTGCTTTAGTGATCTCTGCTTTAGATGATGCTGAGGTCAAACCTAAAATATCATAAGGGTTTCGTTCCATGAGTATTTTTAACTATTGAGTCTATAAATATTCGATATGGTTAATCATTTCTTCAGGTGTCAGCAGTTCCCAAATTAAGACAATGCCCTGAATAATTTGTCCTATGGATTTTGTTTGCTGTGGGCAGTAGACAATTCCTAAATGGTTGATTCCTTGACAATGGATTCTTAAAAAATCTATGTCTTGAGTGAAAATCGCCCTTTCTTGAGAAACTGCAAATTTAAGCTGTATTTCATCAGGAGCAGCAATGAGTTTCTGCTCTGGAGTCGTTGTTACATCAATCCCTCGGATACGCAGCCCATTGGCGATCGCGTTGCTTACATTCTCATCTAAATGAAATTTAATTCCCCTAGCCATGATTGAGTTTCAGCTTTTGTTGAACTAAGGAAGGATGTTGTGACTGTATTTCTTTGGCAAATGCTTCATCATTGGCTATATCTTGGCGAATTTCGGCAACGTGATCATAGTAATAAGCTAAAGCTGCATGAACATCAGCTAAGTTAATACTGGGGTAGTGATAAACAATTTCGTCGGGAGACATTCCCATCCTTTCATAGCAGATGACAATATTTTGGACTGTAATCCGATGTCCAGCAATGCGCGGCTTACCGCTACAGGTTCCTGCGGTGATTTCAATGTGATTGGTGATTGTTGCTGTCATTGCAATATCTCCTTGCTTAAAAACAAATTTTAGTTTATCAATCTTAGAAGTTACTAATTTACTAGATCGGGGACTAACTTAGTAATCCAGCCAACTACTTGCATTCTCTCGCCATAACTAATCCTGCCTTGTCTATCAGCTTCTTGCAAGATATTTACTAATACTTCAGCTAAGGTCTGTTTAACTTCACGATTACCAGAGCGCATAGCTCGATTAACGGCATTTTCAGTTTCACCTCTTTTAAGAAATTGAAAAACCTCTTCATTTGCAAGTATTACCTCAATGCGATTAATGATATCTCGATAGACGGGATTACTGGCATCAATGTCAGTTAATTCTCGTAATTTTGACAATCCTTGTCTAGGTGTAATTTTTTCGTTAGCAAGCTGTATCCGAATTTCTTCGGTTTTACATTCTGTGTAATAGTTTTTGGCTGATTTGCTGGCAGTATTTTCTAGCCATGATTTAGCAAATGTTATTTGATCTTTTTCATCCAATCCGCGCACCATTGACTCGCATAGGCGATCTATTTCACCAAGCCATTCAGGGTTTTTCTGGATTAGTCGTGAAGATTGACGAATTACTCGAAAAGCTTCTTGCCATTGATTCTTTTTCAGCAGGTGACAGGCTTCAAAATAACAGAGCATTACTTGAGCATTATCAAAATGCTCTTTGTGATTCAGATATCCCGAATTCTGTTTTTTTAACTGTAAGCCTCGTTCAACATCACCATCAAGACAAGCGGCGATTGCAATTCCTAATGAAGAATACAAAAGTGATAGTTGAGAAGATATCTGCAAAAGTGTATGTTGATGCTTGAGATCAAGCATAGATTTTGTCAAATTATTATTTGACTTCTCAAATTGTTGTAAAAAATCTATGGTGCTAGGTAAAATCCAAGTCAAACCTAACTTAATGATCGGTTTAGTCGAACTTGTAAGAATGTTCAATGTATATCGATCAAGTCGTTGCCAATCACGGACTTGCATATAGGTATTGAGATCATGTCCTTTGAACTGATCCAATACGCGATCCCAAAGTTCTTCGAGTTTTTGCTTGAGTAGCGATCGATCTGGGGTTGAATTACCCAACCAAGGTAAGTTACTTAAAGAGGGATCATCTGGCAGATTGGCGATCGCTGTTCCCCAACTGGCATTAAATTCCATAATCAAGGCGAGCTTTGGATAATCTGTATTCATCGCGCAATAATAAGCAGCAACAGCCCAATTATGTAAACTTTGTATGTTGGGACGTTCTAACCAAATAGAACGTGTTTTTTCTAGCAAAGTATTCCAGTTGATTTCAGTCTGTTTCCATGATTCCGAATCTAGTCGCGGGAGAATATGTGTATCTAAATTCTTGCGAATGACTTCGGCTTGAGGATGACGCTCTAGTGCTTTATGACTTACTTCGGCTGCTTTTTCAATATCACCACGATCAACAAATTTCTCAATCGCTTGCAAATTCAAAAGATAGGCTTTTTGTTTGATGATTTTCAACTTTGAGCGATGAGTATCTAATTCAAATGAGCGAATATTTTGCCATTCTCTCTCATTTTCTTCATAGTTTTGTTGCTTGGCAAATATAAAACCCCGCAAGTAACTAGTGCGATCGCCATTCAAACCATCAAGAAAAGTCAATGCTTTTCCCCAGTTTTCCTGCTTACAAGCAACAATGACTTGACGAAAGCGACATTCTAAGAAATCTGGCATTAATTTGTAAGCTTTGGTATAGCAATCTAAAGCTAGATCTAGTTCCCTAGATTGTTCATGCTGCAACCCTCTCTTAAAGCTTGTTTTGGCTTCAAGAATGTTTGTAAGACTGCGTAAAAAGTTTTGTCCATCTTCACGAGGGAAAGAGGTGATCGCTATTCTTGCGGATTGAAAAGCTAATAGGAAATCAGCTTGCTGGCAGAACGACTTAGCATTTTTCAATTCTTGGCAATACCGTTTTTCGGCAATTACACCTGACTTGCAAACTGTAATTAAGTTATTTAGTTCATCTGTACTGTAAAGGTTTTGAGCTTCTTCATAAATTGGTAAAGCTTTCTGAAAATATTTAGACAAAGCATTTGCCTGTGCATCTTCAAAAAGCTCTAACCATTGTTTACGCTGTTGCAACTCAGAACTATAGAATTTTATTTGTTCATTAACTTTGGGATCGAATAGTAAATTTTTAGCTCTTTGTAAGCAATGAAGCGCTTTTTCTAAATTTTCAAATTCTTTGGGATTATCAGAAACTAAGGCGAGCAGATTATTTCCTTCTTGAATTAGACTTTGAGCATTTTGCATCTGCCCACTCCATTTCTTTGAAGATTCTTCTAACTTAATCAGAAAATCACTAAGAAACCACTTCCGAAATAATTGCTCCCAAAAATTAGGATTTTGGCTCCATAAGCGTGTTCCACTTTTAGCAAGTTGAATCGCTTCTTTAAGTCGCTTTGCCTTAGCTCGTTCTTCAGCTTTGACGAGAGAATTTTTTGTTTGATTAGCGCGATCGCGAATATCAAATACTCCCACTCCACAGCAAATAATGGTTAATGAATTGATTAGTTTTTTGAACATAGAGTTGTCAGCCCAGATTCCTATAGCAAATATAAAGAGAGGGATAATAAGTATTAAAATTGTCAATAGAAGATAGTCTGAAACATAATTACCGCTCTTTGCAAAAGCCTCGCCCTCCAAGCATACTTTAGGAAAGATCAATGTTTCGCCAATCTCCAAATTGTTCTCTCTCCCAATGAGCTTTGGGTTCTCACTCACAAAATCTCGCCAGATTTCACGATTGCCACAGGATTTTTCTGCTAAATCCACCAGAGAATCACCACTTTGCACAATATAAATCTGCTCTGTGGGCTTAGATGTACTTTGGAGATAATCTTTAGATGATTGGGTTATCGAGTAAGCCAGCCAACCCATCCCACTGCTAACGCCAAAAAGCGTTAAAAATATTAACCAGAATTTAGTAATGGTATTGATCAGGTTAGAAAACATTGATCATTATTCTCCTTTACAATTCTGCGGAATTATAAGTTTCTCCCCAACTTCTAAAGTGCTTTCTCTCCCAATTAAACTAGGATTTACCACCACAAAATCACGCCATTTATCGCTATTGCCACATAGCTTTTGTGCTAAATATTCAAGAGAATCGCCACTTTGGACAACGTAATTTTTAGTCGTTATCGGCTGAATTTTTGGTATAGCTTTAATCGTTGCTACAATTTCAGGCTTAGTTGCTAATGATCGATCCGTATTAGTGGCAATGCGATCGTCTATAACAGATTGGAACATAGAGTAACCAGTCCAGCCACCGATCGCAAAACCAATTGCTATACCCAGCACAACTAATAGCCAAATTTTGGAAAGTTTGGATTCCTTGGGTACATTTTGAATGTTCTCAATAGCTGCAACATTTGCAGCTTCTAAAATCGGCAACTCTAAAAGCGATCGCAACAGAGACACATCCGTATCACAATTGGGACAGATGTTTTTCTGTATATCTTGATAACCGCATACAGGGCAGTTAAGTTTGATAGATTCAGTCATTTGAACTCTTGCGAAAAATAGAATTGAATAAAACTAGCGAGACAAACCTGTACTGATCGCGGCTGAAGATAGCGGCATATCAACATAGCGTTCCACCATTGGGAATAGTTCTTGAGCAAGTCTAGAAACTTCCATATCTAGGTTGTTTTTCATAGCGGTAATCAGCCTATCTAGCTTCCCTGCCATAACTTGACTCTCTGATGGATTGATTTGACTTGCCTTCCGTACTCCCGACACACAAAGCATAATCAGCTTTACGCGATCAGGCAGATTCTCTATTTCCTGTTCAGCACGTTCAGTTGTTACCTGCATTCCAGAAATATTATTTTTATCAATTGCTTCTTGCAATTCGCGTGACAAATTCTGTATTCTTTGCTTCTGCGACGCAGGAATTAGATCACCACAGATGTTAGTTATCCTCTCAAACTCATTAATGTATGACTCAGCCTCTAGTCTTTCCTTCGACATCATCACCTTGAGAGATTCAAGTTCTTGCTTAGCAGCCTGACTCATATCAGGACGAACTTTACCTGTGTTCTTGTCAACAATACGATTAGCTGCCTTGACAACAGCAGAAATTTTTTCGGTTGCGGCAGCAACTCCTAGCTTAGTTAAGCCAAGTTCGTTAAGTTCTTGAATCACGCTCTCTGTTTCATTAAGTACTTTCTCATCAGATTCGCCTCGTGAAAATCGAGACGATACATTTACGCTGGGATTATTCTTTAAGTGAGCATGGACTTCTAGCGAGCTTTCTTTTTCATCCAACTCTAAAAAAGTTTGAATCTCAGATCCTTTCGGATAGTCCTGATCCAATGACAGCCAAACATCTCCAATCCTTTCATCATTGCTCTTGCCATCAAGATCCTTACGAACTTCATCAGGGCTAAAGAACTGGAAATGAATTAATCTTTGTCCATCATCAACTAATTTGAAAGTATGCGAAGTTTTGATTGGTAGAACATCGCCACGCCGAATAATGAGATAGTGCGGATCATCAACTAACTTGATGCAATAATCCCGCGACACTGTAACAACTTTATCAATGCGCCCCGCCGCAACAATTGCTGCCCCTTCAGCGATCGCATACATCGGGCGTGGATGGATGACTACTTTCTCATTACCAAATGCAGATTTTACCTGTGATTGTACATAGGGAATCTGGGATGAGCCACCCACCAAAAGCACTACATCAACTAAATCAGGCGTGTATTCTGATAATTGCAAAGCCTCATGACAAATCTGAATTGTTCGCGCCACCAATGGTTTAATCATCTGCTCAAACTGCGATCGCGAAATCTCCACTTCTACAGGAATCCCGATTCCTAAATCATCTTTGAGAGGTGTAGAAGGCGCAATTATCGTAGATGTAGATTTACTCAATTCCACCTTGGCTTTTTCGCAGGCTAACTTGAGATCGGCAATGAACCGTAATTTCTCATAGTGAGGCATTTTGTCAATCAAGCGATCGATATCTCTGATACCCTCTTGCTTAGCAACTTGTTCCTTCACAAATTGAGTCAACTTGAGATCCACATCATCACCACCAAGCCAAAGATCACCCGCCTTACCCTGCTCAATAAACTGAGTACCCGCCGCCACAATCAATGAAGCATCAAATGTCCCACCCCCAAAGTCGTAGACCAAAATTGTTTTGACATCATCGCTATCTGGCTTAAATCCATAGGAAATAGCCGCCGCCGTTGGTTCTGAAAGCAACTCTAAAGGTGTCAATCCTGCTTTGTAAGCAGCCGATCGCGTGGCATTTTTCTGTTTGTCATTAAAATAAGCGGGAATTGTAATTACTGCCTGATTAATCACTTCATTTTGCTTACCAAGGCGATCACGGCGATAAGCAACAGCATTGCTCACAACTTTTTTAAGAATTTCTGCGGAAATATCTTCAGGTGAATATTCCTTACCTCCCATCCAAACACCAATGCTATTTTCAGTACCATCGCTTGGCGCTGTAACCTTGTAAGCACACTTCGACTTATGCTCTTGCACCTTCGGATCAGCAAAACCACGCCCAACTAGTCGCTTGATCGAATTAATCGTATTTTCTGGACTATGTCCCAGATTGTTATACGCAGGTTCCCCCACCTTAATTTGATTGTCGACACAGCTAACAATTGATCTAGTCAGCTTACGCTCAGGAGAAGTATTGTCAGTTCCCGTGACAATTTCCACCTCAACTTCACTAAATGCTCCAACTGAGTTAGTCGTCCCCAAATCAATGCCTAGCGCTTTACTCATATTGATTTATGATTAATTTCCTAAGAATTTTACCAGCAAGATGAAACAAATAAACTAAATAGCCTCAAAACTTTTTTTATTAAGAATAAACCCTGTGAAACATTCATTCTTTCGTGATAAATATTTTTTGCCCAGATCACCTTTTGAATGTAGTTTACATAGAGCTTTTCGCCGCCTTGCAATCTATGAAGAACAGCGATACAGAGTAGTCAGCGATTCCATGTTTTTAGTAGGCGATCGCATTAAAAAAGGTAAATGCCCTTTGGGGGGAGATTTAAAGTTGGGCTGGCGACCTGTAATGTACTCCCATCGAGATGTTTGACGATTGTAAGCAGTTTCGATCGCTGGATCTCCCGATGGATTTAGCCAGCCTAGCTTCTCAAAAGTGATCTGCAGATCTTTGAATGACTCTTCATAGGTCTGACGCTGTGCTGTAAAGCCCTGTTTTGACTTAGTAGATTGAGTCCATAGTTGATCAATCAGCACTAGATCAGCACAGGAGATTTGGCTCAACTCATCTGGATGAAATGTACCATCAGCATAGGATCTAGAGCCTGCGGCTCTGAGAAGAAGAAGGTAGGTTTCTTGATCGGCAGCTTGCCAGTTTTTTTGTTTGAGATAGGTACTTAACAGTTCATAGCTGACATTATCAGCAGGTTCTGGTTTTGTTGTAGGTGGAGGAGTATTTGCTACAGGAGCAGGTGTGGATGGAGGAACAGTTGGAACTGACTCGACTTTACTTGGATCTCGCGCCCAAATGATCAGGGAAAAGATAACTGCCGTCAATCCTAGTAGAGAAAGTACAGATATCCAGATTAAACTTCGAGACTGAGGTTGCTTTCTAGTCTTTTGATCGATTTGATTAATGGGGAAGTTGCCAAGACGATCATCAGTAGTTCGTGGTGATGCAGTGTTAAGCTTGGGCAATTTAGATAGATCGCGCAACACTTCATCCACCGTTTGGTAGCGATCGCGCGGATTGCAGCGGGTCATTTGCCTTAGGACTGCGGCGAATTCACGGCTAATTTTGGGGTAGCTCTGCCAGTTAATCTCATTGTCGCGATCGCGCGGAAATTGACTTGGATGCTTACCCGTCAGCGCTTGAAGAGCTAACATTCCTAAAGAGTAAATATCACTAGAAGCTACGGACTGCCCCCGTTCCTGCTCATAGGACATATAGCCAGGAGTCCCGATTGGCAAGGTTACTTTAGCTTTATGGTGAGCGCTAGCAACTTCCATTTGTACTTGCTTAACAGTACCGAAATCAATTAACACTAACTTTCCGTCATGATGCCGCCGAATTAAGTTACTGGGCTTAATATCACGATGGATTACATTGTATTTATGTACAAATTGTAAAATTTCCAAAACTTCTCTAATTATTTGGGCAACCCTAGCTTCTGCCATTTGACTGCCAGGAGACATTTCCGTGCTGAGGGGATGTCCTTCGATAAACTCTTGGACAAGATAAAACTCCTTACTTTCTTGAAAATAAGCATAGAGTTGCGGAATCAAATCATGCTTACCCAATTCTTGAAGGGTTTCTGCTTCGGTTTTAAACAGTTCTAAAGCTTTTTTGGTAAAGACAGGATCATCAATGGTGGGGTTGAGGTGTTTGACCACGCATTTGGGATTTTTGGGTAAGCGAGTATCTTCGGCGAGATAGGTTTGCGAAAACCCTCCCTCGGCTAATTCTCTAATGATGCGATAGCGGTTATCTAATAGCTTGCCGATCATACTTGCATTCTAAAAATATCTATTTTTTGGGTTCGTTAGGATCAGCCCAACCCAGAAGATTGGACAGCCAGCCGCGCTTTGGTGGTGGTGCAATGGGGGGAGTTTTAGAAGTTGCAGTTTTAGGTTTTGGATCACTTTTACTAGTTTGTGATTCACTAGGATTACCCTTGCTAGAAATGCTGACATCCTGAATATGCTTGAGGGCTAGTGGTTCTCTAGGGTTAAGTTTTAGGGCAAGGTTTAAGCTAATCTTCGCCATCTGTGGCTGATTAATATTTTTGTAAACTACACCGATCATGGCGTGACATCGGCTGTTATTGGGATCAACTTGCAAGATTTCGCGTAAATCTCTCAGGGCTGATTTCCAATCTCCTTGACTCATATATATTTCACAAATCTTCAGGCGATCACCAATTCCACTGCTAGATTTAGGGCTATTTTTAGAATCATTTCTTGGCTCAACATTGGCGGCTTGAATCACCGTTGCATCGGTTTCATCTTGCTTTGTCGGTACTTCGTAGCTAGAGGGAGTAGGCGGTGGATAGGCATAGATATTGCTAGGAGCAGGATAACTAATCGACTTAGATTTGGGCGCAAGCACGGGGGGAAGATTAGACCCACCATACTGATAGCCTTCCTTGTAGAGAATGTAAACCAAATTTAGCTCGCTAATTTGGGCGGTATATTCCAAAATTAAAGGGAGTGATTGATATTGTTTTTTAGCGATCGCTGACACCGCCCGCTCATACGCGCCATCATTGGGAGCCATCATAAACTCACAGGCGATATCAGAGTGAATGGGAACATTGCGCGATTTTTGCATTAAGCGCTTCGCTAGTAATTTAAAAATTCCTTGATAGGCTTTGCGCTCTTCATCTTTCATCAAGATGTTGTAAGCAGGATTGACTAATTTGGCTAAATATTGAGTAGCAATTTCTTTTTCGTCCAATGAGAATCCATACACGTCAGGATGGAGTATCCGCGCAATACTCAAATAAACATGGCGAATATAGATAGGACTGCAATTAATTGGCAAGCCTAAAGCCGCGTAGTAGTCGTTATTAAACTGACTGATCCCTCGATCAATGCGAATAAACTGAAGATTTGACTGACTAAGCTGGTTCATGGTGGCTCGCTTCTGCCCATTAGTTTCAAGCGCAGTTTGGCGTGGACTGAAACCGATCTTGGGATATATGGATTGGGCTTGCTTTTTGACTTTAGTATAAGGGCTTCGCCATAAAATAAGAAACCTTAAAGCACTTTACTCAGAAAAAATTTTGAGCAGCATCGTTGCTCAAAATTTTTTCTGGAATACTCTTTTATGGATTAAAACCCAAACTCAGTTAGATTAACCCAGAAGGCGAGTGGCGGCGCTTCGCGCCGCCACTCGCCTTCTGGGTTAATC
>QBLS01000006.1 GCA_003249015.1 Pseudanabaena sp. | reverse complement strand
GGTGGGTATGGGTTTTGGCAGGTGGCAAAGTCATGGAATGGGATACGAATGGAAAGCCCCTACGGATGACAGGGACTCATCTTGATATCAGTGGACGCAAGCAATCCGTTGAGATGCTGCAAAAACTTAATGAAACTTTGGAAAAAAAAGTGCAGGCGCGAACGGCTGATCTAGAAGAGAGTGAGAGTCAGTTGCGTGAAGCTCAGCAAATTGCCCATCTCGGTAGTTGGGAGTTAGATGTAACAACCAGAACAAATTCTTGGTCAATAGAAGTTTTTAGGATTTTTAGGCTCGTTCCCATGTGCCCAGCGCCAAACTATGAAGAGCTATTGACATACTTTCCCATAGACGATCGCAAACAATTTCTGCAACTTGTCGATAGAGCCATCCAGAACGGAGAGACCTTTGAAACAGATTTACAGATTATTCGCGCCGATGGTTCTTGGGGATATATTTTTGTCAAAGTCGAGGCGATCGCCAATGAAGAAGGACAGGTAAAGCGACTCTTTGGCATTCTTATGGATATCAGCGATCGCAAAGCCATTCAAGAGGCTCTTAAACTTAGTGAAGAACGTTCTCGCGCCACGCTTTTAGCTCTACCTGATGTAGTCTATCGGATTAACAGCAATGGTCAGTATGTCGATTTTTTGGTATCGCCGCAGGGCAAAAATTTGATCGATCCGCAGCAGGTAATTGGTAAATCTCTTCGCGAAGTTTTGCCCTCTGATATAGCTGAAATTCAATGCTCTTTATTACAAAAAGCACTTGCCACCGAAACGATCCAGATTCAAGAACAGCAGATTTGTCTTGATGGTAAACAAGTTTACGAAGAAGTGCGTGTGGCTCCCTGTGGCAATAATGAAGTTGTCTTTTTTATTCGCGATATTAGCGATCGCAAATTAGCTGAATTTCAACTCCAACGAACCAACGAAGAACTGATGCGTGCCACTCGCCTCAAGGATGAATTTCTCGCCAGCATGAGCCATGAACTGCGTACTCCCCTCAATGCAATTTTAGGAATGACAGAGGGATTACAGGCAGGAGTATTTGGTTCAGTTAGCGATCGGCAGATTGAGGCGCTGCAAACCGTAGAAAATAGCGGCAATCATCTCCTATCGCTAATTAATGACATTCTTGATGTCGCAAAAATCGAGTCTGGACAAATGATCCTAGACTTAACTACCACCTCCATTCAGCATTTGTGTAGATCGAGCCTTATATTTATCAACCAGCAAGCTCTACACAAACAAATTCAGGTCATCGAAAGGATTCCTCCCAATCTGCCCGACCTGCTCCTAGATGAGCGACGTATCCGCCAAGTTTTGATTAACCTACTCAATAACGCTGTCAAATTTACCGATGTAGGTGGGAGTATCACTTTGGCAGTCACTCTATTGTCAGGGGAAGATTATGGGGGAAAGGCTGTTCTGAGGTTTGCCATACAGGATACGGGTATTGGCATTGCTCCAGAAAACATCAAAAAACTATTTCAGCCGTTTATCCAAATTGATAGCGCCTTAAATCGGAAATATGAAGGTACAGGTTTAGGGCTTGCCCTCGTAAAACGAATAGTGGACATGCATGGTGGCAATGTGAGTATAGTCAGTGAGCTGGGTGTGGGTAGTTGCTTTACGATTGAGCTGCCCTGTGGAAGTGTCGTTCTTCCTAGTTCCCAATCTGAGTCCCAAATCCCTCTAAATCTTCACTTTCAGCCCCTTCAGTCCAGTTCATCAAGAATACCTTTGATCTTATTAGCAGAAGACAATGAGGCAAATATTTCAACGGTTTCTAGCTACCTTGGCGCAAAAGGATATCGCATTTTAGTTGCCAAAGATGGTCAAGAGGCGATCGCCTTAGCTAAGTCTCATCAGCCCGACTTAATCCTCATGGATATCCAAATGCCAGTTGTGGATGGATTAGAAGCCACCAAGCAAATACGTCTCGATCCTAGTTTGGTTAACCTGCCGATTATTGCTTTAACCGCCTTAGCGATGGAAGGCGATCGCGATCGCTGTTTGGCGGCTGGCGCTAATCACTATCTCAGCAAGCCAGTTAAACTCAAGCAGTTAGATCTCTGCATAAAAGAGCTTCTCGCCAACAGCAGAGCTTAAGCACAGAAATGACTGTGCTTAAGCTCTGCGTTATTTGGTACAAATTCTAAAGAAGTATTGCGATCGCTAACAAAGTCAGCATTTCCCCACAGTACAATACTTATCGCCTTAGTCATTTTGAAGAAATAAACCAAGCTCTTGATTTCTCTCGAATTCGTTACTGAAATATATAATCAGCCCTTACTGTCGCTAGTATACGAGGCTCAGACAGTCCACCGCCAGCACCATCAAATCGATGCCGTGCAAATGTGTACCCTCGCCAATATCAAATCGGGGCGCTGTCCTGAAGATTGCAAATATTGTCCGCAAAGTGCGCGTTATCCCACTGGTGTGGAAACCTATGCCCTGCTCTCTGTGGAGCAAGTAATTAACCAAGCCAAAGACGCAAAACAGCATGGCGCAACTAGGTTTTGCATGGGCGCAGCGTGGCGGAATGCACCTGAAGGTGAAGAATTTGAGAATGTCCTGCAAATGGTGGAAGCAGTTGCAGGAATGGGGATGGAAGCCTGTGTGACTATGGGAATGCTGCGTCCTGACCAAGCCCAAAAACTAGCCGCAGCAGGGCTAACCGCTTACAATCACAATCTTGACACCTCTGAAAGTTTTTATCCAGAGATAATCACGACTCGTACCTATCGCGATCGCCTAGAAACGATTAAATATGTCGCCGAGGCTGGCATACAGGTTTGCTGTGGCGGCATTGTCGGTATGGGTGAAACCGATCGCGATCGCATTGAGCTATTGCATACCCTCGCCAATCTCCAACCTCAACCTGAGTCTGTGCCAATTAATGCCCTATCACCAGTGGCAGGTACACCCTTTGGCGATCTCGAAGCGGTTGATCCGTTGGTTTTAGTGCGGATGGTGGCAACGGCAAGAGTATTGATGCCTAAAGCCGTAGTTAGACTTTCCGCAGGACGCGATCGCTTGAGTATCTCCGATCAAGCTTTATGCTTCCTAGCAGGCGCAAATTCAATTTTCTCTAGCGAGAAGCTCTTAACAACCAGCAACCCCAGTTGGCAAGATGATGCCGAACTGTTTGAAAAGTTAGGCGTTAAGCCTAAGCAGTAAAGAAGAGGCTGCGACGCTTCGACAAGCTCAGTGCATCGCTTCGCTCAGCCAGCAGTACACGTTGGCTGAGCGAAGTCGAAGCCTCTTCTAAATATTTAAAATTGCTGTATTAAGTCCTATAGCTGTCGCCACTTGTATTAGGACAAATAAAACCCAAGAAGCGAGTAGCGGCGCTTCGCGCCGCCACTCGTCTTCTGGTTTTATGTCCTAACAAGACTGGCGACAGCTATAAAAGAAATGGCGGCGCGATGCGCCGCCATTTCTTTTAAGCAAACTCAGGTCTGCCCTGAGACATGAAGTGCTTTTGAGAACTCATTTCAGGTTCGCCTTCTTTAGGAATTCGCTGCACATAGGTTCCATCGGCTTGCAAGTCCCATGCTTGGCGATTATCAGCTAAAACAATTTCTAAAATTTGCTTCAGTTCCTTCACCAAAGAAGCATCCTCAACGGGAGTAATTACCTCAACCCTTGCATCGAGATTGCGGGGCATCCAGTCGGCACTGCCGATGTAGACCTGCTCACTACCGCCATTACTAAAGTAGAAAATGCGGGAATGTTCTAAAAAGCGCCCAATCACACTAATCACCCGAATGCGATCGCTCAGCCCCTTGACTTTAGGACGGATGCAGCAAATACCACGAATAATTAGGTCAATATTTACGCCAACTTGTGACGCTTCGTAGAGAGCTGTAATGATTTCAGGATCAACTAAGGAGTTCATCTTAGCGATGATATAGGAGGGATAACCCTGCTTCTGATGATCGATTTCCCGTTGAATCAACTGCAAGAACTTATCCCGCATATTCACAGGCGCAACCAACAGCTTGCGATATTCACTCTGACGGGAGTAGCCAGTGAGGTAGTTAAACAGGTCAGTTAGGTCGGCTCCCAAATCGTCGCGCTTACTAAAAATACCAAGATCACTATAAAATCTCGCTGTCTTCGGGTTGTAATTGCCAGTGCCAATGTGCATATAACGCACTAAGCGATCGCCTTCTTGTCTGACCACCAGAGCCGTCTTGGTATGGGTTTTCAAGTTTTTGAATCCATAGACCACATGGACACCCGCATTCTCTAACTTCTTCGCCCAAAGAATATTATTCGCTTCATCAAATCTTGCCTTCAGTTCCACTAATACTGCCACTTGTTTACCATTTTCCGCAGCGCGAATCAGGGCATGAACAATCGGCGAATCACCAGAAGTACGGTAAAGAGTCTGCTTAATCGCTAATACATTGGGATCTAGCGCCGCCTCTTCGATAAAGCGCTGCACTGTCGTTGTAAAAGACTGATAGGGATGATGAACTAAAAAATCTCCTTCCCGAATGATGTCAAAAATATTTCTTTTCTCATCATCTCCCTTCTCATCCTTAAGTCGCGGATGGGTGACGGACTTCCAAGGCTGATCTTGATATTCGGGCATTGGCAAAAAAGCCAAAGCCATCAGATCTCCTAAGCCAATCAATCCAGGAATGTCATAAACATCAGCTTCCGAAATTCCCAACTGTTCAATGAGATGCTTACGAGTTTCCGCAGGAATATCCTTAGCAATTTCCATTCTGACAACGGGGCCAAACTTTTGCTTCCGCAGTTCCTCTTGCAGTACAGAAATGAGATCATCAGCTTCTTCATCTTCGATGTCTAACTCAGCATCACGGGTCACACGAAATGGATAGTAATTGAGAATCTCCATTCCTGAAAATAGAGCATCAAGGTTATGGGCAATCACCTGTTCCAATGGCACAAATGTATGTTCGTCAGTCTCAGGAATCTTCACAAATCGAGGCAGGATATTGGGAACCTTAACTCGTGCAAATCTCTCTTCTTTGGTAGCAGGGTTGCGAACAATTACCACCAAGCTCAAACTAAGATTAGAAATATAGGGAAATGGGTGGGCAGGGTCAACCGCTAGGGGTGTGAGAACAGGAAATAACTTTTCTTGGAAGTAGTTTTTGAGATAGTTCTGATGTTTTTTGTCAATATTCTTATAATCCAGCAGTTTCACGCCATGATTAAACAACTCTGAGCGCAGGGTACTCTCAAAAAATTCATGCTGCATTGTCACGAGCGGCTCTAGAGCCTTACGAATTTCCTGCAACTGCTGCGCTGGGCTGAGTCCATCATCGGTGGTAATGTCCAATTGGTCTGCTAGCTTCTTCTTAACCCTCGCTACCCTGACCATAAAAAATTCATCAAGATTAGTGCTAAAAATTGCAAAAAATTTAGCTCTCTCCAGCAAAGGCGTGCGCGAGTCTAACCCTTCACTCAATACCCTCTTATTAAAGGCGACCCAGCTTAGTTCGCGATTAAATAGATAAGTCTGTGGGCTATCCTCTTCTGGACTATCTTTGGGAGATTCTGAAATTAGGGGCTTAATCTTTTTGTCTGGATTAATCTCAGGTGTATCTCCAGAATTAGCTTCTGCGGTTTTCTTGCTTAAGTCTTTTTTAGTTGTCATAGGGGGAAGCTGTAGGGAACTCGCTATTGTAGCTATCGCCATTTAGATTAGTACAAATCAAAACCCAAGAAACGAGTGGCGATCGCTATAAATTAGATTACAGAATTGCGGCTAGCTGATGTGTGAGCTGAGACACCTACATTCAGGCTCAAATTAAACCCCAAAGAAGTTTTTAAAAGCGCGGTTACACCGCGCTTTTAAAAACTTCTTTGATATAAAACAGTAAAAGCCGCGCTTTGCGCGGCTTTTACTGTTTTATATCAAACAAAGAAATGGCGTAGCCATTTCTTTGTTTGAAAATCCATACTGGGTTTAGTTTTTAATTCACAAAAGTGTAGTCACTCTTTTGTGAATTGGTGTTATCAGACTTATGCTTAAGCAAGCAAAGCGTCAATATCTTTACGCAAACCAGAGTCGTCAGGAGAAATGCTAGAGGGGTAGTACTTGACTACCTTGCCTTCTTTATCGACTAGGAACTTGTTAAAGTTCCACTGCACCTGTGTACTTGTGGTATCGGTGAGGTACTTGTAAATGTCAACCTTATCGCTGCCGCTAACCTTGACCTTGCTAAACATATCGAAGGTCACATCATACTGTAAAGAGCAGAAGCTCTTGATTTCAGCTTCGGGAGCTGGCTCCTGTGCGCCAAAGTCATTGCTAGGAAATCCCAGAATCTCGAAACCCTTGTCTTTATATTCACGATAAAGAGCTTCTAACCCTTTGTACTGACGAGTGTAGCCACATTTAGAAGCAACGTTAACCACTAGGGCGACTTTGCCTTTGTATTGAGAGAGGTCAACGGGCTGACCATCAATGTTAGTGACCTTGTAATCGTAAAGTGTGGACATATTTTAGGATTGCTATAGTTTAGAAACATTTATTAGGTTTTCGCAGCGATCTCATGGCAAGTGTAATTATTCTGATTGGTGTACCTGCAAGTGGTAAGTCTAGCCTTGCCGAACAGATGTTGCGAACATCTGCGAGTCAGCATAGCAGCAGCCTCACCTTTGGTCAGACTCAACTAATTAGCCCCGATCGCATTCGCAAACAACTGTATGGTTCTGTGGCGACTCAGGGCAACTGGTCGGAAATTTGGGCGCAGGTGCAGCAAGAATTTGTCGATGCCGCGCGATCGCAACAATCTGTAATATATGATGCCACAAACTATAAGCGCGAATACCGCAGGGAGATAATTGCCCTTGCCAAGTCCCACGAATTTAAGCCAATTACGGGGATTTGGTTAAATGTGCCGCTTTGGATTTGTTTATCCCGCAATGAAAATCGCGATCGCGTCGTCCCCGAAGAGGTAGTGGTCGAGATGTATCGCACCCTCTCCTATAATCCCCCCAGTCTTAATGAAGGCTTTGATCGTATTCTCTTTCGAGATGAAAAGCTAGAAAACGAATGGATTGATTAAAACCCTGATGATGTTCCGCCCGCTAAGCGGGCGGAACATCATCTTTACTTTTGCCGAGCTGCCTATAACCAAAACTTAACAGCCACTTAAACCATTGTTAATTAAAGCTTTATCCATCCTTTACAGAGTGGACTAAATACTTGTGTAACTTTAAAGCTGTATATCAATTACTGACGTTGCTACAGACAAGTCATGGATTCATCAGTCATGTTTAAAAGTGTCTTTTTCAAGGCAGCATCTGCTGTTGTTAGTACTGCCCTAGTCGCATCATTCGGTTCTCCAGCTAACGCACAGAGTGTTATCAAGACCGATGGCTCAAGCACAGTATTCCCCATCATGGAAAAAGCTGCTAGCGATTTTCAAAAGTCTGGCGGTTCTAGAGTAACTGTTGGTGTGTCTGGAACTGGTGGCGGTTTCAAGAAATTTTGCAATGGCGATACTGATATCTCCAATGCCTCTCGTCCAATTCTTCAGAAAGAAATCGATGCTTGCAGAGCTAAGGGCATCTCTTTCATCGAACTACCGATCGCCTATGACGGTCTTGCTGTAGTAGTGAATCCCCGTAATACATGGGCGCAAAACCTTACTGCTGATGAATTAAAGAGAATCTGGGAACCAGGTTCCAAGATTAACAACTGGAGCCAAGTTCGCAGTGGTTTCCCCAACGTTCCTTTAAAGCTCTTTGGTGCTGGGGCTGACTCGGGTACTTTTGACTACTTCACCGAAGCTATCAATGGCAAGTCCAAGGCTAGCCGCACTGACTACACTGCAACAGAAGACGATAACGTAACTGTTAGAGGTGTTTCTGGTGATCGTGGGGCTTTGGGCTACTTTGGTAAGTCTTACCTAGAAGCCAACAAAGGTCGTGTTCGCGCAGTCGGTATCATTGCTAGGGGCAGCACAAGAGCCGTTATGCCTTCTGACACAACTGTGCAGAATGCCACCTATCAGCCATTGTCTCGTCCGATGTTTATCTACATCAATGCCAATGCTGCCAAACGTCCTGAAGTAAAGCGTTTTGTTACTTACATCTTTAACAATGCTTCTACAATTGTCAAAGCTGCTCGTTACACAGCCTTACCATCAAGCGCTTACCCCAGAATTCTAGCTAACTTCAACAGAAACAAGCTTGGCACTATCTTTGGTGGTAAGAACGATGTTGGATTGACTATCAACGAATTGGTCTCCCGCGAAGCTCGCTAATATTTTTCGCAACCGCGAAAAACTTAGCTGCCAAGCAAAGGGGCGAAGATTGTCGTCAAGCGACAGTCTCCGCTCCTAGAATTATAAAATCCCAAAGATGTCGCCAGTGCCATCTTTGGGATTTTGAGCATTTAATTTAACTGCGTTAATTACCATGACCAAAGAAGTTAGTGTCGGCTTCTTGCCAGCCGTTAGCAGCAGCCACACTCAAAAGCGCCGAATTACAGACAAGTTAATCGAAATCCTTTTGTTTATAGCCGCTTTATCCTCAGTCTTAACGACGTTCGGGATTATGGAAATTTTAGTTGGGGAGGCTTGGCAATTTTTCCAGAAAGTGACGATCGCCGAATTTCTCACCTCAACGGAATGGACTCCCCTTTTTGCTGAGCCAAAATATGGCATTTTGCCTTTGATCTCAGGGACATTAGTTACAACGGGCGTGGCTCTGGTTTTAGCGATTCCTTTAGGTACGATCATCGCTATTTACCTTAGCGAATTTGCCTCGGATCGATTACGGGAAATTATCAAGCCGATCTTAGAAATATTGGCTGGTATCCCTTCAGTGGTGTATGGATATTTTGCCCTGCTCTTTGTCACGCCACTGCTACAGTTTGTGATTTTAGAAGTTCAGAAAATACTTATGCCAGGGCTTGAGGAATTTGATTATTACATCTTGCCAGGATTTAATATGCTCAGCGCTGGATTGGTGATGGGCATTTCGATTGTGCCATTCATTAGTTCGATTAGCGAAGATGCGATGCGGGCTGTGCCTCTACAAATGCGTGAAGGCTCCTACGCCATGGGGGCAACGCGCCTCCAAACTGCGATCAACGTAGTCTTACCATCAGCGATTTCTGGAATCATGGCAGCATATATTTTAGGAATTTCGAGGGCGATCGGACAGACAATGATTGTGGCGATCGCCGCAGGATTGCAGCCGACCTATACATGGAACCCCCTCGATAGCGCAGCGACAATCTCAACCTACATTGTTCAAGTATCACAGGGAGATATTGCTAGAGGCACTGTGGAATATCAAACGATTTTTGCAGCGGGACTAACTCTAGTCTTGATCACGCTATTGCTGAATATTATTGGATTTTTTCTAACTAAGCGCTTCCGAGAGGTCTACTAAGTCCATGCAGTCACAGGAAATTCAAAGGCTTCGAGCAAACATTAACCGCCGTAAGCTCTGGGATTACATTTTTATCATCGTTGCCATACTTTCTCTATTCGTTGGCATTTTGACTCTGATTGCTCTAGTGCTTCAGTTAGCTATATCGGGAGTTCCCCGCATTAACTGGGAGTTTTTTACATCTTTTGCTGACCCAGAGCCAGGGCTAGCTGGCATCTTAACTGCTTGGGTGGGAAGCTGTCTGGTGATGTTAGTGACGATCGTGATGACTGTTCCTATCGGCATTGCCTCTGGCATATATTTGGAAGAATTTGCCCGCAAAAATTGGATTTCAGCTTTGATTGAGATTAATATTGCCAATCTCGCTGGTGTTCCTTCGATTATTTATGGACTGCTAGCTTTAGGCGTATTCGTGCAACAGTTTAGGCTCGGTGAAAGTATCCTCACCGCAGGCTTAACCCTGTCCTTGTTGATTCTGCCTGTGGTGATCGTGACTACCAGAGAAGCGCTTAAGTCAGTTCCCAACACTCTCCGCGAAGCAGCTTATGCCATGGGAGCGAGTAAGTGGCAAATGATCTGGGATCATCTCTTACCATCCTCCGCAGGCGGCATTCTCACAGGGATTATTGTGGGGCTGTCTAGGGCGATCGGCGAGACTGCCCCACTAGTAACGATTGGCGCTTTGACTTTTATTGCATTTTTGCCAGAATCTCCCTTTGTTGATTTCCCCTCCAAAGCCTTTGCTTGGCTGCAAGCCCCTTTTACGGTAATGCCGATCCAAATGTTTAACTGGGTGTCTCGACCTGAGCCAGAGTTTCAACTAAATGCTGCCGCCGCAGGGGTTGTCTTGATCTTGATGACCCTCGTTATGAATGGGCTGGCTGTGTACTTGCGCTATTACTTCCGCAAACGGATTAAGTGGTAGGTAGCTTGAGTCATCCGCTTAGTAGGCGATTCAAGCTAAGGCGTTTTCCTAAATTATAATTTTTGTCTATCAATTAATCGAGTAAAGCAGATGGAAACTAAAGATGTAAAAGCATCTACCAGAAAAGTTAGGCTCAAAGCTCAAGTTAAAGACTTCAGCTTTTTTTATGGTTCTGTAGCCGCTCTCAAAAATATCAATCTAAAGGTAGCCGAAAACCGAGTTACAGCTTTGATTGGTCCTTCGGGCTGTGGCAAAACCACTCTACTCCGCTGCTTCAATCGAATGCATGATCTCTATTCTGGAAATCGCTATGCAGGCGAAATTCTCGTTGAAAATCAAAACATCCTTGATAAAAATATTGATCCGATTGAAGTAAGAATGCGGATCGGCATGGTATTTCAAAAGCCCAATCCATTTCCCAAGACTATATTTGAAAATGTTGCCTATGGCTTACGAGTGCGGGGAATTCATCAAAAGCAATTAATTGCCGATAAGGTGGAAAAGGCTCTGCAAGATGCGGCGCTATGGAATGAAGTGAAGGATCGGTTAAATGATTTGGCTTTTAACTTGTCAGGTGGGCAGCAGCAACGTTTATGTATCGCAAGAGCTTTGGCAACCGATCCTGAAATGTTGCTGTTTGACGAACCAACTTCGGCTCTTGACCCGATCGCGACATCCAGCATTGAGGAACTGGTGACCCAACTCAGAAACAAGGTTACGGTCTTGATCGTGACCCACAATATGCAACAGGCTGCGCGTATATCCGACTTTACGGCATTTATGTATTTGGGTGAGTTAGTGGAATTTAATAACACCAAAATTATTTTCAACTCAGCTAGCAAACAGCAAACTCAAGAATATGTTTCTGGCAAGTTTGGCTAAAAGCACTATAAACCTAAAAAGCTGTCCTGCCCGCGCAGCGGGCAGGACAGCTTTTTAGGTTCGCTACTTACTTACATTAGTATAGAGAGAACAGTGAAAGCGCGGCAAAGCCGCGCTTTCACTGTTCTCTTTGGGATTTAGTTAAGTGCAAAGCGTTGAATTATAGGTAGCTAGGGAAAAGGTTGTTTCGCACGCGAAGCGTGCGAAACAACCTTTTCCCTAGCTACTTAGTATTTTTGAGGGACTTGGGAATAATTGGTATAGGGGGAATAGGAACTGAAAACTTTTAGGTTGGACAAGGGGTAAACGACTATGCTGGATAATTTAAAGACGATCATTGCTGTTCAAACAGGCGATCGCGAAGGAGCATGGGGAAATTTTGAGCAGACCACTTTGCCTTTGCAAAATGCTGGTGGCATCGGCTTACTGGGATTTTTTCTTCTGAGTGCGATCGGGGTAAATATCTATCAGTTTTGGCAACTGCGACAAGCAAGACAACAACTTAAAGTCGAGCGGCTAAAAAATCACGATATTGCTAAAAAGTTCAAATTGGCGCTACATACCATTGACGAACATGAGCATAATCCTGATCTCATCCATTCTCGTGAGTTTAACCTTGACTACCTGAGTATGCGAATGGAAGAATCGCATTTTTGTGAGGTAATCTTGGCACAAATTAAGGTCAACCTTCGCCAAAAGGTTACTCCTGCGCTAATGCCAACGGATGAGGATGGCGGACAAGTCCGTAAGGTTGATGTAACTTTTGATGTTTCATTCCAACCTGAACACCATGATGACTCTCAAATTAGAACTCTATTTCGGATTCATGTAAAGCTAGCGAAAATACCAACCCACGGTTCACAGAGTATTCTCAAAGACTTGGCAACTGGATTAGAAAACTTTGTGTCGGCTTCTGATGAAAATCGTAATTGGCAACCCACGATCCAAGGAAAGCTAGCTGTAATCAGTTGGGATCAAACGGCTAAACCCACGCCGCTTCTGGTGATTGAGCAAACTAATGAGGGCAGTAATGTGTTGCTACGCAATAAGCGATTAGCCCATTCTCGGAAATAATCATCTTGCGGCGGCGCGAAGCGCCGCACTGCCAATTTTTGATTAAATGCAATTATTCTTAAGGCTTACTGGCTGGATTGGTATGAAATAGCTGTGATGTGCCGCATTTTTCACATTCAATAAAAAATTGCAAACCACTTTTTCTGATTTTGGAGCGATCGCCACAGGTAGCACAAATGTTTTTAATCGCTGTATTTTTATCGCAATCGTTACATTTAAAGAAGTAATTGCGAACATACATAATTGATAGATTTTGACTTTGGCAGTGGGAGCAATTTGAAGTTGGTTTCACAACTTTAATGACTGGTTTACTGGTAACACCTACATTTTTATTGATATTTCGTGTTTCAGGAATAACTTTTTTCTGGGGTGCTGTTGATTTGACAGTAGAGATTGGTTTTGAGATTGAAGGATTTTCAATTACTGGAAAATCTGATGAAGTAGAGCTTACTGGCTTACTGTGTAGATTACCCAGCGAAGATTTAGCCTTTGGAAGTTTATGATTTGCCAACAAGAAATCCCTAATCCTTAGGATTTCATTCACATCAAGTAAATACGCGGATTTCAAGCTAAAGTTCAGCAAGCTGTCAATTTTTTGATATTCAGCAACAATTTCTCTGACTTTATCGGGGATTTGATCGGCTTTGAACACATTATTTAATTTGTCATTTTTGGGGCGCTGAATGATACCAGAGTCGGAAATTGCTACTAATACATCAATGGGCATCTTCGCAAAATGTGACTGATTGCCAAAAAGTTTCTTATTCAGCAAAGTCTCAACATTAGCCTCTAAATAAGCCTTGATAAATTTACTCTGTCTTTGAGCTTGCAGAATTGGTGAAGGCATTCCTTGCCAAGCATTATTAAACAACCGCTTCCACTCACCAAGTTCATTTACTTCAACACAAGTTGTCACGCTCTTACTCTCGATAATGACCATCCCATACCGATGCAATACTAAATGATCGATCTGGCAAGCGTCTTCCTCCTTTTCAAAGCGGAGATTATTGAAAATCAGAAATAGTGGATCGTCTTTAAATTCACGGTTGAGATAAAAAGCTAACTGAGATTCGGCGCGAAATCCTGCCTGTGCCAAGGGATCATTTGTTTCAATGCGATCTAGTTCTTTAATAATCATTACTTGCAGATATCTCAAAAATGCTCTTTAGATTTTAATAACCCAAAAGATGGATACGTTTTCCACTATACCCATGTGATTCCAATTTACTAAATTATGCCAATATTTTTGTGATTTATAGCAAAGCAAGAGTTAGCTAATACAAATCAAAACCCTAGAAGATGAGTGGCGTCGCGAAGCTCCACCACTCATCTTCTGGTTTTATGTCCTAAGCAAACCTTGCTTTGCTGTAAAACTAGTCCCAGTAAGAATTTTCAAATGAAGAAATGGCAAAGCCATTTCTTCATTTACTCTCTTTCCCAGTTAAAGTTGTTTCAAATACAGAGTTAGGGCTTCGACGCTTCGACAAGCTCAGTGCATCGCTTCGCTCAGCCAGCAGTATACGTTGGCTGAGCGAAGCGATGCCTCTTCTAAATGTTTAAAATTGCTATAAAGAATAGATATTACTAAGCGCCGCAATATCTATTCGTTGGATCGGGGGGAGGATCAGGACTCAATCACTTCATAGCTTCCTAAAATTTTTAAATTCTCAGTAACCGATCGCAGTTCCGCTAACGCTTCCGCAAAGTTAGGATCACCCACAGGCGTTTCAATATCTATAAAAAAGATGTATTCACCTAAAGATCGCTTAGTGGGGCGAGATTCGATGCGGCTGAGGTTGATTTGGCGATCGGCAAATACTAATAAGGGCTTCACCAAGGCTCCAGGCATATTGCGCTTCAGGCTAAAGGCTAAGGAGGAATGCGCCCCGATCGCTAAGGGAGTCCGCCCAAGAATCAAAAACTTGGTGCAGTTATCTGGTTGATCGTTGATCGGATATTGCAGAATCGGCTCTTGATAAATTTCGGCAGCCCTTTGGGAAGCGATCGCGGCAATTGATTGATCTCTAGATACATTTGCTACGCCATCGGCGGTGGAGTCAGTGGCAATTAGTTGCGCTGTGGGTAAGTTCTGCTCTATCCATTGCTGGCACTGTGCGAGAGCTTGGGGGTGGGAGTAGATAACTTGAACTTGATCGAGGTTTGTGGCTCGGCTAATTAGGGCATGGGCGATCGGCAAAACGATCGCTTTTTGAATTTGTAAGGACTCCGATTGCCAGAGGCTATCGAGGGTCATCGTTACGCCGCCTTGGATCGAGTTTTCGACAGGGACAACAGCAATATCGACATGACCCTGTTCGGCGGCGTTGATCGTCTGCGGAATCGTGGGATAGGGACACATCCTTGAAGGATCAAGTTCTAAATTTGGGTGACAAATCTGCAAATATCGCAGGGCTGCCATTTCTGAATATGTACCTGCGGGGCCAAGATAAGCGATCGTCGTCATGGTGAGCCTAAAAAATATGAAGGACTAGCCAAGCTAGTCCTTCATATTTTTGCAGTATTTTTAACCAAATTAAAAGCCCGCCAGAGGCGGGCTTTTAAAAACCAATTTTGAGATTTTCAGCGCCGAAGGCGCTGAAAATCTCAAAATTGGTTTCGCAATTGAAAAGCGTTGTAATTTGTCTATTGGGTTTGGTCTAAAACTTCACAAACGCGGTTCTCTTTTCAGGAAGCTTTGTGTACTCAGCAACGATCTTGCGGAACTCTTCACCGTCTAGGGTTTCCACATCAAGCAAGATGTCCACTAGGCGATCGCAAAGATCACGGTTTTCTTCAATGAGTTGCTTCGCAGTGTCGTAACAGGTTTGAGCAATTTGGCGAATCTGACGATCAATGCGATCGCCTAACTTGACTGAGTAGTCACTCTGGGGCATGAAGTTACGCCCTAAAAAGACCTCGCCTGTTTCCGATTCCAATGCGCCCAAGCCTAGATCGGACATTCCAAACTGAGTCACCATCATCCGCGCTAATTTGGCAACCTGTTGGAAATCCCCTGATGCACCCGTGGTAATCTCGCCATCACCAAACACCACTTCCTCAGCAGCCCGACCACCGAGCATCATCGTAATCGTGTCAAGAATTTGCGATCGTGATTCTAGTCCGTACTCTTCATCAGGTACACCCTTGGCAAAGCCACCGATACCGCCAGACCTTGGCACAATCGTGATCTTGTCCAGCAGGGATGCATTTTTGAGTAAGGTCATCACCAAGGCGTGACCGACTTCGTGGTAAGCAACTAGACGCTTTTTAGAACTGTCCAGCATCGGCTTCATGCTTAGTCCAATCGTAATCCGATCAATGGCATCGGCAATTTCCAGTTCCCCGATCGCCTCTTTATAACGCCGCGCCGCCAGAATGGCAGCTTCATTGAGCAAGTTTGCCAAGTCTGCGCCTGCAAATCCTGGGGTTAAACGGGCGATCGCCTCAATCGAGACATTCTCTTCTAGCTTCTTATTACGCGCATGGACTTTGAGAATCTCTTGACGACCCTTATAGTCGGGATAGTCCACGGTAATTTGGCGATCAAAACGTCCTGGACGCAGCAAAGCACTGTCGAGAACATCGGGGCGATTAGTCGCCGCCACCACGATTACACCAGAGTTGCCCTGAAAGCCATCCATTTCCGTGAGCATCTGGTTAAGGGTTTGTTCGCGCTCATCGTTGCCGCCACCGATGCCCGATCCGCGTTGACGACCAACCGCGTCAATTTCATCAATAAAAATGATGCAGGGAGCATTGTCCTTCGCTTTTTGAAACAAGTCTCTAACGCGAGAAGCCCCAACGCCGACAAACATTTCTACAAATTCTGAACCTGACAGCGAAAAGAAAGGTACTCCCGCTTCCCCTGCGATCGCCTTAGCCAGCAAAGTTTTACCAGTTCCAGGAGGGCCAATTAACAGTACGCCCTTAGGAATTTTTGCTCCCACCGCTGTAAAGCGATCGGGTTGTTTAAGAAATGTTACAACTTCCTGCAACTCTTCCTTAGCGGTGTCGATGCCCGCCACATCTTCAAACATAATCCCTGTTTTTGCCTCTGGCGAAAATCTCGCCTTGGTTTTGCCAAAGCTAAGGGTTTGTCCTGGACCGCCAGGGGCATTGCTAAGGCGGCGCAACACCATTAACAAGACAAAAATCAAGAGCATTGGTACAAGAAAAGTGCTAACCAACTGCCAGACTAGGGTTGGTTGCTGCTGAGCTTTGACGGCAATATCAACATTGTTTTCACGGAGAGTTTTGATTAGCTCAGTATTGCCATCACGGGCAATGAGGTCAACCCTAACTTTGCGCCCATCTTTTAAGACAGCTTCGGCTGAAAGTCCGTTACTTTCTAGATCGATTTTTTGGACTCTATTTTCCTTGACATTGGCAAGTAGCTCGGTGTAGCTAATCGTTGCAGAACCCTCAGCATCAGCTTTTACGGATGTCGGCGCGGCGATCGCCACACTCTGCATTATCGATATACTGATAACTGCCACTTTGACGCGCTGCCAAACATTTGCCCAAAAGACTTGTTTTCTAGAAGACATCACTGCCTATCGCTCCTTACTAACCCCGTCGTGCGGTAATTGGTTGATTTAACTATTCATATAGTCTAGTGCATTGGCAAAAAAGGTGTCATAAAGGAAAAGTGACACTTTGCCCAGCTACTTACTATACTGTCTACTCCCTTCCCACCTAAGAATCAGTGGTGCGGCGCTTCACGCCGCACCACTGATTCTTAGGTTAAGACGTAAAGCCCAAATGATAGTGTCAGTGCGCCACTATTATTTGGGTATTTGGGCTTTGGAGTATTTGGGCTTTGGAGAAGGCTCAAAGCGCTGTATAGCTGTTTCAAATAAGAGTTAGGGCTTCGGCTTCGCTCAGCCAACGTATAATGCTGGCTGAGCGAAGCGATGCACTGAGCTTGTCGAAGCGTCGAAGCCTCTTCTAAATATTTAAAATTGCTATAAATTTTCAAGCAAAAAAACAATGAAACTGATTGCTAACCAAATCAAATGGATCATGCTTGTATCGGGAGTACTAACTTGCACATTGTTTTATGCCGCGATCGCACCACAGGCTGCCTTGAACTATTTCTTCGGTGCTTCTCTAGAAGGACAGCTTTCTGAAATCATCGTTCGTAATTGGGGTGCTTTGATCACACTGGTGGGAGCGATCCAAATCTATGGCGCGTTTAACTCCCAAAGTCGGTCACTGATCCTATGTATATCAATTATTAGTAAGTTGCTCTTCGTTAGCTTAGTCATGATCTACGGCAGGGCATACCTTGAAAAAGCAGGAGTTGCAGTGGTAATTGATGTAGTAATAGTTGGATTTTTTGCTGTTTACCTAATGGGTAATCGCCAGAGGGTAGCCACATAAGGCTCAAAAAGCACAGCAATTTTGAGTAAAGAAAGATTTACCTCACATTCTTTATCGTTGCTGTGAGACAATTACACTAAATTACACGCAAGCAACGCTACGCATATTCATATCCATGAACGCCACAACAAATATTCAGTCCTTCTCTGCCGACGACTTTGCCAATGCCCTCGCTCAACACAATTACGAATTTGTAGTGGGACAGATTGTCAAGGGTAAGGTGGTGTCAGTGGAAAGCAGTGGCATTTATGTTGATATTGGCGCTAAGTCTTTGGGCTTTCTGCCGATTGATGAGGCTAGCCTCAGTGGTTCTTCACGTTCCAGTGGCGACGCTTTCCCCATTGGTAATGAGTATGAATTTCTAATCATTAGCAATCAGAACGCTGACGGTGAAGTTAAGTTATCTGTGCGTCGGCTCCTGTTTAAACAAGCTTGGCAAACCCTTCGCGACTATCAAGCTGAGTCAACGGTTTTTGAAACTAAGGTGATTGGGACAAATAGTGGCGGTGTCACTGTTGATTGTGTTGGATTGCGGGGGTTTGTGCCGCGATCGCACCTATCCGATGCGACTGACCTGCCCAAGTTGATCGGCAAAAAGTTACCTGTCATGGTGCTAGAAGCCGATGAGACTCGCAAGAAGCTAGTATTATCCAATCGTCAAGCCGCTAAGCTAGCCGCCATGACCCAACTATCTAAAGGTCAGTTGATCAGTGGTCGAGTCAGCAATATTCGTCCTTTTGGCGTGTTTGTTGAGTTTGCTGGTGTTTCAGGGCTGCTGCACAATAAGGAAATCAGTCAAAAGCCTGTTAGCGACCCCACGCGCGTATTCCAAATCAACGACATGATTAAAGCGGTTGTGGTCGATATCGATCAGTCACGCGATCGCATTGCCCTTTCCACAAAGTTGCTAGAACTTCACGCAGGAGAAATGCTGGAGAGTTCAGCGCAGGTGTTTGCTGAAGCCGAAGAGCGTTTAGAAAAGAATATCAGTAAGCTCTGGGATGCTTAGTGATCTAGCTCTAGATACAGTCCCAAGATGTGAGTGAAAACGCTTCATCCACATCTTGGATCTAAACAACAACCGCTACACTGTAAAATTCACAACATTTTTGGCAATAGTAAGCATTGCTTTCGCTTAATATATAAATAGTTTTAGTAAGTAGCTAGGCATAAGTAACCTAGAAACCAAAAAGGTTATTCCAAACGCTACGCGGGCGAAATAATCTTTGATTTCAGGTTTTAATTGTGCTGATCTACTTGGTATTTAAAATAAAATCAAAATAGAGAATCAAAATTATGGAAGTTAATTTTCTTGGTTTATTGGCAACTGTGTTAGCCGTATTTGTACCTACTGTTTTCTTGTTAACCCTGTATATTCAAACAGCCAGCCGTGAAGAAGGTCAGGCAAATAAGTAACAGTTCTGTTATTTAAAAAAAGCACCGCCTTAAAGCGGTGCTTTTTTATTAGGATTGAATAAGATGATTGGCGACGTGAAGCGCCGCACCACATAATTTTTGAGTAGGAAGGGAGTAATACCAATTCCCAAAAGTATAACTACACTTTTGAGAATTGAAAACCAAACCCAGTATGGGTCTTTAAATAAAGAAATGGCTACGCCATTTCTTTACTTGGTATTAGGATATATTGCTAGGGTAGTCACAAGTAAGCTATTAAATGCTATGTCTTTTTTCAAGAGCTTCCATCAAAACTTAGGCTTATTGATTGGCATAGTTTTAGCAAGCCTACTGTTGGTGCAACCGATTGCGATCGCTGATTCGATCAGCGATTGGATTAGTCCACAACAAAAGGATGGGAAGCAGCAGTGGATTTATGATCGCGCTGAATTGTTGGACTGGCAAACAGAATTAAACTTGAATCTTCGCATCAACAAGCTAGTTGGTAGAACCAGCGCTGAATTCGCGATCATAACTATCCCAAAAATCGAAGCAGAAGCATCTGCACGGATCTTTGCAGTCAAGCTATTTAACACATTGGGTATAGGTAAAAGAGAAACGAACAATGGGGTGTTAATGTTGATCAGCAAAAGCGATCAACGCATTGAAATTGTTACTGGCAAAGGATTAAATACAATACTACCCGATGGAGAAGTTGGGGCTTTAATTCAAAAAGAGATAGTACCATCATTTAAGCAGCAGCAATTTGGAACAGGAATTATACAAGGTGTAAATACGATCGCCCAACGCTTAGAATCACGACTTCCTAATACGATTTTTCCAAATTGGATGCCGATGATCTTTGTGGGGATTCCTTGGCTCATGGTAGCCATTGGTACAGGTTGGGCGCTTCTTAGCACGGTGCAAGTGCTGTCGTTAAGCTTCACGCCGATCCAAGTACCTATCCCCACCCAAGGATTTAACACTGAATCATTTCCCTCTTCTCAGCCATTAGCTTCCTATTCATTTCCTGCCTTACTCGCTCAAGTTTACCCACTTAAAAGCGATCGCGGCGAAGTTAAAATCCCTAACTTAGCCATCAATATTTTAGCGAGTGGATGGATATTGGGAATTGGATTGATATATGGATTTTGGCAATTTGTCTTGATGCATCCTGAAGCCGAATTTTGGCAAAGCGATCGCATGACTTGGGTTGTCTTTGGACTGGCTGGCAGTATGGGATGGCTGTGGGGACTGCTGATTAGTCGCATTATTTCCCCTAGTTTGCCTTGGCTCTCAGTGGGAGTATCACTCTTAATTGCGGGATTACTGTCGTTGTTGAGTGGCTTTTTTGGCTTTTTAATGACGACAGCTTGGAGTGAAAATGGAATCATTGTCATGTTGTTGGTCGGGACTATAATTGCTTTGGCTTGGGCAATTTTGGTAAATCCTTATTTGAGTTTGAAGCGGCAGAGAGATTATCGTAGCGATCGCACAGGTAAGCCTCCCCAAGAACTAACAGAACAAGAAATCGAAAATGTACTAACTCCACAGGAATTAGCGGCGCGATCGCTAGGGAAATTAGAATTTCGGGGATGGCGAGAATCTGAACTGAACTTACCCCTCCTAAGAGAACAGGTTTATCTAGTTCAACGCATTGATAGGAGCGCTAGTATTTGCGCCCATTGTAAGTCCTATGCAGTTGACGTTTCAGAACAGACTATCGAAAAAGCGATCGCCCCACCTAAAAAGAATAAAAAGAGCGATCGCCAACAAAAAGAGAAGATTTCCTCTACTCGATTAGTGAAGCAAACGGTGTATACCTGTCATTTCTGCGGCTGTGTTTTTGCTTACGATCAGCGCGAAGACATAGTTACAGCTAGCAGTTATACGAGCGACTATAGTTCTAGTGACTACAGTTCTAGTGACTACAGTTCTAGCGATTCTAGCTATAGCAGTTCTAGTAGTGATTCTAGTAGCTATGACAGTTCCTATAGTGGCGATTATGGAAGTTCCTCTAGTGATTTTGGAGGCGGTAGTAGCGATGGTGGTGGCGCAGGCAGTGATTGGTAATAAGATGAAATTTTAGCCATACCTATACCATTTTTGACAAGATGTGATAACGTATTGGCACTTTTGGACTGTCAAAAACCAGCATAGCCCGATTGCCGTCCAACCATTCCCCCTAAGATCGCATCCCAGATCGCCATTATGTACATTAAAAATGTAGAACTCACTAGATTTAAGTCCTTCGGTTCCACCGTGTCGATCCCATTGTTGCAGGGATTTACGGTAATTTCGGGGCCAAATGGGTCGGGTAAGTCGAATATTTTGGATGCCTTGCTGTTTGCGCTGGGGTTGGCAGGGTCGAAGGGGATGCGAGCCGATCGCTTGCCAGACTTAGTCAACCAAGCTCACAGCAAAAGTGGGCGGATGGTGGAGGCGAGTGTGATCGTCACCTTTGCCTTAGAAGAGGCGGAAATAGCAGCGTTACAGAGTGAAGGGGCGATCGCTAATGTGGCGACTGCGGGTGAATGGACAGTCATGCGGAAGTTGCGGGTGACGAGTCAGGGGACTTACACTTCCACTTATTACATTAATGGAACCCCTTGCAATTTGAGTGAACTCCATGAACAGTTAGCCAAGTTCCGTATTTATCCTGAAGGCTACAACGTGGTATTACAAGGGGATGTCACGGGCATTATCTCGATGAATTCGAGGGAAAGGCGAGAGATTATTGATGAGTTGGCAGGGGTGGGCGAGTTCGATCGCAAGATTGCTACAGCCAAGGACAAGCTCGACGACGTAAAAGCGCAGGAAGAGCGATTCCGTATTGTTGAGCAGGAATTGATCGCGAATAAGGAGAAGTTAAAGGGCGATCGCGTCAAGGCGGAGAAATATAAAGCTCTGCGCTTGGAATATGAACGCATGGAAGCCTCGGAAGCAGTGCTGCAACAGCGTGAGATCACCTATCAGCAATCTCTGCGTAACGTTGAACTGATTAACAATCGCGAACAATGTGGAAATATTGAGAAGTCCTTGATGGAACTCTCGCAGGCAATCGAAACTGGGACAGTGCATCTTAATGAACTCAGCGATCGCGTGCATACTCTCGGCGAAGAGGAGTATCTAGCAGTATCGAGCAACCTGTCGGCACAGCAAGCGGAACTGCGCGGTTTGCAACGGCAACAGCAAGCCCTAACTAGCTCCTATCAAAACAACCAAAATCATATTGTCAGCACCCAAGAGGAAATCGATCGCCACTTATCAGAATCAACTCAATTAGAATCGCAAAAACAGCTTCAGGACGATGCCGCAGTTACGGCAGAGAAGTCGCGGGATCAACAATCGGCGATTGTTTCCCAATATCGCAAGGAAGTACAGGCGATCGCCTCAGCATCTTCAGAATGGGTGCGTCAGCAAACTCAGTTGCGTCAAGATGTCGATCAAGCCCAAGCCGAGCTTGATCCGCAAAAGCAAGAACAAACTCGGGTTAGGGAAGTACTAAATCAGCGATCGCTCCAGTTAGAATCGCAAGAAAAGGAACTCAAAGAAATCCTCGCGGGTGAAGGGCGCTACAGCGTCGATATGCTCTCTAATCAATCCTTAGAAGATGCCCTAAGGTTGCAGGAAGCCGAGGTTAGCGGTGCAGAGTCCCTAGTGCAAACCCTTGCCAAAAATCTGGCAGAAGCCCAATTAGAAGTACAACTGCAAAATGAAACCATTGATCGCCTCAATCAGGAACAGCGGGTAAAATCTAGACAATTGGATAAACTCGAAGCTCAGGTACAGGCAAGCCGCGAAGTCCAAGGGACAAAAGCTTCACAGGTAATTATCGAAGCAGATATGTCAGGGGTTTATGGATTGGTCGCCCAATTGGGACTGGTGGAACCACGCTATCAGTTGGCGCTGGAAATCTGCGCGGGTGGCAGATTAGGAAATTTGGTTGTTGAAAATGATGAAGTTGCTGCCGAAGCGATCGCTTTACTCAAGAGAGAACGGGCTGGAAGAGCAACTTTTTTACCCTTGAATAAATTACAGGCAGCACGATTCCCATCCCGCACCGAAGCCCAAAAATTAGGGGCGATCGACTATGCCTTTAATCTCGTCACCTACGAAGACCGCTATCAAGATGTTTTCTCCTTTGTGTTTGGCAATACGCTGGTATTTGAGAATCTCAATCAAGCCAGATTTCACATAGGCAAGTACCGAATGGTAACGCTAGAGGGGGAAATTCTAGAAACTTCAGGAGCTATGACGGGCGGTAGTGCACCGTTACATAACAGTCTCCATTTTGGTAATGCCAAGCCTGCGGAGTCATCTGAAACGAAGCAATTGCGCGATCGCCTCTTGGAAATCGATCAAATGCTGGCGCGACTCAATCAACGTTTGCGCGGCGCATTGACGGGCATTGCCAAATACGAAGAACAGTTGCAAGCAGCACGAACCACCCACCGTGAGGCACAACTTCAGCGCGATCGCATTTATGAACAAATCGAACGCAACAACCGTGATCGCTCGCGCTTGCAAGATCAAATCCAACAAACCCGTACCGCCATTGAAATCGGACAAGCGCAATTAAATAATCTGGATGGCAATATTGCCGAACTAGAAGCCAAGTTATTAGTTAAACGTGCGGAATTAGCGGAACTGGAAAAGTCGGGAACCCATACCCGTTGGCTACAGGCGCAAGAAAGCCTCCAAGGTCAAGAGGCTCTCTTAAATGCGGCAGAAATCGAACTGCGTACTGCGAAACAAAGGTTTGGTGAATTAGAAAATCAGCATAAGCTTGCCCTTGAAAAGATGGCGCAGCGCCAAGGTCGTCTGCAAGAACTTCGCAGTAACCAAGCTGAATTGATTAATAATACTTCGCAAGTGCAATTGCAAATTAAGCAAACTGAACAGGCGATCGCCTCTTATCAAAGTCGTCTGGAGAGCCTAGAACAAACCATTGGTGGGGCAAAACAAGAACGTGATGCCGCCGAGCGAGCACTGCGGATGCAGCAGCAACAATACCAACAACAGGAATGGCAGTTACAAAAGACTCGTGAACGTCAAGTTGAACTAGAACAACAAATTGCCCAATTCATTGAGCAATTAGAACTCATTGAACTGCCTGATATTGTTCCTGAAGTACCTGAAGACATGACCCTCGAACAGTTACAACTAGAGCAACGTCGCCTCCTCAAGCGCATTCAGTCTATGGAGCCTGTCAACATGATGGCGATCGCCGAATATGAGGCAACATCGGAGCGTCTTGATGAACTCAGTAGCCGCTTGGAAACTCTCAACCAAGAGCGCACAGAACTATTAATTAGAATTGAGAACTTTACCACATTGCGTCAACGCGCTTTTATGCAAGCCTTTGATGCTGTGAATGGACATTTCAAAGAAATATTCTCAGAGCTATCTGATGGCGATGGCTTTTTACAACTAGAAAATCCCAATGCACCCCTCAGTGGCGGCTTAACCCTAGTTGCTCACCCTAAAGGCAAGCAAGTTCAGAACCTATCATCAATGTCTGGTGGCGAAAAATCCCTGACTGCTCTCAGTTTTATCTTCGCATTGCAGCGCTATCGTCCTTCTCCCTTCTATGCCTTCGATGAAGTCGATATGTTTCTCGATGGCTCTAATGTGGAACGGCTATCAAAAATGGTACGCAAACAAGCCAGTCTCGCTCAATTTATCGTGGTCAGCCTGCGCCGCCCGATGATCGAAGCCTCCGAACGCACCATTGGTGTAACTCAAGCACGCGGTGAACATACACAAGTTTTAGGCTTAGAACTGCGATCGTCATCCAGCTAAGCAGGAAAAATTTCACGTTTTTTATTTAAGAATTCTTATTTATTTTACTTCTGAATCACCCATTTATTACCCTGAACTTGTAAGTTTAGTTCCTTCTCTTTAACAAAGGGATTGATCGCCTTCAGAAAAACGTACTTTGCTCAGTCAACTTTGTCTCAAAAAAATCATATAACTTTTTGATAACTTTTCTAAGTTGTATTTCCAATTATTTCGGGTATTGTTTTGGAAGACCAGAAACAAAGCAAAAATTTAGAGTTCACATAGTGACACAAGAAATGCCACTATGACTGGGGGGATGAGTCTAGCTTTTAAGTTGCAGTCAGGAAGATACGGGGCTAAATCATTTAACAGGACAATATCATGTTTGAGAACCAGAATGCAGGGTCTAGTTTTGATGTGAGCAAAGATGTCGATGTTTCATCTTTCGGCGCAAATCCGCTTCCAGATGTCTTTGGTATTGTTAAGGCAAAGCTACAACAAGCTGCTAGTAATCCTGATTTGTTCTCTCAGGTTTTTGGAGATAAGACAAATACGGCAGAATTTCAGTTGGTTATTAGTCAATGGAGAGTTGGCGACTTTGGTCAATTACCATCCGTACAGGTTATTTCTGCCGCCGACATGAATGGTGCAGATGGCGCGTATGCCAGCTCTACGCAAAAAATCTATCTTTCGGATTCTTTATTTCAATCTAATGCTGCGCCAGTTAATTCGATATTTGGTGCGGTAGGCGTGCTAGTTGAAGAAACTTTTCACTGGTTAGATGATCGCGTTGGTGTGGATATTCAAGGTGATGAGGGTGAACTTGCTAAGAATTTGTTGTTTGGTGTAAACCTTAGCTCTTCTGAGAAATTACGAATTAATTCGGAAAGCGATTATGGGATATTTGACGTTAGTGGTCAGCAACTACTTGTAGAAATGGCGGCTGTAAGTGCTTCAGCAACTTCCTTGCAGACGGCTCAGGGCATAGGAGTATTGGGCGCGACTTCGCAGGTGTTTACTGGTTCATTGGGTGGGAGTGTCAGTAATAATTATTTAAAGTTCCAAGTTAATTCACCCAGTGTATTTACGGCTGATTTATCTGGGCTTACCCGCAACGTTAATTTGCGTCTTTTCAATGAGCAGGGTTCTCTACTTCAAGGTTCTTACAGTACTGGAACAGGTACAGATTCGATCAGTCGAAATTTAAGTGCTGGTATCTACTATATAAATTTGTATCGTGAAAAGAGTGGGGAAGTCGTTGTTGCTTTACCAGGAGCAGATGTTACTAGCTATTCCCTCAAACTTTCGGCTCCGATATCGCTCCCAATTATTCCGCTTGCTACTACACCTTTAGTGACTGGTGTTGCTTCAGTCGCTCCTGGGAGTGTTTCGACAGCACCCTTGCCTTTTGTGAGGGTGACGAGTCCTAATGGGGGAAATAGTGTTTTGCGCGGTGGGGTGGCAAGTATTACATGGCTAGATAATATTGCTGAAAATGTCAGAATCGATCTGTTTAAGGGTGGTAGCTTCTATCGCAATATCACGACTTCGACTCCAAGTACGGGTAGTTTTAATTGGATTGTGCCTACGGATATTGTGACAAATTCGGCTTCGGGTACGCCTAATTGGGTTTCGCTGGGTAGTGATTATGAAATCCGTATCAGGAGTGTAACTAATTCGGCAGTTATTGATAGTAGTGATGCAAGGTTTAGCATTACTGGAAAGCAAAGTAACGACCTTTTTGGTACTTTGCTGGTGCTGAATCAAAGTGCAGTTAAGGCGGGTGGGACGGTTGATTATTCCTACACGGTTCGTAATGATGGTACGGATGCGGTAGGTGCTTCTAAGGTTGGTCTGTATTTGTCATCGGATGCAAAGTCTACGACTGGCGATATTTTCTTGGGCGAGATTAATGTTGGTGGATTAGATGCAAAGTCTACCAGTGCTGTGCTTAAGGGAACTTTGACTTTGCCTAGTCAGGGCAATGCTTTTTATAAGGGTGATAAGTCTTATTTTATTAAGGCTGTTGCTGATTATAAGAATGTGATTGCGGAAACCAATGAGGCGAATAATGCTGGGCAATTACTAGGCAATGATTTTGGGGCTATCTCTGTAACGGGGACAGCAGCATTACCTATCGATCTAGCAGGAGATACTCGTGCAACTGCTAAAAATCTTGGCACTTTGACGACTTCATCCGTAACATTTAGCGATCGCATTGGTAAAGGTGATAAAGAAGATTTTATTTCTTTCTATGTCGCTGAGCCATTGAAAGCAAGTATAGAGATTAAGCCTACCAATGTTGTTAGTGCTGGAACGATTGGCTTTAAGCTCTTCTATCCAAGTGATGTTTCTAATCCCTATAACTCATCTGGGTTTTATTCTACTAATACATTTAATCAGGACTATATATTCAATCAAGTTGGTTGGTACTATTTACAACTGGGTGACACCAACAATGTTGTAGATGCGGGCTATACCTTGTCTGTTAAGACAAACTCATTTGTTTCTGACATTGGCACTTTGAATAGAAATCTCAATGCTGTTGGAAACAGTAATAAGGATCTCTATCGTTTTAAGGTAGATCAGAACTCAATTGTTAAGGCTTCTACCAATCTGCCAAATGGAATTAGTCTTAAAGTGAAAGACAGCAGTTATAACGATATCGGATTGCGTCCCGACATTGGTACTACTCTAAAGGCTGGTACTTATTATCTGCAAACTTCACCGACTTACGATCCTATAACGTATAATCCTTATACGATTCCTTCTTCATTTGCTTTGAATCTACAGGCAACTCCTACGGTTCGATACGATAATGCTGGTTTTAACAATTCCAGTGCGTTTGACCTTGGTAATATTGTTGGTTTGAAGAGCGCAACTGATTATATCGATCGTACTGACAGTTTTGATTATTATTCGTTTACAGTTGGCTCTAAGAGTAGCGTTAGCTTGAATGTTGTACCGATTGTAGGAAAAGCAACTCTGGGAGTTAGTCTGTACAACGATAAAAACGGAAGCATCAGATCTGCCTCTAACTCCAATGGTGTACCACAGACCCTGATAGAGACACTTGAGGCTGGTAAGTATTATGTACAAATCAATAATGTTCAGTCTGATACTGATGTGCAGTATCGCCTTGATGTAAGTGCACAAAGTTTGGTGGCTAATGATGCGATTGGTAATTCGTTGAGCCAAGGTAAAGACTTGGGCTATCTAGTTCCTAGTAATCCAGTCAATTTGAAAGATGCGATCGGTGGTAGCGATCCTGCGGATTGGATGAAGTTTAATGTCGGTACGCTCGGTAATGTATCGACAGCGTTTAGCGGTTTAACGACTCCAATTACTTTGCAGCTATCGCGTATCGAAGCCAACGGTTCTCTGACTTCGATTAGCACTCAAAATAGTAGTGGACAGGCTAACTGGACTCCTGTATTTTCTAATCTTGTTGGTAACTATGCTTTGGTGGTGAGTTCTAGTAACTCTACAAGTACGCCCTATACTCTAAATCTGTTTACTGTTTCTACAAATGTTGTCCCAACCAATGTTAAGTGGAATTTTAGTGGGATCTACGGTTCGAGTCAGGACGTTATTGTTACTGGTAGTGTATTTGATGCTAATGGAGCTTTAGATATTGATGAGGCTCGACTTTATCTACAATCAAAGGATGGAAACTTTAGACAGACTTTCATTACCAAGAGCTTTACTCAGTCGGTAACAGATAGTAAAGTAGCAAACTTCTCAATCAATCTAGGTAAGTTGCCTATAAGTCAGTATATCTATCAGTCTGATGTCTATGATAAATCTCGTGGATACGCGAATACTGGAACTACTATTTATCTTAATGGTGGCTATGCGGCAGAAGTGGTTTATGCCCCTGTAGACACGGCTGGGGAAACTAGCGACAAAGCGCGTGATTTGGGAAATTTGAGTGGAACTAGTGTGAGTGTTAATGAGTTTGTTGGTTTAGCAGATTTAAAGGATGTCTTTAAATTTTATGTGCCAAAAGATTCATCTATTGACAATAGGACGAGAGTAACTTTTCGTTTAGATGGTCTTTCAGCAGATGCAGATTTGTCTATCAGAAGTTTGACAAATCCTAATTTCTTCGGTGGTAGCAACATAAGTTCTGGGACAACACCTGAGACAGTGACTGTCGAGTTGTCCGAAGGAACATACTTGGCAGAGGTTAATCTTCGTGATCTGAAGAATACTAGTTACACGTTGCGAGCTACTAATTCCATTCCTAGTAGTATCGCTTTAGGACAAAGTGCAAATGGTACTTTGACTACTTCTGATGTTCAGTCGTCAACTAATGTTGGCTATTTTTATGATGACTACTTGGTGACAGGTTTTAATGGCACCAAAAATGTGCGAGTTGTTGTGACAGGCAATGGCTTCACTCCTAATGTTGATTTATATCTAACTGGTATCAGTTCTGACGTTAAACGTCCTAGTACAACTAACTATTCAATTGGGAATAAAACATATATCGAGTTTGCGGCTAATGCTAGTGATCGCTTTGTGCGGGTGAGCAGTCGAGAGGTAGGGGCAACTGGAAGTTATACGGTTGAGACATTTGAAGTAATTACTCCAGTTACTCCAACACCGACTCCTACTCCGACACCAATCCCGACTCCTACGCCTACTCCGACTTCAGTAGCCAACACCTTCAATTATGGCGGTAAAACTTATCAATGGATTAGCTATACCATTAAGTCTGGCGACACTCTAAGTGCCATTTCTCAAAAGACTTTAGGTGACAGTTCTGCTAGTGGGTTTAACTTCATTGCTCAATACAATGGTATTTCTAATCCCAGCAAAATCAATGCAGGGCAGTTAATACAAATACCTCAATTGGTTAGTTCAAGTCCGAATCCTCAGCCAACACCTACACCTACTCCTGTTACAACTCAACCTATCAGAAGTGGAACAACTACAGGAGGTAGTGGTGGTAATCCTGGAAACGGTAATATTTTACCAGCACAACCGAAGTTGCCAACAACCTACGTTTCTATAACCAGTGCTTATGACCAAGCAGACGGAGACAGGAATGTTAGTTTTGGCGGCAAAATTTATGTGACAGGAAAAGCCAGTAATGCCCAGAAAGGACTAAGTTTTTATTTGGGTGGTAAAGCTCTAACTGGAAATGTCACTTTTGAGAAAGATTCATTTTACGCGGTTTTATCAGTTGACAAGAGCTTGTTTGCTGGTAATGGTATCTATCAATTGTTAAAGGCTGTCGTTAGCAATGAAAATGGATATTCAGATACTGTCTTCACAAGTCCGTTTACAGTGTTTGCTTCGGGGGGAGGTGTGGCATCTGGTTCTCAGTCTAGCAGTTCGTCATTTCAAAGTGTGTTCAAAGATAGTTCTTCACAGTCTGTTGCTGGGGCAAGTATTGAATTTGGTGCAAAGAGCAAATATGAAGATTTAAAGGGCAATCAACAATTTATACTTGATCGCTTTAATTCTAAGGTTCTGGCTAATGGATCTCAAGTGTACAGTTTTGATGTTTATAATCTCAATTATGGAGAGGGACTAATTGAGGTAAGAGATGCCAAAGGTAGTCTTGTTGAGCTACGACCTATTGAGGGTATTAGAATTCCTACCAATATTTTTGATTTTGGAGTGGGTAGCTTTTTTAGATTGGGAGAATTCTTCACGCAAGGCTTTGGTTTTGGTGATCCACGAAATTCATTAGGGAATTCAACGAAAACTGAGATTAAAGATATAGTTATACCAGATGGTGGAACTCTTACTTTTACTAAAGTTAGCGAAAATGCTTATAACTATAATCTTGCTAAAATGGGAATGGATATTCTTTTTGAAATTGGATTACCCATGTTCTTTGAAGAGGATAAAAATTTACAACGGAAACTTCTCTCCGCTCTCGTTGCCAAATTCGCTGAAGAAAAAATCTTACCGAGTTCTTCAAAATTGACAACCCAATCTGACGTTATCTCTTATTTGAAATCTGGAGCGCTTGAAGACTTTAAGGAAATATCTAATTTAGCTATTGAGGTTTTAATAGAAGAGTTGCCTAAATTTGAATACTATATTTTGGATGTAAAAAATACTCTGTATTCCTCAGCATTCAAAACTAATGCACTTCAGTCTCTGAAACTACTATCTAAGTCAGTCAAGATACTTTCTTCTATTGAATATGCCGAAAATTTTGCTAAGCTTAGTAATACTGGATTACAGCTACTAGATTTTCGTTACACTTCTAAAGTTATTGAAAGTAAGTATGGCTCTGCTTTTATTTATGAGAACAGCTAGTGCCATAGATCCACCACAGATGTTTACAGGAATCGTATACTTGACTTTAATGAAAATTTGAATGTTTAGTGTGATCGCTGTCTTATTAAGATGGCGATCATTTTTATGGAATGAGAGTGCGATCGCTTTTACTATGAATGCAGAGTAAAATGATAAGATACGAAAATATAAACTTATATAAGCTAAGTTATGAGACAGGTAATTATCTATCCTGATGAAGATGGTTATTGGGTTGCTCAATGTCCCAGCTTACCTCCCTGCATCAGTCAAGGAGAAACCAAAGAAGTTGAGATCGCCAATATTCAAGAAGCAATTGAACTATATATTAAAGTTCTTAAAGAAGAAGGTCGTATTATTCCCGAAGACCGAGTTGAAACTGTAATGCTTGCTGTATGAGTAAATTGCCGTAAATTTCGATAAATTTATTGAACTGGTAAACAACTAAATGGCGATTGTAGGTTTGTGAAATGAGGGAGGGAGCGATCTCTTTTTGATGGTGTGATGTGGCGATCGTTAGTTTGTGGAAATGAAGTGACTATCATTGGTTTGTGGGACAAAGGGGGCGATCGCCACTAAAGTTTTAATCCCAGAGGTTATTAATGCTTATTTCTGAATCACCCATTTATTACCCTGTACTTGTAAGTTTAGTTCTTTCTCTTTAACAAAGCGATTAACGGCACAGATGACGCTATAGCCTAGAGCATCGGCATTCCAATCATCACCAAACATGACTCCCCCCGATCGCAAGATCTTCCAGTAATTGCGTAGGTCAGCGTAAATATCTTCTTCTTCATGGCTAGCATCAATGTAGATTACATCTGCTTTAATCTTTTGTTTAAACAAAAATCGCGCCGCGATCGCACTGGTATTGGGAAATGGAACAATCGATTCATGGCAGCCCAGATGCATCATGTTGGCTAAAAATTGAAAATAAAGCTGCGGGTAGCCGTATTTGCGACATTGATTAAGGTTGATCTCCATCGAGTCATCAATATGCTCGATCCCTCCTAGCCATGTATCAACGCAAATAATGACAAAATCTTTCCCCTGTTTTTTTAGTATTTCTGACATATGAAATGCTGAATAGCCTTTCCAAGTTCCCACTTCAATCACAATTGTGGGGGCGATCGCTTCCAAAATTTGCGCAAATATCTGATCATTACTTCCCCATCCTTGCAAGTCTTGGGGATAGTCTTGATAGGGAAAGTCTGCGTATGGGTCAGATTTGAGAATTATCGATAAAAGCGATCGCGCTAGCTGTCCCATTTTGTTAGTTATTATTCAAACGTTTGTGCTGCACCTTTGGCGCTGACAATCTCAAAACAGGCTTTTAAAAAACCAGTTTTTATAGTGAGAATTGCGGTGAAAACCGCTACCCTATTAATTCTTGAATAGATAGGGAGTATGATGGGTAATTAACAATAAAAATTCACAAATTTTCTATGTCATCAGCACTCAGTGTCGAGAAACTAGTCTCCGAAGCTAAAGAGACCGCAAACAAGTTAGAAATCAAAAAGTTCGACATTTATGGGGCGATCGTTGATGAAACTAGTGCTGAAGTCGATAGTGGAGCACCCAAGCAAGTGTCAGCATCCAATCGCGCCAGCATCATTGTGCGCGTCTGGAATGACCACGGCTCTGTCGGCGTTACCTCTACGACCAACATCGATCGCCTTGGTCTAGAACTCGCCTTACAAAGCGCCCATGAAGCCAGTTTTTTTGGTGCTAAAGAAAATATTCCTGATTTCAGTCCCGAAGCGATCGCACCTATTCCTAGCCGCGAAACTCAAGTTGAGTCCCAGACCGCCATTGAGAAACTGGTGGGAACCCTACTCGAAGCAGAAAAAGATTTATTGTCTAAGCATGAAGCGATCGCGGGTGTTCCTTACAACGGCTTATCACAGCGCGATGTCAGTCGCTTTTACCTCAATAGTGAGGGAGCAATGCGTCAAGAACGCAATGCCTACAGCTCCATTTATCTCTATACTAAAACTGAAGAAAAAGATCGCAAACCTCGTAGTGGTGGAGCCTATCGCGTCAGTCGCAGTTTCGCGGAACTAGATGTGCAAGGCTGTGTGGCGGAAACTGCCGAAAAAACGATCAGTCATTTAAACTATGACAAAATCAAATCTGGTAAGTATTTGGTGGTATTTTCTCCAGAAGCATTTTTAAGCTTAATTAGTGCCTTTTCAAGCATATTTAATGCTCAGAGTATTCTTGATAAAAATAGCCTTTCCACACCCGAATCCATCGGCACAATCATTGCCTCACCTTTACTCAACATCAGTGATGATGAACTTCATGTTGGTAATATTAGCGCTTCCGACTTTGACGGAGAAGGAACTCCCACTCGTCGCACTCCATTGATTACGAATGGAGTTTTGACTAATTTTTTACATAGTTCTGTTACTGCAAAACGAATGAATGCCAAGCCCACGGGCAATGCTAGTATCGGTGCTAAGGTTTCGGTCAGTCCTAACTTTTTCCATATTGAACGCAGCAATGCTGTAGAAGCTAATGAGAAGTCCTATAGTTTAAAAGATGCTGAGAATGTGATCTTAATCGATGATCTGCAAGCCTTACACGCAGGCGTACAAGCTTCACAGGGATCGTTCTCGTTGCCCTTTGATGGGTGGTTAGTCAATAAAGGCGATCACATTAGTGTGGAGTCGGCGACCGTGGCGGGGGATATTTTGGAACTGCTGAAGGCGATCGTCTATGTGGAGCCAGAAGTGAAGATTACACCGTCAGGGGTGGCTCCCCATGTGTGGGTTAGCGACTTATCAATTACTGGCGAAGGCTAAAACCCAAAATATGAGTGGCGGCGCGATGTGCCGCCACTCATATTTTGGCGACAGCTATGCTGTAAAAGAATAAAAGCGTTGCGAAGCAACGCTTTTATTCTTTTGGTTAAACCTTGGCGTTATCAAGATTAACGTTTGACATCTGAGCGCCTTCAAACATGGTTTCTTGCAAATTTGCCCAACTTAGATTTGCGCCGCGCAGGTCAGCACCGCGTAGGTCAGCTTTGCGTAGATCCGCCCCTTTGAGATTGGCATGGCGTAAATTAGCACGATGCAGGTCAGCGCCATTAAGATTGGCATAGCTGAGATCGGCTCCTGTTAGATTAGAGCGGCATAACTTGGCACTAGCAAAGTTAGCTTTGCTCATTGAGGCATGACTTAGATCGATCTTATGTAAATCAAAGGACTGTAAGTCAATACCAACAAGACTCACATTGGCAAATGTTTTTTGACCTGATCGATATTTCTGTAAAAATTCATTAGCTTCCATTAATTAATCTTGTCTAGGCAAAAGTCTGACATCCATTTTACTAGCAATATTTTTGAGACTTCTACAAGTAAAAGGCGTATTTTTTATCAGGATAATTGATGCGTGGCGATGCCTCGCATCAATTATTAACCATTAACCTTCAAAAGAGTCGAGATCTAGGGCTGAAGAACCGCCTCTTTCTAGCTCAATCAACATCTGTCCTAGTTGTCGCCAAATCAAACCAGCGATCGCAAGCGTGACAGGAATTGCCACGGCATAGCCAAAGGTAGTCGGTAAGCCAAATATCTCTAAGCCCGTAGACATGAACATGGCGATGCTGATAGTCATGCCAAGATAGGGAACTTTGATGCTGGCACTTTTGAGTTCTAGCATGGTACGTGTAGATTTACCATTTGCCCAAATATTAACGAGATTGCGGAGGGTGACTTCAAAGGAATGTCCACAGGCTAATCCCGCGATCAATGAAGCGGCAAATAGAAAATAGGGAGGGTCAGCAGGAAAGTAGTAGTTCACAGGTATTTAGTTATATTTTTATATTTGATTCATTAAGATTACGGCTAGGCTCATAACCAATTTTATTTATTATCTCTCATACTTGCAGCAAACCAAATAAGTGAGTGGCGGCGCGAAGCGCCGCCACTCACTTATTGCTCAGTAAACCCATGGCTGCTAATTGCGCTTGTGCTTTTTGTAAGGACTCCCGCCACTCGCGATCGCCAACACTATCAGCAACAATCCCCGCGCCGACTTGTCCCCAGATGTGATCATTAGTTTTTAAGAGCGTTCGTATCAAAATATTTAGATCCATGTGACCGCGTTGGTCAATGTAACCGCAAGAACCGTAAAACAGGCTGCGGCGCTGTGGCTCTAGCCCTTCTACAATTTCCATACAGCGTACTTTGGGACAGCCTGTAATTGTGCCTCCAGGGAAAGTAGCGCGAATTAGGTCAACTAGAGAGCGATCGCGGCGTAACGTACCAACGACATTACTAACTAGGTGCATCACATGGCTGTAACGTTCAATGGTCAGCAGTTCATCAACCTTGACAGTTCCCCATTCACAGACGCGACCGAGATCATTGCGCTCAAGGTCAACTAGCATGATGTGTTCTGCTTGCTCCTTAGTACAGGCGAGTAATTCCTGCTCAAATTCTTGATCTTGTTGTTCGGTCTTGCCGCGCGGTCTTGTGCCTGCGATCGGGCGCGTCTCGGCATGGCGATCGTGCAGACTGACGAGACGCTCTGGTGAGACGCTAATTACTTCGCCCCACTCTGTGCGCCAGTAGCTCGCAAAGGGGGATGGATTGATATTTTGTAAATGGCGATAGAGTTGCCAGCCGTCGGATTTCCAAGGATAGCCATAGCGCAGTGATAGATTTGCTTGAAAAATATCGCCATCATAAATATGCTGCTTAGCTCGATTCACCATTGATTCATAGCCCTGTTGCTGCGGTGAATAGGTGGGACTAGCCTCTTGACGATTTTCACTGGGACTAACAAAGGGCTTAAGCCCCTTGTCTACCAAATTGTTAAGGCGATCGCTTAATTCTGTTAATTCTTGGCGATCGCTGGCGGCGAGCCAAACTGTTTGGGTCTGATGATCGATGACGGCAAAGCTGGATGGCTCATACCAAAAGGCAACAGGGAAAGGTAAGTTGTCAGGCTTGGTGTAGGGTAAGCGCTCAATTTCCCAAGCAAGGTCATAGCCTAGCCAGCCTAAATATCCGCCTGTGAAGGGTAAGTGCTCGGGTAAATTATTAGCGCCTTGATTGGATTGCATCCGCGATCGCAAATTTTCTAGACATGGCAAGATTTCACCAACAGGTGGAGTCCAGACCTGACGGGGCTTTCCTGCGGCAATGGAATACCGCGCTAACTTTGATGGAATTTTTGAATCAATTACGGGACTTTCTAGCAGCACCGTAATTGGTTCATGAATATACAGGGATTCCCATAGATCGGCTCCTGTGATGTGTGGAGGTAGCGATCGCTGAAGCCATAGCCATTCAAACATAAACACAGCCTTTTTTTGAGTACTCCATCAAGGTGTGCGGTGCTTTGCACCACACACCTTGATGGGTTTTTAAATAAAGAAATGGTGTAGCCATTTCTTTATTTGGGATAAGTCAACGCGAAGCGCTGAATTAAATCGATAATTAACAATTTAGTAAGGTTTAGTCACCCTTTGGCACTGCTGCGAGAAAATAAAGTCAAAGCATCTGGTGCAAGCGCACTATGCTTCTAAATCTAGGCTCAATTTCAATAACTATGAACCGTACCCTATTTATTGCCATTCTGGTAATTACTGGACTATTTGTATTAGCAAGCTCTTTGCCCAATAAATTTTATGGCGCTAACGATCGCAAATTTATCACGATTACAATTGCGACTTGTATTGTCTCTGTGATCGGGCTAGCCGTATTTTTTGCAGTACCTTTCTTCACCCATCAATAAAGAATGGCTGCGGCGCGAAGCGCCGCCACTATTCTTGCTAGTACTTTGCCATTGATGGCTCAACTAGATACGCATAGGCATCAATGCCGCCACTAATGTTTTTGACATTAGTAAAACCCTGATTGACCAGCCATTGACACATTTGCGCCGATCGCATTCCGTGATGACATAGCACAAGGGTTTCAACTTGCGGATCAAACTTGGTGGCAAACTCAGCAGACCATTCTCCATATTCACTAAGCGGCAAAATATCAAAACCTGTGATCGCCGCAATTTCTACTTCATCTCTTTCGCGTACATCGATCAATTGTAGATTTTGGCGATCGCCTTGCAATCTCACAGCTAGCTCCTGCACATCAATTTGGCTAATGGACATACCGATTAAAATATTTCTTAGGGTTGAGTTAAAAACCTAGCACAAGTCCCACTTTTAGTTCAAACTTGAGAATACAAATGAGTGCTGTAAAGCGCGATAAATAAACCTATTTGTTGAGAGCAATGAGCCAACCCATCGAAGTATTGTTGCAAGAACTCAAAAGTGAAGATGCGGATATTCGCGATCGCGCTACTCAAGGGCTATGGGAAATGTGGTTTATGCAAAAGGGGATGCAGGGTTTACAAGTTTTACGTCAAAGCCAAATGATGGCGGACAGTGGCAATGTTCGACAGGCTGAATTGATGTTGACACAATTAATTCATGCTCAGCCTGATTTTGTGGAGGCTTGGAACCGTCGCGCCGTTTTGTTTTATATGCAGGGGGATTACAAACGCTCGATCAAAGACTGTCAGAAGGCGATCGCGCTTAATCCCTATCATTTTGGGGCAGTTCACGGCTTAGGTTTGTGTTATGCCGCGATCGGCAATTACCAAGAAGCGATCGCGACTTTCCGCCTAGCTCTGGAGATTCAGCCCCACTCGCTCACTAATCAAAAACTAATTCTTGAATGTACTGCCATGTTGAACTAAAAAAAAGCGTTGCTTCGCAACGCTTTTTTTATTTGGCGCAAAGCGCTAAGTTTTTATGCAGTTACTAACTCAGGACGCTTGCTGTTGCGAATGCCACTGATGGCGGCAGCGTAGTCAGGTGCATTAAACACTGCTGAACCTGCAACGATCGCATTAGCACCCGCTTCAAGAACTTGCCAAGTATTATTTACCTTCAAGCCACCGTCAACTTCGATCCAAGGATCAAGTCCGCGATCGTCACACATTTGACGCAACTTCGCAATTTTAGGAATCACATTAGGAATGAAGCTCTGACCACCGAAGCCAGGGTTAACACTCATGATCAATACCAAGTCGCACAAGTCCAAAACATACTCAATAAAACTGAGGGGAGTTGAAGGATTGAGGGACACACCAGCCAACTTACCTAATTCTTTGATTTGGCAAAGATTGCGGTGTAGGTGAGGACAAGCAGTATGCTCGGCATGGACAGTGATGATGTCTGCGCCAGCTTTTGCGAAATCCGCAACATATCTTTCAGGCTCAGCAATCATCAAATGCACATCCAAAATCTTGGTGGTGACAGGACGAATCGCCGAAACAATTAATGGTCCAATCGTAATGTTTGGCACAAAACGACCGTCCATTACATCAACGTGAATCCAATCTGCACCCGCCGCATCAACTGCACGAATGTCGTCACCGAGACGGCTAAAGTCAGCAGACAGGATCGAAGGGGAAATAACTGTGGACTTCTTAGACATATAGTTTAGGGTGATTTAGTGGGTGCTTATTTTGACAAGAATTTTAAAAACGGTAGGTAAAGGTAGTGTTAACTACAGTCTTACACTAATTATTAATTAAATTTAACAGTTTTGTACAGCTAATTAAATTCTTAAGTAAATGACGGCACAGAGCACCGCCATTTACTCTAATCTTTATAACGCGATGCTTTGATTTGATCGATGAAGAACTCTTCGAGAGTTTGACGAGCAAGCTCGATCGCGATCGCTTTTGCACCAATGCCCGCAATATATGTCAAAAATTCGGGTAAGTCCTTGGCTAACTGTCCATGCCAAGTGTCGCCCTGAAAGCTCAAATGCTGCAACCAAGGTTCTAACTCAGCTTCGGAGCCACCATGCCCACTCACTTGATAGGACTGCTCCGTACCCAATAATTCATTTAGCGTCCCCATGGCAACTAATTCGCCTTTGTTCAAGATGCCAATGCGATCGCAAATTAACTCCACATCCGACAAGATATGACTGTTAAAAAATACAGTTTTACCCTGATTTTTTAACATCAAAATAATTTCGCGGACTTGATAGCGCCCCACAGGATCAAGCCCCGACATCGGCTCATCGAGAAATACAACATCAGGATCATTAATTAGGGCTTGAGCCACGCCAATTCTTTGCACCATTCCCTTGGAATATTGGCGCAGTTGCTTCTTGCGAGCTACCGACTGCGACAGCCCCACTAAATCTAGTAAATCTGCAATGCGCTGGCGACGCAGTGAAGCCTCCACACCAAACAGACAACCAATAAAATCTAGTAACTCCCAGCCTGTCAAATAGTCGTAGTAGTAAGCATTTTCAGGCAGATAGCCAATGTACCTTTTAGCAGTGCGATCGCCGAGGGGATATCCTAAAATTTCGCCAGTCCCCGCCGTTGGCTGCACTATACCTAGCAAAATTTTTAGCAGTGTAGTTTTACCTGCCCCATTTGGACCCAATACGCCAAAGGTTTCCCCTTTGCGAATCGACAGGGAAAAATCTTGAAGAGAACTAATTTTTTGATTTAGCCAAAAGCCAGTACGGTAAGTCTTGCTCAAGCCATTTGCCACAATTGCATGGCTTGAATTGCTCTGTTGCTGGGATTCGTTAGTCAATACTTCCACCATAGCTGCGATCGAAGTTGCAAAATTAATGCTTCAGCACATCATTTTAAGGCACTATCGCATTTTCTTTAAGGTAAACCATCAGCACTTTATAGCTATTACCAACTGTACGACTCTCTTCCTACTCTATTTCTTGTTAGTTTTCAATGCGCGAAAGTATGACAACACATTCATATAGCTGTCGCCACCTGCATTAGGACAAATTAAAACCCAAGAAGCGAGTTGCGGCGCTTCGCGCCACAACTCGTCTTCTGGTTTTGTGTCCTAACAAGAATGGCTACGGCTATACATAGGGATTAACATTATTCAGTACCTAGGCGCAATTAAATATAAAACCCTAAACTTATGGCGCTCGCGCAGCTTGTGCCACAAGTTTTAGCTCTGGTTCTCAATTATGTCTAGCTAATCAATTTCAAACGAAATCATAAATCAGAGAAATATTTACCCTGATCTAACTTAAAATTTAAGCTATTAGGCTTTACCTATTATTTTTAAAAATACTCTGAGAATTTCTAAGAATAGTTCGTTTATCCTTCATTAGCATCATCTTTTAAGCTTTTATACAGCAAAGCCAGTTTTGCTGAGGGCATGAAGCTAACCAGTGAGCGAGAGCCTAACGTGCCAGTGCTTGCTTTTTAAGTGATGATCACTTCACTAATGTAGCGAAACGAGGTTAGATAGCGTCCAGCTATGAGTAATATCTTTTTACTGCCACAGAGCTTAAGTAAAAGAGAGCGTTTTGCTTTCTCTTGGGAATATTTGTTGGAAAACATTCCAGATTTGGGACAGGAGTTAGTTGACTTCATGACCCAACGGGCGGGGAATTCTAGTTCAGAATTTATTAAAGCTACTACCTATCCCTATACAACATCGGCGATACAGCCCGATATATTATTGGAATGCCAAGATTTCGACATCTTGTGTGAGCATCGCTTAGAAAGCGAACTTAGCAAACATTCCCTAGATGACTTACTTAAGTCCGCAAGTCAAAGCAACAAACTAACCTATGTGGCTCTAATCAGTAACAGCTATTGCCTGATTGACACCGAGATTTTGGAGAGCGAAGTAGCTGTGCAACACTACCTTCGACCTCGTGATGACGTTAATACCTCAATGTCTTATTTTTGCTGGCAAGATATCTACGCACTGGTTGCTCAAAGCTCAGTAAGGTTAGCCCATGAGTTTGCGGAGTATATGCATTTCATGGATATGCAACCTTGGCAACATAGTGTCTGGGGAAATTTATTTCTCAGCCCCAATGTGGCAAATAGGTTTAGTAGCAATTGGCGGCAAGTGATTGAATATTTTGATGGGTTGGCTGTAACTTCTAAACTCAGTGGATACAGTGGCTTGGAGGTTATTTATCCTTTACCTTGGCTCCAGTTACTTTACCTCCACGCATCCCGATCAGTGCAACATAATGACTTGCTGTCTGTGAGTCCTTATCTAGTGGCAACGGTTTGGGTTAAAGGCGATGAGCGCGATCGCATTAAGGCTTTGCAAGGTGTTTCCAGTAGTTTTGAACTGCCAGAAAATCCAGAGATTATGGTAGAAATCAGGGCGAGTGTGGCTGATGGATTATGGATGGTCAAGACCAGCAGTCGTCCTAAGCTAGCCGCCACCTATTACACGTCTCTAGATCGAGTCGTGTCAGCCAATTCACAACAAATGCAGCAAAATATGCTGCATTTTGTCAAAGCTGTGTTTAACCATGCTCAAAGTATTACCGAATCAAAGTGAGCTAATTGCGGCGCAATTAGCTTGCGCGTTACCACTCAATAGGGACTCCTTGCGATCGCAAAATATCCTGTAATTCGCCAATTCTGCCCCGATCTAAAATTGCTTGCGGAGTGAGGGATGGATCATTTTGAGCGATAATCCAAGCGGCGGCTACTCCCGCCGCAATCCCTGCTGACCATTCGCCGACATGGACACGAGTAGCCGCATTGACGATATGCGTCACCGCGATCGCCTTACCACCAATCAATAAATTGTCGATGCGTTGGGGAATCAGGCTCTCAAATGGAAGAATAATTGGACGCACCTTGTCTTCATTGGCGGGAGCAGAGCTAGGCGACTTTGATGGTTCCCAATTGCGATAGCGACAGCCATGCATATCGATCGCGTAGTGGGTAATGCCTATCGAAGTGGGGCTAAAGTCACGAGCGCCTTCCATGTCATTGCGGATATCCTGCTCACGCATCATGAACTCTTCTTGTTCATAGGCTCTACGACCGAGGATGCGCCGACCTTCCCGAATATAGGGATACATACTTAAGCCCGATTCTGTAGGCATGGGGCTGTCAAAGCCTGACATCATTCGTATTGGAAACTGCGCCGAGGCGTAGTTATCAATTAGCCATTCTGCAAAAAGCAGGGCATGATTTTCGCCATCTTTAAGCGCGTTAGGGTTTAGTCCACCCAGCCAGTTTTGTTGTTGTCCTGAACTCTGGATTTGTTGATCGGTCAAAATTAAAGGCGGATTCATGATGCCCCAATCATTACCCCGATTCCAATTGATTACACTCATGTCGCCCTTAGCAGGAATCGCCAGAAAGGGATCGCTATCACGATTCATGCTCACGATGCGGCGATAGTTAAATACACTATTGCCTTCAAACATCGGGAACCTGCCCAAGTCATAATCACGGCGATGTTCTTCGCGAGAAAACCCTGGTTCTACTTTGCGAAGTTCTTTTAGCGATCGCCCACCGTCATCGTCAATTTTTAGAACAAAGGGAAATGTAAAAGCTTGGGTGCAATCAGGATTATCGGCGACAGCATGAACCTCTCCTGTGGTCGTAAAGCCCTCCGCGCCCAGACGATGGGGTAGATTTGCCCAACCAATTAGCTCAGCAGTATCAGTAGCATCGATCACAATCATTTGCTTGCCCGCAGGCGGCTGTAATCGGATCGGCTTTTTGTCAAATACCTGATCCGATTCCCATTTAAACCATTGCTCAAGCTCACGGGACAAGCGCCCCTTCACTAAATAATTAGGATCACGGGGAGTCCGCCTAACTCCATAAATCGCCGTAATGCGATCGCCCTGCTCATTAAAACTTGCCCCCTTAAATGCAATCTGAGTTCCCCATCTACTATTCGGGGAAGAACGCTGCGACTCTTTCAAAAACTCCTCGGAGCCGAGTTCCCCTGAGTAAGGCGTGAAGCAAAGATGCCCCACCCAACAGCTATTGGTATCGGCAACCACGGCTCCTGGTTTCAGATAGGAATACTTGGATGGAAGAGCTGGCTGACTGGCAAGAATATTTTTAAAATGCGTCCAGCTTAGGGGAAATTGCTGACGATAGCGCATTAACAGAGACTCATCGATCGCACTCACCCCTTGGGAACTAACTTGACCACCGAGCATGGGTGTAAGTTCAATTAAACAAGTGGTTGCTCCAGTTTTCATGGAGTGATAAGCTGCCGCGACACCGCCCAGAGATCCGCCCATGATCGCCACTTCACATTCCCAAACTTCGGCATCGGCAGGTGGCGGCGGATTCAGCACAGGAAAACCATTGCGATCAAATAATGGCTGTGTGCTGCCTTGCTGAGCAACGGGGGGTTGCATAGTTTTGACGGCAGGTTTAGGTTTGTTGGTAATTTGCCAGTTTCTAGTGGCAGCTCCACTAATTACTGCCCCTAAAAACAGCATCACCAAAATGTAGCGAAACTTAGGTAAAAAAGCAGATTTTGACTCAATGATATTTTCTTCGACCCGATCTCTAATCGGTTCTGGTTGCTGCTGATCGCTCATAAACTTTTAATCACAAGATATTCACTTGCTAAAATCACAAGCAAAATATTTATTCCTAACACCTCTAAAATTGTACTCTCTTCGTTATACAAAACAAAAAGTGGCTACACCATTTCTTGGTTGGAAAAAGCATACTGGGCTTGGTTTTCAATTCACGCAAGTGTAGTCACACTTGTATGAATTGATACTACTCAAGAATTAGCGCACTACAATGATCCTTGAAACGCAGTAACTCTTGCCGCGCCGCGCAATTGGCTGGCATACCACTGTGAAACTTGGTCAGTTCCCGCGATCGCACTGATGGCAATGCCATTGTGACCATGTTCTTGACCAGAGCTATGGATATATTCTCCATTGCCGATGTAAATACCGACATGGGTGGCTTTGTCAAAGTTGCCAAAAAATAGCAAATCACCAATTTGAAGAGAGGCTAAATCCACGCGATCGCCAAATGCTTCCTGTTGATAAGCATCGCGAGGGATCAGGATGCCCACCGAAGCAAAAGCAGCTTGCATTAACCCAGAGCAATCATAATTAGGGGCAACCGTCCCACCCCAAAGATATTGATTCGGCAATGCCATTGCTTGCTGCACAAAATCAATTACTTGGGGAAGGTGATCGCTAATTTCTTGGCTACTCAAAGCTGGCGGTAAACTATCAATAAAACTTTGGCGATCGCTAATTTCTAACTTCGATAAATCTTGGCGATCAAGCAAACCTTGATAGTTATCTTCTAATAATTGAATCTCTAAATAACTGGATTCTTCATTTAATACCTGTAAGTATCTTCCTTTAGCCATCTGCGTCGCTAGGCGATCAAGATGCGGAGAGTCGTAAATATTAATATTAGCAATGCTGCGATAGATTTTCATAATTTCTATTATCCTGATATAAAACCTAGAAACTATAGTACTAAGTATGGATTAATTAGCTAGTCACACTTCTGTGAATTGAAGCCCAAATTCCGTATATTTTTATAAAGGAATGACTATGCCATTTCTTTATTTGGTATTACTTACAAAAAAATCCTCATTTTGCTTTTTCTTTCTGTATAAGTAGGATTACACCATAAAGGAATAAGAGAGAGGCAACAGCTATTGGAATAGAAGTAATTGCCCAGAATTTTTTCGGGTCGTCTAGCATATAAATTCTTTGTTGGTTGCCTGTTCTACCTGATAGGACATAACCAAAGTGAATCTGGATAAATCCAATCGTAAAGAATAGAAATGAAATTCCAAAGATGATAATTCTGGATAAAACACCTTTCATTTTCGATCACTAAATATACAATCTATTGAGGCTTTGAGTAGTAAGGATAACCTTAGGCAAGCATTGCCCTGAGACATTTTCCCAAAGTTATCTGGTTTTAATTAAGCGCAAAGCGCAGTATTGTTGTTGAGGTACAAAGTTTTGTTTCCCCGCCTTTGGCGGGGAAACAAAACCGTACTTCACTAGACTGGTAAACGCTATATATCTCTCATTACAAGCCTGATTCTTTAACACAATCAGCATTAAGTTTGATAGCATTACTTGTCGAAATCTCTGATTGTTTCGCAGGATTTGGACTTAGCTCAATAACCTTTCTCAAATAGCAATCACACATTTTTTCAAGCTTCGCAGGGTCAGCGTCTTTTCTGCCAAATTTGCAATTGTTAATCGCATTTCCTTTGTCTTTATCAGTCCATAGAGAGTCATCAATTTTTGTTACCTCATTGGTGGAAGTAGCTGTAATTGAAGCTGAAACGTCCTTTTGAGTAACAGGCTCACCTCCTCCGCAAGCATTGAGCAAGACCGTGAATGCAACAGTCAAACTTAAGTTAAATAGTGTTTTCATTTTATTTTTAGCTACTTAAATACAAGGCACAATAAATTATGCCTTGTATTTAAGTAACTGAGATATAAAGCCCTAAAGCCTTTGGCGCACGCTGCACATGTGCAAAAGTTTTTAGGGCTTTATATTTATTTTGCCTAGCTACTTATCTTGCGCTCCTCCAAAAAAGATGTTTTAAAAAAGGCTGGCTAAAACAGTCGTTTTAAAAACACCTTGGGCGACAACAAGTCTCAACAAGCTATGTAGTGATTCTGATTGTGAGAATAATTTTAGTTGTAACTGCGGGTTGCAATATCAAACTTTGCTGCTAGTATGTGTGCATCAAATTTGCAAACCTAGACCAGTGAGCTAGCAACCGCCGTGACTGTGCAGCTTCCTCCCCTTCCCGAAATTCATCATCCCAAGATTCAGGCGCTTTTTCAGAAAAGCGATCGCGAACTGGTGACCCTATTTCAGCGTCACCCTGAAGAAGGACAATATTTTGCCGCGATTTTTTGTCGCTATGGACAGGTTTTATATACCTTGATTGGCACAGCCACGCGATCGCCTGTGCAATCTGACTATTTATTTGTGAAGACTTGGGAATATATCTACCACGAAATGCGAGTCCTTGACTTGCGGGTAAACCTGCCAAAATTGTCATTGCAAAGTTGGTTAATTAACATTGCGGCGATGATGATCAACCGTGCCGAAGTTCCCCCCGTTGAAGATATTCAATATTCTCTAAAAGATACACCGCCCGTATTTTGGTGCTATCTTAACCAAGCCCTAAATCAAATGTCGGGGAATCTGCGTCTAATTTTATTGTTATCCCAGACTTTTCAGTGGAGCCATACCCGCATTGCGGCTTATTTACACGCTGAAGGCGAAAACATCTCGGCTAGTGATGTTAAACAGCTTCTGGTCAAGGCTTATCATGCCCTCGAAGAAGCCCTACCCGCCGACATCCGAGACATTTACCTAGCTCAAACCGCTGTTACTGCCTGAGGTAAAGACACTATGCAAACATTGAGTTCTCCTATTTCCCCCACTATTTCCAGAAAATCTAAGGTCGCTGATGCGGAGCCTGACTTTTTGCCAGCGATCGCTAAGTCATCCGCTTTACAAACTGCCCTAGCTGGCTTGGATGCTAGCCTCAATGATGAGCTAGATCGTTACCGCCATTGGCAAGATAATGGTCAAACTATTTCCTATCTCAATCCATTTAGACCTCGCGCCGTCTCTACGCAATCGATCTGGACATCGCCTAGCCTGTCCGAAGCTCTCTATCCTGCGATGATCTCTTCTTCGGTAGAGCCTCAGAGCGATCGCCGCACGATTCAAATGCCCGTGATGCCACCAATAGGCGCAGTAGATACAGGGTTAGTTGCTAACATATCCGCCGCAGAGTTGCACCGCTACAAGGGATTAGAAGATCTTCAGAAGATTGAGAACGATCTTGTAGACGAGAGATCGGCATATATACAGGATATGAATGGCTATGGGGAAGACACACTGGGAAGCGATCGCCCTAACTCTCCAAAAATGGCGCAACTGCCCCAGCCCGATGATGACGATATTTTGCAGAGCTTTGCCAATGACTATGCTGAGCAATATCAAGAAGCTGCCAATCAAGAGTTTTCGTCAGTTCCCAACATAGCTAGAGAAAGAAGCCCTCTCCATAGCTTAATGAATCCTGTCGGAATTATTTCCTTACTGCTATTGCTATTTTCTAGTGCAGCGATCGGCTACCTGATGGTTGACCCCTCGGGCGTAATGAAACTATTTAAGCCTGAAGCAACGCCTAAAACGACTCAAGAGCAATCCCCTGAAATTAGTCCTACTGCTCAACTAGGCAGTGAACTTAATTTGCAGCAAGGAAAAAATGCCGATGAAGCGGTTAGTTTCATTCCTTTTACCAAGGATAAGAGTTCTTCGGCTTTGACTATTGAAGCGTTAATTAAGGACAAACCAGATTCGCCAAATAAAGCTGATAACCAGAGCCTCAACCCCAAGAGTCTTTCGGCAATTCCTGCTCAAAGACCATCTGGTTTATTTGCACCTAGACCTTCCTTTGTGCCCTCCGCGCCTTTAAGAACCGTTCCTTCCGCTGCTTTGCCGCCCATCTCCGTTGCGCCTCTCGCTCCAGCGATCGCTCCAATCCAACGCAGTTACAATCCTCCCCCCGCACCTGTGCAAAGGAGCTATGAAGAACCTGCACCTGCCCGTTCTTACAGCCCACCTGCGAGACGACAAGAGCCAGTGAGGGTGACTAGAGCCGCAGCACCTACCTCTCGCCCTGCGGCAGCTCCAGCAGCTCCAACTGTGGCAGCGCGTAGTAATCCTCCACAGGTCAAGTACGCGGCTCCTTTGACTGCTGCACCTGCTCCTGCATCTAGCGCTGCACCTGCGGCAAGTAGCTATCGAGTTGTCGTTGAGAGCAGCTACGCAGCTAGTGCCCAGCAAGTTGAGCGGGAAGCCTATATTCGTCCTAGCGATGGTCAGGTACAGATAGGAGCCTATCGCGATCCAAATGTTGCTCAGCAACGCATTGAAGAATTACGCCGTCAAGGCATTCCTGCACGTATTGAATAATAAAAAGCTTAAAAGCGTTGCAAGGCAACGCTTTTAAGCTTTTTATTGATCTGGGTTTGAGTCTAAACCCTACTCAATGACAGATAATGCCAAACCAAGAAATGGCCAGTTCATTTCTTGATTTATTGCTGTAGAGACTTGTATTAAGACAAATTAAAACCCAAGAAGCAAGTAGCGGCGCTTCGCGCCGCCACTCGTATTCTGGGTTTATGCCCTAACAAGACTGGCTACAGCTATAAAAACTCTTACTGAGTTTGGTTTTTAATTCACTAGATGTGAAAAATATATGCAGTTTTTTTTGGATGCGATCGCCTGTGGCGTACTTGCTGCCATAACATGGGCAGGATTGGTCAAAATGTCGCCCCATCAACCCATTAGCTCACTTAAAGCTTTGGGGCAAGGTTCTGGCAGCATTGCGATCGCCAATATTTTTGTGTGGTTATCTTTAGTTGGCTTAAACCTACGTTGGATTCCCCTCTGGGCTTTCTGCTTTTTAATGGTCAATGCCGCGATCGCTAGATTAGTATTTCCTCTCTTTGAAGGAATCCAAATCCCTCTAGTCTGGTCGGTAATTATCCATCCTGTGGTGATTGCGCTGATGACGATCTTACTTGCGGGAGCCATCGGATTTTTGTGAAATCAAGAAGGTCAGCGCAAAGCGCTGACCTTCTTGATTAATAGAACTCGAAGCGCCGCCGCTCACCAATATCAAAAAAATCTGGCGGAGCCAGATTTTTTTGATATTAACGTGTCGAGAAATTGATCATGACTAACATCAGAGCAAAGGCTAGGACTCCGACACCAAAAATAGACAAAACATTAGTCAACTGCTCTGTAAATTGCATTACCTCCGCCGCAATTACTTCGGGGGTCTTATAGCGATCCGCCCACCAGAAATAGCTGAGCGCGAAAGTAACTCCTAGAAATAGGATGACAACCAAGGTAAATCCGATTAAAGGGGTATACATCATAAACTCCTACCAAGGAATATTGAGGAACGCCAAACTTTACCTGTCGTTCTTCAATACTATTATCATGGCTTTATCTGTTTTGTGAATGCAAGATATTTGACGAATTGTTGCAGAAAGCGATCGCTACCCACTCATCAAGTTGTAAGCGATCGCTTTCGTATAAACCAACTGCGCGCATGGCTGTGACCACATCCTCCGCGCGATCGCGGGTATAGCCTGCGGTGATTAAAATTCCTGAATTTGCACGTAAAGCCTCAGCAAATTCAGCAGCAAGGGAAATATGCACCCGCGCAAAAATATTTGCCACGATCAGATCAAATTGCCCCTCTGCCGCGATCGCTGGTACTTGCTCTGCACTCTCACCTCCCATCCAGTGTCCTAATTGGCTGGCGCTACCTAGACTAGCCAACTGCACCTTAACTAAATCTGTAACTTGATTGCGCTGCACCGCGTCTTCGGTAGCAGCTACAGCCACAGGGTCATTGTCGATCGCCAATACCCTCGCCCCCAGCTTAGCGATCGCGACACTGAGTAGCCCTGACCCTGAGCCTAGATCGAGGGTTTGCAATTCGGGCTGCACATGGCGTTCTAGAAGTCGCAAGCTGAGAATGGTAGCAGGGTGTAAGCCACTGCCAAAGGCAAGGCTGTTTTGAAGATACAGAACTATTTCTTGATCGTGACGGGGGGCATATCCTAAATGATCAGTCACAATTGCAAAGCGATCGCTGATATGTCTAACTTGACTAGCGCCAGTCTCTAGAATTGGCTTGGAGTCAACGACAAAAGTTTGCATCTCGCTAGTCATACCTGTGCGATGGAGTGGCTTGAGGATATTGGCGATCGTCTCTACTCTCTGATGAATTTGCAAATCGTTAGGCAGGTACATCAGGATTGTAAAAGCCCAAGGTTCGCGATTCTGGTCAGGATCGCTAGCATATTCAACAATATGAAAATCCTCTTGCGATATTTCTTTAGCTAGCAAAGTACATACCCAATCGACGGCTTCGTGATTGGTATTTAAACTAATTTCAATCCACGACATGAGTACTTATAAATAGAAAAAATCACTGGATCGGAATTTTATACTTTACAGCGATTTGAGCTGACTAAAAATCCAAAAAGTTTTTTGCAATAACTAAAGCATTCATGATTTTGCGATCGGCTTGGCTTTGGTGTTTTATGGGAGCAAAAAAAGATTTGACAAAATTGTTTCAATCCCTAAAAGGGTTTCAGAAGCTTTGAAGCGAAGCACAGTCATTTGAGGGCGCTGAATCGTGTGGTGTTTCAATCCCTAAAAGGGTTTTAGAGGCTTTGAAGCCCCGCGTGATACCCAGATAATCGCGGTAGGATAGGTTTCGTTTCAATCCCTAAAAGAGTTTCAGAGGCTTTGAAGCGAATCTTCAGGGATTCTGTTGCCACTAGGCGATCTGTTTCAATCCCTAAAAGGATTTCAGAGGCTTTGAAGCTCTGGGTCAGTACATCCGCTACGCCTATCAACACGTTTCAATCCCTAAAAGGGTTTCAGAGGCTTTGAAGCTTCAAATAATGGTGACTCTATTAGCTCAAAACCCTGTTTCAATCCCTAAAAGGGTTTCAGAGGCTTTGAAGCCGAGCAAAGGGCAGCGGTAGAAAAAGCGATCGCTGTTTCAATCCCTAAAAGGGTTTCAGAGGCTTTGAAGCTAAGCATCTCAAAGGTATTAAGCGTTATCAGGTGATGGGTTTCAATCCCTAAAAGGGTTTCAGAGGCTTTGAAGCCTCTAGGGCTGTAGGTTTTGAGGGTTGCGATATAGATGTTTCAATCCCTAAAAGGGTTTCAGAGGCTTTGAAGCATTGGCAAAGTTCCTGCTTTTGCCAATGGCGTTACCGTTTCAATCCCTAAAAGGGTTTCAGAGGCTTTGAAGCCAAAGGATATGCCATCTATGGCGCGTCAACTTTTTGTTTCAATCCCTAAAAGGGTTTCAGAGGCTTTGAAGCACTAGAGATTAAAGGCGATCGCGCTAGGCTTATCTAGTTTCAATCCCTAAAAGGGTTTCAGAGGCTTTGAAGCCAAGAAAGGTCGTTTATTAAGCATTGCTAGGGTTTAATCATGTTTCAATCCCTAAAAGGGTTTCAGAGGCTTTGAAGCTAAGCAAGTGAAACTTGCTTTGTTTGAGTGCGTCCGTAAAGTTTCAATCCCTAAAAGGGTTTCAGAGGCTTTGAAGCCGTCCCTCCCTTGCTGATTCTAGGTAAAAGTTAGATGTTTCAATCCCTAAAAGGGTTTCAGAGGCTTTGAAGCCGTCCCTCCCTTGCTGATTCTAGGTAAAAGTTAGATGTTTCAATCCCTAAAAGGGTTTCAGAGGCTTTGAAGCCGTCCCTCCCTTGCTGATTCTAGGTAAAAGTTAGATGTTTCAATCCCTAAAAGGGTTTCAGAGGCTTTGAAGCGTACGCAATATTTATGTATGGCATAGAGACTAAAGTTTCAATCCCTAAAAGGGTTTCAGAGGCTTTGAAGCAGCGATTCATGGCGCTTTTGAGGTTAAAGGCTCTGTTTCAATCCCTAAAAGGGTTTCAGAGGCTTTGAAGCTCCGATATTGCAAGCATCCAAAACTAGAGTTTTACCGTTTCAATCCCTAAAAGGGTTTCAGAGGCTTTGAAGCGACACATATCATGCAGTTGATGAGCTATGGGGCTTACACGTTTCAATCCCTAAAAGGGTTTCAGAGGCTTTGAAGCCGCCCGCGCTTGTGAATTATATCATATTTAGTTTTCAAGGTGCATTTGCGCGAAGCATACAAATTGTAGCAGATTTGAACCTGCTGAACAGGTTTTACAACTTCCACTAACCAATACAAAACTATATTTACCAACACATTCCAGACTTGCGCGAATCGACCAACTCGCCCGATCGCCCTCAAAAACATACCTGCCAAGACTTGTAAAATACCAAACTGCATACTATTAAAAAAACATCCACCAACTCGCGCAACCAATGAACCAGAAATTAAGCGAAAAATATTGTATTATCTCGCACCTGTTCACCGCCAATACGTTCTATTTTAGGCTGACAGCAAGCACATAGCGTATAAAATCGGATACTATCCTCATCAGGCTTGATTAACTTACTCAAACGCGATCGCAACTTCGCATATTGAGCATCCGTAAGCTCACACTCAAACACACTAAACTGCATCCATTGCCCGTAGGATTTGAGAATCTTATGAATTTTGGTACGGCGTTTATCTTCGGGGATATCGTAGGAGATGACTAGGAACATTAAATTGGTGATGGGTGATGGGGAATGGGTGATCGGTGATGGGTGGATATTTGGGGGAATTGAGACCTTAAATCAATCCCCAATTATCAATTACCAAAAACTACTTCAAAACCAAAGGAGGATACTTATCCGTCTCATCCATCAGATACTTAGCTAGCAATCTTGCCTGAAGCTCAAAAGCCTCTTGATAAGTACATTGACGACCCATGACGGGATGCTTAAATTTTGATTGTTTCTTCTGCTCGTACAGCGTTAAGAAAACTTTTCTTGCCTCATTAGATAGAGAAATCGCCTTGCTCAGAGGTTCAGCAGTAAAATCCTTGGGCGCGATCGCTTTGCGATTGATTGCCGACAAGACGATCGCATCAACAATCAATGGGCGAAACTCCTCCATAAGGTCAAGAGCAAGACTGGGACGACCATAGCGCTCCGTATGCAAATAGCCAAGATAGGGATCGAAACCGACAATATTTAAGGCTCTTTGAATATCGTGACGCAGCAGGGAATAGCCAAAACTTAACATCGCATTCACAGGATCGGTCGGTGGGCGACGGTTACGGGTTGTGAAGCTAAAACCATCGGCGCGAATTAACTTTGGAAAAGCTTGCCAATAGACAGCGCTACCATGACCTTCCACACCACGCAAACTAGCGATCGCCTGAATCGCCGCCAGCGAATCAATCGCCCGTTCGAGATCATCAATCGCTTTCTGTAAGTCATTATCAGGATAATCCCGCATATGCCGCATTAATGACGCTCGATAGTTTTTTAACTTGCCACGCACAAAGGCTTGCACCATATGGATTGCTTTCGGGGTTTCCCCTGCCGCCGCCCACTGCGATCGCCTTACAAAAATATTCTTAGTTAACTCAGGTTCCAAACGACCGAGAAAGCGACCTGTTCCAGTCATGAAGGACATGGGGATTTTTCGCTCTAGCAGTTCTATCACTGCCGCAGGAGAAATCGTGGCGCGACCGAGAACTACTAATCCATCAATTTTGATTAATGGCACATCTAGGATTTGTTTTTTCTCCGCCTTCACCGTTAAGCGTTCATCGGTCTTGCCTATAAACGAGTCATCCTGAGTTACGTAAAGAGTTCCCATAGTTTTTTGGTGATTGGTAATTGGTAATTGGGGATTGGTTGATTTTGTTTTTAGCTAAGGCAGGTTTAAGGGGATGAGCGAGCGATTATAGGAATTTAGTCATGGTTAGCAATTGTTCAATTACCCATCACCCCTCTTTATACTTCCCAACCTTTTCCTTCGCCATCGGTACACACTGAGTAAACAGACTGCAACCTTTACACCGATTGCCATAGATTGCAGGAGGCATCTTGCCCGTTTCCATCATTTGCGAAATTTCCGTAATTGCCGCGATCGCCTCTTTTCGCAGCTCATCCGTAATCTCAATTTCTTGTCTCTGGTGCGTTTGAGCATAATAAACATAGCCTTTCGTAATCGTTTTGCCAGTCATTTCTTCTAAACAGAGCGCCTGCGCCACCACCTGCATTGCATCGTTATCCCACTCGCCTTTATGCCCACGTTTGTATTCAATGGGATAGAGATTGCCATCAACTTCTTCAATTAAGTCAGATTTGCCAATCAAGCCATATTGTTCCGACTTCAGCCAGATTGCCCTGATTTGCCAAGTCTCCTCCCTCTGATTTTCGCCAACTGTATGCACCCGTTGATGTAAATCTGTCCCCTCAATTGTGTAATGATTTTCGACAAATTCCCCTGCACAAAACATCCGCCAGCATCGATGAGGGCAGTAGGCATATTGGTTTAAAGCGGCGATGGGGATTGGTTCCATGATGGTAATGGATGATGGGTGATTGGTAATTGGGGATTGTTTTTTCTTTTGTCTTTTTACCTTTTCCTTCTTATCGATTTAGGGAATTTAGGTAGGCGTTTAGTTTTGGGAGTAGTGGATTTAGGATGGATTTTAGTTTTTGGACTTGTTCGGGTTTTAGCAGTTTGCGGCGGTAGGCTAGTCTGAGCCAACTGGTTGTTTCATAGAGGGAACCTCTTGCAATTCTGATAAATCTTTGATTATCTTTTAAACTCCCTCGTCCTCTCCCTTCGGCAATATTCGCGCAAACACTATCTGCCGATCTCACAATTTGTTTACCCACAGTATCTTTCGCAAACTGATCCCACAAACTCACCATATCCCATACCTCATTAGCCAAACTCTCCGCCAATCGATAAATCTCCAAATCCTCAAAATCAGGTCTACCCATAACCAATCACCAATTACCAATCACCCGCCTAACCATCCCCATCCCCATCGTTGTTTTCCTCCCAATTCCTGCAAACATTGCAAAATCTGCTAGAGCGTTAATTTGTTTGATTGTTTCAGGTGAAGCCTCACCGAGAATCCGATAGCCAATTTCACCGACACAGCCGATAAAACTATGGGTGTCATAGTTCTTGACAACTTCTGTCTTAATATCAAATTTACTGGGAAAGATATATTCGATGATTTCGGAATTGATTGGGATTTCGCTATAGGTGTTCCAGCGATCGCATAGGCTTTTAAATACATTGTCGCGAGTGGGTAATGGCGAGTCGTATTTACCCTGACGGAAGGCGGTGGGAGTGGCAAGGTGAAAGGTAATGTTTCGTTCGGTTTCGGAGGTGCGATCGTAGATTTGTTGATAGGTGGCGAAGTTTGCCCAAGGTTGACTTGATTGTGGTGTGCCAAGAATACTGGTGATATAGAGGTCGGCGGAGCCAAGATGAAAAGCGCGATCGGGGTTGAGATTGAGCCAAAGTCCTGTGAGTTTGCTAAACAGAACTTCATCTAATAGCGTGATGCGCCACCAGCAGGGAGTTGAGGGGGGGATTAGTAATTGGTGATTTTGGGCTTGGTGATTGGTGATTGGTGATTGGGAGGTTCTTTTTGGCTTGGGCTTACCTATTACCGATGACCTATTACCCATCACCAATGACCTGTTACCCATTACCAAAATTGGACTCAACCCAAATCCTTTATTTGCTTTCTCACTATGCAGGCGATCGCCTAGTTCTTTATCAACAGAGCTAACCAATGTCAAAAAAAGTGCGTGAATATGCCGTCCTGTTAGGTATTCAGGATAAATCGGCGTTTTCGGCATAAAATTAACTACAAGGCTATGAGGCATAAATTTTTACTTTTTGAATAATGACTAATTACCAATCACCCCAAAACTATGGATGACATGACCGAAAAAATGCTGGCTTCATCAACTATTGATGATCCAGTGGAAACACGCCAACTTTTTTTAGATATGGAGGCGAGTCTACCGATAGCTGTCCGTTTTACAGAAAATGGAATAAAGGGTTTAAAACAACAATTACCTGAACTAGAGATAACCAAAGACAAAGTTTTTACAATTGAAAAGCTACTTTATTCAGGAGATATGGGCGGGATTCTTTGCACTGTTTCTGCTGCTGACAATGAGAAACAAACTATCATTTCCATTACTCATCTCAAGGTTGATCCAAGTCATCCTCTGGCGGATAGAACTCAGCAATATCAGAGAAAGCGGACTTTGGCTTTAGCGATCGCTAATAGTGGCACAAGGCGATCAGCAACAAAACCGAAAAGAAAGCGCAGGGGGTTTGGTAGTTAATCCAAAAGTCCTGATCGCTCCAAGATTCGATCTGACCAGATCTGTGCTTGTGTTGTGTTATTGCTCTGCAAGATGATTATCACTATGGAGATAGGCAACTTTAGTCAATGGAACATCTGCGATCACTTCAGACAAGATATCAGGTTTACTATGCGCCCCATAGTACCAATGTTCTGCATTAACGTTTAGCTGAATTTCAACAGTTTCAACGTTTAAAACATCATTAAATCCGCCTTCGTAACCTCTTACGACTACTGGTTTGTCGGGTGGAAATTGTGACAGGCGATCGCATAGTTCTTGAATAGTCATAACCTATACCTTAAAGCGATATTCCATACGAGCAGGGATTTTGAAACCGTCAAACTCATAAAAATGTCCGTTTATACTGACATTGCGAATCAGACTAACGGGGGGCATATTTACGGTGTCATAGCTCAAGACTTGGTGAGTAAACATCACATCAAGGGGATTGAGGGGATAAGGAAATATAAAATCTCCATTTCCCTGTTTAACTTTATCTAGCTCTTTGACCTTCAATTCTGCCTTACTCATCCATTTACCCAAACGAATCCATTTAGAGGGTTTAGGCAAAGGATTTTGTGACAAGATGAAAAATTCAAAAGCACTTTCGGGCGCGATTTCCTTAGCTCTACCAAAGCTAGGAATATTTTTTTGAGTTTTTTCCATCTCAACGTGATAGTTGTTATTGGCATATTTCCATGTGTGTAATACAGATGTGTGATGTAGCGATCGCGCAGGGGTGACATAGATTCCCACTTCGTTGAGTTTGCTCAAATGCTCCTCATAAATGGGAACCTGTTCGCGGCAAAAGTAGCGATATTCATGTTCCTCGGATACTTGCGTACCATAGCGATCGCTATCAACTAAACCCAACGCATAGCAAAGAGCATAGTTATGAACGATCGCTTCGGTTTCATACAAGCGTCCGATCTCACGAGTGGCAAAGTAGAGCGAATCGTGTAACTCTAATTCACAGCGATAGATATGTGTCATAGTTACTTCGCCTTAGCAGCTTTCTTTTCCTTTTCGTCAGCCTTTTTGGGCTTAGCGATATGCACTGCGGCATAGGCTTTTGCCTCATCATCAGCTTTTTGCAAAATTGCTTTGATCCCTTCTTCGCTGGTAGTTAGCGCTTTGACTTCATTCAATAAAGCATCAAAATTTGTACCAATAAAATCATGATGTACGGTAAATTCATCAGCTAACAATTCCGCGATCGCCTCTTTAGCATTTTCCAAAACTAAATCCTCACTCAACGGATCAATTGATTGCAGAATGTCAGTGGGGATGTGATCGTAAATCGCCTGTGTCCATTGCAAATTGCTGGTGATTTCACCATCGGCAAACACGATACCAATCAATTCATTACGCACGCGACCAGTGCGAGTAGTTTGCGCTCCATAATGACGAGTTCGCAAAATGTTATTAAAAACATAGAGAAATCCTGCTTCAGTGGGATCTTTCAGAGTGACAATACTTGGGAAAAACACTTGTGGACGAATGTGATCCTGTTGGTTAATCCGACTGGTGATTTTGCCAACTTCAGAGCCGACTTCACCTTTTGATGCCATTGTGCCGTTTTCGTATGGAGCATTCAGAGTAAAGGTTTCGTGAGACTCATCAAAGGGTGTAATCGAGAAAGCGGTGTCAACAACAACTTTGGATTTTTCCGAGCCAGAATCACCGATCGCAAAACCGTAGATAATGCAATCAGGATTGTTCATCGCAAATTTGACATTGTATTCGCATTCTTCAGCAGTCATGAAGCCGTAGTTGCGTAACAATTCACGACCGACTAAACGCTCAGGCGTAGATTGTTTGCGTTTAAACATGGCAAGGCGACTGATAGGAGTGCGATCTTTAAGCCCTGCACTGACTCTAGCCTTATTCAATTCGCCATCAGTTTGAAAGAGGGGATAGGATTCTGTCACGCGCACAGTTAAGAAATGAACATACTTTCCCATTGGCTTGTAAGGGATTTCAGAATGAAAGAATTTGGATTCGACGGATTTTAGAAAGGTCATGGTTTTGGTGATTGCTAATTGGTTTCTAATTGGTGGTTACTGCTTGCATGAGAATACGCAATACAGGATCAAACTGTTCAGGAATTTGATAATTTTCTAATCCCTGTTCAAGATGCTTTGTTTGGCGATCAAGTCTTGCAAATTGCCAGATTCTGCCAGTAGTGACAGCGCCTAAGATACTGGTTTGCGGGAAATCATCAAGCCACTGATCGAGCGCAATTAATTCCGCAACAAGTTGGGTCATCCCAAAATCAAGGTCTTCCTTTTTGGCTTCAACCACAATCACATAGTTAGGAGACTGTAATAGATAGTCAAACACTCCCTGTAATTGTTCTGTAACTTTCAGCTTATATTCAATCCTAATCTCGATCTTAGCGTAATGGATTAAGTCGTGCATAATTGGCGAAATCATGAATTCACGTCTTGCGGTTTCATTGCCTAAGCTCACATAGGGCAGGATTTCAGTAATTCTGGATTGTGTTTCTTGAATGCGATCTAATTCTCCCTGAAACTGCGGCAATTGTAGCCATTTGCGTTCTAAGGTATAGCCAAATTCTTGAGCGAGGTCTTTAGCTTCAATCTTCAATTCAAAGAAATTACTAAATGTATAAGCTCGATTCAAGTCCAAATTTTTAGTCTTCATCACTTTCCTCCTGTTCAGGGTCAATCGTTAATTCACCTTTGGCTTTACGTTCCTGATTTTCTTGATCTTGTGCAAGTCGATAGAGAAACTCGCAAGTATCTCGAATCAAGTTGATTTGCCGACCTGTGAGACGGGCGCGATCGCCTTTAAAAGTCTCAACAAATACATCCTTAACAAAATAATTGGCAAACTCCAGAATCTTCTGGCGCTCTTCTTCACGATCTTTGAGAATCCATCGACCTTCGGCAGTAGAAGCATGAACGCGATCGATCAATTTACAAACTTCGGCGGCGACAACGTGAACTAATGCTTCACCTTCAAAGCTAGGATCGGCTTTAAGGATTGTGCTAGAAGCGACATCGATTGGTTTCAGGACTGCGTTGGCTTTGGGGTTATACGACTTATTCGCACGATAGAACTGACGATAGAGTTCTGTTAGTTTTTGGGGATGATTCAAGGGTGATTGCTCCTGTATTTCTAGTTTAATGGAATTCGTCGAATTTGGAGAATGTTTTGCGTAAGCATCAAAACAGGGATAGAAGTTATAGGTATAAAGTTGGATTTTAGCGATGCTAGGAGCATCAACTTTGGCATTGCGAACCCATTTATTGAGATAGGCAAATACATATAGCGGACTAGTTTCAAAGTCTTTTGCTAGTTCTGTTAATCGTCCCCAATTCGTATCGTAACCTCCTTTGCTTTGTTTAGCATTAACATCAAGATGGATCGCATAGGCAGCAGTTAACTTATTCAGTGGCGCAGGATGCTCTCCACCAATGGGATCTTGCCAACCATCTAGGATGTAATCTAGACGGAAGCGATCGCCGCCAGTGAGAACTCGAAAGGCATGGGGAGCGCTATCGAGAAATACGGTTTCTTCAAACTCAGTACCATCGATAAATGGCGGTACTGGGGATTCAGAAACAACGGTTTTAACATCAAGAATCATCGGGAAAGCAAGGGCTAACCAACTTGGCATCACCCATGACTCAGTATCAGTAGCATCTCGACTTGGTGGTATTGCCATGAAATAGAAGGTCATCGGTTGATCTTCGGGATATTTCATTTTAAAGGTGTGATCTTTGCGAGCGCCCATTACCTCATCGATTAAAAAACTATCCGCACTCTGGTAATTTGCAGAACTAAAATCAGCCTGTAAATCTTTGGATACAAAATGATTGCGAAGACTAGTATCAAAACGGGTTTGGGCTATATTCATATAAGCTTTTTGCAAAAACTTATTGGTTTCAGGGGTGAAGTAATAAGTGGGATAGAAATAAAGATAGCGATATTTACCATCTTCAAAAGACTTTCCAACTGCTTGCGTTTGATTCATCAAGATCTGTCGCAACATAATCTCGATTCCCGCGATGCTAGAAATATTGCGCTTAGCATTTGAGCCGCCTAGCATTTGTTTATTGGTATAGACTTGGGGCGTAAATAGTACTGATGATTCCATTTGTTCGGTCACCGTGTAAGGTGAATGGGAAATGGAACAGATCGCTTGTTTCCCCCGACCCGATTTTTTGGCGGCATTGTAAAAATCTAGTTCTTTTAGGAAGATATCCACTTGATTAGTATCAGTTTCCACCTCTTGACTAGGAAGCATCACCACGCGATCGCACCAATCTTTTAAATCTTGCCAAGGGTCAGCTAATTGATATTGTTCCCGAATTGGCTTAGTTAGCTCGATGAAATAATTAACCAACCGATAGCCAATATCACGCACATCTAACGAGCCTAATCCTGCTTCAGATTCTAAATACTTGGCGGCTATAAAGTACCATTCATAGGTAATACCGCCCGTATTTTTAAGCTCTTGAAGTTCGACAACTTGCGATCGCCAATCCTCTAAACCCAGAAACTCAAGGCAAGCGAGAGTAAGATTTAATTCACGCGGCTTTGGTATATTTTTGTCAGCCTTTCGCAAATTATTAATCTTGATTAAATAATCTTCCCAAAGTTGTTTGACGACTAAAGCGCCAAGTTCTGCAAGATGATCGATGCGAGGATCTTCTTTAAAATCAAATTTCATATCCTCCGATAAAAATCCTTTGCGCTGGAATGTGGCTAAATTACTAGCTTTGTCGGGTGCTTTACTAGATTTAATCTTATTAATCACCACATCAACAGAGAAACGCAAAAACTCTTCAAAATCAAAAAATAGATTGTAATAATCAGCGAACTTCATGCCCACATTGCCACGACTAAAACCGACTTGCCGATCGCGCAATTGGTCAGCACAGAGTTTTTTGATTTTTGCCACCACGCGATCGCTTAATCCTTTGACTTGCACTGGAGGCGCATCTCGCAAGGTGAGATAGATTACGCCTGTCGGTAAATATAAAAGCGGCTCGTAGTATTGATTCTCTGCTGTATTGAGAGCAAGATGAGCATCCATTAAGGCGTTATTCGCTACATTTGTAAGTACGCCACGATTCTCAGAAATACTGTGGTAAGTAAATCGCAATTGTCCATCACTAAGCTGATGCATTAGCTCCTTGAACTTAGTTTTGATGGCATCCTGTGGATGTTTCACAATCGATGCGAGAGAATCCGCTAAACAGGTGAGATCGGTGAGGCAGCGTAATGTGCGATCGTCTAGCCTGAGATTTTTTAATCCAAAATCCGAGAAATTCCAGTTTGTATCCCATCGACATTGAGCGTTATAAGCAATACATAGCAAATCGTCTATATATTCTTTCCACTGCTCCGAACCATTGCTAATAAACTGATCTAGCCCTAAAGCAACCACAAATACTAGAATGATTTCACGATGTTCATTTAAAGAGAGTTTGCGAATATCTTGATCGCGCTTAGACGATTTATATTTCTCTGGCATTTCAGGAAATAGTGCATAATTGAACTTTTCAAAGTCATGCAAAATAAATCCTGCAATTACCAGCCTGCGCTCAAACTCTCCAACTTTCCGTCTAACGGTTGTGTTAAGTTTCTCTAATCTCTGTTCAATTAGATTCGCAGGAAATAATCCATTTAATAAATGCGTACCAAGTGATTGATCAGCAGCATTATCACGCCTTACTTTTTCTTTTCCTAATGCTTCACTTTTGCGATCGAGTTCATCAAAAAACTTACCGCCTTTTGCAGTCACACCAACCACGACAGGCAAAAGCTTAGGCAATACATATTCTGCAAAATCTTTCATGACAGGATCGTCAGGATTTTGAGCTGCGATCGCCTCTCGCATGAGTTTTAATGTCAGCAGTTCTTGCTTTGTCGCAATCGTGCGATCGCTTTTCTCATCAAAATCCTCATATGTATCAATCTCATCCAAATTCATCTCTGGATAGTCTTCATCGTCTTGAGAATCATTCGATAAGCTAGTTGATTCTGAGATAGAAATACTATTAAAGATTGATAACTGGTTCTCGTCTTCACTCAATTTTTTTTGTTTAGTCACAATTTTAATTTAATAAACCTAAATGATTGGAATCTGATATTGATATATGTTTTAGATTGACTCTTCAGGATTTTCATCTAGTGATTCAAGAAATGTTGAAACCTGTCTTGTATAAATTGGATATTTCTCTAGAATATCTACAATTTCTTCAAATACCTCTTCAGGCGAAATGTCATCATATCTGTGAGCTAGAGCATTGCGAGTATCTATTGATTGCTTGATTACTTCTGCTAATGATTCAGTAATAATGCCAAGATTGCCAATTTCCACAAAAGTTTTATAGCTTGATAATGTACTAGGATTTACTCCTTTTTTCTTGAGCAAATATCTGTTGATATCAATGGCTGCTTGGACAATGAGTTCCATGATTCTTTCTATTGTGAATTGCCTATACCGTTCAGACAAAAACTCCTCTAATGTAAGCATTTCAAAGCTTTTTAGATCATTGATATAATCTAAAATCTCACTAAGTTTACGCCGAACTACTTCGGGATTAATCTCTTTCATACACCTAATACCTGCAATTTACTTTCAAGGCTTTGACGCTGTTCCTGACGCATTTTTTTTGTCTGCTCATGACTCATCAAGCTTCTCTTAAGAAACTCGTCATATTCACCTGATCGCTTCTCATACAAAAGCTTGCCATCAGAAGCAATCACATGAGCTAGTATCTCTGAGCATCGATTAAGATCGACAAGATCGACTGCTTCATTAGGAAGTTCAAATACATTCTCAAAGATCGAATATAGGCTAAACCAAGAGCCTCCTTTTCTTTTCCAATCTTGATAAATCTCTCGGTCATAGATCAAAGCAAAGTCATAATCACTGTCTTCGTTATTTTGTCCTGTCGCTCTAGAACCGAACAGTACTAGAAGTTTCAAGAAAGGAATCTCTTGAACTAAATTTGGTACGAGTTGTTTTAATTCAGACATAGAGCGATTAGGTGTGTCCATGATTTCACTTAATAAATTTATCTCCTTGCCAGTAATGCGCGAATCTCATTCAGAAATTGCAGTTAGCGTCACCATCTGGAGAATAGGGATTAGCCATAAACTCAAGTTCTTGGTTTCTTCCATAAACATAGTCATTCTGATTGATCTTGCTAACCAATCGATCAATTTGATCTTGAAATTTTCGTTCTAATTCTTGCAACCGATTTTCTAGTTGTTCAAATCTTGGATCAGATTGTCTTTGATCAGTTGTTAATAGGTCAAAAAAGCTTTCAATACCTTGCTGGCGGAGATCTTGGGACGTTTGCGAGTTGATCATTGTAATAACCTTGTGCGCTGATGAGTACCAAGATAACACATGATTTAAATACATATACTGTAACTAGAGAATTATTTTTTGTCTAAAATGATGTAATCTTGAGATGAGAGTCAAGCTACTTAAACCCGAATTTCGGGATTGAAAAACAGTATATGTATTTATTCTGACTCTTAATCCTATTTGGATTATTCTTGAAACCCTTTTAGGGATTGTATCTAAGCGATCCATATTTCGCCTCCTTTTTTGTTTTTAAAGGTGTAAGCCAATGTGTCTAATAACAAAGCTGATTGCCCAAAAGCGATCGCGTAGCTTGTCGCAGGATCGAGGAGGGTTTGCTGATCGCAAATTTCATATATCTGAAAATACATTGGCAACAATAATCGCGCTTTTATTTCAGCAACTGGACGATTTAAAACATAAGCAACGATCGCTTGTTTTTTCAACCGTTCATTAACTTTGTCGATCCATCGGTTATCTGGTTGCCAAACTCCAATTCCTGACAGGACTTGCACTTTCCAACTATCAGCAACCTCTTTAAGATCGCCGTTATATGCAAATTTCCAGTTAGAGCGCTCATCCCTGTAACTCAATAACTTCATAAAGCCCATACAATACTCAAAGCGACTTTTTGGAATTGGCTGACCTGTGCGTTCTGATGTTTCCTTGAGCAGACGCATAAACGCCGCCTCAGTCATTGGCTCAATCTCTAAATTACTGAGAATGCCTGACAAGTCGTAAGTTTTAAAGCGATCGCCCTCATATGGCTCTGTCATGTCATAAAGTCCACATTGCAACGGACTCGACCCACGAAAACTACTAGCATCTTCAGCGATCGGATTACCAGTGGGTTTCGAGCCATCCAGTTTCGGAAATTTTTCTTGCCACTCAGCCTTTAAAGCTTTAAATTTACCTGCCACCTTTCCTAAATTAACGTTAAATACTCTTTCGCAGTCATCTTGAAATTGTTTGCGACTACCTTCATATTGTTGAATGATCGTTTTATGTCCTAATCGGCAATGTAAATCAAATGACTGTAATGCACCCCAACGGCTGTAATAACTTTTGAAATCATTGATTTTTCGATACGCACTGTCAATGTTTACACTCAAAAAAGCGCGATCGTAAATTCCATTAGTTGTAAATGGTGAGTCGGCTTTCTCAAATAACCGCTCGATTAGGTAATTAGGTGCAAGGGTATAGGCAACAAACTGAGCAAACTTGATGTCTTGCCCATCCGCATTCACATAACCCTGATGTCGCCCCAATCTTCCTAAACGCTGAATAAAACTACCCGAATCCGCAGACTCAAAAATCAAAAAATTAATCTTGAAGTCCACACCTACATCAATAGTGCTAGTTCCTAAAACTAAATCACAAGCAAGCGATCGCTCTTTAACAGTTTTACTAGATAAACCCGTATTTTCACCAACAGTTAACCCATGTTTTGCAAAAGTTTCCGCAAACAAAGGCGTTAACCTTTTTACCGAGGCGATCGAATTAAGAATAATCGCGCCTTTTGTCCCACGATGTTCTAAAAAATGCTGCAAAATTAGGGTTAGATTATCTTTGAGCCAAGTTTCAGATGCTTTATTTGCCGACTCTAATGCCACAAAGTGCAAAGTAATTGCTCTCGTTACCAGTCGCCATTGATCCTTTTCTAGTTCTTGAAATCGCCCTTCAGTATCAGGAAATTGATACTTATTTGAAGCTTTAGGATCGATTAATTTATAGCGCAATTTTGCCTTGTCTAGTCTTTCGATTAAATCTTTATCGGGTGTTGCAGAAAGAAACAAGAATTTCTTTTCTTTCTTATTAGTTCGCTTGATTAATAAAATTGTATTGAGAACACTCGCTATCTGAGGAGCGCTGAATATATGAAATTCATCAAAAATAAATAGATTAAAATCCTTATCAATTCTGCCCCAAAGCTTGTCAGGACTATCTTTGGGCATTAGATAAGCGCCACGATGTAAATAATGAAAGATATCAGGATTGGTAATTAAGATTTCGCGTTGACTTCCATGAGTAGCGATCGCTGCCGACTTTTTAATACCTTCATTCTCTGCATATAACTCTAATTCTGCACTATTCAATCTCGCTATCCGAGGCTCATTTCGAGGTTGAAAATCTTCCACATATTTACGAATTTGATTTTCTTGATCGCGGGCAAGTTCATTAGTTGGATAGAGAGCGATCGCCTCTGTACTGCCCTGCAAGACTCCCAAATAAGCCGCTAAGCTTTTACCATCGCCAGTCATCGCCGTATTAAATACCACATCAATATCTGGATCTTGCAAAGCTTTAAATGTCTCTAACTGATGCCAAGCCAATCGCCAACCATCAGGAATTTCGATCCCTTTTGGGGTTTCCACCGTCTCAGAATAAACAGGCTTGAGAACTATTTTATATTCCGTCATAAACTCACATCCTCATAAATATCTGAAAGCGCGATCGCCAAATCAATTGACTGCAAATGCAAACTGTCCCCGACACCTAAAGACTGCACTAACCAACCGCCATCATCATCCCTGCGATAAACTTCCACTTTTATCTCAGACTGCGATAGCAAAACATACTCCTGCAAGGACTCCAAACGCTGATAATTAAAACGCTTTTCCCGTCGATCCAATATGGCTGTAAAAGGCGACATCACCTCCACCACCAAAAAAGGATTCTTAACAACATAGTTGCTATCACCGCGATCGCCCACCACCATCACGTCAGGATAATAGGTCGCATTATTCGCTGCCGCAATCGTCAGTTTCATATCCAAAGCAAATAGTCGCAAATTCCGACCACGCAAACACTGATGAATAACCGCGACTAGATTGCAGACAATCAAATTATGATTAGCATCCGTTCCCGCGATCGCGAAAACCTGATTATTCACAAAATCATGCTTAATCGAACTGACGTACTCATGGTTAAGATATTCCGCATAGGTCAGTTCGGGTTGTTTGACAAACATCACTTCCTCTCCACAACTATGACTGAGAAATATCAGCTTGATTTAAACTATCCGCCAAAGTCATAACCCTAGATGCAAATTGCTGATACAACTCTGGGGAACCCTTCAGATACATCACAATCGTATAGCGCAAACTATAAATAGCCATATATCTTTGCTTATTCAAAATTGACAATACTACAGACGCAACCCCAGCCAATAAAAGCACAAAGGCAAACATCGGTGAATTTCCATTTGAGAAAGTCGCAATCCATCCAATTAGACCGACTACAGCCAAACCAATCCCGATCGCCATTAGCAGATACATTGGCATAGTATGAATCTCAACACTATCGATATTCTGAATTCTTGTCCGCGAATCTTTCTTTTCTAATCCACTCTTGACCGTAGCATTCAAATTACTTCCATCAATCTTGACAGAGATAACTCCATTACTAGGGATAATTATCCCATTCCAAAACTGAGCGCAGGAACCGCTTATTTCCGCTGATTTCAATCTACTTGTCATTTTATTTGTGATTATTTGTGAACAAATACTTTAATGGTTATGTTTTAGATGCTTGGCTATGCTAAGTTTATGCACGAATAGCCACAAATTTATAAGATATACTTTATCCATCAAGCTTTGTCCGTAAACTTCTACAGACAGATAATTACACACAAAACCCAATTTAACAATAGTTATATCAATAAAAGTATACGGACACTTTATTCAAAAAAACAACCTAAGTTGTTGCTAATGTGATTAAAATAATCAAAAGCACAATGACATCGATGATGTCGTGGCGACCAGTTTTTAGACTTAATCGAAGATATGGAGTGCCAAGAATCCATTACCCCACCCGATCAGAAAATGCGTTAAACTTGCGCGAAACTCAACTAATTAACCAGTAACAATTCAAGATAAAGCCGTAAAACCTGAGGCACTCGCGCAGCGAATGCCTCAGGTTTTACGGCCAAAGGGATGACACTAGATGCTGTTCCGCCCGCGTAACGGGCGGAACAGCATCTGGTTTTAGGTCTTACTACTTAACTAGAAGCAATTAAATACAAAAGCCAAAAATCTGCGGCACACGCACAGCGTATGCCACAGGTTTTAAATCTAGTTTTTAATTATGCCTAGCTGCTTATAGCGCTTTTCAACACAAAACCATCGATAGATATTCGTATAATTCTGCAATACTTAGCAACGCTAGAGAATTTAATTTACTTTTACAGGATCAGTTTAGCGAGCTGACAATGTAAGAGTATATAGTTGTTGCTTAACAGCGGCGGTGTAAGAGTCGTTAGTCAGAAAAGCAGAAGGTAATCTTTTGGAGTCAACAGCAGCTTTTACAACTTGGGCAGCAGTGATTCTACCTTCATTAAACCCTCTCATCAAACCGTCAGAGTCTGGAATTCCTTGATCTTCAAAATATCCTTGATGAGCAAGATAAGCAAGATTAAAAGGAGTTAATGTCACCTTCATTCTTACTTCAACTGAAGGCATCTGCATTGCATCTTGAGCCTTAGCGGCAGGAGCGATCGCAGTCGCTAGTAATAGGGCTGGCAAGAAGGTTAGAAGTACTTTTTTCATGGTTTTATCTCCTAATTAGTTCTGTTAAAAACTAATTATTGTTCTGACTGGGTTTTGTTAAAATCAAGTATGCTCTTCATTCCTGAGAACAGCGTGATGCCAAAATGAGAGGATAATTAAATGTAACTGAGAAGTTATAGCTGTTTCAAATAAGAGTTAGGGCTTCGACTTCGCTCAGCCAACCTGTACTGCTTGCTGAGCGAGCGATGCACTGAGCCTATCGAACTGCTCAGTGCATTGGCTAGCCCCACTCCTTTTAAGGTAGCGGGAAACCAGAAAATTTGCCCTCATCTTCTTCCCTCAGAACGCGAGAAGGAGATAAGGGCAAATTATTTTTGGGTAAATTTATTTAGACAAGAACTTTTGAAGGAAAGCCATAAATCTCTTTGGTGCAGGAGAATTAAATTCTTCCACCTTGGCGACTTTAGGTGGATTGCCCTGCATACCAGTTACTTCGTAAACCTTAAACTCAGTTTTATGTAAGGTGATGTTCCCATTGCGATTGATCATCGCTTTATCTTTGACTTGCTTGTAAATTGATTCAGATACTAATAGATCACTACCAACTTCCTGATTAGCAGCCTCAATTCGACTGACTGAATTTACAATATCGCCCAAAGGAGTAAGTACATTGGGCTTGCTGGGGTCTATCGGAATTAAAACGGCTGCACCATAGTGAATACCGACGCTCACATTTAATGGTTTGTAAGATAACTTCTTTAAGAAAACATTCAATTCCGCTATGGTTTTAAGCAGTTCTAATCCCGCCCACACTGCTCTCTCTGCCGCTAAACTAGCATTTTTCTCAAATCCAAATACTGCCATTACTCTCACTCCCATGACGTTAGGGATAATGCCACCATATTGACCTACTACCTTCTGAACACGATGGAAGTAACGGCTCATGATATAGACAATGTCATAATGAAAGTTTACCTCATCAAAATTAGTCTCGCCTCGGATGGTCGCAACTAGTAAAGCGACATTGCGATCGCTATTTATGGCACCAGTGGCAAGCTGACCTTCGAGAATGTCGATATCCTCATTGTCAATTACCATACGGCGAATCGAGACATCTCCCGTAACCTTGGTTTGACAGGCAAGCCGAACGTGAACAGGGAAATCTAGCTTTTTGGCTAAAGCTCTTTCCGCACTAGTTGGGGGACTACAGTTTTGTACTCCATCTAGTATCATGATTCGACAAGTAGAACAATAGGCATTCCCACCACAGACATGGGTATGTTCGATTCCATTTGCTAGCAAAGCTTCTAAAACTGTGTCAGATTTGCTAATCTCGACAGAACGTTTATCAGGTAGACAATTGATCTTTGACATGATTTTAGACTCTCCGTCTTTAAGTGAGTATTTTTTTGCAAGCAGCGATCGCCGAGTCAAGAAACGCTCGAATTTCAGCGCTACTGCTTTTAGGTTCTCCGAATTGTGAAGTGGTTAAAACTGCACCTACCCATTCGTCTGTATGCCAAAATCCACTGCCAGCCAATTTGGGTAAATTAGTTTTGTCTTCGGGATAGGGATAAGACGTAACGTACCAGTAAGGCTGATCGTAGTTATGATCGCCTGGAGACAGCCCCACGCCTATCGATTTTCCTTCTCCTGACTTACTACCATCAGTTTGCGACTCTTGATCGCTTGCAAAGGAGATTAAAGTGGCGATATCAAAGTGATGCGCCCAAATATGCACGGGAGAAGCCTCAGGCTCCTGAAGAGAAATATCCTGAAGCAATTTCGAGGCGATCGCATAGTAGTCAGGCAAGTTAGAAGTTAGTTTTTGGGAAGTAAATCTCCCACCGCCAGAGATCTCTCCAGTTGAGTTTACTGGGAAATAGGTGAGAGGAGCGAGGATTTCTGCGGGAATTCCCAATTCATTTAAGACTTTTCTCAGCCAATCATAGGCTTCGGAAAGGTAGCGATCGCGTAATTCAAAGCTCTCTTGCTTTTTGCGATCGACTACAAGCGAAAGAGCCAGCGAATTGGGATTGAGTGCAATGCTAAATGGCTGCGATAGGTGACTAGAGGTGAGCGATTGGGTTACAAATCCAAGTTCGTCATCCCACTGCAATGCGGTATGACTAAAATCTGGAACAACCTCTCGCAAAAGCGCTGAAACCGAGGCAAGTGGCTTAATTGCGTAGTGGAGTTGAATTCTATCTTTTTGCAAGGACTCGCGATCAATTGTAAATTCACTCATATTCAATACTTCTACGAATAATTTTTAAGTTTAAAATATAGTTATTTTTCAACAATCCTTAAAGCATGACCATCAGGATCTCTGACTAAAAATCCGCTTTTAAAACCTAAAAAGAGTGCAGGTATCTTGATTGCTTCAGGTGAGATAAAAATCGTGCGCGAGTTCCGCAACTTTTGCGCGATCGACTCAACATCCTTAACGACTAAAGTAGTTTGCCAATGTAGCAAATCATTAGGTTTTGCATCAGGTGGAAAGGGCTTACCATCGCTGGGAGCTAAATATTCTAGAAACTCAATTCCAACACCCGATGGCGCTTTTAAACCACTAATGCGTAGCTTCGCTCCAAATACATTATTTAGATGTTCCTGTTCAGTACCAAAGTTCTCGCTTTCGCCTACCAGCCGCAGTCCTAACAGATCGCGATAGAATTTCAGACTCGCATCAGTATTTGCAACCACGATTGCCGTATGGTCAATTCCTAAAAAGACTTGTTGGAGATTGTCTTTCCATCTAGGATCACCTTTACCTTTTGGAAAGTAAATGATTTCTAAATTATGTCCGTCAGGATCTTTAAAGTAGAAGGCACGAATCCCCGCCGCCGCTTTATTGGTATCGGGAATCCTCTGTGGTGCGGTAGATGCGTGTTGCACTTTAAATTTACGCAGGATTGCATAAGCTTTATCCATATCACTAACCACGATCGCAATATGTTGAAACCAGCGATCGTTGCTGCGAGAATCGATAGGAATCGGTCTACCCTTGGGCGTGATATATTCTGTTAATTCTAGAATCTCCTTACCCAATCGCATCCTTACCACTCTCATCCGCACTCCAAATAAACCTTGGAGACGTTCGTATTCAGAGCCTAAAACTTCAACATCAGATATTTTTTGAAAGGATAAAACTTCAGAATAAAACTGAATGGCTTTGTCCATATCCGAAACCGTAATTCCTACAGAGTCAACAGCCGTGATGCTATTAGTCTCTGCTTGAGCAATTACTAATGGCGATCGCGCTAAGATTTGTCCTAATAGAAAAGGCTCTTGAATAGCTAATCCAGTTGTAGAAATAGCGATCGCCAAGATTATGTTCTTAATCTTAAGATTCATTGTCAAAAGGGGTGTTGCATAACGAAATATGAGCTCAAGCACTAAAGTAAGTTAAATATTTAGAACTATTCTTGTGTTTTTGGGTTTAGAAATACAAATCAAAACTGAACCTTGCTCCACAGATGCGGTGGGATTTTCTTCATAATCAACTTCACCTTCAGAAATCTTGCAGGCACAAGTACCACAAACACCAACTCGACAACTGTGATCGGGAAAGATTTCGTTTGCTTCGGCAAACTCCAAAATCGTGCCATCGCTAGGATTCCAATTAAGGGTTTTACCAGTTTTGCTAAATACTATTTCTCTAGAATCGCCATCTTGTCTTATGTCTTGAATTTGTTCAGACTTCTTAGGCTTAGCCTTAGCAAAAGATTCAAATAGAACTTTATCGTCTGATACACCAAACTCTCTTAAACCATTTCTGAGCGAGTCCATAAATGATGCAGACCCGCATAAAAAATATGTTGCATCCTTTGAGCCACAAAAGCTCTGTATCTCTGGTGCAACTATATTCTTAATTAAATTAGCATCCACATAGCCTTTATGCTGAAACTTCCCTGTATCAGTTAAGTTAGGACGGCTATAGCAATAGACAATATGCAGGTTGGAATTGCTTGCCGCGATCTCATTCACTTCATCGCGAAAGGCATGAAAACTTCCATCTCTTGCACCATGCAAAAACCAGATATGTCGTTGAGGATTGAGTAAACTAACTGCTTTTGCCATGCTAATCATGGGTGTAATCCCAACCCCATTACTGATCAAAACCGCAGGCTCCGCACCAAGTGTGTCAAGAACAAACTTGCCAGCAGGTGGTTTTGCCAAAATTACGGAGCCTTCATGAATGGCATCATGCATAAAGTTTGAGGCGATCCCCGCAGGTAAGTCTGTTTCAGGGGGAGCAGGCTCGCGCTTAATCGAAAGACGATAATACTCAGATAACTCACTATAGTCAGAAAGTGAATAGGTGCGGATTACAGGTTTTGGTTGTTCAGGAATATCTAGCTGAATCGTGAGAAATTGCCCAGGGGTAAAATTGGGAATCTGCCCGCTATCCAATGGCTTTAGGTAAAATGATGTGATACTATCGCTCTCTTTAACTTTGCGATCAACTACAAATTTACGCCAATCTTTCCAATCAGTATCGCCTAATGGCGATACTATTTTTGCTTCAGATGCTTCATGTTTTCTTTTCCCAAATGCAAGACCACCCACAGCACCGACAGTAGCACTGACTATTGAGGTGTAAAAAATTAATTTATAGGTAGATTCATTCTTGGCATTTACGAGAAAAATTGCAGCCGATGCAGGGATGGTCACTAAAGTACTAAGAAACAATCCAGAAGTTATCGCCCTAATGAAGGGATTTGAGATTTGCTTAATATCTTCTAACATGAGTTTTACTCTTTCAATAGCTGGGAATTATTCCTTCTCTTAAGCCAATCTACTTGTTGATTTGTGGACAAGTTTTATTTGTAAAGTCACATTTAGATATGTAAGATGCTTGCCAGCTATAGGGAATAGATAGTAAATCTCTAGAGCCAGTTATACCCTGTCCGAGAAACAGTATCGTTGCCAAGATATTCAGTAAGATATGCACCATACGCCAACGATTTTTGCGATCTTGGTAGATATCCTGCACGATCGCCATTGAAAAAATCATCAACAAAGCTGCGGCTATCCCATAGTAGTAGTGTGAGAAAAACCATTCTTTATCACGGCGAAAGACTTCTGGTTGAGCGCCCAAGAGTATTAATCCAACACTAGTAAGAGTCGCAAAAGTACCCCGCCATAATTTACTAGTAGCTCGATAGAGAAATACCATCGAAGCCGTAGAAACGATGAATAATATCACTACAAAAGCAACGCGCGAAGGCTCTTTAGTGAAGATATCTCGTTCAATCATCTTGGAAAAAATTGGGAAAGCCATTCCCAATAGTGCGACTCCCACCACCGAGCCACTGAGCCAGTAGCCAATCGCTAAATGTTCGGAACCAACACTCGGAGGAATCTTGCTCTTCTCTCCATTGGCAGCTTGCAGACGGCGCTGACGAGTTAGCCAAGAGCGATTGATAACGATACCAATCAATGGGAATACAAATGCGATCGCGATCGCAGGATGTAACAAAGCTAAAGTGTCTTTTAAATCCATATGATTGATCCGTACAAATAATATGATGAAAAAAGTTCGATTTGCCCTCTCTCAGTTAGAGAGAGAGGGCTGAGAGTAATTATATGTATTCTCTCTACGAAAGATCAATTATTTGACTTCATTAGCAGCGAATGTAACCACTCGTCCCTTCTTCACAGCGACGACTACATCATAGGTAGCACAGTAAGAGAATGTCACATCATGGGCTTTGCTATATAGACTGACTACCATACCAGCCCCACCAGGCTGCACACCCAAAGGCATTAGATCGCCGAAGAACCAGCGACGCAACTGATCGCCACCACCGATCTGTCCTTTATTCTTAGTAATGATTTCAATATGTTTTTCTGCTTCTGACTTTTCAGAAGTCATTGTCTCAGCGATTGCCGAAGATTGAAATTGAGGTGCGAATGAGCGTACAGCTACGTCACTAACTCCGACAAAACCTGCTAATACAACACTTGTAAGTAAGGGGCGGAGAGACTTGATCTTCATTTTAATATGCTCCAAAATTAACTAGCTCAAACACGGTAACCAGAGACAATCGCCAATTCAGCCAACTTTAACATTCAAATATTCGCTGATTGCTATGAATGGAAGCTGAAATCAAATTATGATTTACTTAAATTTAAAATTAAAATTAAGTAGTCTAAAACTCAGCGTTTGTTCATTTACAGCGCTTTGCACTCAAAAACGAAGGAACACATGGCATAATTACTTACTGAAGATGGAGTAAATAGCCCATATCGTAAACTGTTAGCGCGATCGCTCTTCCCGATCTCAATTTATGCCTAGCTACTTAGATATCAAGCGATACTATCAAGAGATTTAAGAATAATCTTAAATATGCTCCATTCACCTAGTTGCGAATGCACATTCAGAGTTCCACCCATACCTTCTATCAAAACCTTAGCGATCGCTAACCCCAATCCTACACCGTCAGATTCATGATTGAGAGAGCGATCAACACGATAAATAGGCGCAAAAGTACTTGATTGATTTTGAAAGTCAGCTTTACAACCGCATCCGCAGATACTGACTGCTATGCAATCAGACAATTTTTCTAATCTAACCGTGACTGTATTAACGGAATACACCACGGCACTGTTAATCAACTTTAATAAAACTTGTTTGAGGCGATCGATATCAGCTAACGCTAAGATATTTGATTCCTGAGATTCAAAAATGATTTCACTTGAGTTAACTTGCTGAGAAGATGCAATCACTTCAGAGATCAACCCATGCAACAGCACTGGTTCTGGGCGCAAACATATAGCATGACAATTTAACCTTGCCAGATCGAGAAATTCTTGTAATAGATGAATGGTATGCTTCGTTTCAAACATAGCGATCTCCAGCGCACTTTTTTGAAGATCAGTAAGGTTTTCACTGCGCCGTTGTATGCTTTGCATATAACCATAAACCAGCGTTAATGGAGTTCGCAACTCATGGGAGAGTTCTCTAATTAGTTGTATTTGCCGCGCTTGAACTTCATTAAGATTTGATATCAGATCGTTTGCAGGTGCTTCATAGCCAGTATTATTCAGATAGCTCATATTAATCACATATATTAAAAAAAATTAGCAATCCGTAGAGATCGTTAACTTCCGAAAGTTTTTAAATATTCAGGCTGTTGCGGCTTAAAGCAGTGAAAACTTTTTAAAGCACAGGGAAAAAATGAGCTTAAAAAGTTTTCCAGTCTTCAATTATTTACAAAGCTCTGTAGTTATAAACATCAAAAATAATGTTAATAATTATTACTCTTTTAAACCAATTTAAAATGATTTATCTTTAAGCAATTAATTAGGATGTGCTGAGTTTTAGCTTAGCAAATTTTCATAAATTACCCAAACTATTTTTATTAGTGTGTCCTAAAGTTAAGCCAAGAATTAATTACGGCATGACGATTAAGAGATTCTTCCATCCGAAAAGTTGCATCTTCAATTAGATTGATAAAGGCTTAGGCGATTTCCGTTCTCTATTTGGCAAGTACTTTAGAAAGAAATGCATAACTCAACCGCCTTACTTGAGTTAGAAACTCTTCTCCTTAGTTGATATAGGCAGTTCCGCCCCCTCAACATCAAAAATCGCGATCGCCTTTCCAAAATCCAAATTCTTGTAAAGTCACTGTTATCATAGGATTAGGTTATGTGCAAATCTTGATTATGAAAAACTATCGCGATCGCATAGGCATCAGTCCAAATATTCGCAGTGGTAAGCCATGCATAGTTAACACACGCATTGCTGTATCAGATGTGTTTGACTATCTCGGTGGTGGAATGAGTGTTGAAGAAGTATTAGACGATTTTCCTGATTTAACACTTGCAGATATACAGGCTTGCTTTGCATTTGCTGCCGATCGCGATCGCCGTTTAACAGTGGTTCCGTATGAAGTTGCTGTTTGATGAGAATTTATCTCCAAAGTTGCCACGTATACTATCTAAAGATTTTCCAGAGAGTATGCACGCTCGTGACTGTGGATTGAAGGGATTTCCTGATGAGGATGTTTGGGAATATGCTCGCAACAATGAATTTACAATAGTTTCTAAAGATTCAGATTTTTATCAACGGAGTTTGCTTTATGGACATCCGCCTAAGCTTGTCTGGCTGAGGATTGGCAATTGCAATCGTGACATCCTCGTATCCCTAATCACTAAATATAAGGAACAAATCTATTTGCTAGGTAGTAATCCTTCTGAATCGATATTAGTGATTTTAAGTTGAATCTGTCCCTTTAAAAGAAACAAACTGCGATCGCCCCCCTCAACACCCAAAATCGCGATCTCACAACTTCACAGAAATTAACCAGCGATCGCCTTTTTAAAATCAACTTTCATCAATTAATCTCTCATATTCGTCATGTAACCCGATCCAAAACCAATAATAATCATCTCCTTCTTTTAAGGCTAAAGCTCGATATTCTCTATTGATGCGAATAGACCATAGATTTTGATTGACTTTTTTAAAATGTAGGGATGGATAAAAGCGATCGCTTAGCCAGATTTGATAGGTTTTTTGGGCTTGGGCTTTGATGGCTGGTGGCAAAGCTGCGTAAGATTCCCAAAAATCAGGAGTTGTTAATGACTGCATCCAGGTTCTTTACGCGATTGGCGGCGATATGAGCTTTTGTTCGTTGAATGATTTTGTTTAATTTACCTTGCTCTGAGTCTTTCTTTATTTGCTTGTCCCAGTCATCTTCTGAGCGTTCTTGTAGCCACGACAATAATGTTGATGTTTCGTCATCAGATAATCTAGCGATCGCTGTTTTAATTTCTACTAGAGTGTTCATAGGAGAATTAATTTGTGAGTATCAGTATATTTACCTTGATAAATCCTAACATGAGGTAAAGAGATCGCTACTTCAAAAAATCAAACAGCGATCGCCCCTCTCAACAACCAAAATCACGATCGCCACTTTGCAAAAAATTAAACAGCGATCACATTTTTAATATCTAGAAGTTTTTGTCAATGAAAATTGCTAATCTCACATAATAAGTTTGTGAATAGCGGTTATTTAAGAAAAGCACTCTTGCCAAGTTTTAGAAGCTTGTGACAGTGTTTTTCCCACTCAATATCTAACGCTTTTTCATACTGAGCGCCTATCATTTGACCGCTTCCATACCTTACGAGATTTATCCCTTTCATCACTGGCAAACTTATTAAGAATGAATCTTCTAAGGGGTTTTCAAGATCTACAACAGATGTAAGTTCGATTGCAACGGTAGGACTATCTTTAAAGAAATGTTGATAATAAGCATCTGAGTACTGACTATATTCAGGACTTCGATTCAAACGATTCAAGCGCTTATCTGGATCTGCTTTAACTACAAACCCTGCCGCAATAAACCCGCGCTTCCCTTGCCCTGTCTTCTTTAAATAAGCTCGATCTCCAACTTCAATTGATTTCACATTCCCAGCGCTCCAAGTAATCCAAGATGGCGTTCCTTCTTCGATTTCACTAAATGCTTCATCAACATAAGAGGGAATACCAAGATCAATATCTGGATTTGCTAAAAAGATTCTTGTTGATATAAGTGTTTTTAAATAACTTGAACCGTAACTCGGTGTTGATCTTATAGCCTATTAATCCCATAGGCATCGAGTTTTTTGTCTGCGCTAACTAGAGTTAGAGATTGCCTGTTAACCTAAAAAACAATCATGATGCTTCAGACAATGGCTCATCAAAATCATCTGACATCACAATCAGCCTTGTCATCGTTCCTGCTTGTCTATATTTTTTCTTAGGTATGTCATTACTTGCGATCGCAGAACCAGATGATTTTTTAATTCCCTTATTCAATAAATATTCTGCATAGTGCAGAACCTCGATCTTGAGAGCATCTGGCATTTTTGCAAAGATTTTTAGCACCTCATCATCTAAGGAAATATTGGTGCTAGGTTCTTGATCTTTAGTAATAGTTGCATTGATTTCCCTCTGGTGCGATCGCAGGTAGAAATATTGACAACTATGACCTACACACTTTCAACAGGCTCAGGCTTCCAAGTTTCGCCATACTTATCTTTGAGAGCAGCCCAAGCCTCGACCTGACCTTCAGCATATTCTCCTGGTTTACCCCATTGCAAGAAAGCACTCATCTGCGACTTGTCATCGGCATCGAGGAAACGGATTGCGTAGGTGGTGAAATTGCCGCGTTTGGCTTCGGCGGTTTCAAAGCGGACATAGGTGATTTTGTCCATGTTTAGGTGAAACTCGATGTGTTCGGAATGCATATTCGCATACTTGCCCTTGGGGAGTTCCGCGTAAAAAAGCTTCTCGATATTTACCCTTGCTTCCAGCACACCCGCATCACTGGTAACGATCAGACGCACCAAACCAAGAGTGTGACATTCTTCTAAAAAATCTTTTAAGGTAGCAGCCATAGGAGTTTATTTAATATTAATTAATAAGTTTGTGATGATGTTGTGAAAAATTCTTGCGATCGCAACTTACATATTAAAGCTGAAAAGGGTTAAGCTGCATAGCTTTTGGGCAATAAAAGTAGCGATCGCGCAACTTACACACAGGCGCTAAGCCCACAAAAATGTTCTAAAGTTGTCAATAGTCTCAATTACCAGCAATCATTCAAGCTATGAAAATCGCCAATAACATTACCGAATTAGTGGGAAGGACTCCCTTAGTTGAGTTACAACGTATTCCCAGCGCTGAGGGGTGCGTGGCGCGAATTATCGTTAAATTAGAAGGGATGAACCCCGCCGCCTCTGTCAAGGATCGGATTGGCGTAAACATGATCCAAGAAGCTGAAGAACAAGGCTTGATTTCGCCTAATAAGACAATTTTGGTCGAGCCGACTTCAGGTAATACAGGAATTGCGCTGGCAATGGTGGCGGCGGCTAAGGGTTATAAGTTGATCCTGACCATGCCCGAAACCATGAGTATGGAACGGCGCTCAATGTTACGCGCTTATGGAGCCACCCTCGAACTTACGGCGGGAACTGAAGGTATGGGCGGCGCAATTCGTCGCGCTAAGGAAATCACCGAAAGCACTCCTGAGGCATATATGCTGCAACAGTTCCGCAATCCTTCCAATCCAGCAATCCATCGGAAGACCACAGCGGAAGAGATTTGGGAAGATACGGATGGAGCAATTGACTTTCTCGTTTCGGGAGTTGGCACGGGCGGCACAATTACAGGGATTGCAGAGGTGATTAAGTCACGTAAGTCATCGTTTAAGGCGATCGCAGTCGAGCCAGCCAATAGCCAAGTCTTAGCGGGTAGTCGCCCCGGCCCTCACAAAATCCAAGGTATCGGCGCGGGATTTGTGCCTGAAGTTTTAAAAACGGAACTTATTGATGAGATTATTCCTGTGACTGACGATCAGGCGATCGCTTTTGGGCGTAGATTGGCGCGTGAAGAAGGACTGTTATCAGGGATTTCCAGTGGTGCGGCACTTTATGCAGCAGTACAGATTGCCAAACGCCCAGAAAATGCTGGCAAGATGGTTGTAATGATTCAGCCAAGCTTTGGCGAACGTTACTTAAGTACTCCTCTATTCCAAGATCCTGAATTGATGGCTCTTGCGTCCCACTAGTCGGCTAAGCCGTAAGATAATAAAGTACCGCGCTCTGCGCGGTACTTTAATTAAGCACAATTTTCTATTACTGTAGACACCTTCTTCAAAGTTGAATAATCCGATTTTTTTGATAGGTTTGCCTATCCTGTTATTAGTCCTACAAGTTCCCTTGACCCTTGTACTTCTCAAACGTCTCAGCACCGCCCGCGATCGCAATGCGCCACTGATGCCACTTGAGCCATCCCTCGAAGCGGCGGCAAAGATAGCACCAAAAGTTTCGATTGTTATCCCTACCCTCAATGAGATAGAAAGATTACCAACTTGTCTAGAAGGATTGCGAGATCAAGCAGCAAGAGAAATTATTGTTGTGGATAGCCGATCGCAGGATGGAACTCCCGAATATGTGCAGAAATTACAAAAAGACTTTCCGATCCCTTTAAAGCTAGTAACAGATGATCCTTTGCCTGAAGGGTGGGTGGGTCGTCCTTGGGCTTTGCACAATGGTTTTTTGCAGAGCGATCCTGCTAGCGAATGGGTATTGGGCATTGATGCGGACACGTTGCCTCAGAAGGGTTTAGTAGCGAGTTTTGTGCAGCAAGCGGAAACCGATAACTTTGATATTGTGTCACTATCACCCAAGTTTATTCTCAAAACTGCGGGCGAGCAATGGTTACAACCAGCTTTGTTAATTACGCTAATTTTTCGATTTGGGGCGACAGGCGATCGCACTCAGTTTACTGAAGATCGCGTCATGGCAAATGGTCAGTGTTTTCTCTCTAGACGCTCGAAATTAGTCGAATTAAACGGCTATGAATTGGCGAAATCTTCCTTTTGTGACGATGTGACTTTAGCCAGAGCGGCAGCCCAAAAAGGGGCAAAGGTAGGCTTTCTGGACGGTGCGGCTTTGATGCAGGTGCGGATGTATACTTCCATGGCAGAGACATGGCGCGAATGGGGGCGATCGCTCGATCTCAAAGATGCCTCTACTCCTAGCCAAACCTTTGCGGATTGTCTATTGCTGACTGCGGTGCAGGGTTTACCTTTACCAATATTGATCATTCTTTCTCTTTTGAATTCACAGGAATATTTGCAGGATTCCTTACCGTTAAGTATTCTCTTCTGGTTAAATGCTTTCTTAGTATTTATTCGTTGTTTGCTAGTATTTGGAATTCGTGCAAGTTACACCGAAGTAGGCTTTTGGTTTTGGCTATCGCCTCTTGCCGATCCCTTTGCGGTAATTCGTATTTGGATTTCAGCATTTACTAAGCCCAAGAGCTGGCGAGGTAGGGCTTATAACTAATGCCAAAGAAATGGCAACGCCATTTCTTTGTAAAGCGAGTGGCGGCGCTAAGCGTCGCCACTCGTCTTTTGGGGTCGAGCTAGAAATTAATCCCTAGTCATCAATTCCCTAATCCAATCTTTGAGATTGCTAGGAACGTTAGTAAAGTGAATATAAACAAGGTTCTCAGGGGCAGTCGCAACAACTAATCTATTTTCCAACACTAAATAATCATTCAAATCCGCTGACATAGACTGTTGTAAAATTACTGAGTTTGGTTGCTGATGTTTGAGAACCTTGGCATAAATTTCTCCTTCAGTGTCCTCTTTATTATTATGAATATATAATTTTAGATTAGTTAAAACAGGGATATCTTGATTAGTTGCCAACTCTGCACCATAGAGCGACAATCGCCGAATTTCTCCAGTCAAAACTTCTGTATTAAGATGCTTCTCCTCTAAAATTCGATAGGTAAATGGGATTGGCGAAGGTAATGTTTGGAGAGATTCGTTAATAGATGGAAGCTCTAAATTATAATTTCCATCAATGCCACAGATGTCATAAATAGCGATTGGTTGAGAGACTCCCTTCGGTTCTACTTTCATCGATCCATTAATTTTGACGATCGCTTTAACTTCTTCGTAGGTACTTTCAGAAATTAAGATCTGTCCGCCTACCGTATAGGATTCAATGCGGGCAGTCAAATTTACATGGTTGCCCACAACGGCATATTTAGCGCGAGACTGGGAACCAATATTTCCTGCTACGACTTCGCCTGTATTGATGCCAATTCCCATGGCAATTTCGGGTAGTCCCATTTGCGCTAGTTTTTCATTCACGGTTCGCATGGATAGCTGCATGGCGATCGCACTGGCGACGGCTCTAGCGGAGTCATCTTCGCGATAGATGGGCGCACCAAAGAGAACTAAAATTGCATCTCCAATAAATTCATCAATTGTGCCTTGGTAGGGGGCGATCGCTTCTGTCATCGTTCCTAAAAACACATTGAGAATATCTACAACTTTTTCGGGGGGCATCTTTTCCGATACTGCGGAAAACCCCCGCAAATCGCACATGAGGATTGTGACTTTACGGCGATCTCCGCCCAGTTTCAGTCCTTCAGGGGTTTCCAAAAGACTCTTGACCACCGCATCAGTGAGATAGCGACTAAAATAGGTACGAATTTTGGCAGCAGTGATGGCAAGATAGCTAGTCACGATCACGCCGCCGCCCAACAGGGCAATCATGGCAGGGGCAAAGGGCAACCACAGTCCATAATTTAAGGCAATCAGGCATGACCAAAAGAGCATATTGGCAAGTAAAAACGCACTCAGCGATCGCCAGAGGATAACCAATAATTCACGGTCTTTAGAATTGACATTCCGCCATTGCCAGATCAAAGTCGCTCCCGCCAAAGCCCAAATAAAAATCCACAGAGATTCCCAATGTTCGTTCCATACTTGGATTGTCACTCTGCCATCAAGGGTACTACTGAGGATATGACTAACTATTTGAGCATGGACTTCTACGCCTGAAGTGAAAATGCGCGTACTGCCCAAGCCACTATCAAGGGGCGTAAAAAACCAATCTCTTAGACTTACAGCGGTCACGCCAATCATGACTACGCGATCGCGAAATAAATCAGGAGCAATCTTCCCATTCAGCACATCTGCCATTCGCACAATCTGATAGCCCTGCGATCGCCTGTAGTTAATCACAAACTGATGTCCGCCCACATCGGCTCCACTGTAGCCACCATCATTGGAGGCTAATCTGGCAGGATTTAGGGCATCCTCAAAGGAAACCTGCTGTTCGCTATCTAGGTAGAGTAAAGCTAACTGCAAACCAAAACTGAGGGTGACATTGCCATCAGGCAATTGTAAAGACAGTAAACCTCGGCGAATCCTGCCGTCATTATCAATTGGTAAATTTATAGCTCCCACCTGTCCGAGTTCAGCGAGGACAGGGGGAGGCTTGATGTTAGAGCTAGATACATCAAAATTAGAGTCGATTAAATCTGCTTTCTTAGTTGCCCCAATTAAAGAAGGAGTAGTTCTAAATAGTTCAGCGAGTTCTGCGTAGCCTTTGCCAACGGGCTGGTCACGGGCAAGATCCAGCCCGATCGCTCGCGGCTGTTGCTGTTTAACGCGACTTATTAGTTTTGTCAGCAACTGATCGTCAATCGGCCAGTTGTATTCACGAATATCAGTTTCGTCAATGCCAATAATGACAATTCGCGAGTCGGGAGGCTCTAGCGATCGCCATCGCATGAACTGATCGAACATGGCAAGTTCCAAAGATTCTAATGCGCCAACTAGCCTAAGTCCAATCACAAGGAGAGAAATTGAAGGAGCCGCGATCGCAATACCGCGCCATGTCCACAGGATATTTTTAAGGCGTTGGTAAAATGCCATGAACTCGCAGTTGATTACATTTAATCGTTATTTAATCGTTTTCAGATCACCAATTCTCCAAAGTGTACCAAACCAAGCAGCAAGTGGCGGCGCTAAGCGCCACCACTTGCTAGTATGGGTCTGAAATCTTAGGTGTTAGTGGTTTAGGGGGTTGAGCGATTGATGCTTTTTGGATCACAAAAGAATGAGCCAAAACGCGATCAAGGCTGGCAGATTTCAACAAAGCCGCCCATTCCTCAAAGATCTCCAAATTTTTAGGAACTGTGAGTTGAGCTTCGGCAAGGATTTGCAAAGCCTCATACCAAATACCTTGAGCAGCGAGGAGAGATGCTCGCTCAAGGGGATCAGTCATCACTGACAGTTTCTGCGCGACGACTTGATCAAGTTCAACCCTCTTGATTGATCCGTACACCGAGCGAGTATTGCTTACATCATCAATGTCGAACTTCCATGAGTATCGCTTGTTTAATTCCAGATTGGGAGCATCGTCTGGCAGCCTGTACGCAATTACACCAGCATCATTCTTAATTTTAAAACTACTCCGATAAATTCTCTTTCGCTGGCTTGGCGTGCCAAAGTCTTCGTCAAGTCGGAAGTAGACTCGTCCATCGACCTTTGGCGTGAGGAAATAGATTGTGGGACGTTTAGAAATGGTTTGTGGAACGGGAGCTTGATCTGTCTTTAAATCGGGCACTAGGGCTATGAGGCAACTCAACTCACTATCGCAGGCGCTGCGGGTAATTCCAGGCACGGAAACCTTGGGTGCGCCTGCGTTGCTGGGTGGCACATATCTCACCTTGCGGTTTTGGGCTTGGACAGCCGAAGTCAAGGACAACATCAGCACACCTGCGATTAGCCAAGGACGGCTGGCAGTAGCTAATTGTTTGCCACTAAAACTTTTTAGAAAAAACATAAAGCGATCGCCTCCAGAGAGTTTGGATTACATTTCAAAGTCAATTACCGCTACAGCGTTTTACGCTTTCTAAAACTTAAGAAATTTTTAAAAAGCTTACCTAGCAAGCTTTTTAAAAATTTCCTGTACGATGTGAAGCCTCAAAGCTTACTCACAAACATAAGGCTCCGCCTCGCGTCTGTAATTTTTTATAAAAAGACTGATTACATTCAGATAAGAATGCAACTTTTTCAAAAAAGTTGCTAGCGACATACGACTTAAATATCAACCAATATCAACCCAATTTTGGAATTAGCTATAGCCAAGCAAGGGTTGCTTAGGACATAAAACCAGAAGATGAGTGGCGGCGCGAAGCGCCGCCACTCATCTTCTAGGATTTTGATTTGTATTAGCTAACTCTCGCTTTGCATATACCGAATATCTGCAAAAATTAGCCTAAGAGAGTGCCCTCTCATTGGCGCAGCGAACCCCAAAATTGATTTCATATGCATCGCAAACGGACAGAAAAGCGTATGATTAAGAACAGAAAAGTTCTCTTTTTAATCGTTGTTAAATACACAAATCGTTACAATTTATAAAATTATGGATATCTTGTCGTTAGGTTGGTATGGCTTGTTGGGAATGTTCACACTATCGATCGCATTCGTAGTGTGGGGACGTAACGGTCTGTAGCAACAGTTGTAGGCGCTTAGCGCCTACAACTAAAATAAGTATCTGTTATTTATTGAAATCACTTTCATGTCAGAAGCAATTCTTCTTAACACTTTCTTTTGGGCGGCAATTGTCTTGATGGCGATCGCCACAACTGGTGTGGGTTATCTCACTTATCTAGAATGGCAAGATCGCCGTCGTCGTGGAAAAAGTTAAACCATTCATAGATGCAGTCTTTGTGCCAAGGTTGATGCCAAACTAGCCCCAGATTAATCGTTTGTTCAAAGGCTTCAGGGAACTCTGTCCCATCGATCCCCACGCAAAACTTGAAGTTTTTAACCTGCCGCCATGATTTGAGGTTTTTAAACAACCGCACAATTGCCTGACGGTAGGGGTGGTTGGGGTTAATGTACCAATCTTCAGCAGTTTCATTGGACTGGTCAAAGCCTAAATGCACAATGGTTAGCTCCTTCCCTTCACTGAGATCAGGATCTTCAGTCTCGGCATTGGCAAATAGATTGGCAAATTTTTGAGAAGTTTCCTCCTGCAAAAGTAGATCGTTATTGGTGGCGAGTCCTCGTAACTCTTCCATGAATTCAGGAGCCTTTTGGGTCTGCCAGTTAATACCAACCGTCACTAATTTAGTCTGTAGAAGCAGATGTCCTAGCTTTTCCGCTTTAGTTTCTAGATAGCGCAAGTTATGTTCATTTGTTTCAATGAGCAGAGGCAATCGCCCTGTAATTTCAATCTCAAATCCTTTCAGCCCCGCTAGTTTGCGAGGATTATTCGTAATCAAGCGCATTTTTTTGATGCCGAGATCATGGAGTATTTGCGCCCCTACGCCGTAGGTTCTTAGATCAGCGCCAAAACCGAGCTTTTCATTGGCTTCAACCGTATCCAAACCACCATCTTGGAGAGAATAGGCTTTAATTTTGTTAATTAAACCGATGCCGCGTCCTTCTTGACGCAGATATACAACTACGCCCCAGTTAGCAAACTCAATCATTTTTAGGGCGCTTTGGAGCTGACCGCGACAATCACACCGTAGAGAACCTAAAGCGTCACCTGTTAAACATTCAGAATGCACACGCACTAAAACTTCATTGTCAGCGAATTCTTGGAGATCACCCTTGACGATCGCTAAATGTTCTGTGTTATCCAGACTATTGCGATAGGCATAAACTTTAAAATCGCCAAACAGTGAAGGTAGGCTAGCGATCGCTTCCCGCTTGACAAAGCGATCGTGGAGCAGTCGATAGCTGATTAAGTCAGCGATGCTAATTAACTTCAGGTTATGCAGCTTGGCGTACTCGATTAGTTCGGGCAATCTTGCCATTGAGCCATCGTCATTTTGAATCTCGCAAATTACACCCGCAGGATATAGCCCTGCCATTTGCGACAGATCCACCGCTGCCTCGGTATGTCCTGCTCGTTTTAGTACGCCGCCATCCTTGGCTCTAAGCGGGAATACATGACCAGGGCGACGGAGATCATTAGGTTTGGTATGGGGATTAATGGCTGCTTGAATTGTCCGCGATCGATCTTCAGCAGAAATCCCTGTGGATGTGCCTTCGACAGCATCAATACTGACTGTAAAAGCGGTTTGTTGGCTGTCGGTATTGCGATCAACCATCAATGGTAAATCCAAAGCATCAAGGCGATCGCCTGTCATCGCTAGGCAGATTAAACCTCTTGCTTTGACTGCCATAAAGTTAACCATTTCAGGTGTGGCAAACTGAGCAGCACCAATTAGATCACCTTCATTTTCGCGGTTTTCATCATCGACAACGACAATGAGGCGACCAGATTGGAGGTCGTGGAGAGCATCGGGAATAGAATCAAACTGAAACTTAGTCAAGGCTTACGGTAAGGGCTGTAGTCTGTTTGTATTCATCATATCCCAATCGTCTTATAAAAAATTTCTCCTCAAGTTTGCAGCAACTATTCTCGTTATGAGAGCAGCTTTGAGATTTTTAGTGCCTTCGGCACTAAAAATCTCAAAGCTGCTCTCATGGTTGTTTCCCCCGCTACGCGGGCGAAACAACCTTTTTGGGTTTAGTTATGCTGAGATGCTTAATTGTTTAGTCGGCATGATCTGACTTAACGCGCTGTTGGTAGTCTCAAAGCAATTTTCTCGTTTTATTTCTTTGAGTAAACCACTTCGTTCCAAAAGCTGCTCCACTTCGGGGCGCAAGCCAGTCAAAATTAATTGGCAATTATGGCGCTTTAAGTCGTGGTAAATCTCCTCAAGCGCAACTAGTCCCGTAGTATCCATGCTGGGTACATAGCGCATTCTCAAGATCAAGTATTTGACTTCTGGCGCATCTCGTAGAAAGGAAACAAAACGCTCAGCAGCACCAAAAAACATGGGGCCATCAATGCGATAAATAGCGATTTGTTTACCAAATTCAAGAGGAATACCAGCTAAAAACTCGCCATCTTCAGGCATTTTTACGAGACTGAGTTCGCTCATACGCTTGATAAACAGCACCCCTGCGGCAATTAGACCGACTTCAACGGCAAGTACAAGGTCAAAGCAAACTGTAACTAACCATGTCAGCAACATTACGCTGAAATCGGCATAGGTAGTGTGCATCAACAAGCCGATCGCTTTCAATTCCAACATCCTGATACTGGTGATCATCAGAATACCTGCGAGGGCAGCTAGAGGCACTTGGGAGGCAAGGGGAGCGAATATCAGGACAATTGCGGCGAGGGCGACACCGTGAATCACGCCTGAGAGTCGCGTTTTACCACCAGCTCTGACGTTGACGGCAGTACGAGCGATCGCACCCGTTGCAGGGATACCACCAAAAAACGGCACGATCATATTTGCTAAACCCTGTCCGATTAACTCCCGATCGCTATTGTGGCGATCGCTGACACTCATACCATCAGCAACTACGGCTGATAATAAAGATTCGATACTACCCAGCGCGGCAAGAGCGATCGCAGGATTGACCAACTCTCGCACTAAGCGAAAGTCATTCCAATGGGCAATCCCTTGAGGCATCGGCAATGACTGAGGAATCAGACCAATCGTGGGAACTTCCAGATGCCATTGCGATTTGGCAATTACCGCCGCGATCGTCGCCACAATCAGAGCAACTAGAGATCCTGGAATTGATTGATTAATGCGATTCCATAATAGTTTTGTGCCGATGGTTAATAGAGCTAGGGCGATCGCTAACCAGTTATAGCCTTCTAAATGGGTGAGAGTTTGCCAGAGCGCCTGTAAAAAATGCTCTTGATTGGGCAAATGCAACCCGAAAAAATTATTTAGCTGTCCACAGAAAATAATGACAGCAATACCATTGGTAAATCCTGCGGTGACGGGATAGGGAATGAACTTGACGAGCCGCCCTAGCTTTGCCACGCCAAGGGCAACTTGGATAATTCCCGCCATTACCCCCGCAATCCATACTTTTTCAATACCGTATTTGGCAACAATACCCACCAGCACCACCGCCATCGCGCCCGTTGGTCCCGTAATCTGCACAGGCGATCCACCAAATACCGCCGCCACAATTCCCGCAATGATCGCTGTATAAATCCCTGCCTTCGGCTCGACACCACTGGCGACAGCAAAGGCTAGGGCTAAGGGCAAGGCGACCACTGCGGCAGTAAGTCCGCCCGTTAAGTCACCTGTTAAGTTGCTAAACAATCCCTTAAAAGGAGAGTTTTGCGGTGAATTTTGGTTGAGATTACTTTCTAAACTTCCTGCTTGGGTCATGGGATTTTAATTACTCCAATTTTTGCAGGGATTCCCGCATTTCGATTACGTGATTGTTAAATAGCTCTAGCGATGCATCTAGCACCTTGAAAATCGTGGAATCGCCAACGGAATAGTAAACAAAATTTCCTTGTTTACGCGATCGCACTAAGTTATAGCGCCGCATTACGGCTAATTGTTGCGAAACTGCCGATGGCTCAATTTCTAGCCACTGGGCGATCGAATTCACACTTTGTTCATCACTCCTCAGGCAATCCAATATTTGAATGCGAACTGGATTCGACAAAACCTTAAATAAATCAGCTTTGAAATAACTTGGTTTAAAAGCCATCCCCAACACCCTGTCTAATTACAAAATCTAAATATATAAATATTTGAATATATGTATCTTCATAGTATCGCATATAGTTTAGAGAGAAGGTGACTTTACAACGCTTCTTGCCGCACCAATAATGCTTCGGGGAAGACTTAAATATAAAACCCCAAAAAGCTGATTTGCCCGCAAAGCGAGCAAATCAGCTTTTTGGGGTTTTATATTTAACTGCGCCTAGCTACTTATGTCCCCGTTTCATGTTAGGTTAAACAATCTAACATCAAAAAAATCTCTAAGGGGTATAACGGGTAAACATGGCTAAGCGCCGCAATCAGAAAAAAGAAAAAGCTCTTCGTAACCAAGCATACGCGCGTAAGTTTCGTAAGCGCACTCCCATGGGACGCTTTGGGCGTAGAAGACCGATGGGCAACTATAACGATCCTGAAGATTCTGAATCTAACGGTGCAGCCGATACTGGCGCAGCCGATACTGGTGCAGCCGATACTGGCTCAGGCAAGTTTTAGTGACGGTTTCTAGATGTACAGCAGTTTTCGATCAGACAAACCATAAGAAAAAGCTTGAAAGCGTTGCAAAGCATTGCTTTCAAGCTTTTTCTTGATTTGGGTTTGAGCGCAAAGTGCTGTAGTTCTGGAGATTACATCCCAGTATTCTCAAAACAAATTATGACTACAGGTTTTGCTCTTGCCCTGCATACGACGACAACAAAGCTAGAGTTGACGATCGCCGAGGTTGTACAAGACTCTCCTACTTATATTCTTCACAGGCAGCAGTCATGGGAACTAGGCAGAGAATTATCTGCAAGGTTACATGACTGCTTAGCTTTGTTTATGGCTGATTCCCCAAATCCTATTGCTTGGGAAGATTTATTATTTTTGGCGATCGCAACGGGTATTGGCAGCTTTACTGGTACAAGGATTGGCGTGGTAGCAGCGCGAACATTAGGCGAGCAGCTCAATATACCTGTCTTTGGGGTTGATTGTGAAGCCATCGTCTGTAAGTCGCAGCAATCGCAACCACCTCAATCTCTAGGTGAGAGCCTACTTGCGATCGCCCATACCCGTTGGCAAGCAGGTACTATTTCAAATTGGCAGGACGTTCTGCCAATATACGAATTCAAAGAATAGCGGCGCGAAGCGCCGCTATTCTTTTTTATGGGTATAAAAATCTCAAAACTGCTCTATATGCACTCCTCTGCTTTGCGGAAATGTTAGAATCATGAAGCTTAAAGAGTAAAAGTTGACTTTTCTTAACTGGTGATTAATCGCCATGCTTCTAGGGAAAACTATTTATTACTGACAGCCCAGTTCACTTTTAGACAATAGTTATTCCAGCTTGACTTATGCTTCAAGACGCGATCGCCATTCGTCATTATCAAAAGATTACGGACTCCCTAGTCGAAATGTCAGAACGTGGTTATCGCACGACAGACGAAATGAGACTATTTCTAGATGGATATTTGTCGGCTTTGCGATTTTCCAATGCCGTAGAAATTCATCACATTCATCGACTTGAAGAAGAAATTATTAGATTTGTCTATGATTCTTCTAACTTTGCATCTCCCTATGAGTTTGAGATGGAGGTTGATCGGGGGGAGAGGTAGACACTGTGTCTTACCCCTAGAGTTAGTGGCGTTTGAAAACGATCTTGCTTAACAATTTGCAGCCCCTCTTGTTCGCAAAATGTATCCAACTGTTCACTTTCTTCGGGCAACCATTGACCACGATATAAAATCGCAGTGCCATTCTTTTTGAGAAATGGCAAAGCATAGCTAGCACAGGCATCTGGCTTACCCACGGCTCGCACCACTGCTAAGTCGTACTTTTTACGGTGTGATGGCTGCTGGTTAATGTCTTCACCGCGTCCCCATTGAGCGATCGCATTAGATAGCTGCAAAATTTGAATGGTTTCTTCGACAAAGGCAACCTTTTTTTGTTTGCTGTCAATTAGGGTTACTTGCCATGATGGTTTGGCGATCGCGATCGGTAATCCAGGAAATCCTGCCCCTGTGCCAATATCAACCACCTTTATCTGGGCTTGATCCCAAAAGGCTAACACCCCCCGCAACGAATCCCACAGGTGCTTTTCCCAAAAATCTTCAACATTAGTAATTCTGGTCAGGTTTTGCTTACTATTACCTTCTAAAACAAGTTCATACAGCTTTTCAAATTGGGCAATTTGGTTAGAATCGGGAAGCCAGTTGAGGGTTGATTGCCATTGCTCAAACAGGTGGGTGAAATGGGACATAGGTGACAGATGTGATTAGTACAACAACATTTTTGAACGTTGCTTCGCAACGTTCAAAAATGTTGCTGGGTTTTTAGATAGCGCAAAGCGCTATCTCTACTTTACTGCCGATCGCAATCTACCCCCTTTGACATTTGCGTATCTTTGACATTTGCCGCTAATATGTGTACAACATTAAGATTTATGTAGCAGCAATAAGTTCTTGTTAAATAAAATTCTCTTTAGTAAGGGAAGAGCAAGTGAAAAGTTGATTGTTATATGCATCTATAAAAATAGAAAAAAATATAAAAATATAACAAGGTAGAAAACAATGTCAGAACAAGCCACCAAAGCACGTACAGCCTTCACCAAAGATGACCGTGGAATTTTAAACAACTGGGCAATTGAACCAAAAATGTATGTTGAGCAAGGTGAAAGCCGCTTTGGATTTACTGAGTATGCTGAGCTAATCAACGGTCGCCTCGCTATGTTGGGTTTCGTAGCTCTCATCGCGATCGAGCTTGTAACTGGTAAAGGCTTTTTACAAATCATCGGTTAAGCTAGAACGCTTTACATAGGTAAATAGAAAACCTAACTTTCAATAGATAACAAAGCCAAAGAATCGAGTAGGGGAGCTAAGAGCCACTACTCGATTCTTTGCTTTTAGGAAGACCCATAAACTTTATGACCACAACTCAAGATCCCATTCAGTTTTTAACCATAGAAGAAGCCAGAGAAATAGATAAAGCCATGCTTTCTTCCATGGATAAGTTTATGACTCGGATTGCTGTTTCTTCTCTACGAATCATTACTAAAATTGCTAAGGATATGCAAGTGCATGGAGAAGAACTGACACCCCAGCAGATTGTGCAGTGGATCGAAAATGATTCTTTAAAACGGAGAGCGCAGGGTGCAGACGCGGCTTTTTTAAAGTGGGACTCATCTCAGCCCGATCTAGACTTTGAAGACAGTCGGCAGGATCAAGTCACCTCAGCAAACCTATCCACTCATGAAAAATTTCTCACCCGTATGGTAATTTCTGCTACCCAGACCTTACAGACGATCGCCAAAGATTACAGCTCTCACATTGAAAATTTATCCATAGAGCAAATAATTGCGTGGACAGAACGTGATGTAAAGACTAGACAGTAAGTAAGTTCAGCGTCATTCCTGTCTGCTACATGGGTGGGAAATGCTGCTGATCTACATTGAGAAGAGGGGGGCGCTTTGCGCCCCCCTCTTCTCAATGTAAGGACTTGGGTAGATTAAGCATAAATATTTTGCCCTGAGTATCTCCTGATAGAACTGATAACTTGCCACGATTCTTTTCTGTGAATCGATGACAAACTAATAGCTCAAAGCCTGTAAACAGTTCATCAATAGTCGATAATCTGATAGGTCTTGTATCTATTTGAAAAAGCTGGTGCAATCTCTCAGGGCTGATGCCAATCCCTGTGCTAGAAATTGATATAGTCACCATATTCTGAAAAACTTGCGATGAGATATTTACGGTTTCATCTGCGCCAGAGAAGCCGATCGCACTGGTGACTAGTTGATAGATTATGGCGTAAACCATGTCTTGATCAGCATATACAACTGATTCATGATTAGGTTCTAGGGTAATGTTTACTTTTCTTTTGTCGGCTTGTAGACTTTTCCCAATCATGGCGATCGCATTCATGATGAGATGGTCTAACAAAAAAGAACTAAATAAATTAGTAATCCAATCTGGTTGTGATCTCTGCTGAAAGGATCTAGTGATCAGTCTTGATGGATTATTCAAGTTGGGGCGATCGCTAGTCCTTGTTTGGGATAATTCATTCATATTGATTCCCTCAAGTCAAGTAGATTATTTTTACAGCGCCTTACGGTCAAACCCAAATTATTGGGAATTGTTGTAGGTGGTTTTCTGGACAAGACTTTCAAAGAGTTGGTGGGCTTGAGTGGAAGGACAATCTGTAATAATCGCAATTACCAAAAACCGTCCTTGATTTACTGCTAATTCAAGGCAATAAGTGTCATCAATATCAATACCTAACCCCATCAAATCATCAAGCAAATTATTGTCTTGGGAAACGTATTCCCAATTCATAGAGTCTTCGTGTTCTTGATAATGCTTGCTAATACTCACGACTTGAGAGGAATGTAAGCCTTGATGTTGCAATTTTAAGATTGCATTTCTCGCTTCTATTCGAGTATCAAATATAGCTACTACTGTATAAATACTTTCAAAATGATCGGAGATATTACCAGTCTTTGTATACATCTTTGGCGCGATCGCACAGTTAAGAATTTTGGCTACGGGATTTCTCTCAATTTGGATGATCATTGACTGTTTCCTGAACTGTGGGGACTTTTAGTTGGGGCACTTTGTGCAGGGATTCAGATTTGTGAAAGACTTCGACTTCGCTCAGTGCTTCGGCTTCGCTCAGCCAACATATCGTTGGATGAGCAAAGTCAAAGCTTTTTAAGTAAAAAAGAGTTAGATGGCAGTCTGCATTTTGTGTCCGACTTCTTCAAGAACGTGTTGCACTTGACTAGCTTCGCGATCGCTGCCAATCTCAATTACTAAAAACTTGCCCGAATCAATCGCTTCCACAAATTTGGTGATCGCAGATTTCTCAATTCCTAGCTTGGTTAGCATCAGCTCAAGTCCACCCTCAGCAACGATATTTGCCCAGTTTAGGGAATGCTTAGGTTCTTTGTAGCCCTTAGCAATGATCGAGATATTGTTAACTTGTAAGCCTTTGGCTTCCATCGCCGACACTGCTGACCTTGCGGTATCTTCTGACTCGAAGATATCTACAACCGTAATCCTATCGGTTAATTCTGATACAGAATTCCCATCTTCTAGATAAATTTCTGGCTCGATCGCATAGTTATTGAGCAGCCCTTCGCTATCAACAGTGTGACCGTGGGATTTATTGATTTTCTCATCAGTTTGTCTTGAAGATGTGGTCATTGGTTTAGTTTCCTGCTGTTGATAACTTAATTAATACTTTGTCATGGCTATGGTTGACTTAATCTATGGGATCAATAAGTTGATTAAGTTTGTTGCAAAACTTAATCAACGGAATCGTCAAAAAAAATAAATCTTCTCAACTAGCCCCACTCTCGCTTTTCTAGTTCCAGTTGAGGTAATAGCAAGGTTGCTTCTATTTCTTCGCGAATAGTTGCCGTAACTTCGCAATCGCCGTTTAGACAATCGAGGAGTAACTGGTTGGCATCGTAGTAGCGTTGGAGAGTGCGTTGTTGTTCCGCACTAAACTCCCACTTATCACTGATATTTCGATGACTAGCGATCGCGGATTGGAGATTTTTGAGCCAAGTTCCGTAGTTTTTTCGACACCAGTTATCAAAGCTTTCTTGAGTGTGATTTTTGTTAGGTAGCTGGTCGCTGAGTTGTTGTAATGATTTATGGAAGCCAACGTCAACGACAACGCCCAAAATATTGTTCAGTGCTTCGCCACAGGTGCGGACATAGCCAAAGTCTTGACTCTCCGTAAGCACACATTCCCTTAACAATTCATCAAGAGCCGCATCAAGAAATTCGCCTTGATCGAGAGTGCAGGCTAGAGCCAAGTCGGGAGCGAGATCGCTGGTGCGAGTCAAGGCAAGATAAAAAGCTCGACCCGTAGCGGACTTTTTGGTTGAGGGATTGTTATTTGACTTTTGGCTTGCCCAAGTCAAATAATCTTGAAGGTAAGGATCTTCAGCAACGAGACCATCAATTTGCTGCTTCATTAGCTGCATCAAGCCATCGGCACTGCGGAGCATACTCGAAGTCAACAAAAAGACTTCTCGCCAATGGGGATCGTCTATATGGGAGACTAGCTCATGGAGTGAGAGCCCTAAGGATTCAAGATTATGGCTAGCTACGATCTTACGAGATGTGAAATATTCTTGCAATGCCAGATAAGAGAATGAAAAGATTCCTCGCGCTCGTTCAGATAGAAGTCCATTTTGTGACTCGAAAGCTTTAAGAATAGATAAGCTAACTTGTTGAATTTCTTCAGGATCATCAATGGCGTTAGGTAAACCCTGCAAATATTCACCAATATATTGTTCGACAACCCTCTGCTCAAAGAAATAGAGTCCCTTTTCAAAGGTGGCGGCGGCAAGGTGACTTAGGAGTTTTAGCTTTTGAGGCAACATAAATCCGAGATAGGCTTGACTACGCTCGATCCCCTCTACTTCATCCCATTTACCAAGTAGTAAATCTATTCCTTGCTTATAAAATTCTGATTGTTTGGAAGGGAATTTACCTTGACGATTAAAAATGGAACAGGCAAGGTGTAAAAAGAGAGGGGTCGTAATCATGCGCCGAAATCGCCAGTTTTCCTGTAGATCTAGCTTCTCGATAAATTGGTGAGCACTGGCGATGCCATTATGCTTGGGAGAGTCACTGAAAGCAACAAACCACTTATGAGCAAAGACATTGATTTGTTCTTGGGTAAAGGGTGCAATTTCCACATCTGTAAAACTCCGCAAAGCCAGTCTCTGGGAGGCAGTTCGACAGGCAGCAACAAATTGATTTTTGTGATACTTCTCACAAAATCTTCTGATTTCACCAATGATACTATTCTCTTCACTTTGATTAATTTCATCCATACCATCGATCAGGATTAGCATCTGTCCTTCTTGGAGCAATCTTTTGAGGATCGAAGGACGGGTGATATCAGAGGAGATAAATTCTTGTTGAATAAATTCTAATAGGTCAACTTTGTGGCTATCACCACAGGCTTTGGCGAAGTCACGCAAACGAATGAAGACTGGGACTTTACTATGAGTGAGTTGTTCGCGATTGCATTGAATGGCTAAGTGTTTAAGGAAGGTTGATTTTCCTGATCCTGGTTTGCCAAGGACGCGCAGCTTGTTGTATTTGCCGATCGCTTCGATGCCAGAGATTTGACTGTCGGTGATTTTGCCGACACCGTAGCGATCGATATCTTCAGGCTGAAGACTATTGATCGTCGAGACTTCTAGCCATTGTTGGCTGGCGATCTGCTCCAATATGTTCACATCGATATAGATCTGGTCGATGGACACAGGAATATGGATATCTAATAGTTGCAGGATACCGCATTGATGATTTACCTTGTCGCGACGCTGCGATCGCACCATTTGCACGAGAGCCTCAATTCCTAAAGTTGTTTCTTCTTTTCCATGAGTTTCTCTATCCGTCTCGGGATAGTCGGCAGGCGGGTTAATCGCAATTTCTCGCCAATCTAAGTCTAGTTTTGTGCAAATCTCAAAGAACGTATAACGCTCGATCGCCTGTCCCACAAAAAAGCGCCAAATTGGTTGCCTCGTTTTGATCCCAATTTCATTAGCTAGATACTCTTGTGTCCAGCCTTTAAGCGTAAATTGAAGTTTTGCTTTCTTAATCCCTGATGGTGATGCTCGTAGCGATCTTTTTGCCATGGGTCTCGGAGCCTGTTATATGTGGTGTGCTTTTGGAATAAAAATAAAAGAATAAAATTTACAAAGAGGTTTCCAAAAATGTGTGAATTAGGAACTCATTTAGGATTGCTTAGAACTTATGCAAGAGGACTTGAAAGTGTGATTTTAACGTAAGGGCAATTCATGAATTGCCCTTACGTTTGTTTACTTTGCGTAAGTTCTATTGCTATATAGCGTTTCTCAATCTAGTGAGGTACATCTGGCTCAAAAGTGCTATGTAGCGACACTTTCAAAAATCTCTATGGTTTCTCAGTCAGCGTAAAGCGCTGTAAGTCACGTATAACAAGTTCTAAGTGAGTCGAGGAGTGCCATATTTCTCATTTAATGTCTTAGAACAGGTATATTTTTTATCTTTATACTATTAATAATAACCCTAAAAGTTGTCAAACAAATTTAAATTTAATTTATTTTTTATACATAAAAATTTTTCAGGTAAATATACTATTTATTCCCATTAAAAAATATTTAGCAATTTTGACTGTAATTAGGCTAATACGCCTTTTATAAATGGATTTAAGACATAGACATTTTTAGAAAAAAAAAACAATAACTTATACATTATGTAGATTTGTAACTCAATTTATACGCTCTAAATTATAAAATCTACGGCATATAAATCAAGTATTTGTCTATTGGAATTATTGAAAAGGAGTGTAAAATACTGAACTTTTATGGCAACCTTTTAAAGCTTAAACTTATTGCAGTTTTCAAAGGGATACAAGACAAAAAGTAGGGACAATTCATGAATTGTCCCTACTTTTTTGATACTTGGGACTTTAATCCTAGCTATGAACATAAACTGCATAGCGATCGCGTCCTTGCTGTTTAGCTTGATAAAGCGCTTTATCAGTACTCTCTAATAAAAGGCTAGGGTGCAGTACTTCTGAGGGAAGCATTGTGGCAAGCCCAAAGCTTGCAGTAACGTTATTGCCAACGGAAGAACTTTCATGGACGAGAGAAAGCGCCGCGATCGCCTTTTGGATTGAATGAATTACTGTAATCGCTCCTTCGGTAGTGGTGTTAGGCAAGATAATCGCAAATTCTTCGCCACCATAACGAGCCAATAAATCCGTAGAACGTTGTAATAATCCTTTAATCGTTTGGGCAATAGCCGTCAAACAGCGATCGCCTGCGGGATGCCCATAGCGATCGTTGTAGCCCTTAAAAAAGTCAATGTCTAGCATCACTAAAGATAGCGGCTGTTTTTCTCTGAGCGATCGTTGCCATTCACGATGGAGAGATTCATCAAAGTTGCGACGATTAGAAATCTGGGTCAAAGCATCAATATGCGCCAGATGTTGTAGTTCTTGGTTAACTGTTTTGAGAGCTGAAATAGTCTGTTTTAGATTTTGCTCTGTTAGTTTGTGTTGTGTGATTTGTTGTTCGAGCTTAATTTGGTAATCGGTCAGTACCTCCGTTTTTGCCTCAAAAAAAATGACGTGAGGCTGTGCTGTAATTTGCTTAATTTGTGGCGGAGTGACTGGTTGCTGCACAGTGGGATCGGATGGCATTTCGGCTTGGGAACGAAGAGGGAATGGGCAAACATTAGCCCTTTGGCGCGATCGCGGCTTTTCTAAAACAGTTTGCTGATCTTGAAAGGTCATCAGCAATGACGTTGAACGCGATCGTAAAAATCGCCTGTCATCAATTTTGGAAATGCTTGGCAATAGAGGATATGGCTCTCGAGTATATTGAAGACTGGGCATTATGAATTCTCCTAATAAAAATCATCGCAGTAGAATTTCCAACTACCAAAATCACCATAATGAGCCTAATTTTTTATGATAAGTAGCTCACCATAATTAAAAACTAAAACCAGAATCTGTCCTGCCCGCTGAGTTGGCGAGACAACTTTCTAGATTTTTAGCTTACTTATGTTTAGCCACTTATAAAGTGAAGCGAAAAAATAACTTACTATGTTTTTTGGCATTCCAGAATTTAGAATGAATGTTGTTTCGTAACCTTTACTACAGTTTTCCTCTCCAATTAGAAAAATCCTAAATCAGTTATTAAAGGCTTCAGCTTTGCTCAGCCAGCAGTATACGTTGGATGAGCGAAGTCGAAGCCATAATTACTATTTAAAACAGCTATACCTCAAAAGTTCGCTAGTAACAAAGAATTTAAAAGAGTTTTATTTATTGATCGATTCTATCTTCAGATTATTCAAGAAATAATTTAGAAGAGACATTTATGTTGCAACATCTAAATACTTAGTATTTGTTTAGTACGTAATGTTATTAAGCTAGCACAGGGTTGTTCGATCTCATGTTTGACAATTGCATGATTTGTTTTGTTTGATTTAAAAACTAATAAAACTTTAAATAAAAATGCATAATTATTTGTAGATTTCACTAGCTAAAAAAAATATACAGATTGACTGAATCTCCATACATAGCAATTCCAAATAAGTTATATAACGCTTTTTAATCAACCGAGGTACAGAGGTTAGTTTCCCCACCTTCGGCGGGGAAACTAACCCTTACTTCACTAAGCTGATCAATGCTATAGAAATTTTAAATATTTGGAAGCGTCGAAGCCCTAACTCTTATTTGAAACAGCTATATAAGAGGTTTCACACCTCGACAGGTATATTGTGTCATTTAGCTCAACTAATCTATCTGGTTGGCATCGTAATAGCATTGAAGAGTGCGTTGTTGTTGCCCATAAAACTCCCACTTATCACTGAATCCCCTCAGAATCCCAAAAACATGAAAATTTCAGTAGTTGTCCCTACCTATCAGCGTCCACCCGACTTAGCCCGTTGCCTCGCAGCCCTCAAAGCACAGACTCGTCCAGTTGATGACTTGTGGGTAATCGTCCGTGATACGGATCGGGCAACTTGGCAATTTTTAGAGACTTTTGATCGGGAAATTTTGCCATTGCATACGGCGACAGTGACCGCTACTGGCGTAATTGCCGCCATGAATATAGGGTTAGAGTCGGTAACGGGAGATATTGTGGCTTTTACCGATGATGATGCAGCACCTCACCCTGATTGGTTAGAAAAGATCGAAGCTTATTACTTAGCTGATGCCAAGGTCGGAGGAGTGGGTGGTCGCGACTGGGTATATCACGGTTCTAGACTGGAAGATGGGGCGCGTCCTGTGGTTGGTAAATTGCAATGGTTTGGGCGCTTAATTGGCAATCATCACATTGGTGTCGGCACAGGGCGCGAGGTGGATGTGCTGAAGGGTGTAAATATGAGCTTTCGCCGTGAGGCGATCGCCGATTTACGTTTTGATCAAAGAATGCGGGGATCAGGCGCACAGGTTCATTTTGAGGTGGTTTTTTCCCTGACTTTAAAACAAAGAGGTTGGAAACTGATTTATGATCCTCAGATTGCAGTGGATCATTTTCCATCTCAACGCTTTGATGAGGATCAGCGGAACTCTTTTAACCCCGAAGCATCGATTAATGCCGTTCACAATGAAACAGTGGCACTGCTCGGTTATTTGCCACCTCAAAGAAGACTGGTATTTATGGTTTGGGCGATCGTGATCGGCACATCCGAAGCCTTTGGCTTGCTTCAGTGGTTGAGGTTTTTGCCAAAGGATGCACGGGGTGCAGGGCAAAAGTTATGGGCTTGCTGGCGTGGTCGTTGGCTAGGTTGGCAAACATGGCAGAAGAGTTGAGCAGTTCGCTCCCAGAGGGGGGCGAACTGCTTAGTTAAATTAAAATGATCGAAAATAGGGATAACCCTTGGGAGTGCCTAGCTCTTTCTCGATTTCAAAATTAATTATTTCCCAGCGATCGCCTTGCTCGTCATCACCAATGGGGTTATCAGGTTGGTTAAACTCCACACTCAGTCCATAAAGACGCTGTAAGTTTGAGTTGATGGGACTGACCTCCAAGTAAGGCTTAACTAAATCCATATAGCGATGGGCAATAGTTACTTTTACAGCCCGATATCCCTGTGTATACAGGCGATCGATACTTTCATGGATCTCAAAGCGAATCCCGTCTGGATGCGTATGTTGGCGATACCATTCATTATTCCAGCGCCGCCATTGGCGATCGGACTGCAAATGTACTAGATCTATGCCATTGCGATGAACTTCAAAGGCTCCATGCCTTGAGCAAAGATAAGTATCAGTCAAAATCAAAGCAGGGATTGGTTGCAGACAATGAGGGCAACTGATTTCAGAACCAAAGATGGGGTATTGCTGTGCCGAGGTGACTATCCTCATGAACTGCTCCAAATTGCGGAATTAATGCGAATTATAGTTCACATGACACACTCTAAAAATCAGGATGCCGTTACAATCTATCCAGTAAATTGATCAATATTTTCAAAAAAGTAAGGTCTAAATGACCAAAGCTAATCCGAAAGCCCCTTGGGGCGCTGTTGCCCATCGTGCTAACCATGCAGAAAAATATCTGCGGTGGTTCGTTGAGTTTTGTCCAGTGCCGATCGCCATGTTTGACGATAACCTGCATTACGTGCTGGTCAGTCAACCGTGGGTAAAAATGCTGGGCATTCCCCGACTTAAGCTAATTGGTACAAATATCTATGAGTCTATTCCTGACGCAGCCAAGCATCGCCAAGGATTAGAGAAATGTCTGACGGGTGGACATTTAGATTTTGTAACTGAGGTAACAATTTCGACTCGTGGCGAGTCAAGCGATACTTTTCAGTGGCAAGTGCAGCCTTGGTATACCGATGACGGTTCCACTGGCGGGATCATCGTCGCCAGTAATCCTATCAACACAGATAGTAGTATTCGTTTATCAGAAAAGCTGAAGCACCAGCTAGCTGACGAGATGGAGGAGAGGCGATACATTGAGGATGCCTTTACCAAAATTGGTACAGCTTTAGAAAGCGCCAATGATGCGGTTTGTATTACCGATTCTCAAGGTATCCCGATCTATGTCAACTTGGCTTTTGTAGATCTGTTTATCTATACTTTGTCCGATCTCCAAAAATTATCAAATTTATCAAGTCTTTTCGCAAACGTCTCAGTCTCTGAAACTATCCACAGAGCGGTCATGCAGGGTGGAACATGGTCGGGTGAGCTAGAAATGTGCAATCGCGATCGCCAAAAAGTACCGATATCTTTGAGGGTAAATCCCGTAAAGAGTGCCTTGGGCGAAGTAGTGGGCACAACTTATATCTGTACAAATATTCGCGATCGCAAAGCCGCTGAAGCCGAAATCAATAAAAGCTTTGCCGCGCTTGGGGCAACCCTTGAAGCAACTGCTGACGGCATTTTAGTGTTAGATGCGATCGGCAACATCATGATCTGCAATCAAAAGTTCGTCGATATTTGGCGGATTCCCGATCGCATTGTCAGATCCCAAGATGACTCCACTATCCTCCAATATGTAATTAAGAGGATTAAAACCTCCGAACATTTACATAACTTTGGCAAAGACTTAAATGAAGATCAAAATAGCTTTGAGCTGGTGGAGTTAGACGACGGGCGGATGCTCGAATGTTACTCCCAACCACAGAATGGACTGGCTGCCCTTGCGGGACGGGTGTGGAGTCTGCGCGACATTACTGAAAGGCTAGCCGCCGAAGCTCTAGTTCGGGCTTCCGAAGAGAAGTATCGCCTACAAGCTGAAAAACTTGAAAGAGCTTTGCAGGAGCTAAAGAGTACGCAATCGCAATTGATTCAAGCTGAAAAAATGTCTGGCTTAGGTCAGCTAGTGGCAGGTATAGCCCATGAAATTAACAATCCTGTTAATTTTATCTATGGCAATCTTGCCTATGCCGACACCTACACCACCGAGTTGCTCAGCCTTGTCGAGACCTATCGCGCCCATTACCCCGAACCCGTTGAGGCTGTACAGGACAAGCTTGAAGAAATTGATATAGATTTTCTCTCAAGTGATTTTGTCAAGTTAGTTGGGTCGATTCGGATCGGTGCGGAACGGATTCAAAAAATTGTGCAATCTTTGAATAAGTTTTCGCGCAGTGATGAAGAGGGCTGTAAATCAGTTGATATCCATGAAGGAATTGATAGCACTCTCTTAATTTTACAGAGTCGCTTAAAGCCCACGGCGAGTCGTCCTGAAATTTTAGTCGAAAAGATATATGGCGATATTCCTCTAGTAGAGTGCTATGCAGGACAGTTAAATCAAGTATTTATGAATCTATTGACCAATGCGATCGATGCCTTGGAAGAAGACGCACAAGCTAAGGGAAGTTGGCAAATGTTGTCAGATGTTCCCCATTGGGTGCGAGAAGATGGTAAGGCATCTAAGATCGTAATTAGGACTAGAGTTAGTGCAGAGTCTAGTGATGAAGACAGTGCGATCAGCGATCGCCTATTAATTACGATTTCAGACAGTGGCAATGGTATTCCTGAGTCGCTCCGCAATCGTCTATTTGATCTGTTTTTCACAACTAAGCCAGTTGGTAAAGGGACGGGGCTAGGACTATCAATCGCCTACCAAATTATTACGGAAAACCATGGCGGTAAGTTGTCTTTCAGTTCTGAACTTGGAAGAGGAACTGAGTTTACGATCAATATTCCGCTAAAGCAACCATCCAATACCAGTTCATAAGTAGCTCAACAAAACAAACTGGTATAGTTCACGAGTGGCGGCGCAAAGCGCCGCCACTCGTCTTCTGGTGATTTCTTTTGACGCTCTATCATTACTAGTCCGAGAAATAATAGCGATCGCCTAATTGGTAAAGCATAAATTTAGAAATCATGGATTTGACCTATATGTTTTATACTAGAATGTCTATCCTACAAAGTTTGTAAGCTATCTTCGTAATGACAATAACAACGTTTATAGAGGTTTTTCCAATCAATGTTTCTGCATTGCCAAAACTTTATGCTTACAAGTTGATAACAGGGAACAAAGATATTTCCACCATTGGCTGGAAATTTTCATATAGATTAAAGACTGAATTTGGCGGTCATTGGGTGTGGAGTGAAAGTAAGATTGTTGGAGACAAGTTAGTCTCCGATCTCGAAATCAAAAATATTGTAGAAGTTCTTTGGCAAGAGCAGCCTGACATTTATAGAAATTTACAAGGATTGAAGCTAAATCCCAATTTTGCAATCACCCCCCAAGCTCAAGCAGATTTTGTAGCTTTTGGTTTGTTCGCAGATATTCAAAGAGAAATCAAGCTGATGCTTTCTCAGAAGAATCATGATCTTGGCAAAGCCAAAGTAGAGAGAACTTATAATGTAAAAGCATGGGTAGTCAATGACTATCCATCTATCTCTATCTCTGTTCAATCAAATCTAATATACAAAGAAGACTTCAAAACCTATGCAGCAAAAGTTTCTGATCTTAGTAATCTATTAGGAATAATGGTTGAAGATAAGAGATCTACCCTGAAAGATGAAATTGTTGCTATAACAGGTCGGCTGGTTGATCATAGAACACGTCTTTTGAGCCTAACAAAAAAAACTGAATCAAAAGCTCTAATTACTGATGCACCTGATGATGAAATAGTTGTTTCTGTTGGAAAATCTCGTTATGACTACATTGCAAGCGCATTAAAAATTGTTCTTCGAGCAGCAGACTACCAACGCTTTGGTATAGATTCTCAGAAAGCACTAAATATTTTAAAAATAGAACCCAAGTTGCGTTCTGAAATAGTAAGCTCTATTGCTGAAATCGCTAAGAGACGAAATCTTATTCAAAATGCGTACACTTCTCAAAAAAATTCAGATTTGTTCTTGAATTCTGAAAGTTTAAACTTTAGTTCAAATCTCTGCTTTGGTAATTCCAAAATCGCCAAACATGATGAAATGTTGAGCAGTTTAAAACTATATGGTGTCTACAAGAGAGCAGAAAAATTTTCTGGTAATAATGCAATTCATATTGGTATCATTAAGGGGGTTAACACGGAGAGTTTAGACAAATTCTGTCCCGAATTGCAAGAAGACCTAAACAAATTAAAGTTTAAGTCCGAATATGTAGGATTGAAAAATATCCAAGAAGATTCAAGGGCAAAAATAGAAGAAGCTATTAATATTTTGATGCAAAAAGAAAAACAGCCCGATATTATATTGGCTTTTTTTAATGACAACGCTGAAGAAGAAGGTAGTGCATACGATAAATTTAAATCTATAACTATTGGTCGAGGTATACCTAGTCAGTATATTGAAAAGTCAACAACTACAAATACTTTTTCACGAGGTAATATTTCTTTGGGTATTTTAGGAAAAACAGGCAATACTCCTTTTACATTGGCTGAGCCATTACCTTATGCCGACTTAGTGATTGGTCTAGATGTTGCTCGTCAAAAAAAGCAAAATCTGGCAGGAAGTATTAACGCTACTGCTATAGCTCGTATTTATTTTAGCAATGGCGATCTACTAAGGTATCGTATTCACGATGCTCCAATAGAAGGGGAAACAATTCCAGAAAGTGTGTTACAAAGTTTGTTTCCCATCACTGAATTTCAAGGTAAACGAGTAATCATCCATAGAGATGGATTGTTTCGTGGTATGGAGAAACAAGTATTAAAATCATGGGCTAAACAGATTGGTGCAGAGTTTTATCTTGTTGAAGTTATTAAAGATGCTGTACCGAGAATTTACTCCTTCACTGATGGAGAAGTAAAACAACCAGCTAAAGGTGATGTTTTTAAGTTAAGTGACACTCAAGCTTTTTTAGTTTCATCATTGCCTCCCTTCAAAAATTCTACTCCTAAACCTTTGCAAATTCGGACAGAAGCTCCTTTTACAATTGAGCAAGCTGTTCACTCCGTTTTAGCTCTCACACTTTTACACTATGGTTCACTGAGGGGGACGAGATCTCCAGTCAGTATTCACTTTAGTGACAAAATTGGCGGTTTAGTTTTGAAAGGAATTAAACCCAAAGATTTGGAGGGAAATATACCTTATTGGTTATAGGTTTATCGCAATCAAGACATAAGGGGAAACAAAACAATATTTTTTGTCAAACTAGATTTGGAGATAAATTATGGAAACCATTAGTATCGAAGTTGAACCAGAAATCGCTAGAGCTTATCAAGAGGCAAACTTGATGGAACGTAAAAAGATGCAGCTTGTTCTTAATAGTTCGCTTAAACAATTTGTGAATAAGCGATCTCTAGAAAAAATTATTCAAGAAATGCAAGCGCAAGCACAAGCAAATGGCTTAACCCAAGAAATTCTAGATGAGATCTTAGCCGATGACATCTAAACTGAGATTTGTCTTAGATACAAATACCCTAGTTAGTAGTATCCTTATTGCCTCATCGCTTCCCGATCGCGCAGTGAAATTGATTAGACACTCAGGCATCATTTTGATTTCTGTCGCTACTGTCGAGGAATTACAAAAAGTAATGAACCGTCCAAAATTTGACAAATATGTAGACTCAGCAATTCGCTCAGAATTTATCGTTCAACTTATCCAACAATCAGAATTAATCGAAATTAAGGAATTAGTCATCGCTTGTCGAGACTCTAAAGATGATAAATTTCTGGAATTAGCAGTCAATGGCAAAGCTGATTATTTGATCACAGGTGATCGTGATTTATTAGTTTTACATCCTTTTAGAGGTATCCAAATCATTACACCAGCCGCTTTTCTTGAACTTTATCGAAAGTAAGTCTTGCTTAGAAATAAAACCAGCTTGAGAATAGCGGTGCAAAGCACTGCCATTTTTAGTCTTAGGAGTCAAAAATGGACATTTGGCTTTCTAATGACTTCTTTTGCCGATCGCTAGACTTACCCTTAGTTTTTTGCTTTTCCTTCTCACCATTGCCCGATCGCAAACCTGTGGCAATATGACTATTGTTCGCAATTTGCTCTAAGACCTGCTTAGCACGACTGATCACAGTGGGCGGCAAACCTGCCAAGCGACCCACCTCAATTCCATAGGAACGGTCTGCTCCTCCCGCTTGAACTTGGTGCAGAAAGACAATCTCATCTTCTAGTTCCTTAACTGTCACTTGGAAATTTGCCACATTGGGAAGTAAGCTGGCTAGCTCATTTAGCTCATGGTAATGGGTGGCAAAAATACCTCGCGCCTTGATTTTATTGGCAATATACTCGGCAACTGACCAAGCGATCGCCATACCATCAAAGGTAGAAGTGCCACGCCCAATTTCATCAAGCAATACCAAAGAGGTCTCTTTCGCATGGTTAAGGATATTCGCAGTTTCATTCATCTCGACCATAAAAGTGGACTGCCCAGTAGCGAGGTCATCGACTGCCCCAACGCGGGTAAAAATGCGATCGCATATTCCCAAGGTCGCCGACTCCGCAGGAACAAAACTGCCAACTTGAGCCATGAGTTGAATTAGCCCAACCTGCCGCAGATAAATACTTTTACCACTCATATTGGGGCCAGTCAGCACAATTAGGTCGGGGTAAGGTAAGTGCTGATTCTCTTGATCAAAACCTAAGTAAATAGAATTGGGAACAAAAAAGCCTGCGGGAAGAGACTGCTCAACGACAGGATGGCGACCATTAATAATTGCAAGGGAGCGATCGCTAGTCACTTGAGGACGGCAATAGTTATAAGTGACAGCAACTTCAGCAAGGCTGCATAGGACATCGGCGGCGGCAAGAGCTGTGGCAAGGGTTCGCATGGGTTCGATGTGCTTAGCCGCAAGCGATCGTAACTCCAAGAACAAATCATATTCCAATTGCTTTAGCTCACTATCAGCATTGAGAATTCTCGTCTCTCTCTCTTTCAGCTCTGGGGTGATGTAGCGCTCTTCATTAGTAAGAGTTTGCTTACGAATGTAATCGGCAGGTGCTTGTTCACTTTTACCGCGAGAAATACTGATGTAATAGCCAAAAGCCTTGTTAAAACCGACCTTGAGAGTATTGATCCCAGTGCGTTCCTTTTCTTGCTTTTCAAAGGCGGCTAGCCAATCCACATCATCCCGACTCTGCTGACGGAGGGCATCTAACTGTTCATTCACCCCTGAACGGATGATATTTCCTTCCGTAATATAGATTGGCGGTTCTTCTACTAGAGTTCTTTGCAATTGAGTACCTAGCTGCAATAGCTCAGATGGCACAACTTGCAAGGCTTGTAAATAGATAGAACTTGACTTAGCAACCACATCTGCCACATCCCGCATTCTCTCTAGGGAAACTGCCACAGCAATTAAGTCTCGTCCATTGGCTGTACCTGCACCAATGCGACTGCATAGACGTTCAATGTCATAGATTTGACTAAGACAACTTCGCAAGTTTTTTCTGAGGGAATGTTGTTTGAATAGTTCGGTAATGGTATCAAGTCGCTCATTAATCGCGGCAATATCTTTGAGAGGTTGCAATAACCATCGCCTTAAAGCGCGACTCCCCATACCAGTGGTGGTTTTATCGAGCGCCCATAGTAGGGAACTAAAATAAGTACCATCGCGCACAGTTTGGGTGATTTCTAAGTTGCGGCGAGTTTGATTGTCAAGAACTAAGTAATCCGCGATCGCATAGGTAGAAATTCCTTGCAGGGGCATCTTCACTGATTTTTGAGTGGATTCTAAATATTCTAAAATCCCACCTGCGGCTCTAATCGCTAGGGGTAAAGACTTACAACCAAAGCCCTCCAGCGATCGCACTCTAAAAGTATCAAGTATTCTTTGTTTTGCCTCCGCTAAAGCAAAACCAAATTGCGATCGCGGCGTGTAACAAAAGTTTTCAGGCAAAACACTGTAGGGTTCAGGCAAAATAGATTTATTCTTTTTAGAAATCCCTTCCCAAAACACATCAGCTTTATCAGCTTTAGAACCTCGAAATAATTGCGGATTAGGAACATCAATGGGAACTAAAACTTCCGCAGGTTGCAGCCGCAATAGTTCTTGAATTAATTGTTCGGCACTATTTAACTGCGTTACAAAAAATTCGCCCGTAGAAATATCGGTGCAAGCTAAACCCCAATTGTCACCACCATTGACGATCGCCATCAAAAAATTATTTTTCTTCGCCGCTAGCATTCCCTCTTCGATAACTGTCCCTGGGGTAATTACTCGCGTTACTTCACGGCGAACTAGTCCCTGCGCCTCCGATGCTGCTTCCATTTGATCACAAACAGCGATCGAGTAGCCCTTTTCGACTAATTGATTGGCATAGCGATCAAGAGCATGATAAGGAATGCCCGCCATCGCTATGCGCCCGATCACCTTGCCACCATCGCGCCCCGTCAAGACTAATTCTAGCTCCCGTGAAATTAGTTCTGCATCTTCAAAGAAAGCCTCAAAAAAATCTCCCAATCGATACAACATCACCGCATGGGGATATTGTTCTTTCATTTCGATGTAATGCTGCATCATGGGAGTGAGAGCGGAGCGATCAACCTTAGCCGATGATAGAGCCAGTTCAGCCATGCAAATTTTTCTTCAAACAATATACTCAAACCATTGTATACTGCCACTCCACCATTTCTTGGATTAGCGGCGCTTTGCGCTGTTAATCCGCTATTGCATCACGAAACTCTTGCCAATCTTGAGCAACCTGTTTACTGTAATTTTTGGCATACTCCATCACTTCTTTTTTCCATTCAGTTTTATTAGCAAAATCAATTAATTGCTCAGCGATCGCTGAGCCTTGGCGACCGCTACTCCGCAGATGTGACCACGCCATTACCTGCCCCAATGAATGCATTAGCCCTTCCGATTGAGGCAGATGATCATCCCATTTACTGATTTTTAGGTGATCGGCAGGGCTTTGGGTAGATTGCAATTCGCGCATTACAAACGGTTCGCCATCAACTGTCACTGAATGTAAAAAGGCGATCGCCATTGCTTGAGAACGCCTTTGAATAGAGACAATGCGATCGCTTTGGCTTTGCCATTGTGGTTGTTCCCAAATAACATATGGCTCCAAAGACGATGGTAGAGATTTCTTTAAATCGAGCAGATAGTTGCCATCAGGGGAGCCTTTACCTTCAATTAGCAATACATAACGTTCAATTCCCAAACTCCCTTTGCCCGCGATGCGTTGGGCAACATCCAACAATTCAAAAAACTGTGGATTGGATTGCTGTTCCGCAAAACTTTTCATAAAATCACTGACTTTCTGCTTTTGCCGATCGCTGATTGGTAAGGCTTTTTTACCATCAATTTTCAGCGATCGCCTCCTATCGCGATCTTTATCTTGATCATTCAATTCGGTACGTTCTTCCAATAAATCTTTACGCTTCAGGTGGATTTTGGGCGATAAAAGATCGCTGATTTCTTTACTAGCAGTATCAGCACTGATCCAATAGGCTTTCCCCTCAGAGATCGCCTGTGTGTAGCCAGTCATAATTTGCTGACAGAGGTTTTCAGAAACTTTTTCTTCGATCTCAAAGGTATCCGCAGCCACAAAAATACTAGTTAACAAGCGAGATATTTCCCAAGTGACAGGCGCTAATAAAGCTTCATCAAAGTCACTGACATCAAAATAAACTTGACGATTATCGGCTTTAAAATTGCCAAAATTCTCAAAGTGCAGATCACCACAAATCCAGCCCAGTGGAGCTTCTTTAAAGCAAGACTGAATTGGTAAATCCTCATAAAAAAGATGACAAGTTGCTCGAAAAAACACAAATGGATTTTCCTTTTTAGCCGCCATAGCTGCATACTTAGACTGAAGCAGTTGGGGATGACGTGGCTGGCTAAGATTAAATTTCTGAATGCGATCGCGAATATTTCGACTTGTCATAAATATCCCGAAATTAATGTAGTCAAATGCTTTGCTTTGATTACATTAATCTATAGCAAAGCAAGAGTTAGTTAGTACAAATTAAAACCCAAGAAGCGAGTGGCGGCGCGAAGCGCCGCCACTCGCCTTCTGGTTTTATGTCCTAAGCAAAACTTTTTTGCGATAACTCCAGTTTGGGTTAACTTCAAACTGGCTCCTAATATAGCCTGTGGGTCACGCGCAGCGTGACCCACAGGCTTTTTGGCTTTTCTTATTCCACAATTGCGTTAATTTACTTTACTAAGCCCTGTATAAACATTTTCATTTACTAAGCCCAGCCAAGGATCACTGGCAGGGGTGAGAAATAGCTCGTCATACACTCGACGATTAAGCGCAGTTAAAGTAGCAGTATCACTATTTAAAAATTCACCATTGGCAAACCAATTATGGATCTGCGCGTGAAATACATACTCATTGCGGACAGTATCCTGCGCGATCGCCCGTTCAAAGCTACTTACCACATTGGACATAGAGGCACTCGGTGATAGCTTACGCTGCATGACGTTCAAACTACCCTGATCGAGATAGACACGATTTTGGTAAAGCCTTGCTAATCTTGCCCAATTAGCATCACTGAGCTTAGCAAATGGAGAAGGAGGTGTAACTTCAGCAAGAGGTTCGCCAGTAGTACGGCTTAACGTCGGCAACTCGACCATCGCCTTGCCTACAGTTAGACGACTCGCTAGCATCGCACTAGAATTAGGATCGGTAACAGCCAATGGCAATAATGGTTGTGTTGGTAAGCGCAACCGAGTGAGATCGGAGCGCCAGTTTTTTTCTAACTTAGCGTAGCGATCGCGATGATACTTAACCAAAATTTCACGTCTCAGGTTTAAATCACCATTGAAATTACTAACTGAGCTTACGGCTCTCTCCGCATCCTTGAGGTTTTCGATAAAGGCTTGGGGACTATACAGCCCTGGAATCGCATCAACTGGACGACCGTCACTATCAAGAACATAGTGAATGCTATTGCCAGTGAGGGTTTGTTCAAGCTTGCGCCCATCTCCAAAATCAATCGTTACCTTTGGCACAGGACGCTCTGACTGCCAGTGCAAAATAAAGCGATCGCGCAGCAGTTGTGACACTGCCGCATTAGGATAAAGCGCCGTGCGGAAAAATCGGCTATTAGCACAACTCAATTCGTCATTAAGATTGCCCAACAAGCGCAACGACAAAATCGGTTTACCCGTTTCTTTTGATGCAGTCTTAGCCGCTTCTAAATCTTTGTGCCAATACAGCTTTGAGGCATCACAGTCCTTTTGCTGGCAAATTGCGTCTAAAGTTGCCCGTAATTGTGGATTATTCGGTAAGTCCTTTTGATAAGCTTTCCAAAATGCATCCACACCTTCGTTTTTAAATTCGCGTAACTTAGAGATCGCCTGTTGGGAAGTTGCTTGGTCTTTGGAAGCCGCTTGTTGTACAAGGCTGTCTAAACTCAAATGCTCTGAGGCTCTAGCTACCTGTGGTGAAGAGATGGCGATCGCGCCCAAGCTCAGCAAAGTAAAACATGAATTAGCCAGCGTTGTCTTGATAAGCATCATAAAATCTCCCTAATCGCATAGGCTTAAACTTACACCGACAGACATATTTATAGTTCATATTGTTCCTAAAGAATGTTTGACGAGACTATGCCCCGTCAAACATTCTTTCCTCCAGAAGATGAGTTGCGGCGCGAAGCGCCGCAACTCATCTTCTAGGGGTTTAGTGAATTGTTACTTTGCTACAAAAGACATAACAAATAACTAAGTTTGTGTTCTTACATTACTTGCAACGATCCCCGCAAAGATAGACAATGTTTGCATTCAGAAAAAATATGCACATAAAAAAGCCAAGATAATCCGAATAATTTATGAAAAATGTACTGGCTATCATTCTGGGCGGCGGACAGGGAAGCCGACTTTACCCCCTCACCAAAACACGCGCTAAACCCGCAGTCCCCGTGGCAGGCAAATATCGCCTTATCGACATTCCTGTAAGTAACTGCATCAACTCAGGCATTGAAAAGATCTATATTTTGACGCAATTTAACTCCGCATCGTTAAATCGTCACGTCAACCAAGCCTATCGTCCCGCCTCTTACTCTGATGGGTTTGTCGAAATTTTAGCCGCCCAGCAAACGCCTGACAGTCCAGAATGGTTCCAAGGTACTGCTGATGCAGTACGCCGCTACGCATGGCTTTTAGAATCTTGGAATGTTACCGAGTACTTGATCCTTTCAGGCGATCAGCTTTATAACATGGACTACGAAAAATTTGTCCAGCATCACCGTAATACAGGTGCAGATATCACCCTGTCAGTCCTTCCTGTGGATCAAAAGAAAGCTACAGCTTTTGGTTTACTTAAAACTGATGAACATGGTCGAGTAATCAAGTTTTTAGAAAAGCCTAAGGGTGAAGCTCTTGAATCGATGCGTGTTGATACTACCAGCCTTGGTTTGAGTGCTGAAGAAGCAAAGTACACTCCATTTATTGCATCAATGGGCATCTACGTATTTAACAAGAATGCCATGATGAAGATGCTAAGTGATAATCCTGACTATACGGATTTTGGCAAAGAAATTATCCCTAATGCGATTAATACCGCCAACGTTCAAGCCTATTTATTCTCAGACTATTGGGAAGATATCGGAACTATTGAATCCTTCTATCAAGCCAATCTTGATCTAACCCGTCACCCCGATACCGCATTTAACTTTTACGAAACCAAAAAGCCCATCTATACCCGCGCTCGTTATTTGCCACCTAGCAAAGTTCACGATTGCAAAGTTAAAGATTCCATCATTGGTGAAGGCTGTCTTCTCAATCAAGCAACAATCACTAATTCCGTTGTAGGCATTCGGATGCATATTGATGCTAACTGCACGATTGAAGACACCTTATTAATGGGTTGCGATTTTTATCAACCACAAGAAGATCGGGCGGCAGCGCTTGCCGCAGGCGAAGTCCCAATGGGAATTGGTGAAAATACAATTATTCGCCATGCCATCATCGATAAAAATGCTCGGATTGGTAAAAATGTGCAAATCATTAACAAAGATCGAGTCCAAGACGTAAATCGAGAAGACCTAGGTTATTGCATCTGCAACGGCATTGTCGTTGTGGTTAAGAATGCGGTGATACCTGACAACACGATCATTTAATTAAAAAAAGGCGGCGCAATGCGCCGCCTTTTTTTAATTAAATGAAGAAATAGCTACGCCATTTCTTCATTTAAAAACCTCAGTTCTTAAAATTATGAACGCAGTGTTAACTTCTCAGGAAATCTTACGCCGCTACGCTCAGGGCGATCGCGACTTTAGTGGCGCTAACTTGACAGGCGTTAAACTTAATGGCGCAAATCTCAATCGTACCGATTGGCTAGATGTTAACTTCTCAAGGGCTTACCTTAATAGTACTGTCTTAACTTTTGCTTGCTTGACCCGTGCGAATATGCGATCGGCTTTAATGATCGGAGCGCAGCTCTGTGGGGCAAATCTCAATCAAGCGAGTATGAGCAATGTCAATCTATCCAATGCTGACTTACATGGAGCAAGTCTTCAAGGCGCAACCCTTTTTGGAGCAAATCTCAGCCTAGCCAATTTGATGGATGCTAACTTGATTGATGCTGATATGCGAACAATCAATCTCAGTGGGGCAAACCTAGTTGGAGCCTGTATGCGCGGCGTAAATATGAGGCAAGAGAGAGCCGTAGGTGATCAACATGAAGTAGATGCTGGCAAGAAGAAGCGTAGTATCGCCAGTCTCATTGGTGCAAATTTGGCGGGAGCCGATCTGCGCGGCGCAAATCTATCGGGAGCAGATCTCCACAAAGCCGACTTACGCGGCGCAAATCTACAAGAAGCCACCTTGAGTGGTGCAAATCTCAGTGAGGCAAAGCTGAACAGAGCAGATATGCGAGGCATATTTTTAACTGAGGCAAATCTTAGTTGTGCGAACCTTCAGGAAGCAGTTTTGGATGGTGCTAAGTTAGAGCGTTCTATTTTAATTGATGCTGACTTTCGCGGTGTCTCGATGCGGGGAGCCGTGATGCCAGACGTTAAAGCAAGTCGCGTCAAAATGCAGGAAACCAATCTTACCGATGTTAAGTTTTCGAGAGCGGATCTTAGTCGTGCCGACCTTAAAGGGGCAATTATGGTGCGGGCAAACCTAATTGAAGCTTATCTAGCCCGAACCAATCTTATTAATGTTGATTTGACTGACGCAGTTCTCAATCGTGCTGAATTAAGCAGCGCTAATCTGGTTGGCGCAATCCTGACGGGTGCAACACTTCCCGACGGGAAAGTACATAAGTAGTCTAATTATTGCCATTGGGTTTGATTAATGTCACTGTCTTTCCTTTGGTTCTTGCGTAAGTCCTACCTTTTTAGGACTCTCCAATTAATTGGGCATTAATTGGGCATTTCACTAAGTTCCATATACAAATCTTTGAAGGCAGTTATTACTTCTGGAGATAGTTTCTTTTCGCGATCGCTATAGAATTTTTGAAACTCTAGAAGTGGGTCAAAGCGACTTTGCTCCTGTATTTCTACTATTTTCTCTGCAACTCCTGCAATTAGTTTTGGTTCTACCATTACCGCCTGCGGACAAACCTTCCGAACCTGATCCGCCAGTCCGATGGGTGGCACTTCTACAGCGACCACAAACTTTAAATGTCCCTCATAATCTCGATTTGCTTCCAAATATTCTTCCAGATTTTCTAGATTGCATTCCACTCGCTTGAGAGGTTTCTGACAAGTGATAGGCTGAAACTTGACCTTGGCAGGTCGCCCCGCTTCTACTTCAATCAAATTAAATCCTTTCTCCTCTCCCACTTCACCAAAATCCACTTGAATCAAAGATCCTGAGTAGTAAGTTGGTGCAGCATTGGCAATTTGCTGCGGTCGGTGAATATGCCCTAAACCTACATACTGACATTCAGAAGGAATTGCTTGCCCTGAAAAACTATAAATATCGCCACTATAATAAGCTGCTTCCGAACCTGTAAACTTAGCCCCATCAATGGTCATGTGGGCAATCATCACATTAACCGCATCGGTTTTAAAACCACTTGCCAAGTTCTGCAAAACATAAGTGACCGTACTTTTATAGTCGCTGCGTTGTTCTTGAGCGTCCATATTCCAAATGTCTTCCGCCGCAATCATCCGCCGCTCAGAGGCAAAGGGTAATGCGCCGACGCAGAGCTTACCGCCAGCAGTATCCAGATTAATTACCCCACCTTCTTCGGCGATTCTCGGTCTTCCTAAGGCTCTCACTCCCGCTAGAGAGAGTAAATGGGCGAGACTGTCTATGCGATTTGCTGAGTCATGATTTCCTGCGATCGCTACTGCGGGAATACTTAACTGATTGAGCTTGTAGAAAAAATCATAGGCAACGCGCTCGGCTTCAGTAGTGGGATTTGGAACATCAAAAATATCCCCCGCTACTAATACCGCATCAACTGCAAATTCCTTCGCATAGTCTAATATCTCCGCCAAGGCAGCTTCGATTTCAGGAGTACGGTCAACGCCTCTAAGTTTTCTGCCCAGATGCCAATCAGAGGTGTGGAGTAAGCGCATTGCAAGTTCCTATGTGTTTAATACCAATTCACAAAAGTGTAGTTACACTTTTGTGAATTGAAAAGCAAACCCATATTGGGTTTTTAAATAAGGAAATGGCTACGTCATTTCTTTATTTGGTACAAGTAAGCGGCGCGAAGCATCGCTCACTTGATTTTAAATGTTTTGCGATGTAAGTCACTGTAACCTAACTGCGCGATCGCTTGACGATGTTTGACTGTCCCGTAACCTTTATTTGCGGCGAGGTCATAACCTTTATAAACTTCTGCCATGGCAGTCATCTGTCGATCGCGCCATACTTTCGCCACGATACTCGCGGCTGCGATCGACAGAGATAGGGCATCTCCCTTAATGATAGTCTCTTGAGGGATAGGCTGAATTAGCTGAAAGCGTAAGAGTTGATTGCCGTCAATCAAGCAATATCGCGGCTGGGGTTGTAACTTAGCGATCGCCCTTTCCATCGCCAATAAACTCGCAGCCAGAATATTCATTTCATCAATTTCATCAACCGAAGCTGTACCGATCTCGCAAGCGATCGCCACTTCACGAATTAACAAATCTAGCTGTTCTCGCCTTTGGGCAGATAATTTTTTACTATCGGACACTCCTAAACTCTCTAAGTGAGCAAATTGCTCCAAGGGTAAAATCACCGCTGCCGCTACCACCTCGCCAAACAACGCGCCGCGCCCAACTTCATCCACCCCTGCCACAGGATGGTTTTCAATTTCAATCGATCTAATTTTCTCTCGTTCCATATTGTTACAGCGGTTTTCATTTTGCCGTAAGCAAAATGAAAACCGCAAATCCTTACTGTGATTGTTTTTCTTTCTCCAATGAGTACTCACTCGTTGGAAAGCCGCTATAAACTTAGAAGAAGCTTCGACTTCGCTCAGCCAACAGTCTATGGTGGCTGAGCGAAGTCGAAGCCTCACCTAAACTGTGCCAAAAATTCTGCCATCAACTCCTCGTCAGTCATTTGTTGCTGCATCAGATGCTTAGGACCTTTCAAAAAATCTTTAATCGTAATGCGGCGATCGCGAAAATCGACAATGAATTGATACATTTGCTCGATAAATGATATCTGAGTTTCCACCTCACTCAAAGCCTCAGCGATTGGATCGCCGCCATACTTGCTAATCTTCTTAAACATAGCCGTAATCTCGCCCTGTTCGGACTTCTTAGTCAATTTAAGCTGTCGCTTCAGGGTGTCAAGTTGTTCTTTTAGATAGTTGTTTTCAGCTTCTACTTTGGCGCAATGACGGGTTAAATCGTCTGAGCTATCCCGATCAATGATCGCTCCTAACTCCTGCTGCTTTTCAATGGCTAATAGCCGCGCCAGATCACCATCTTGATAAGCAAGATTGATTTCCTTCATAATCTCAGTGCGATATTCTTTCTCAGCAGGGTCAGTCACTTTGTCAGGATGAAAACTATCAGCTAAGCGTAAAAAAAGTTGACGAATCTTTTTTAATTCATCGCGATCTGGCTTGGGAATGTCCTCTAAAACTTGTTGATGCGATCGCCCTCGGTGCTGCTGCCAATCATTTTCATCGTCAGACTCGTCATCATCTTGGTCATCGTCAAGCTCGTCAGACTCCACTGGTAAATGCTTGGGACTAATCACTCCATCATATTGGAGAGCATGATAAACCGACTCGATATCTTTGCGGGACTTCTTTCCCAATTTTCGACCAGTGAGAACCTCCTGAAACACAGCATGAATTTGCTCATCTAATTCCAGCATCTTTTGTCTGAGCGGTGCAACTCGTTGGGCAATCTGCACACTCACTTCTTTAATACTTTCGTTGAAATTTTTTAATTTAGTGCGATTAGTCTCAATTTGCTTAATTAGCTTGCTATTTTCCTTTTCCAAAAAATTAAGACGAACACGCAGATCTGAAAGCCCAAGTTCATTGTTAGCAGTATCACTGGTAATCTTAGATTTTCGAGCCATAGTGATGATTAAGAAGATTTTGTCTCCATTTTAATCTGATTAAGCATTACAGCAATTACCAATCGATCAAACCAAAACCCCCAAAATTTTGAAGCGTTGCATTGCAAGGCTTTAAAATTTTGGGGGTTTTGGTTTGGCGGCGCTTTGTGCCGCTATATAGCAATCCTAAATGAGTTGCGAGAGGCTTCGACTGCGCTCAGCCAGCAATATAGGCTGGCTGAGCGCAGTCGAAGCCCTATTTTTCTCATAAATGATTTAGGACAGCTACATAAGGATATTCAAATAAAGAAACGGCTACGCCATTTCTTTATTTGGAATTAGCGAAATCGATTTCTCCAGATCCTTTGATATTCACCATCATTCAAACCACCTGTAGTCTGAATTCTATTAGCTTGAATCGATTGATTGAGAGCGTTAATGCGATCGCTAGTAGCTGGGTGTGTACTCAAAAATGAAGGAGCATTACCACCGCCAGCACTAGCTAGCTTTCTCATAAATGCAGGCATGGCGCTAGCCGCAAAACCAGCTTTGGTGATATTGAGCAAGCCTCGGCGATCGGCATCAAATTCGGCTTCACGACTATTGGGCAACCTCAGAGCTAAGTTCACGCCAATACCAACCAAGCGATCATCGGCAACCCCAGCAATATTTGCAATCCCCTGCGCGATCGCCATTTGTCTCATCTGCTCCAATGCGTGCCGCCCTGTAATATGCCCGATCTCATGACCAATAACACTGGCTAACTGCGCCACATTGTCCGCCGCCGCGATCGTTCCCGTATTGATATAGACAAATCCCCCCATCGTGGCAAAGGCATTTAAGTTATTGTCATCTACTACTTGAAAAGTATAAGGAATGTTTGGGCGATCGCTGGTAGGTACTAGAATTTGTCCTAAACGCTTAACAAGAGCATTTGCCGCACGGTCTTGACTAATTCGGACCTCTTGACGGATTTGAGCATCAATCTGTCTACCTAAAGTAACTTCTTCGTTATCACCAATATTAGAAAGTTGGATAATTTGCACCGCCGATGGCAAAATCCGAAACAGATCAGATAGATCTAAAGCGTTTGCTACAAAGGGATTGATGGATATCGCTAAGGTGGTAGACATCAATAGGACAACCACAGCTTTCCAATAGTAGCGAACCTTAGAGCTAATTAAGTTATAACTAATTGAGCTAACTGAGTTTAATAATTTAGCGATCGCGTTACTCATATTCGGAAACACCTTTATTTAAGGGTAAATGACAAGAAATATCTGATTTTAGTTCCCTAAGCATAGGCTACAGCACTTTAAGCCTAGAGCGCCGCCACTCCCTTTCTGGCTTTACAAGTGACGACAGCTATATAATCAAGAAAATAAGCCAAATATAAGGAAATTTAGAACTATGACAGTGGCAACATCGCAAACTTTGAGAGTTCTTATTGTTGAGGATGACCCATTAATTCAACTTGGGCTAGAACAATCCCTGTCTTCACAACCTGATATCACTGTAGTTGGTATTGCCGAAGATGGGTACGTCAGTATCAAAATGGCTCAAGACTTGGTTCCAGATATCGTGGTGATGGATATTGGCTTGCCACGCCTTGATGGAATTTCGGCGACTCAAAAGATCAAAGCCCTACTGCCAAATATCCATATAGTAATGCTCAGTTCACACACAGATGACACTGAAATTATCTCCGCACTCTCTAGTGGTGCGGATGCCTATTGTGTCAAAGGCACAAGTACTAGTAGTCTCCTAGCCGCTTTTGCCGCCGCCAAGGATGGCGCAACCTACCTTGATCCGCAGGTAGCTCGCAAGGTCATGGATCATCTCAAGCCTCAAACCCATGCCGAAAATACATCACATCTATCTCAGCGGGAACTGGAAGTTTTAAAACTAATTGTCGAAGGCAAGAGCAATCCCGAAATTGCCGCAGTGCTGTACCTCAGTCCCAATACTATCAAGACTCATGTACGCGGCATTATGAATAAGCTATCCGTTGATGATCGCGTTCAAGCGGCTGTTGTTGCCTTGAGATCTGGAATAGTTACCTAAATCAAAAGGCTCAAGTAGCGCTAAGCGCTACTTGAGCCTTTTATGATTTTAATGCGGATGGAGAGACTCGAACTCTCACATCAGAGATACTAGAACCTAAATCTAGCGCGTCTACCAATTCCGCCACATCCGCATTGGTGAAGTTGTTAACAACTGTTTTTATACCGAATGTAATAATACAACACTCTTGGTAAAATGCTACATAAAAAATTTTAAATATAAGGCTTTGCATTGACTTACAGTAATTACTAAACCGAGAATAATTATGAAAGCTTTACTAAGCAAAGCTTTCATAATTATTCTCGGTTTGGGTGTGAGCGCAAAGTGCTGTAAAGCTCAAGAAGATTTTTATTTAGCTTTTAGTATTTTTCTAATGCCGTGCCTATCTATAAGCCTCAAAAAATTGACCCAGAGCAAATTTATCCTTGCCCCTGTCCCCGTAAGCGGGGCAAGCTGAAGCCGATTGTTTTGACAGATGCATTTGGTTGCGATCGCTGTTCTTTGCTATTTGAGTTAGAAAATGACGGCTATAATCTGCTGCAAATTGGCGGTATCGATCATCAACCGCACCGTTGGCAATGGATCGGTAAATGGCGATCGCTACGGGAAAGTCGGGCTTACTCACTCCTAGAAATAGCCTCAATGTACCTAACGATTTGGCTTTTTTTGACCCTAGCAATTTTATGGTCACTAAATTTAAAGGCAATCTTAGGAATTCCCCTGATCATTTTGTTATTTACTTTCGCAGGTTTGCTAATATGGCGTTTGCTCTTGTTGTATCGCCGCAGTCTCTAAATACTGTCGCCAATTTTGCTACAGCGCAGAGTGCTGCTAAATCAACACCTTGGTAAATTTTTGGGTATTGCTGCAAAGTTGTGATGCACAAGAATTTATCACTAGTCACTTGCCAATTTTGTAGCTAACTATCAACTGATATGTCACCAGAAGACCTTACTGGCTTCATCTATAAGTCTCATGCGGCTGCTTTGCAGCTTACGCAAATCTCCACTAGAGACCGCGATAATTTGTTGTTAGAGCTAACAGAAAGGCTAAAAAAACATAAAAATGAGATCTTAGAGGCCAATACCCTAGACCTCGAAGCCAGTCGTGAGATGGCAGTTCCCGATCTAGTACTAGAGTGGCTCAAGTTAACTCCTGAAAGGCTAAACTTTGCGATCGAATGCCTCAAGCAGCTTGCTAGTTTGCCCGATCCCCTGACACTTCATGTGGGTATCAATGGCTATCAACGTGTACCGCTAGGGGTAGTTGCTCTCATATATGAAGGATTTCCACAGCTAGCATTGATTGCAGCAGGAATGTGTATCAAGGTTGGGAATGTAATTATTCTCAAGGGGGGCAACGAGGGCTGTCATACACAGGAAGCGATCGCTAACATCATGAGAGATGTCCTAATCGATCAAGACTTTCCTGAATCATGTATTGCCTCAGTTCCCAGAGGTGTAGCCCTTAAAGAGCTTATTGTGCAGGAAAAATATTTACGCTTAGTCATTCCCTACGGTCGTCCTAGCTTTGTACAGCAGATCACCAAACAGGCGACAGTCTCGGCTCTACCGATCGCCATGGGCAACTGTTATCTATACCTATCAGCTACAGCTAAATTAGATTTTGCCAAGTCAATTATTTTAAATAGTCGCAAAGGAGATCCTGACGCAATTAATGCGATCGAAAAGGTAGTGATTCACCAGTCGTGGTTAGAGCAAGGGCTGGGAGATTGGCTTTGCGATTTACGCAAGCAAGGATTAGTCTTGCGAGGATGTCCCACTACAACTTCCTATTTTCGACAATTTATTGAAGAAAGAAGTGATAATCCAATATCCCATGCCATTGAATCCGAGGATAGTTGGGGACATTCCTATCTAGATGAAACCTTAGGAATCAAGATTGTCAATGACACCGATGAAGCGATCTCTTGGATTAATCAGTACAGTAGCGGTCATGCGGACGTATTGCTTACCGACTCCCTCTCTGAACGCGATCGCTTTGTGAGCCGTATCAACAGCAGTACAATCTTTGTAAATGCCCATAGCCGCTTTAGCCGTTGTGCAAAGTCAGGTGACAATGGCAGTATCAAAATTGCTTTGGGTATGTCAAGTTTAAAGACTAGGGGAGCCTCTCGATACCCTGGCATAATCGATATCTATGCGTTAACCACCACCAAACAAGTGCTAACCACTAGCTCTTGGACGAGCCAACCTTAAAAAAAGATAGTGGCTACGAAAAGCGCCGCCACTATCTCTAGGCACTTGGCAAAACTTGATAGCGACTTAGAAGTTCTTCAAGTTTACTTACAGGCGATCGCGGCGGAAATCTGGGCAACTCTTGTTCCTGCTGTTGAGCATCAAGAATACAAAGTACAGGTATTTCATACTGATAGCGATCGAACCAGTCTGGGTTAGTGGTAATGTCCCTAATTTCTAGCTCAAAGCTAACATTTTTGACCTGTTCTAATTTTGCTAGCAGCCCATCACATAGACAACATCCTTGCTTGCTATACAAAATTAACTTCATAGATTTTGATATTTTTTATTGAATTCATACTAACTATGTTATATTATTAATCCGTCAGAACGCATAGCTCAGTTGGTTAGAGCACCACGTTGACATCGTGGGGGTCGGTGGTTCGAGTCCACTTGTGTTCATATTTAGATAATATCTCTCAGTTCCAAGGCTGCTTTAAGGAAGCTATGCCTTCTGAAAGGTGACTTTCTACAGTTGTAGACACTTGTATTAAGAAAAATTAAAACCCCAGAAACGACTGGCGGCGCTTCTGGTGAATTAGTATTTCACCCAGTTTGGGGTTTTCAATAAAGAAATTGCGTAGCCATTTATTTATTTGGTATTACCAGATAAATAAATGGCAATGTCTATGACTTCAATCTTAATTGTTCCACATTCCACAGAGCACCAGTTACACCTGTGCTACCTGCTAATGCAGTCGGCTGAGCATTCTCCACGCGATCGCGAACAGCGACTAAATAGAGAGGAATTGTCAAATGGATGAGCGGTAATTGTTCTTGAACTAACTGTTGATATTCCGCATAGATAGCTTTGCGTTTAGTTTCGTCAAGTTCTTGAGCACCCTTGATCATTAGTTCATGAATTTTCTTTTCCCAATCACTCACTTCGCGATCGGGAAATGGCGGCTCATCGCCAACTGGACCTTTGTTAAACAAATGTGAATCCCCATCAGGAGCCCAGAGGTTAATCGCACTGTTAGGTTCAGCTCCACCTGTAAATCCAAGAATTGTCGCATCCCATTGTTTCGAGTTATCGAGTTTATCAGTAATAATCCGAAAATCAACAGGATTGAAGTCAATCTTCATGCCGATTTGTTCCAAATCATTTTTGATTTGTGCTCCCATGGCTACTCTGCCTCCCGCAGGTGCTAGCAGAGTGAAGCGGACGATATTGTCTTGAGCATCTCGCAATTGTTTCTCAGAGTCGTACTTGTATCCTGCTTTCAATAAAATCTCTTTAGCTTTTTCGGGTTGATAGTCATATACCTTAAGTCCATTTTCGGGCGCAAGGAAGTAGGGACTAGGTATGGAAACTGGAGAGTTTTGAGTTTGAGCTAGACCACGAGAGAGATTAGTGATCATTGCTTCACGATTAAGTGAATATGCGACAGCGCGGCGAAAATTAACATCGTTGAACCATTTTGACTTAATAGGATCAACGAAGGGTTCGTTAGTTTTAGGGTTTCTTCCTTTGTTGAGATTAAACATCATGAATGCTTGCCCAGTCGAGGGCCCAGCATTATAGATTTTGTAGCGATCGCGTTGTTCAAAACGCTTTAGCAATTGGTAATCTTCGCCGCGCAACCGATACATATCAAGATCATTGGATCGAAATCGCAGTAGCGCCGTATCAGGTGATTCGACAATTTGCATCACTAATTGGGGAATAATTGGGCTTCCTTTTTTCCAATAATAGGGATTCGATTTATAAATTACCCGTTCTGAGGGGCGATATTCTTGAATCACATAGGGACCACTGCCTACAAGTTCACTAACTGGGGTGCTGAGCGTCCATGTCTCTAGGAACTTTAATTTTTTATCAGGCTGACTGGGGTCTTCTTGTAAAGTCGATTCAAAAATATGTTTTGGTAAGGCAGCTATCCCTCCTAATGTCCGTAGTGCAGGAGCAAAGGGTTCACTGAGTAAAAAGGAGATGCGTCGCTCATCGAGTTTTTCCACCTTGGGCAAGGTCTGGGACTGTCCGACCCGCAGGACATCACGGGTTCCTGTGGGAATTTTTTCATTAAGAATGATACTTTGATAAGTAAATAAGAAGTCGTCAACAGTGAGAGGTTGACCGTCAGACCATTTCAAGTCTGGACGCAGGGTAAAGATAAGTTGTTTACCATCCTGCTGAAATTCCCATTTTTCTGCGAGTTCGGGTTCTATCTCCTTGGTGATCGGGTTTTCGGTAATTAGTCCCGTGAGTGTATAGCCGATTACGATGCCACTGTAAGCATCACCAATTAAGATTGGATTGAAGGTTTTAATGTCACTATCGAGAGGGACAACCAAGCGATTTTTGAGAACCTCTGGCTGAACGGCACAACCCCACAGCAATAGCGAGCAGAAGCCAATCAACATCAACAAAGCGATCGCTTTCCACTGCTTAATCTTTACTCGTGTTTGCGTACTTCTTCTCACAATCAATCTATCTCTACAAATGTTGAATAATTATGGATAAACAGGTTTTGGGTTTTAAGTAGATCGGCTTAACAACCTAAAAATTTGTTCCGCCCGCGTAGCGGGCGGAACAAATTTTTAGGTTTTTGTTAATAGAACCACTGCGTGAACAGCGATCGCTTCCTTTTGTCCGATCGCATCCATTCCTTCATTGGTAGTTGCCTTTACACTAACGCAATCAATGGGCAGATTCATGGCTGTAGAGAGGCGATCTCGCATAGCCTTGATGTGAGGTTTTAATTTTGGCGCTTCGGCGATCACCATTGCGTCGAGGTTGTTGACCTGCCAGCCCTGAGCGCCGATTAGTTCTTGCACCTGCTGCAATAGCATGATGCTATCTGCTCCAGCCCACTTGGGGTCAGAAGGTGGAAAATAATGTCCGATGTCTCCGAGGGCAAGCGCTCCCAACATGGCATCCATAATTGCATGGGTCAGCACATCGGCATCGCTATGTCCTAGTAGTCCCTTTTCGTAGGGAATTTCCACACCACCAAGGATCAAGCGGCGATCGCTTACTAGCCGATGGAGGTCATAGCCATTGCCAATGCGGATGTTCATAGATAATTTGCAAGATTACTGCTAGGTTTTGCCTCAGCGCGGAGCGCTGTAATACACCTAATATAATACTATTGCGGTTTTCAAATGAGTACCCACTCATTTGAAAACAAAACATAATTCTAGTAACGGTTTTGAGCTTTCATTTTGCCTACGGCAAAATGAAAGCTGCAATAAATCTAATTTCGGGCGGTATACTGAAATTTGCAACGAATGTTGTTGACCTCAGTAGCTACTTTTTCATGATTATTGCGAGTCCAGATCTAGTTGCCATAGCGCGATCGCAAATTATTTTATTAACCCAAAGCTTGGGTGCAGTAGCCAGTGCCATCTACATCACTGAAAATGTAGCTGAGGGGCGAACACCCGATCTAGTTGAAGTTGCCATATTTCCCGCAGGGGCGATTTCGTTACCCGAAGCTTTCCCAATGATGACGATGGGGAGCGGTGGTCTGGTAAGACAACGCCGATTTATATTGCCACTAATTTATGAAGATACGATTCTAGGCTTTTTGATGACAGGGCGCGATGATCGTGACTGGTTTGACTATGAACAATCTCAGATTCAACAAGTTGCTAATACTTTAGCGATCGCCTGTGCTTTAGATCGTCGCAATCAGTGGCTCATGGCTAATCAACAGCGCAATTACGAAAGCCAGACTAATTTTCTCGCGTCCCTACTGCATCAGCTTCGCAATCCGCTTACGGCTATTCGTACTTTTGGGCAATTATTATCAAGGCGGATCATTGCCGAAGATCCCAATCAAAAGTTTGTCGCAGGAATACTGCGGGAGACTCAGCATATTCAAGATCTACTTAATGAAGTCGATCAGCCAATTCCTTTACTATTGCTTGAGCCAGCTTCCGATAAAGCTCTATTACCTGCTGCGACAATGGAAATTGAAGAAGTGGATTTAGTCAATGTACTAGAGGGAGCGGTAAGTTTTGCCAGTGCGATCGCCCAAGAAAGAAATATTCAATTTTTGACAAATATTCCATCAAGGCTGCCCCTAATATTAGGGAATGAATCGGCTCTAAGGGAAGTAATTGGGAACTTAGTGGAAAATGCTCTCAAGTATACGCCAGAGGGCGGATATGTTCTGCTAGGAATCGATGTAAAACCAGATACTGTTCATATTTATGTCCAAGATACGGGGGTAGGTATTCCAGAAGCAGATATCCCACGACTATTTGAGCGTAATTTTCGCGGTCGCCAAGCTGATGGCGATATTGTCGGTACAGGACTAGGACTAGCGATCGCTAATGACTTGGTACAGAAAATGGAAGGCAGTATCCATGTCATTAGTGAAGTTGGCAAAGGAAGTACCTTTGCAGTAACGTTAAAGCGTCCGTAGTTTATGAAAAATGCTAGAATTATCCGAAAGTTTTAGTAAATGTCATGAACGATCGCGATCGCACGAATATTCAGGGGTTTTTAGCTAAATGGCAAGGCTCACAGGGAAATGAGCGGGCTAATTATCAGACTTTTGTTGATGATTTGTGTGGAGCGTCCAATTCCCAAGGGGACAGTAAAAGGAGATCCATTTTGTTTTGATAAGGATATCAAATTTTTTAATGATCGAGGGACTGCTACAAGTTTTGCTGATTTTTACAAAGAAGGGCATTTTATTTTTGAGGCAAAACAAGGGGGGACGCACAATAAGGGAACAGCTAGACGGGGAACCAAAAATTATGATTTGGCAATGGAAGGGGCATTTTATCAAGCCAGAAAATATGCCCATTCTCCATTTCTGCCAAACAAACCACCGTTTGTAATTACTTGCGATATTGATTCACATTTTGAGCTATGGATGAGTTTTAGTGGCAACTATGGCGGCTATGGGGCGAGTGAAGTAATAGAGCTTGATCGTCTGCTTGACGAGAAAATTTTTGATCACTTTGTGGCAATTTTTAGCGATCCGCAAAGTTTGAATCCTGAGAATTATCGAGCACGGGTGACGCGAGAGGTGGCGAGGACTTTGGCAAAGTTGGCGAAGTGGCTAGAGGAGCAGGGCAAGGAACCACAGGAGGTGGCGAATTTTTTGATGCACTCTACTGCCTGCAATTTAGAAGTTAGCATCAAAAAAAGGCAAGTTGACCATTCAATGCGATGAAATGTGGTGGTCAGTGGGCTTGTCGAACTGTGGTTTGTTGGCAACAAGAGCAATAAGCAATGGGTTTGGATTGCCATAGACCAATTGACTAAAGAAATTATTGAAATTTAAGTGGTCAGTTGAGATGAAAATAGTGCTAAGTGTTTATGGGCTTCTTTACCTGCCGTTTATCGTCAATGTGCATTAGCTTTTACAGATTTCTGGGCTGCTTACGCACTAGTAATCCCTGCTAAGCGTCATCCTCCTGTTGGCAAAAAAACTGGTCGTACTGCCTATATTGAGAGACTTAACTGCACTCTGAGGCAAAGAGTTGGACGGCTTGTAAGAAAGACACTTTCGTTTTCTAAAAAGTTAGAAAATCATATTGGTGCTATTTTCTTCTTTGCTCACCATGACAACTCATCCTTACCTCTCTAACACTACCTTAATTTGTATAGTAAATAGAGGCGGCGCGAAACGCCGCCCTTACTTACTCGTGGCAACTCAATGTATAAACTTCCCAAACTACTAGTCTGTCTAGCTCTTACAGTAGCCATTATTATTTCAACTACTTTCGTTAATATAAATCCATCTTTAGCAAATATTGGCTCTACTTCTATCTACCAGTATAAAACGCCCCATAGTTCTGATGGAATTGGGAAATTTTATATGGGTCGTGAAATTGCTCAAGTAATGGGACATCAAGGTGCTGGCTGGCTAGAGCGCTACAGCCGAGAGTCTGAAGAAAATCCTACCCGACTAATTGAACTTTTGCAGCTTAAACCAACGGATTTTGTTGCCGACATCGGCGCTGGTACAGGCTACTTTAGCTTTAGAATTGCGCCCTTACTCACTTCTGGTAAGGTATTCGCAGTAGATAGTCAGCCAGAAATGATTGAGATCTTAGATATTCTGAAACAGGAAAAGCATATTGATAATGTCACACCAATTTTAGGTAATTCAACTGACCCTAACCTTCCTGAATCAAGTATCGATTTAGCCATTATGGTTGATGCCTACCATGAATTTGATTATCCACAGGAGATGATGCAAGGTATTGTCAAAGCTCTTAAACCTAATGGCAGAGTGATTTTAGCAGAATATAGAGGTGAAAATCCCTTCATCGCCATTAAGAAACTTCATAAAATGACGCAAAATCAGGTCAAGAAAGAACTTAATTCTGTCGGTCTAACTTGGCAGCAAACCTATCAAGATCTGCCACAGCAGCATTTAATGGTATTCCAAAAGCAAAGCATATAACACATAACCGCGCCTTGCGCGGTTATGTGTTATATGCTTTGCAATAGCGGGAAAAAATGCCCAACTGGCCCCTGACCTTTGCCGATCGCCAAGGCATATTTCAAAGCTGTAGTCACATAATCTTTAGCATCCTGTACCGATTGTAATTTTGATTTACCCAAAGCCAAATTAGCCGCGATCGCGGCTGAGAGGGTGCAACCTGTCCCATGGGTATGCTTTGTCTCAATTACTTCAGTCTGTAAGGTTTCAAGGCGATCGCCATCAAACCACACATCAACGGCTTTGAGATCGCCCGTCATGCCACCACCCTTAACCAATACTGACCTTGCCCCCAATTTGTAGATTTTTTGAGCCGCCTCTTGCATATCCCCCAAGGTCTGAATTTCCATATCCGCCAAGATTTCTGCTTCGTAGCGATTTGGCGTTGCGATCGCCGCTAAGGGCATCAGCACATCGCGCATAGTTTTTATCGCATCATCATCTAGTAACTTGGCGCCTACCCGTGACACCATCACAGGATCAACCACCACATTTCCAAAGCCAAAAGCAACTAACTTTTTGGCTGTAGCCCGAATAATTTCTTGATTAAGCAGCATTCCTGTTTTAATCGCACTAACCCGCATATCTACCATGACCGCCTCAAACTGAGCTGCCACCGACTCCACCGACATCGCATCTACTCTTGTTACTCCTTGCGTATTCTGGGCGGTGATGCAAGTCAAGACACTCGTTCCATGCACACAATGAAAGGCAAAGGTGCGTAGGTCTGCCTGTATGCCTGCGCCGCCACCACTGTCCGATCCTGCGATCGTCATTGCGATCGGTGCATTCTCCGATTGATATTTATCTTGATAATCCATTATGCTCACTACGGAAGTAGACACCACAGCAATCCTACTACATCAAAATCGAACCAAGAAGAGTGCAGCGGAGCAGCACTTTTCTTGGTTCGATTTTAGGAGGTGGTGCGGAGCGCCGTCTCCTAAAAATTTTCAGGGTTTTCAGTAAGCGCAAAGAGTATAAATTAGTAATATGTAGTTCTTACCCAAGGCGAAGACACAAAGTCTTACTAGTAATAGGGAATTAATCTATGGTTGTCGCACTTGTCAAAACTCTCTCACTTAAAGAGTTTCTGGAAATCCCAGAGACTAAGCCTGCTAGTGAGTACATCCATAATCAAATTGTCCAGAAACCAATGCCAAAAGGAAGACATATTAGGCTGCAAGTTAGACTTTGCCAAGAAATTAATTTAAAAGTAGAGGAACCTAAAACTGCCTATGCTTTTCCTGAACTGCGTTGTAACTTTAACGATCACTCGATTGTGCCAGATATTGCAGTGTTTCTCTGGGAACATATTCCTTTTTTAGCAGATGGAGAGATTCCTGATAACTTTAATATTGCGCCAGACTGGATTATTGAGATACTTTCGCCCGATCAAAATGCTAATAAAGTAATCGGCAAGATTTTACATAGCATTCAACATGGTAGTAAACTAGGCTGGCTTCTTGATGCTGACGATCAGAGTGTTCTGGTATTTCGCCCTAATCAGCAGCTAGTTTTGATGACAAATAGCGATCGCCTACCTGTTTTAGAGAATATCTTCTTAGAACTAACCGTCAACGATATATTTAATTGGTTAAAAATGAGCTAGAGATAAGAATGCTAAATAAGATCACGCCATTAATCCTGACTTACAATGAAGAGCCAAATATTGGACGTACCCTTGAAAAACTTAATTGGGCAGACCGTATTGTAGTTATTGATAGTTTTAGCGATGATCTAACTTTAGAAATAATCTCTAAATATCCTCAAGTGGAAGTTTATCAACGACAGTTTGACACCCATACTTTGCAATGGAACTATGGTTTAGAACAAGTAAACACCGAATGGGTGCTGTCCCTTGATGCTGATTATGTAATGTCCGAAGCATTAATCAGAGAACTTCAGTTAATATTTAATAATGGACATAAAGAACTTTGCGATGGATACTTTATCAAGTTTCGATATTGTGTATTTGGGAAGCCGTTAAGAGGTACAATTTTGCCGCCTCGTCAAGCCTTATTTCAAAAGAACAAAGCTATCTACATCGATGATGGGCATACCCAGTTATTGCAGGTGGAAGGCAAATCAGGGGTTTTAAATTCACATATCTACCATGACGATCGCAAACCTCTGAGTCGATGGCTATGGGCGCAGGATCGTTACATGAAAATCGAATCCAAAAAACTACTGTCAACACCCAGTAGCAAACTAGGTTTAGGCGATCGCCTTCGCAAGAAAAAAGTAATCGCCCCGATTGTAATCTTTTTTTATTGCCTAATTTTAAAAGGAGGAATTTTGGACGGTTGGGCAGGTTGGTACTATGCGTGGCAGAGAGTATTGGCGGAGGTTCTGTTGGCTATTCGTCTAATTGAGTTGGAACGACAAGAGTAGCAAAGAAGCGTTCCTATTTGTCGAGAACGCTTTTTTGCACTTAGGATTAAATTATGTGTCGAGTTCTGCTTCTACACCAAGCGATCGCAACTTCTCGGCTAACTTCTCAGCACGTAACTCTGCTTGTTCCTTGAGTTGACATTGCTGCTCGGCTAACTGGCGTTGTTGATCGACTAACTCACTACCCCACAGTAGTAAATTGCGATCGCGATCCCACCAACGTAGCCAGTAGCCATATTGCTCTGCTTTTTGACCCACCCATACACCTAAAAATAATCCTAGGCTTTCAATCCAGAAAAGACGATCTTGGGTGGAGGAAGAATCTGGTTTTTGCGTTTCATATACGCCATTTTCTAGTTGGTAAACCTCTAACGTGCCTGTGTATGGATGAAAAATAACATAGACAGGTACTTTGAGAATTTGTTCATAAAAATACCATTTGCCATAGGGATAGTGAGGATTAAAAGAATATTCGTTACCTTCGGTTGCTGAGATAAATTCCATGACGATCTCAGGACTGCTACCCTCAGCATAGGGCGTATAGCTGCGGCGGATGGAACCTGATAGGGAGGGATAAGCTGATGGAATATATACCCAGTCAGGAGCCTTGACAACGATTTTGTCTTCGACATTGGCGCATAGCCCAAAGTTGGAAGCGATGATCATTGACTCCAAAATTAACCCTGCTAGTTCTAAGGACTCGCGCAAGGCTGCGGCTAGTAAGGGCTGTAATGTGCTTTCCACTGGTTCATCGGGGAGGATAAAATCATCGGGTAACTTTTGCCAAGTGATGCGGGGCTGCACCGAAGAGTATCTTAAGATTGTTGCCATGATTGTGGGTAAATCTATTGAACGAGTGGATGGCGATCGCTAGTCTTGTTATACCAAATAAAGAAATAGCGTAGCCATTTCTTTATTTGAAAACCCAGAATATGAGTGGCGGCGCAATACGCCGCCACTCATATTCTGGGTTTACGAAAGTGTGACAACACTTTTGCTTTAATTTGACTCTGCGATCAGCAGAAAGTCACTGACTAGATAAAGCGATCCGCAGAGAATGACAACATCTTGCAGTTCATTTTTGTGAAGGTGTTCAGGCTGTAAATCACCAAATGCATCTTCTAAAGCTAAATTAAGACTTGCGTATGTCTTGGGCGGATTATTTAGGTACTTAGACGCAATTTGCGCTAGCTCTGAAGATGAAGTTGCCGCAGGATTACTAATTGGCACTGGGTAACACAAATCATCATTATTCAAAAGTGTCTTTAATATTCCTGCTTGATCTTTAGTGTTTAAAATGCCAACGATCCAGTGCTTGCGTTGTTTGGGAAAAGTCTCGTCAACAAATTGGCGAAGGTATGCCGCCGCTGCGACATTATGCGCTCCATCAATTAATATCTGGCAAGTCTTGCCATTTAGACTAAATTCCATCCATTGCAATCTGCCATCCCATTGCGTCGCCGCCATCCCGTCCCGCATTGCTGCTTCACTGATCAGCCAACCCCGATCGCGTAAAGATTGAATCACCGCGATCGCGATCGCCGAATTAATGAGTTGATGTTTGCCGAGCAGTGGTAAAGGATATGTAAAACCTTGCCAACTGGCGGTTTCTAAATCAATTCTTTGCGCTGCGCTTACCACCGAGATCGGTACATTCCTTTGCGCTGCCACTGATTGTAAAACTGCGATCGCCTCTGGATCATTTTCGGCAATGATCACAGGGCATTCGGGCTTAATGATTCCTGCTTTTTCAAAGGCGATCGCGCCTAAAGTATTTCCCAACTGTTGACAATGATCTAATCCAATCGAGGTAATCGCGCAAACTAAAGGGCGATCGCATACATTGGTCGCATCTAGCCTCCCGCCTAGTCCCGTCTCGATTACCGCAATATCCACATCTTGCTGAGCAAAGTACAGCCACATCGCCGCCGTAATCACTTCAAACTGGGTTGGTGTCTGGTCAGGGACAATCGCCGCATTCACTTGCTCTAGGGTCAACAATAAATCTTGCTCACTAATCCACTCGCCATTAATGCTAAGACGCTCCCGCCAGTCGCGTAGATGGGGCGATGTATACCGCCCTACTCGATAGCCCGCAGCTTTTAATATTGACAATAAAAAAGCACAAACGGAACCTTTACCGTTTGTGCCTGCGATATGAATTACGGGAATTTGTTGATGGGGATTGCCTAACGCATCAATCAACTGCTTGATACGATCTAGACCCAAATGAATGCCAAATTTATCAAAACTGGCAAGATATTGTTCAGAAGACTGATATTGATTAGCTAGCTTTGGAGACATGGACTTCTAGGGCGTAGATTTTGCCTTGGGCATCAACCTCGGCAATATGTCTGCCTTGCATCGCGAACAGTTCCCCACTGTCGCGCTTGCCAGCGATCGCCCAAATGGCTTCTAGTCCATTTTCCGTCTTTCTGGTCGTCCAAACACGTTGGAGTCCCGAATAGGATTGAAAAAATTGCCGATATAACTTAGAAATCTCTTCGCGACCAACGACTTTACGCGCCCCTGCGGGCTGAACTTCCGCTTGTTCCGCAAATAATTCTACGAGTTGCTCAATGGCTGTATCGTCGGCACTAGCAAGGTCAGAAAGCTCGAAATACTTGTCTAAAACTGTCATATTTTTAACTTCTTCATAAATTTCTTAAGCCAAGTTTTGTACTTAAGAAAAGATTTGTAAAAATATATTAAGTTAGGTTCTTGTCATATAGCTTCATCCTTTGGATGGGAAATTCCAAAGCCCAAAGAATTTAGGTGGCGGCGCTTCGCGCCGCCACCTAAATTCTTTGTAATAAGCAATAGGGCTTCGACTTCGCTCAGCCAACAATGTATGTTGGCTGAGCGAAGTCGAAGCCTTGAGATCGTCTTAATAGACTGTATTACCTAATTACCAATAAACTAGGTGAACTAATAGCTCTCTAACAGCCCATGAAAGTTGACGTATACAAATTTCCCCAAGGTAGTCCCGATGATTTGTCTGCGCTACAAGCAGCGATCGCTTCAGGAAAAATCAACCCGCAACACATTGTCGCGATTATGGGTAAAACTGAGGGAAATGGCTGTGTGAACGACTTTACGAGAGGATTTGCAGTCCAAACCCTTAAAAACTATCTAGGCGAACTTGTTGGCAAAGTTCAGGCTGATGCGATCGTTTATGTGATGTCGGGTGGGACAGAAGGTGCTTTGAGTCCACATATGACCGTGTTTACCCTTCAGCCATCCTTGCCAGATGCTCACTCTCGAATGTCTCTCGCTTTGGGAGTCATCCATACCCGCAACTTCACGCCTGCCGAAGTCGGGTCTTTGACGATGGTGGGCGAAGTGGCGACAGCAGTTAATCAAGCGATCGCTAAGGCAGAAATAACCAAAAAGGATGTGCATTTTGTTCAGATTAAATGCCCATTAATTACAAGTCACGATCGCCAGAAAATTGATAGTAGTCAACTCCCTAGCAAATCGATCAGTAGTTATCAATCTATGGCGTATTCGCGAGGTGCTTCGGCTTTAGGCGTAGCTGTAGCCTTGGGAGAAATCCGTTTAGAAGATATCCAGCCCGCAGATATTTGCCAAAATTATGACCTCTATTCCAGCGTTGCTTCAACCTCAGCGGGCGTAGAGCTAAGTAACTGTGAAATTTTAGTGCTTGGTAATTCGCCTCAAGCCACCAGTGAGTTTGTGATTGGACATAGCGTGATGGATCATGCCTTAGATGTGCAATCGGTACTTCAGGCGATCGCCAATACGGGACAGTCAAGCGATCGGGTTGTGAATATTTTTGCAAAGGCAGAAGCCGATCCATCGGGACAACTGCTAGGGAGGCGACACACAATGATGGATGACTCCGATATCAATCACACCCGCATGGCTAGGGCTGTGGTGGGTGCAGTTGTGGCTTCTGTAGTTCAAGATCCGATGGTTTATGTTTCGGGCGGGAGTGAGCATCAGGGCCCTGTAGGGGGAGGACCCGTTGCCGCGATCGCACGTCTTTGAATAGGATGAAGTAAAATAAGCCATACTTTAAGTCATAGTTTTTTATTACTGCTGCCATGAGTCAAACCGATAACATTGAAGAACGCTTTCGCGAACTAGAGCGAGAGGTGATGGGCAAGCAAGCTAGCAGCAGCAGCCAGCCTCAAGATCCCAATAAACGTGCCGAACCAGAATTTGTGGCGATCGGTCAAGGTGTGGATACTGCCAAAACTGGACTAAGTAGCTTGATTGCTTGGGTAAATAGCCTTACAGGAGCCACTAAAGTCGCGGCGATTGTTGTGCTTGGTCTAGTTGGCTTTACGATTTTAAATTTTGTGTTCAAACTCGTTACCGCTGCTATCTCCATCGGTATTATGGCTCTAGTGGGATTTATTTTATATAAGGTATTCTTTGAGCCAAGCTCGACTAAGTGAATTTTCGGGTTTATATAAATATCAGGACTAAATTCTATGGCAATATCTCGCCGCCCCATTCAGCCTCGGTTGCGCTCCATGCCACTGCGTAAAACCCCCTCAGCGCTGTACATTCAAATGCATCAACTCGCCAATGAAAAGGAGCGCTTGCAAGAGGAGTTAGTCCGTGTATGCGATCGCCAGCAGCAAATCATCGATCGCCTCGCAGAATTGGATCGCAACCTAGCCCAACTAGATCTTGATGTGGAAAATAATGCGGTGAGCGCGGATATGTCTGAGGCACAATTTGTCAATAAGATTAAAGCTAAGCCCACAGAGCGTATTCAAAAAGTCCAGAGCAATGGCTACCAAACCATGAACATTGACTATTAACTAGAGTAACTAGAGAGGGAGTTGGCGCATCGTGCTGACTCCCTTTTTATATCTAAACGAGTGGTGACAACTGTAAATCCAAAAGAGAAATGAAACCAATCTGAAATAGTAAGGGTAGTATAAATATAGCAAAGTAAAACTTGCTTAGGACATAAAACCAAAATTTGAGTGACGGCTATTCACGCCGACACTCGACTTCTAGGGTTTTGATTTGTACTAGCTAAATTTTGCTTTGCTATACAATCATCTGTAAGTACCTGATAAACATGGCACAAATATTGGTCATTGAAGACGAAGAACTAATACGTGAGTCCCTTGAAGATTTGTTGACTGTGGAAGGGTTCAGTGTGATTACTGCCGTAGATGGTAGACAAGGGGTGGAAATAGCTACAAATAATCATCCAGATTTAATTATTTGTGATGTCATGATGCCGATTATGAACGGCTATCAGGTTTTGGAGGAGGTGCGCCAGCAAGAACATCTTCATACTGTGCCTTTTCTGTTTTTAACATCCGTAGTAGATCGCCACAGTAATCGTAGGGGGATGTCTCTAGGTGCGGATGATTATTTGGAAAAGCCATGTTCCAGAGCTGAGTTGATGCAGGCGATCGCAGTGCGCCTTGACAAGCAGAAAGCAATCAAGCAAAGCATCGAAAACAAAATGAACCTGCTGCGTAGCAACATTACTTTAGCCTTGCCCCATGAACTGCAAACACCACTCTCTGGAATTATGGGTCTGTCAGAACTAATGATGCTGCAACATCAAGAGTTAACTTCCGAAGATATATACGAGTACGCCCATGATATCTACCGATCTTCAGAGCGCTTACATCGATTAATTCAAAACTATTTGTTTTACAGCAAATTATTACTACTGCGCTCAAAGGGACAATCGCACTTCTCAGCTCCAGTTTCTTGTAATAGCCAAGAAGTTATTGCTACTGCGGCGAAGTATAAAGCCCAAGAAAGCGATCGCCTAGCCGATTTAGAGATGAATATTTCTATTTTAAATACACCTATCTCTGCCGATGACCTAACTAAAATCATCGAGGAGTTGATTGACAATGCCTTTAAATATTCACCAAAGCATACTAAGGTCAGCTTGCGGAGTTTTGCCAGTCAGGAGAAGTGGTTTTGCACAATTACAGATCAAGGTCGGGGGATGAGTCAAAATCAAATTGATGATATTGGTGCTTACATGCAGTTTGGGCGACAGTTTTATGAACAGCAGGGCATGGGGTTGGGACTGAGTATTGCTAAAACTTTAGTTGAATTTTACGGGGGTAATCTTGCGATCGCGAGCAAAGAGGGGGTGGGCACAACCATGACTATTACAATTCCCTTCACAGTGCAAAGCGCTTTTTAAGCAAAAGTTTATTGCCCCGCCTTCGGCGGGGCAATAAACTTTTGCTTCACTAGACTTATAAACGATATTTATTTGGTAGCAATTAGGTTGCGTCTACGCGCCGCAACCTAATTGCTAGCCTATCAACGGTCTAAAGCCGTGCTTTACAGATACTCTGCCAATCTTGTCCATATTCTCAATACTGATTTGATTTCGTCCCCATGAGAAATTTGTATGCCAGCCTTCAAACTCTAAAAGCATTGCCTCCGCAAAACAGGCAAAAAGTTGGCGCGCAGGAGCAGTCATATTGACTATTTTCATGATCTTCCAGTCAATATCAAGGCTATGTTCTACGATTCCGCCATTAATTACATGAACGCCCTCTTCTTGAACGAGGTCACTCATATTTTTAGGATATCCGCCATCAATCAAAATGCAAGGACGCTTGAGCGTACTGGCATCGATCGCCATGCCTTTTGCCATACTTGCTACCCAGACAATAATATCTGACTGAGGTAAAGCCGTCTCGATATCTAAGACCTTGCCGCGCCCAAGTTGGGCTTGTAACTCTTGCAAGCGCTCTTGGTTACGGGCAACTAGCAATAGGTCTTTAATCTTGGTACGAGCATCTAGCCATCGACAGACAGCACTACCGATGTCACCCGTTGCACCGCAGACAGTTACCGTTGCTTCTGCTAAGTCAATTCCAAACTTGCGACTAGCCTCTTCGATTTGGCGGCAAATGATGTAAGCCGTGTGAGTATTGCCTGTGGTGAAGCGATTAAATTCCAGTTGGATATTTCGCACGCTCGACATTTGACTAAGATTAAAATTCTCGAAAATAATGGAAGAAAAACCGCCTAAAGCTGTAATGTCAACGTCATTTTTTTGAGCTAGAGCCATTGCGTTGAGAATCTTGCGAATGGCTGTTTTAATTTTGTTACTCGCCAACATTTCAGGTAAAAAGCATGATTCTACATACAGCCCTTCAATTTGCTGTCCCGTAGCACTTGTAACTTTGATGTGATCAACGATTTGAGGTGGAGCGCTACACCAAAATTCTAAACCTTGATCGGCGTATTCGGGATAGCCTAATTCCCTTGCTACAGACTGAGCGTGTTCAAGACTTGTCAAATGTCCTATAAGACCAAACATCGATTGCAGTTACCAGTTTTTAATTAGCGGATAGCTGTTGGCTATTAGCGATTAGCTGTTAGCTGTTAGCTTTGTGAAGTAGATTTTAAAGCGTTTTTGGGGATTAAAATTTCTTTGTTGGTTGAGGGGATTGGCTTTTAGCAATTAGCTTTTATGCCAAATTAAGAAATGGCTATGCCATTTCTTAATTTGAAAAACCTTTGCAAATTAGCAATTAGCTTTCTTACTTAATGTTGAATTAAGAAAGAAAGCTAATTGCTAACAGCTAATAGCCCATAAACTAAGCCGCCACCAAACCCATGGCAGACATTCTCATGATGTCACGGGTATTGAAGCCAATTTTGCCAAGGCTTTCGCCGTACTGAATCATGAAATCTTCAACCAAAGCTTCTTTTTCCATACCCAAAACCTTGGCGTCGGTTTCAACTTGGTTGAGCATTTTCCAGACGATGGGTAAGTTTTGGCGATTTGCCGATTCCAAGGTTGCTTTGGATTCAATAAAATGATCTTGCAGCCATTCTTCTCCAAAATTGAGATGCAAGTATTCTTCTTTGACTACACCCTCAGTAATCTTGCGAGCGAAAGGATCGGCAACAGGGATATAGATGTTGTAAGCGGCGATCGCAAAGCACTCAATAATCAGTGATTGGATCAGTAGACAAGTTACTATGTCCCCTGTGGCAAATGCTTTCTGAAAATTGCCATGCAGTTCTGCAAAGAATTGCTCAGCAAAGTTCATGTCTGGTGTCACGTTAAGATTTTTACCGCATGCGGTAAACCCCTTTTTGTGGCGATCCTCCATCTTGGCAAGTTTTTTAAAATCTTCAGTAAATTCGGGCAGTAGCTCCGCAAGTTGGAGATAATTGCTGTATGCCTCAGCTTCGCCCTCAATGACGATCGCATTGATTCGACTGTAGGCATCGCGATATGTCTCTGTTTGATAATCAATCGCTACAGCTTCGAGTGTTTGCCCCATGTTTTGCCTCTTTCAGTATCCCTACTCAATAAAAGTTAATCTCTTGCTATTTTATGCTAAGTGGCACAATGCAATGAAAATTAAAACCCCAAGACTTTGATTTTTCATATCTAATTAGCTCACACACATAGCTTTGCACTAAATTAAAAAAACAAAAAATTGGAAAAATCCACCTATAGCCGTTTCAAATAAGAGTTAGGGCTTCGACTTCGCTCAGCCAGCAGTATACGTTGGCTGAGCAAAGCGACGCACTGAGCCTGTCGAAGTGTCGAAGCCTCTTCCAAATATTTAAAATTGCTATAAAAATTTTTTGTAATTAGCTAGACATAATTAAAAAAACAACAGCAAATACTAAACCTATAGAATTGCACCCCCTCAGGGGCGCAATTCTATAGGTTTGCTAGAAGATTAAATGGCTATAGCTGCGGTTCAATACCCGCAGCGCGTAGTTGAGCGATCAGGATCTCATTTTTTTGACGCTCCTGCTCAGCAATTAACTTTTCGCGCTCAGAGGTTTCCCAGCCTGTTAGTAGTAGATCGCCATTAGCATCCCACCAACGCAGCCAAGGTAGGTCAGAATTTTGGTAAACACCTTGCCAAATGCCAAGTTCTACACCTAGCTCTGGGATCGGGAAATGCCCTCTCTCATTGGCAGGAACCAACTCAAAATGATTGGTTACATGACGATATAGCTCAATGCTTGCCTTCTGCACTTCGTAAATTCCATAAAAAGCAGGACGAATCACCTGTTCATAAATGAAAAATTTCCCCGTCCAAGGTGTGCGATCGCGCTCTTCTTTACCCGTGCCAGACACAAATTCTAAAATGATTAGAGGCGCAATAAATTCTTGCCAAAGTACATAGGAGCGGCGAGACTGCCCATCTAAGGTCGGTGGCACATTTGGCACATAAAACCAATCTGGGGCTTCGGCTCCTTTTTCGGGTGGCTCTGTCATGCGCCAATAGATGCCCGAGTCCTGTCCGATCGCGTATTGTCCGTCGGGATGACATTTTCGTAAAATCGGTTCAATCGAATCTGTGAGCAAGATACTTTGAGGATGCTCTTGAAAATTTTTCACAAACGTACCGTCGGATTCAGGAAGTTGTGTATGGTCGGGAAGTGTGACGCGATCGCTTGATGGATCTAAGGTAAAAGTCATAGTTTTTCCTTTCGCACAAATGTATATACAGCGCTTTGCACTGTCTAGAGAAGTATGGGTTTGTTTCCCCGCCTTCGACGGGGAAACAAACCTTTGTACCGCGCTTGTGAAAAGCTTTATAATGCCGAATCAAAAAATGGTTACGCCATTTTTTGGTTTTTAGTCTGCTTAATCTAAAATAATCATACTCCCTTCACCACGTCCATCTAAGCATTTACGGCGATAGAACTGAACCATAGATATCCATTAGTTGCTGATAGTTGATGCAACGGGTGTAAAGTTCTTGATAGGTTTGAGATGCATTCTTGCCGAGAATTGCCAATGCTTCGGGATTTGTGCCACACCAATGTAATTTTTCTGTCCATGCACTAATGCGATCGCTGGGAATCAAAAAACCGTTATGTTCTGAGGTGATTAGTTCTGACAAAGCACCTAAATCTGAAGCAAGCACGGGCTTCCCACAAGCAAAAGCTTCAACTACCACTCGACCAAAGGTTTCATACCATTGTGATGGTACGACAATCGCAGTTGCCGATTGCATAACTTCCATAATTTGGGTGGGAGGTAAATATCCTAAAAAGCTGACATTCTCTAAACCTAAATCAGTAACAAATTGTTCTAATTTTAATTTTTCTGCCCCATCGCCCAAAATCGTTAATTTCCAGTCGGGTCTATTTAAAGCCGCCCAAGCCTTTAATAATAGGAGTACACCTTTTTCTGGGGAGAGTCTACCAACAAATAGAAAATTAGGTTGATTGGAAACTTTTAATCCTGAGCCATCACAGGCAGGAGAATTAATTACATAGGGCTTTACATGAAGGCGATCGCCTCTGATGCCGATTTCTTGGAGCTTATTTGCTGCAAAGTGGCTAGGGGTAATGAATCCACTCACATCTTCTTGCCAAGTGCGCCGCCAGCGATTGACTGTAATCATCGCCCAAACTGCCAAGGAGGCGAGTGCCGAATTACGATAACAGCCGTAAATAACTCCGCGCCAAGGATTATGACTCACGCAGGCTTCGCAAATCCTGCCATTTCTTAGTAAGTAGCCGTTCAAACACCCCAATCGAAAATTATGTAAATGTTGAATTGTGGGAATGTTTAAGGATCTCGCTGCTGCATGGACTGATGGTGAGAAGAGAGGAAAGAAGTTTTGTACATGAACAAGGTCGGGCTTGATTTTTTGAAAATGCGATCGCATTTCACGATAAATCTTAAAATTCCAAGCTGTTTCTGCAAATAGTCTCAACTTATCTAACTGCGAAAAAGCCTTAATAATATCGTTGTGAACTTCGATTAATGTTACTTGATGCCCATAGTCTCGTAGTAGCTCCACATCTGCGTCGGTTGAGATATCTTCACCACCAGCGTACTGATAGCGATTGTGAATCATAACAATATGTAGAGGTTTAGACATAGAAGCAAACTAACCAAGAAATTGCTTTGACTACAAATATCGGCAACCCGATTAAAATACCATACTTATAGGTGTGGTAATGGAACTGCGTTGGCAAATGGTAGGGTGATTTATAGTCTCCAAAAATCAGTTTTAAAGTTGGATTCTTTGATTTCTTAACGTAATTAGAAAAGTTATGAATTGGATCTTTTTCGGCAATTAAAGTTACTTTAGCCTTTCCTAAAATATAAGCTTTAAATCCTGATCTAGTCGCTTTTAAAGTATACATTCCATCGCCAGCATATTGTCTAAACCTATCAGCGTCGGGTGCGCCTATTTGTCTAAATATAGTTGCTGATATTCCGACACAATAACCGCTTAAACCATCAACTTCAACTATTTCTTGTTCCTTCGCTTTAGTTCTAAAACGTCCCTTAAATCCAGTTTCAACTAATTCTCCCGACTCCGATGCATAACAAGAAGCTCCCACAATTGAATCAGGATGCTTATATAAGAAATCCACTAATAAATCTAGAGTGTCTGGCGCAGTTAAACTGTCATCATTTAACCAGATAAAATATTCTGCTCCTCTTGCATAGGCATACTCCATGCCTAGAGCCATAGCCCCCGTCCACCAGAGATTTCCATCCCCCTTCAAAATTATAACTTCAGGATAATTTGCAGCAACTTCTTCTGATGTGCGATCGCTTGATCCATCATCAACAATAATTACTTGATACTTCTGCAAATCACCATTTGCTTTGAGATTTTCAAGACAAGTTAAAGTTAGAGTCTTGCGATTATGCACAGGAATAATAATATAGATACCTTGACTGCATTTCGGGCTATTCATACAAATCCTTATCCTGACTCAGTAATTGTTCACCATAATTAATGTCCCGCCCGCGTAGCGGGCGGGACATTAATCATGATGCTTTGCCGCGCACATCTAATTATTTAATTTACACAGCTTTGGTTACAGCGGCGATCGCCACCGCGCAAGCTTTTAATTCGGGTTGCTTAGAGTCGGGACAGGCTTGAGAATGGGTGAGGGCATTTGCTTCGGCGTTGTCAGCCCAGAGTGCCCCCCAATGCATCGGCACAAAGACCACACCACGGGCGATCGCCTTAGTCACCATTGCGGGAAATTTAGAAACACCGCGCCTTGATTTTACTTCCACAAGATCGCCGTTATTAATTCCCAACTTGTCAGCATCTAGAGGATGGATTTCGATAAAGGGATTGGGGTGCATCTGGCGAATTTTGTCGATGCGTCCTGTGCGGGTTTGGGTGTGCCAATGTCCGTAAAGTCTTCCTGTGGTGAGGATAAATGGATATTCTTGATCGGGAACTTCAAATACACCTTGGGAATGATAGGCGGTGAAGTTGGCGCGGCGATCGCTGGTGTGGAATTGGTGATCGGTATAGAGGCGCTTGTTATGGACTTGATCAAGTTCAGGGGCGCTATCTTTGCAAGGATATTGGATTGCGCCTATTTCCGCGAGTTTGGCATGGGTGATACCTGTAATTTCGCAGGGGCGATCGCGGGTGATTTGGGCAAATTCGGCATAGACATCGGCGGAATTTTGGAACTGGAATTGGGCGCTAAATCCAAGGCGGCGACCAACTTCAGCGAAGATTTCCCAATCAGCTTTTGCTTCCCCAAGAGGCGGTTGAAAGGCTTGGCAGAGAGTGACGCATCGTTCTGAATTAGTCATTGTGCCAGTCTTTTCGCTCCATTGGGTGGCGGGTAATAAGACATGGGCAAACTCAGAGGTTTCGGTGGGAAAATAGGCATCTTGATAAACGGTGAAGGGCGATCGCCTTAAGGCAGCCTTAGTCCTTACCAAATCAGGAAAACTCACCGCAGGATTTGTGGCAGCGATCCAGAGAAAGTCCACTTGATCGGCTTCCAATCCGCGCACGATATCCCAAGCGGTGCGCCCAACCTGCGGCGAAATACTGCCCTTGGGCAATTGCCAGAGTGCTTCTAGTTCGGCACGGTGATCGGGATTGGTGACAAAGCGATAACCAGGGAGTAAATGGGCTAATCCACCCGCTTCCCGACCGCCCATTGCGTTGGGTTGTCCTGTCAGTGAGAAAGCGCCTGCGCCCTCTTTGCCTATTTGACCTGTGAGCAAATGCAGATTAATGATTGACTGAACTTTTGCCGTGCCTTGGACTGATTGATTGACACCCATTGACCAAATGGAGAGAACTCGTGGCGATTCTGCCCAATATTTTGCCGCTAGTTCTAGCTCCTCAATGCTGATGACACAGCGCCGCGCTACAAATTCGGGGGTGTAATGTTGAGTGATGGCTTGAAATTCTGTAAAGCCATTGGTGTGATTTTCGATAAAGGCGCGATCGCATTTTCCCCAAAGTAATAGTAAATGCGCGATTCCATTTAATAAATCAATATCTGTTCCTGGTTGAATCGCTAGATGCAAATCGGCAACTTCCGCAGTTTGGGTACGGCGCGGATCGACCACAATTAGCTTAACGTGAGCTTCCTTTTTATGGCGCTTGCGAAAACGATTAAAAATAATGGGATGGCATTCCGCCGTATTTGTGCCGATCGCAAAGAGACAATCGGTCAAATCAAAGTCTTCATAGCAGCAGGGAGGACCATCGGAGCCGAAGCTTTTGACATAGCCCGACACTGCCGAAGACATACAGAGTCGTGAGTTAGCATCAAAATTATTGGTTCCTAAACAGCCCTTAAATAGTTTTTGTGCCACATAGTAGTCTTCGGTTTGGAACTGTCCAGAACCATACATACAGAGGGCATCGCCTCCCTTTGTATCGATTACCCTTTGCATCCGTGCAGCGATCGCCTCTAGAGCCTCATCCCAACTCACTTGATGGAACTGATCGCCCAAGCGATCGCGCATCATCGGATGCAGTAAGCGATCCTTCTGAATGGATTCGGCAACGGTCGCCCCTTTCACACAAACCATGCCCTGACTTGATGGATGGGCGCGATCGCCTCGCACTTTAAAGCGATCGGGAAATTTGAGTGTTGGTTCTTTACCCGTTTCTACCACCTCCAAACCACAGCCAACCCCACAATAGGGGCAGAGAGTTTTGATGGTTTTGAGGGAAGTGGACATGATTGGGGATTGGGGATTGGTAATTGGGAATTGATTCTGAATTGTTATTGTTTGATGGCTTATTTGCCATTTGCGTTTCAAAATTCCGATCCCCCCCAGCCCCCCTTGTAAAGGGGGGAGAATTTTCTTCTTCCCCCTTTATAAGGGGGATTGAGGGGGATCATTAGTAACTCTCGCTATAGCAAATAACTTATCCCCCTCTCCCCTTTTGGGAGAGGGGCTAGGGGTGAGGGTCTTAATGCCTTGCTGTGGCAACTTTTTTGCTGGCGAAGCCTTTTACAGAGTCAAAATGTACAGGTTCCGTGAATTGGGAATAGGGCATGGCACTTAAAGCGGCGATCGGATCGTTGGCATCGAAGGTGGAGCCGTCAGTCAAGGCGATCGCTTCGCGATCTTCTTCTGTAACCTCAATGTTTAATTCCTTTGCTGCCTGATGATAGACATCGGTTGCCAATAGGTTATAGATCACCTCAGCATAGTTTTCAGGGAAGTTAACTAAGCCCCATCTTGCCATTTGCGTAAGTACCCACAACTGTTCTTTACGAGAGGGCATATTCCCCACACCAAATTGACAGAAGTCTTTGTAATACTTCGCCTCCATCGTATTCACGCGATAGGGCCCCGCAAATCCTGGACGAATGTAAACGGGGGATAGATTCAAATACTGTTGCTGTGACAGCATCAATATAATTTCATCGCGATTTTCTAGGGGTTCACAGAACTGTGCTGCTTCTAGCAAAGCTTTCACCAGTGCCAAGTGCGTATGGGGATATTGTTCCGCCCATTCTTTGCGAACTCCTAAAACCTTTTCGGGATGTCCTTGCCAAATATCTAGGTCAGTGGCAACTACAAAACCGACATTGCTATCTACAGCCCGCACATTCCAAGGTTCGCCGACACAGTAGCCAATAATATTATTTGCCATCAAGTTCGACACCATTTGTGGTGGTGGAATTACGATTACATCCACATCCTTATCGGGCTGAATGCCGCCACTCGCCAGCCAATGCCGCAGCATGAAATTGTGCATCGAAGCATGATGTACCATGCCCAAAGCAGGGTTGTAGGCATCTTGGAAGCTATCGATGTAGGTCTTCAACGAAGCGAGATCATGAACTCCTGCTTCTTGGAGCTTTTTACTGAGAGTAATCGCGTTGCCATTGCGACTGAGGGTGAGGGATGTGACCACAGGCACAGGGATTTTATTTCCCATGCCTAAAGTAATAGCAAGGGGGAGTCCTGTCACCATCTGCGCGGCATCAAGGCGACCTTCGCGAATACCTTCAGCGAGATCGTTCCAACTGGTTTCTTTGGAGAGAGTAACATCTAAACCATACTTGGCAAATAGTCCCTTCTCCTGAGCCACCACAAAGGGAGCGCAGTCCGTGAGTGGAATGTAACCAATGGTGAGATTGGTTTTCTCGATGTTGCCCATGCTGATGGCGGCGTTGCTCTTCATCTTCAGGCGATCTAGCTTGATCTGCTTTTGGCGATCGAGGAAGTTCACAACTTCACCACGCAGACGGTAATAGTTAGGATGATTAACGGTTTCTAAACGCTTGCGCGGATGGGGCAGATCGACCGTGAGAACTTGACCGATTTTGGCTTCAGGTCCATTGGTCATCATTACGACGCGATCGCTAAGGAGTAATGCTTCATCGACATCATGGGTGATCATCACTGCCGAGATTTTATGCTCATCACAGATCTGCATTAACTTTTCTTGTAAGCGTCCTCTGGTCAAAGCATCTAACGCGCCAAAAGGTTCATCAAGTAAAAGAATCTTTGGTTTAATTGCCAAAGCCCTTGCAATACCAACTCTTTGCTTCATCCCACCCGAAATTTCTCTGGGATATTTATCGGCTGCATGACTTAACCCAACTAAATCAATATTTTCTTGAATAATCCGATTTCTTTCCTCCTTTGGTAATTGACGCATTACTCGGTTTACCGCCAAACCAATATTTTGGCGCACCGTTAACCAAGGCAATAGGGAATGATTTTGAAACACCAACATCCGATCTGGCCCTGGTTCGCGTACTTCACGACCTTCCAAAACAATCCCGCCTTCACTGGCGCGATCTAACCCTGACAGAATATTTAATACCGTTGACTTACCACAGCCAGAATGCCCAATAATTGAGACAAACTCGCCTTCCTTCATTTCAAAATAGACATCTTTAATGGCGACAAAGGGCAGCCCTTTATCATTTTTAAAAACACGACTAACGTGATCGATTTCTAGGAATGTTGTTGACATTTTTTGTTTTGGGGATTGGGGATTGGCTAAAATCTACTCAGCATCATCAGCAAGCGCAAAACGGCTATACAGAAATTCGAGAATATAATTGCGGAGTGAGTAATAGCGAGGATCGTCAGCGATCGCTTTGCGATTTCGGGGGCGGGCAAAGGGAACTTCAATGATTTCGGCAATGTTGGCGGCAGGACCATTGCTCATCATCACGATGCGATCGGCTAGGAATAATGCTTCATCAATTTCGTGGGTAATCATCAGCGCTGTCACTTTATGCTCGCGCCAGATTGCCAGTAGTTCTTCTTGCAACTCTTCGCGGGTCATTACATCCAATGCACCGAAGGGTTCATCAAGAATTAGAACTTCAGGACGGATTGACAAAGCACGGGCGATCGATACGCGCTGACGCATCCCACCCGAAAGCTGTTTCGGCTTCTTGTGCATTGCTTCGGTCAAGCCCACCATTGCTAAACTATCCTTAGCAATTTTGATTTTTTCTTCTTTGCTTTTGTCGCTATATACCTGTTTGACTGCCAGTAACACATTTTCAAAGGCAGTCATCCAAGGCAATAGGGAATAGTTCTGGAATACGACCATGCGATCGGGACCTGGGCGCAAAATTGGTTTTGATCGCAAACAGATTTCGCCACTAGTGGGACGATTAAAACCTGCAACCATATTTAACAAAGTCGATTTGCCACAGCCAGAGTGACCAATCACACAAATAAACTCACCCTCATACACGGTCAGATTCACATCTTGAAGAACCGTATAAGCACCTCTGGGCGTGGGATAGACCTTAGAAACACCATCAATCACCAAAAAGGGATCTTGATTTTTAGGCTGTTGGTTGTCGGTAATGTCAAGGGTTTGCATAGGGGAAAGTGATATTTGGGGTTATTTAGGAGAGAGGGATGGCTTTTGGATGTTAGCGATTAGCTGTTAGCCGTTAGCTTTTGGATATTACATATGGAATAAATACATAGGTCTAATCTCATAATCTTTAGCAAATTCTGTATTTACTTAAACTAAGAAATTACTTGAAAAGCTAAAAGCTAATCGCTAAAAGTCAACTAAGAATCTGACTGAACTGTGAACTTGCTGATATAAAAGATCAATTTGTCGAGGAAAAAGCCAACTACGCCGATGTAAAACAGAGCCAAAATCAATTCGCTGCTCTTTTGGCTGTTGTAGCTATCCCAAATAAAGAAGCCAATGCCAACACCACCAGTTAACATTTCTGCTGCCACGATCGCTAGCCAAGATAAACCAACCGCAATCCGCAAACCTGTGAAAATGTAAGGTGCTGCCGATGGCATGAGAATGGTGATGAAATAATCAAATTTGCTCAAACGCAGTACCCGCGACACGTTGCGATAGTCTTGGGGTACTTGCTGCACGCCCACCGCCGTATTCATCAGGATCGGCCAGATCGAAGTTACAAAAATCACGAATAGAGCCGCCGCTTCGGTTACATCTAAGCCCACTGATTTGAGAGATTCGTTAACACCTTGGAAGGCGGACATAGCGATCGGTAGCCATGCTAGGGGTGGAATCGTGCGTAATACTTGGAAAATTGGGTCAAAGGCGCGGTATAAAAAGGCATTAGTGCCGATCGCGATGCCAAGGGAAATACCAATAATTGCCGAAGCCGTATAGCCAACAGCCACACGGCGCAAGCTAGTCATCGTTTTTATGCCTAGCCCTTGCTCAATGGTTAGCTTTTCTTTGAGGGCTTGACGAGCGGGGCTGTCAATTTTTTCGGCGGTGTTAACGTCAAAGTTAGCGCGATCAAAAAATGGATGCCAAATATATTCTTGAGTTTCTTTCCAGACCGTGAGTGGCGCTGGTAACGGTGGCTTTGCGCCAGAACATAGAATTTGCCAAATTCCCAACAAAAATATCAGCGCAAGCATGGGCGGAATGATGAATTTTGCCTGTTGTTGAAACCATTCAACAATTTTGTTGGGACTAAATCGAGGACTTAAACTACTTGTCGCCATTCTGGATATCTCCTAAAACGTTAAAGATGACTATTTGCAATGATGACAAGGGGCTTAAGCCCCTTGTTGGCGTTGATTATTAGGGGCGGCGCTTCGCGCCGCCCCTAATAATGACAGTTTCTAAACCTTCTTGAACTTGAGACCATCCAAATAGGCTTTAGGATTTTCAGGATCGAACTTCACGCCATCGAAGAAAGTCTCAATACCGCGAGAAGTACTCTTAGGAATGTCAGCCTCCTTACCGATCGCCTTAGCCGCTTCCTTCCACATATCCTCACGGTTCACCTTATCGACAAGAGCCTTTGTGTCAAGGGTTGCATCAAAATATCCCCAACGGATATCTTCAGTCAGAAACCATAGATCATGACTCTTGAAGGGATAAGAAGCCGCATCTTTCCAGAACTTCATGGCTAGGTCAGGATTGTCAAGGGTGCGTCCATCGCCGTAATCAACCTTGCCCTGCAATCTACCCAAAATCTCCGCAGGTGGAACCTTAAACCACTTGTCAGCGCCGACAATCTTACACATTTCTTCTTTATTAGCAGGATCTTCGCACCATACCTGTGCTTCCAAAACGCCCTTGAGCAATGCCATTGCTGCTTTAGGATTTTTGTCCACCCAATCAGCGCGCATTGTAAATGCTTTTTCAGGGTGATCCTTCCATAGTTCACCTGTAGTCAAAGCCGTGTAACCAGATTGCTGCTCGACTAGACGTGCATTCCAAGGTTCGCCCACACAGAAAGCCTGCATATTGCCTGCCTTCATGTTTGCCACCATCTGAGGCGGTGGAACAACAATCGTGGACACATCCTTGTCAGGATCAACGCCATTAGCTGAGAGCCAGTAACGCATCCAGAGATCGTGGGTTCCACCTGGGAAGGTTACAGCGCACTTGAGCTCCTTGCCACCCGATTTAATCTTGGCAAAAGTATCTTTTAAAGCATCACTCTTGAGGGCAATCTTGGCATCTTTAAAATCATTAGCGATGGAAATAGCCTGTCCGTTGGTATTCAATCTTGCCAAGATATACATGGGAACTTTATTCCCGTTAGTAATCTTCCCTTCAGCAATCAAATAAGGCATGGGTGTTAGAATGTGAGCGCCATCAATACCACCTGCATCGGAGCCAAGCACAATATTGTCGCGAGTGGTTCCCCATGAAGCTTGCTTGAGCACTTCCACATCGGTCATGCCGTATTTCTTGAAGTAGCCTTTTTCTAACGCAATGATAAGAGGAGAAGCATCAGTAAGAGCGATGAATCCTAGCTTTGCCTTGGTGGTTTCGGGCGCATCGGCGGCATTGACAGGGGCAGCAGCAGTGGTGGCAGCCGTAGTTGCTGCGCTGGTAGCGGCAGTAGTGGTTGTGGCGGTTGGGGTTTCGCTAGTACAGGCATTGAGGGCGATCGCGCCAACGGTTGAGAGTCCAGCAGTGGTTAAAAATTTACGGCGAGAGAACATACCCATGTTTAATTTCCTGATTTCTTTATGTGACTGTTTTTAATACTTTGAATGTTTGCTTTTCTCTAGCAAGAAGCTAGAAGGAGTTGACTTAGCCAACGGCGATTAACTCGGCGGAGTGTGTTAACGCTGCGCCATTCTGTTTGGGAACTGCACCGAAGCGATCGACAAGCAACTTGCCGACTACCTCGTACAGATCTTCGCAGGGAACCTTTTCCATTACACAAGTGCCAAGGTGAGCATCTTTACCCACCGTGCCACCCATGTAAATGTCTACGCCATCAACGACTTTGCCTTCCTTACGAGCCTTGCAGCCCGTAAAGCCAATGTCCGCAACCTGTGGCTGGGCGCAAGAATTGGGGCAACCACTCCAGTGAATCCGTACTACTTTTGGTAAGTCGTAGGTGGCGCTAAGTTGCTTGGTTAGAGCGAGGGAACGATTTTTAGTTTCCACGATCGCCACAGGACAGAACTGGTTACCCGTGCAGGAAACCAGCCCCCGCATGAGGTTGTCGGGACAGGCGGGGAACTTCTCTAATAGGGGTTCTTGGAGAAGCTCAGGTACTAGCGCATCAGAGACATTGGTAATAATCAGGTTCTGCTCAACGGTGAGGCGCATATCGCCATCACCATACTTGTCGGCGAGATTGGCAAATTCATACATATCAGAGGCATACATCCTACCTACAGGAACTTGCAGCCCCACATAGTTCAAGCCTGATTGCTTTTGAGGATGCACACCAATGTGATCGCGCTTTTCCCATTCGATTTCGTCCTTATCAGCGGCGGCGGCAAGGGGCTTGCCCATCTGCTTCTCCACTTCAGCGCGGAATTTCTCAATGCCCCATTCATCAATGAGATACATCAGCCTTGCTTTTTGGCGATTTTCACGCAGTCCGTTATCCCGAAATACGATTAACAAAGCTTCGCAGAGGGCGACCACATCTTCAGGGGCAACCCAAACATCAAGCGGTACAGCCGCTGCAATTCTTTTTGACGAAAAGAACCCACCAACGAGAACGTTAAATCCAAAGGTTTCTTTGCTCTCTTCTTTAAATGCTGGCACAAAGGCGAGATCGTTGATTTCCGCATGGGTGGAATTATCGCGACAACCTGCGATCGCAATATTAAACTTGCGCGGTAGATTCGTAAAAGCAGGATTACCTTCACCATTATTAGTGAGTAAATTTTGAACTTGAATCGCTAACTCACGGGTGTCATATAGCTCGTTGGCATCAATCCCCGCCACAGGGGAGCCTGTGATATTACGAATATTGTCCATCGCCGACTGCACACTAGTTAAGCCGACAGCACGAAACTTTTCAAACATTTCTGGCACATCCTCAATGGGAAAGCCACGCATCTGAATATTTTGGCGGGTGGTAATGTCAGCGACTCCGTGTTCGCCACATTTCTCAACTACTGATGCCAGTACGCGCATTTGATCACTGTTTATCAGTCCATTGGGAATTCGCATTCTTACCATGAAGCGTCCAGGGGTACTTTTGCGAAAGAACACTCCCAACCATTTCAAGCGATGCTGCAAATCGTCATCATCGATCGCTTCCCAGCCCATCTCAGCAAAGCGCTGAATTTCAGCCTTGACGGCTAAGCCATCCTTTTCGGCTTTCAGGGTTTCAATTTTGTTTGCCATGCTCTTTATCCTTGGCTTTGTCCCTCAGACCCCGATCTCAAACTCCCTTCTTGAGCGAGTTCTTTAATCTTGAGTCTTAAGGGTTAGTGCGACTTAATCTTGGGTTTACACTACTTAACGTATCGATCCCGATTAGTATAGGAAACTACATATTTTTAATCTTCATTTAATAATCGCAATCACCCAATGCATATATTGCATTAGCTGATTACGATTTTTAACAGGATATATAGCTATAGCCATTCTTGTTAGGACATAAACCCCAGAAGGCGAGTGGCGGTACTTCCTAGCTTTTGATTCTGTCCTAATATTCATGTGATTACAGCTATAAGAGGTCGCGCATCGCGCCACAGTTCTCTAAGTTTTTAAATAATCTAATTTGTTTGCTACTTATAGCTTTTATAGCAAAGCAAGAGTTCAAGAAGCGAGTGGCGGCGCTCCGCGCCGCCACTCGCCTTCTGGTTTTATGTCCTAAGCAAAACTTTTTTTGCTATATGAGTCTAGAGAAGTACGTGCTTGTCTCCCCCCTGAAGGTGGGGTAACAAACCTTTGTACCTAGCTTGCTTGAAAAGCGCTATAAAGTATTTTGGGTGAGTCCTAATTTTTACAAATCATCGGAATTTACTGCTCGTCTACTATGCTTGAGCGATTACAAAAAATATTATCTAGATATAGCCTTGCTTCACGTCGGGAGGCTGAAAAAATTATTTTGTCGGGGCGAGTTATTGTAAACGGAAAAATAGTTAAAGAATTAGGAACAAAAGCAGATTCTGAAATAGATCAGATATTAGTTGATGGAAAGCTTCTTGATATTAAATCTCCTCAACCTATTTACCTACTACTTAATAAGCCGACGGGAATTGTCTGTACCTGCGCTGATCCTCAGAACAGAAAAACTGTCATCGATATTTTGCCCCATAAGTATCAGCATTTATATCCAGTTGGAAGGCTGGACTATAACAGCAGTGGCGCACTGATTTTAACCAATGATGGTAATTTTGCGAATCATATGATGCACCCACGGCATCATGTTCCTAAGACTTATCATGTTTGGGTAAAAGACATTCCTAAGCCCAAAACTCTGGAACATTGGCGTGAGGGAGTACTTTTAGACGAGAGAGTCACTATTCCCGCAGATGTAGATATTTTGCAAATTGATCGCACTCAAAATCAATTTCCCAAGACCCTATTAAAAATCATTTTGTCAGAAGGACGTAATCGCCAGATTCGCCGTGTTGCCGACCAGTTAGGACATCCAGTACTAAAATTACATCGCGTAGCGATCGCCTCAATTTCCATAGATGGCATCAATGCGGGAGAATTTCGGATGCTGAGCGATCGCGAAATTAAATCTCTAAGTAACTAAAACCTATGGCGTATGCTGAGAGTGCTATACAGGTTTTAATTATTCTTAGCTACTCATGCAGAAATATCTAATGAGTGAACAATTCCAAAACTTATCAAATGTTGTACTAAACTAATTTAAGTTTAAATATATTAAGCTAATCTAAGGTAAAGCTGATTGCAAATGCTTAGACTCTTTACCTGACAGCATATCTGGTTGCTCATATCAGTAAGTCCTATTTCTTCCCAAGTGTCTGTGAGTATTGTGAATAATACAACCTCGAAGCAAGCAGAGAAATTAGCAGAAATCGGAGCGCAGTTTAAGCGAGTTCGAGAAGATAAAGAACTGTCGATTCCTCATCTCACCGCAACGACACTCATCTCTGAAAGATATCTCAGGGCGATCGAAAATGGCGAGATAGAGTCTTTGCCTGAACCCATCTATGTGCGTGGTTTTATCCGAAAGTATGGAACTGCCCTAGGGCTTGGGGACTTGTCCGAAGATTTTCCTTTAAATCCTGTATTGCCTGAACGTAAATGGGCTGGCAGTGCTGCTGCCGAGTTGCGACCCCTTCACCTGTATGCACTATATATTCTTGTGATTGCTGGGGCGGTTAGTGTATTAGCCACATTTTTAAGTGCGCCTGAAGCCAATAAAATCAACGATAGTCAAACTAATTTTGGTAAGGCAGCTCAGTTAGACGCTAATCTAGCAACTAATTCAGGAATTAAGCCAAATATCAACCTAGCACCAAAAGTTGGCGGATTGCAAGTGTTAAAGCAGCAATCATCCACAGGAATTACTATTCCCAACGGTAATATTGCCGCTGCGCCAAACACCCCTGCTTCAGTAGTACCTATTTCGCCAGCGCCGCTGAATAAAGTTCAAGCCGAAGCTGTTTTTGGTGAAGCTAATTCCCTGATTGGTAACAAAATCCAAGCTTGGGCAACTGGGACAAATCTGATGCTTAGCCCTGGGATCGCCCCAAATAGCAATTTTGAATTTGTCGGTAACAAGCCTGTAAATGTAGGAATTGTTATGCAGGGGCAGTCTTGGTTACTAATTACCGTAGATGGTCAAACTGCATTTGAAGGGGTTTTAGAGGAGGGCAAAAAACTGGCTTGGTCTGCTGATAAACAAATATCAGTCCGTGCTGGTAACGCCTCTTCAGTGGCACTCAGTTACAACAATCAACCGATTAAAGTTTTAGGAAGGGAAGGTGAAGTTGCGGAACAACTTTTTGGAGTTACGCAAACCAGTAACCTCGATGCTAACCGCACGTTGCGGTAAATAGATCCTTGCTTAGCAAAAAAAGATGAGTGGCGGCGCTTTGCGCCGCCACTCATCTTTTTTGCTAAAGTTCCGAAGGCGCTTTAGCAAAACTAGATTTTTAGTTACTTTCTAAGCCACTTTTTTTGACTAACTCTTCAGGGGTGAGTTTAGACAAAAATTCGCGAAAGGCTCTCCTTTCCGCTTCATCAGCATCTTGATCTACGGGGATCGAAGCCTCCAAAATCACTTCTTCCATTACCCAAATTGGACATTTAGCACGAACTGCGATCGCGATCGCATCACTAGGACGTGCATCAATCTCTTTTTTGATATCCCCCTGCGAAACAGTAATAACCGCGTGAAAAGTACTGTTTTTAAGAGCATGAACCACCACCCGATCCACGGTTATTGCCCATTCAGCTAAAAAATTAAGCATCAGATCATGGGTCATAGGTCGCTCCAGTGGTCTACCTTCCAGAGCAACTATAATCGCCTTAGCTTCAGCTTCACCGATCCAAATTGGCAAAGCTCTTCGTTCTAATGTATCTCTCAGTAGAACAATGGGGTTTCGACTAACAGCATCAATCGCGATCCCCACCACCTTCATTTCAATCATGGTTGTCCGCCTTCTTTAAGAAATAAGCGAAATTAGTATTTCTAGCAAAAGTCTTAGCTAGTGAAGTTTGATCCAGATTGTACCACCGTCTTGACGGTGGCTCTGGCTTCTAAACCTGACTTAACTACATTCTTGGCAAATTTGATCCCATGCTGCAGCGGGGTCAACTGCCGCTGTAATTGGACGACCAATTACTAAGTAGTCTGCTCCCATTGCGATCGCCTGTTTAGGTGTCATTACCCGACTTTGATCCCCGCTTGCAAAGCCTTGGGGACGTACTCCAGGGGTAACTAAACAGAAGTCAACATCTGATTGGGAACTAAGGCGTGCTTTTAGATTAGCTACCTCATGGGGAGAACAAACTGCTCCCGTAAGTCCACAGGCTTGAGCAAGTAACACCATTTGCGCGACGTATTCAGCTATATCTAGATTTACTTTAAGATCTGAGGCTAGCTCTTGGGCAGAGATACTAGTTAGCAGGGAAATGGCTAAGAGTTGAGTCGATGATCCCTGAACTTCAGTTTGAGCCGCTCGCATCATCGCCTTACCACCAGAAGCATGAATTGTTAGGAAATCTGCACCATATTTGGTGGCAACTCGACATGCCGAACCAACTGTGTTGGGAATGTCGTGGAGCTTTAAGTCAAGAAATATCCTTTTGTTTCTTGACTTCAGTTCACGGAGAATAGTTGCGCCGTCAGCGATAAATAGCTCCAAGCCGACTTTCCAGAAACTTACTTGAGGCAGGCGATCGCATAATTTAATTGCCTCCGCAGTCGTGGGTACATCCAGAGCCACAATGATCCTTGAATGGGGATCAGCGTCAGGGTTAATGTTTATTTTCATTGTTTTATCGCAGATTTGAACGATACTAGAGCCTAATCCTATAACGTATCGATATACGGAGGATCTATGCGAGCGGTATTAATGGCAGGTGGTTCAGGAACTCGTCTACGTCCTCTAACCTGTGATATGCCAAAACCGATGGTTTCGGTGTTAAATCGTCCCATCACTGAACATATTCTGAACTTGTTAAAACGCCACGGGATCAGAGAGGTGATCGCCACATTACATTACTTGCCCGATGTAATTCGCGAACACTTTGGTGATGGTGCTGATTTTGGCGTGAATATGATGTACGTGGTGGAAGAGGATCAACCGCTAGGCACATCGGGCTGTGTTAAGAATGTCTCTAGTCTTTTAGATGGCACTTTTTTGGTGATTAGTGGCGATAGTATTACAGACTTTGATCTGACAGCAGCGATTAAATTTCACAGTGATCACCAGTCTCAAGCAACTTTAATTTTGAGACGAGTGGCTGATCCCATGGCTTTTGGCGTAGTTATCACCGATGAAAAAGATCGCATTCAAAGGTTCCTAGAAAAACCATCTACCAGTGAAGTTTTCTCAGATACGGTCAACACAGGTATCTATATCTTGGAGCCTGAAGTTTTAGATTTTTTGCCAGATAATGAACCTAGCGACTTTTCTAATGACCTATTTCCTCTTTTGCTAGCCAAAAATATTCCCATGTATGGCTATATTGCCAATGGCTACTGGTGTGATATCGGCTCCCTTGATGCATATCGCCAAGCTCAGTACGATGCAATTCGTGGGCGGGTACATTTAGACTTGGACTATGTGCAACTGAGGACAGGGCTTTGGATTGGCAAGCACACGGTCATTTCTCCTAGTGTCCAGATTGAGACACCTGCCTTAATTGGGAGTAACTGTTCAATTGGCGATCGCACTAGAATCTCGGCGGGAACAATCATTGGCGATCGCGTGACCATTGGCTCTGATTGTGACTTGCAGCGCCCGATTATCGGCAATAGTGTGATGATCAGCGAGGAGTGTCATCTTTGGGCTTGTAGCATCTCCCGCAATGCCAGAGTTAGTCGCCGTGCCCATGTGATGGAGGGGGCAGTTGTTGGCTCCAATTCGATCATTGGTGAAGAGGCGAGAATATTCCCTAATGTGAGGATTTGGCCGAGTAAGCATGTAGAGGCTGGGGCAACCCTGACGACTAACTTGATTTGGGGCGCGATGGCAGCGCGTAATTTGTTTGGACAACATAGCGTGTCTGGTTTAGCCAATGTCGATATTACGCCAGAATTTGCTGTGAAGTTAGGAGCTGCCTATGGGGCAACCTTGCGCCCAAATTCCCATGTGATGGTGTCACGGGATCAACGTACCATCTGCCGAATGTTAACGCGATCGCTGATCTCTGGTCTGATGTCCGTGGGGATTAATGTGGAAAACTTAGAAGCTACTGCAATTCCCATTTCACGGTTTATTGCCCCTAGTCTTGGTGTAGTTGGTGGCATTCATGTCCGTGTTCATCCTGATCGCAATGACTGCGTGATGATTGAATTTTTAGACTGCAATGGCATTAACATCAACAAATCAACAGAGAAAAAAATCGAAGGGACATTTTTTAAAGAAGATTTTCGCCGCGCCAGAATTGAAGAGATTGGTGAAATCAGTTATCCCACCCGTGTATTGGACTATTACAATACTGGCTTTGCTAAAAATATTGATGTGGAAGCAATCAGATTCAGTGATTGCAAAAAGATAGTTATTGATTATGTCTATGCGGTTTCAGGAGCAGTACTACCAAGGATTTTAGGTAAATTTAGTACTGACGTAGTGGTACTAAATGCCAGCCTTAATGAAGTTGCTCCCGCACCAGTGGATCGCGAGAAAATGCTCAGCCAGTTAACTGATGTTGTCAAGGCGGTTCGCGCTAGCTTTGGTGTGCAGGTCTATGCCAATGGTGAGAAATTTATTTTGATTGATGAGTTGGGCAAGCCAATTCGCGATGAAATATTAACGGGAATGATGGTGGAGATGGTCTTGACTTCGCAGCATGGCGGCACAATTGTTGTCCCTGTTTCGGCTTCAGGTATGGTGGAGCTGATTGCCGAGAAGCATGACGGCAAGGTGATTCGCACCCGTGCCAATCCTACGGCTCTAATGGCTACTTGTCATAGTAATGCGGGTGTGGTGTTGGGCGGTTCAGCGGAGATGGGCTTTATATTCCCGCAGCTTCATCCTGGATTTGATGCCATGTTCAGCATTGCCAAAATTATGGAATGGATGTCATTGCAAAAGCGATCGCTATCGCAGGTACGCGCCCATTTGCCAAGGTGTCATTTTCGCAGTCAGATCGTCCGCTGTCCTTGGAGTATCAAGGGCACACTCATGAGGCACTTGGTTGAGTCCTATGGCAGCAAAAAAGTGGAGCTGATCGATGGAGTCAAGGTGTTTTATAGCGATCGCGATTGGATTTTGGTATTACCCGATGCTAGTGATCCGTTAGTGCGGGTGTTTGCCAATGGATTTGATACGCCTGTTAGTAATGGGCAAGCTTGGGCGGAAAGTCATATCCAAGATTTCTCGGCACATATTGAAGGATTTTGTAAGTTACAAATCGCTCTGTCTAAAGATTCGGTGCTGCTCGATAGTTGAACTATCAACATTCAAAAAAAATTTTAAAAAACTGGCTCTGCCAGTTTTTTAAAATTTTTTTTGAATGTGTTGACAAAACTACGCCTATCTTTGCTATATTAATAATCGCGCAAGCAAAGCTTGTTTACAACAAACCAATAAAAGTTAACAAAACTTTATTGGGGTGTCGCCAAGCGGTAAGGCAGCTGGTTTTGGTCCAGCCATTCCGAGGTTCGAATCCTTGCACCCCAGTTACAGCAATTAGTGCTTATGCAAGCATAAAAGAATAAAATCGTGGCTTAGCCGCGATTTTGTTCTTTTAGGATGAATTTACAAAAACCCATCGCTAGATGGGCTTTTTGATGGCGCATCGCCAACAGACTAACCAGCAAAATTATCCTTTTGTCCGCGAATTCTTGCAAAAACGCGATCAGGAATATCAAGCCCAGCCGATCGCTTAATAGCCGCAGTATCCCAACGCATGAAGGGATTAGTTCGCTTTTCTAGTCCAATGGTCGTGGGGACAGTTGCCTCACCCCTCTGGCGCATCGCCTGAGCCGTTATCATCCGTTCTTGTAGAGCAGTATTATCTTGATCTACAGTTAGGGCAAACTTGAGATTGCTAAGGGTGTACTCATGGGCGCACCACACACGGGTGTCATCGGGCAGTCGGCGCAACTGCTCCATCGAAGCCAGCATTTCTGTAGGAGTGCCTTCAAACAATCTGCCACAGCCCCCTGCAAACAAAGTGTCACCACAAAATAGCTCGCCACCTTGGTCGTCAGCAGGAGCAAAGTAGTAGGCAATGTGGGCGTAGGTATGCCCTGGCACAAAAAACACATCTGCTGTACGTCCCCCAAAGCTAACCTGATCGCCACCTTTCAAAAAGACCTGCTGATGGGGAATGCGATCGCGATCCTTTTCACCAGCATAGACAATTGCTTTAGGAAATTTCTTGATCAGAACTGAGTTCCCACCGATATGATCTCCGTGATGGTGCGTATTAAAGATTGCCACGAGTTCGGCATCTAGCTCATCTAATTTGGCGAGTACAGGTTCCGCGATCGCAGGATCGACTACAGCCGCTGTATTAGTTTCTGGATCATGTAAGACAAAAACATAGTTGTCATTTAAAACAGCTAAGCGATAGATATTCATGGTGTTTAGTTCTTATGCAGTTTTAATTGATATCAGTAGTTAAGTAGCTGGGCTTAATTAAAACCTAAAACCAGAGGTTGTTCCGCCCGCGTAGCGGGCGGAACAACCTTTTTGGTTTTAGGTTTTAATTATACCTAGCTATTTAGTATGGGTTTTCAAATAAAGAAATGGCGTAGCCATTTCTTTATTTGGGGTGAGACTGCAATAAGGCGATCGCGGCTTCTAAGCGAGAGGAATAATTTTTAGCGAACGCCTCAAACCATAGTCCTTCGCCGCAAAGCGGATCAAGTTTTTCTAACCATTCCTCTGCTACCTTTGAGAGTTGAGCGAGGTCTTTAGTCTTTTGCTGGTGTGAGACTTCTTGCAAATCTCTAGCGATCGCGGCAGCAGAAATAGTTGGTCTAACTTCAGTAACTGGATGGTTACTCTTCCGTAGGTCGTTGAGCAAGCTATCTAAAGAGTTAGGAGTTGAAGATATTGGTATCTCGCTGATTTTAATTTGCTTTTCGCCTATCAGAGAATCACTTGGTTTTTCCTTAAGTTCTCTGACTTGAGGACTAACAGGTGTTTTGTATTTGTTCTGAAGCTCTTCTAGAATGGACTCAAGAGGTTCCATTTGATTTATTTATTTATTATTTAATCACTACTTTATATCATAGTAGGGGCAATTCATGAATTGCCCCTACTGTAACTTTCAAGTATTAACCTAGTCACTAATCGCGCTAAGTAGAACTTCTGAAAGAGTCATATCTTCCATATCACCAAGAGTGATTGTGTCCACAATGTCAAAATTTGCGCCGATGCTCATAAGCTTGTCGTCTAAAGCTTTGAGAAAATCGGTAGCACTGGGATCGGAACCAACTTGAATAAAAGAAATGGCGAGTTCTTCGTCAGAACTAATGCGGCGAGTTGTTTCAATAATCACCTCAAATACGGAACGCCGATCATCAGGTTCTCCATCAGTGATTACTAGAACTGTTTCTCCTACTTTGATTTGCCCTGCCTTCTTGCGTTGCAAAAAGTTGTTTGCCATATCCTGCAATACCGCAGTCAGGTTTGTCCCTCCCATTGGTTCATTTTCTTGGAAGATCTGCTCTACCTTGGCTGCTGAAACATTGTCATAGCGCTTAAATTTACCTGAAAAAACATATACTGTAATGCCATCTGCGTCTAACTGATCGCATTTACGAGCCAGTGCGAGCGTGGACTCCTTGACAATCTCCCATCGACTTTTGCCAGTGCCTCGGTCAGTATTTGACATACTTCCGCTTTTGTCGATGATCAGGGTATAGTCGCGTTTGTCTAGCATATGTAACTCTTGTAAATATAATAAGCTTTGTCAGATTATACTCGCCTATATTAACAAGTTTGCGCCAATACTTTTGATAAAATCTAACCCGTTTACTTGGTTTAGAGATGCTGCCAGTATTTGATTTGTGGGTAGTGATCTAGAGGTAAGGATAGACAAGAAGAGAGAGAAAAAAGCAAGGAAATGAGAACTAGAAATGAGATGCCCCAAATGTGAGAGTGAGAATATCGTGCTTAATGGCTTAACACGTCATGATAAACAAAATCATAAATGTCGAGATTGTAATCGTCAATTTAGTTTAAACCAAAAAAATAAACCAATCTCAGACGAAACAAAAGCATTGATTGAAAAGCTAATGCTAGAGCGAGTATCACTAAGAGCATTAGTAAGGATTACAGGTGTCTCACTACAATGGTTGCAAAGCTATGTAAATGGTAAATTTCGTTACTCCCCGCAATTTAGAAGTTAGCATCAAAAAAAAGCAAGTTGACCATTCAATGCGATGAAATGTGGTGGTCAGTGGGCTTGTCGAACTGTCGTTTGTTGGCAACAAGAGCAATAAGCAATGGGTTTGGATTGCCATGGACCAATTGACTAAAGAAATTATTGGAATTTAAGTGGTCAGTCGAGATGAAAATAGTGCTAAGTGTTTATGGGCTTCTTTGCCTGCCGTTTATCGCCAATATGCAGTAGCTTTTACTGATTTCTGGGCTGCTTACGCACTAGTAATCCCTGCTAAGCGTCATTGCACTCTGAGGCAAAGAGTTGGACGGCTTGTAAGAAAGACACTTTCGTTTTCTAAAAAGTTAGAAAATCATATTGGTGCTATTTTCTTCTTTGCTCACCATTACATCTCTAACACTACCTTAATTAATTTCTTGAGTGGCTTGCAAAGCTCTCGTTTCAAGATTTTGGACTAAATTCTTTTAGCCATGATCGCAGTAGTTCCGCAGCTTGATAGTTTTGCTGTAGTTCATGAAGCTCGATTGACTTAGTGAAAGCAACGATCGCCTTGGTGAAATATCCAGTTTTAATTAGGGCTACTCCCAGATTTTGATGAGCCTCAGCGTAGCTTGGTTCCAGTGCGATCGCTCTTTCATAGGCTCCGATTGCCTCGCTCATCCGTCCCGCAGTCTTGAGCGCAACTCCATAATTAAAATATCCTTGAGCAAAATTAGGAGCGACTTTAGTTACCTGTTCACAACAGGCGATCGCTTCTATATTTTGGTTAAGTTCTTGATAGATGGTACCTAAGTTTACATAAGCCGCAATTTTAGAGACTTCTGGAATCTGTAAAGAAATTGCTTGAATGTAAGCGTTTTTAGCTAATTCTTTTTCGCCAAGCTGTTCGTAGGCAATTCCCAAATGCAAGTATAGTTCATAGGTTGTTAAGTTTTGTTCTATTTGATTTTGGGTTTGCGATAGACCTTGAACCATTAATTGAATCGCATAATTAAGTTCGCTAGAATTATTGTGCTGGTTGTAATTATTGGTATACAAAGCCGCCAGCTTATTGAGCATATAGCTATCGTTAGGGAATTGCTGCAAATGCTTTTCCATCAACTTCTTTGCAAATTCAGACTTTTGTTTAGATTGAATTTCGCTTTCTATATAGCCATAATGGGATAAAACAGGTGCCTCAATATTGAGAACTTGCCAGTGCGGTTCTTGTTTTTGAATGTCAATAATACTTTGATCGATAGACTCGTGATAAATGCCAAAAAATCTGATCGCAGCATGGTTGCGGAACATTCTCAGTACCAACGAAAAAGGTGACTGCTTAGCGCCAATTTCAGTACGCAAGAGGTTTACGGCAAGGCAATCATCATAGTTCATCACATCTTCTAAAACTCTAATGGCTGCCTGTTCGAGAACTTCATCAGCATCAATTATTAAAATCCATTTCCCTTTTGCTTTGGCGATCGCAAAGTTACGCGCTTGGGAGAAGTCATCACACCATTCAAAATAAAATAATTGACAGCCATATTGTTTAGCAATAGCAACTGTGCGATCGCTAGACCCAGTGTCCACGACAATGATTTGATCAGCAATAGGCTTCAAGCTCTCTAAACATTGAGCTAATCGCTTCTCCTCATTTTTGACGATTAGACAAGCGCTTAATTGGAGTTGCTGCGGCGATCGCGTTAATACCGATTTGGACTTTTTAGCATTTTTAGATTGCTTAGAAAAGCTCTGTTTTAGCTGCTTGCGGCTCATTTTGTGAAATCTCGTTGCTTGTGACGATAAAGCCCAGTAGAGTAATGGCGGCGCTTCGTACCTACTCTACTGGGCTTGCTACATCAGACATCTGCTCAGCAAGAATTGTATTTTTAAAGATACACATTGAACGCAACTTATCTACAAACATGGAAGACTCGGCAAGTAAGGTCATGTTCTCGTAAGCTGAGCGATAGACCTTGGAGTCGGGGATAGGAGCTTTCTCGGAAGAGAGTCGAAGCGGTACTGTAGTGCCTGAAGGCTCTATTCGAGGACGTTGAGATTCCTTGGATTCGCTTTTAATACTATTCGGTACATTTGCCACAGCTTCAGAAAATTTGTAAATTGGAACTACTGCAGTTGTCTCTTGAGGGGCAAAGGGAGTGATTTTTGAGACTGGTTTTACTGGATCGGCAATGGGCTCTTTATAGCTTTGTTCGCCATCAGACAACGAGAAATCACCACAGATAAGACGCTCAAATTCACGATTGTGGTGGCAGATAATTTCGCCTTTACGTTCCCAAAATATGAGAATTTGATTTACAGAAATAGCCTTATATCTTCCTTGAAATAATGCTTCAATAACCGCCTGTCTCACCCATTCAGGGTGAAAAACAGACCACGCACGAGTTAGATCATTGGCAGTATACCCACCAAAGTCAAAGCCGTAATGTCTGAGAAGGGCGATCGCTATTTCCATCAATGCAAATCAAAATCTAATTGTGTCACTTCACAATACATTCAAACCAACTAAGTAGTCCAGCATATTTAATACCAAATCAAGAAATGGCTACGCCATTTCTTGATCTAAAAAACTTACTAGGTTTGATTTTTGTGAGCTGGTTGGTATAGCCGCGGCAAATAAGAATTAAGGCTTCGACTTCGCTCAGCCAACCTATACTGGTGGCTAAGCGAAGTCGAAGCCTCTTCTAAATATTTAGCAACAACCCCATAAATTAAGAGAGTTGCGAGGCAACTCTCTTAATTTATGGGGTTTGTTTTTTACACCTCAGAGAAGTTTGTGAGCAGAGCAAAGCACGGCTCACAAACTTAACTAGCTAGCTCAACTTCATGATCGCCAAGATGAGTGACAAATCTAGGCGCAAACCTTACTTCATAGGGGTAATTTGGACTAATCGCCCGCCCATTCCATTCCTTATGCACATGAACGATTTCACCTTCCATCCCCGCAATGTCAAAGGCTTTACCCTTGTGTTCGGGATGATGAAAGACATTTAACGTTGCCTTGACACGAACGCGATCGCCAACCTTCATAAATCCTTTGTATCCAAATGTAAAAAATATTAGTTAATTATCGCTTGTATAGCACGACAATTGACGCTAATTTAAAAACCAAAATTATGGGTTGGCGCAAAGCATCAGCCCATAATACCAGTTCACAAAAGTGTAGTTACACTTTTGTGAACTGAAAACCAAGCCCAGTAAGGGCTTTTAAATGAATAAATGGCTACGCCATTTATTCATTTAAAAGCCATGCATTGACTAGCTTTCAGAATCTCGCTCAGGCAAAACCAATTCCACCTTGGGGGCATGTCCCCAAAAAGCTTCTAGGTCGTAGTATTCGCGCTCTTTTTCCATCATCGCGTGGATAATTACATCTCCGTAATCTAACAACACCCAAGAGCCATCTTGCTCACCTGCAATATGCTTAGGTTTGCGCCCAAATTTTTCCGCAATGCTTTCCTCGGCGGAACCAGAAATAGCCCTTACCTGAGCCTTGGAAAATCCTGTGACGATCACGAAATACTCAGCTAGGGATGATACCTCACCGATCGCCAATAAAACGATATTCTCTCCTTTGCGATCATCAGCCGCGATCGCGGCAGCTTGCGCCATCTGATAGCTTTGTTGTTGTAATTTCTCACTAAGATTGAGATCGGGAGTGATATCGGTGGCGATGGTCATAGTGGGTAGGTGTATTCCTATTTGCAATTTATGTACTGAGGGGTATCGCGAAGTGCCGCCCCTCGTCTTTCATTGTAGCTCGAAGCATCAGTGACCCTCGCCCTAGAACTTTTTTTGTAATAAAAATCGGCGCGGACGACCCAATAGCCAATTATTAATCGTTCCCTCTTGGCTATGCAATTTGTAACCTACACAATCGTAAAGGCGCATAGCTGGCTGATTATCTTCGAGGACGTGCATATACAAACGGGAAAAGCCCCATTGCTTAACAACCTGTTCCGATGCTTGCAAAAGCTGCTTGGCAACACCCCTACGCCGCCAATGGGGATGTACAGCTAGATTAAAAACGTAGGGATATTGTTGAGCATCACGGCCTAGCCAAAAATCGCGATTGGTTTTAGTTGGCACATATCGCATACAAATTTCGAGGGATGCGATCGCCTGTGACTTATTAGCAGGGTGCGTGGCGACAAGACAAGCGTAACGAGGCGTTTTGTCATCAAACCGACTATTTAAGTCGAGCATGATCCCATAACGTAAAAGCGGGAATACCCAATCGGTAAAACAACGTTGCAAAAAGTTAACTTGGCGATTGCTACTACGATAAAAGCTCTCCGTGAGGATGTCGGATAAATGGCTGACATCCTTTGAGTTAGCGTGACGAATGGTAAAGGGTGAAGATTGTCTTTGCACATTGGGCGCTAACAGCTTAGCGATAGTAATAATATTTAGTCCAAGGAATTTTCAAAAAAGGCTGGCTAAGCTAGCTTTTTTGCAAATTTCTTGGGTTTGCAGAAAGCGTAAAGAGTTACAAAAGATCAAGTCTCTCGGCATAATTAGAAAACCTTAGCCTGCGATCGCAATGACCAATCTTGATCAACCCATTTATAACACTAGTAAAATCCGTCCGCGCAAACAATTTGGTCAACATTGGCTGCGGAGTGATGCTGTCCTCAATAAAATTTTGAAGGCAGGGCAGTTGCAGCCAAGCGATCGCATTCTCGAAATAGGGCCAGGGACAGGCAATCTAACTCGGCTCCTGCTGCCCCTTGTCGAGTCGGTGACAGCCGTGGAAATTGATCGCGACCTATGCCAAAAGCTGCGGCAGACCATGAAGCAGTCAAACTTCCACCTAATTGAAGGCAGTATTCTAGATATTCCTCTGCCACCCCAGACTAATAAAGTCGTTGCCAATATTCCTTACAACATTACAGGCGAAATTTTAAAAAGGCTACTAGGAACCCTTGCGGAGCCTGTGCCACAGTTTGAGCAAATTGTCTTACTAGTGCAGAAGGAAATAGGCGATCGCCTTGCGGCAAAGGCTGGGCATAAAGCCTATAACGCTCTCAGTGTCAGGATTCAGTATCTTGCTGATTGTCAGTTTATCTGTGATGTCCCTGCCGCCGCCTTCTATCCACCACCCAAGGTCAACTCTGCTGTAGTCCGCATTATTCCGCGTCCGCCAGTTACGATTGCAACCGATCCTAAGTTTTTGGAGCGACTAATCACCCTTGGCTTTGCCACCAAACGCAAAATGCTCCGCAATAATTTACTCCCTGAAATTGACCGCGATCAGTTGGTTTTGATTTTAGAAAGTATGGGTATTAATGGGCAAGTGAGGGCTGAAGATCTTGATGTTAGTCAATGGGTCGCCTTGAGTGAAGCGGTAATCAAGCTAAAGCAATGAATGGCGACATAGGCGACACCTGTCTGATTGGCTTAAAGATGGTGTGTGCGTCGCTTCGCGACGCACACACCATCTTTGGGTTTTGATTTTGTATTGCATGATAAGAATTACTGTGGGTCGTGAATGATGTCGCTAAATTAGTTCATATTAGTTGGAGGTAAAATCTTTGGAAAATTTAGTCAATGGCAAACGCTCAAAAACTTAAAGCTAAAAATGTAAAAGGTGGCAATCATCTCTTATACAAAATGTTTAAGTGGATTGTAGTCAGACCCATTTTGTATGTCTTTTATCAAGAACGGATCTATGGCTCTGAAAATGTCCCCCTCAAGGGCAATCTGATCGTGGTTAGCAACCATGCTAGCGACTTTGACCCTCTAATTGTTGGCAGTTGTATGGGTCGCCCTGTCGCCTTTATGGCAAAGGAAGAGTTGTTTAGGATACCCGTTTTAAGTCAGGCGATTACAGCTTTTGGGGCTTATCCCGTCAAGCGGGGGGCTGGCGATCGCGGAGCAATTCGGGCGGCGATCGCTTCTATTGAAGAGGGTTGGGCAACAGGAATTTTTTTGCAAGGAACCCGAACTCTTGATGGAAGAGTAACTGAGCCAAAGTTGGGAGCCGCAATGATTGCAGTGAAGACCCAAGCCCCATTTTTACCAATCAGTGTGTGGGGGACAGAGCGAATTTTGCCAAAGGGTAAAAAATTTCCGAAGTTATTTCAGCCAGTTACCGTCAGAATCGGCAAATTAATTCCACCACCCGCAGCTAGCGATCGCGCTTCTCTGGAGGCATACACACAGCAATGTGCTGATGCCATCAATGATCTCCATGCCCTCGGTCGCTAAAAACAACAATGGCGGCGCAAAGCGCCGCCACTATAAAAAAGTCTAGCGTAGCCAGCCTGTTTTTAATCGGGAGAATAGGCTAGGAGCGTGCCATTTTGCCCTAGTACAAAGCCGCGATCTCTGGAGAAAAAGTAGATTTTGTAGAGATTTGCGCCAACATTAGCAGCGGATAGATCACGCACCCAAGTCTTGCCGCCATCACTGCTATGCAGCAAGCGCGAACTTCCACCCGAAATCCAAACATTGTCATCATCTTGATATTTCAAGTCTAGTAGCCCAAAACCACCACCCTCTTTAGGTGTTTGCTTTTTACCCCAAGTCTCAAAATCTCCTACTTCGCTAAACTGTACTTGCCCGCCACGATTGAGCATCCATAGACGATTGTCGGGAGTGTAGCCCATGTTTTGCACACGCCGAGAGCTATTACGATTGTGCTGCACCCAAGTCATGTCCCCAGGTTGCCATGTCGAATAAAAGTTACCATTAGCCGAGATCGCCACATAGCGGCCATCAGCACTGCGGTTGAGGTTACGGGCATTACCAACAGCTTGCGTAACCATTGCCTTCCAGTTTTGTCCCGCGTCCTGTGTGCTGTAAATTGCACCTAGGTCTGTCACCATCTCAGCGGAGTTTTTGCCAGAGGCAACGATCGCAAAAGGATCGCCTGGCAACTTAGAGCTAAGTCCAATCCGCGACCAAGACTTACCGTCATCGGTAGTATGCAACAACAGGGCAGGCTGTCCCGTGATCCAGCCCTCTTGCCCAGAAAAACTAATGGACGAAAATCGATAAATGCTATCGCCAAGGTCAAGGTTGCGCTCTTCCCAAGTATTGCCGCCATCGGTGGATTCGAGCAAAGTTGCCTCAGTACCGACTAACCAACCATGGTTGGGATTATCTTTGTCAAACCAAAGATCAAGGGGGGTAATCGCAACTGGCAACTCAACTTTGTGCCAGTTCCCATGATCTGCTTGGGCATTTGGTACGGAGATCGTCAGTAAAGATGTACAGATGAAAAGAATGCCTAGGGATAATGACAGGAAGTCAAGAAAGCGTTTTATGCTTTTTTTCATAAATTTTGCGAAGGTATGTATGTTATTAGCAGAAATTTTTAAAAAGTCTGGCTGCGCCAGACTTTTTAAAAATTTCTGGGATTTTAATTAAGGAAAAATTAATTATTTAGATAGTTTTGCATTAATCCAAGGCATAAAGACTAATAAAAAAGGCTACTGCTAAGGCAAGAGAGCCGAATATGAGTAAGTTTTTTTGCCCCGGAGTCATCACATTTACTCCGAACCCATAACCTAAATTTTCGGTAAATCCTGAAGGTTTTGCCGCAACTCCGATATCAGCAAAAGCTTTTTTCTTGGTGTTGCATACAGGGCAGCGCCAATCTTCTGCGATCGCTTCAAAAGCAGTTCCCGCAGGAATATTCCGCTTAACATCACCTACAGATGGTTCATATATGTATCCACAGACACCACATTCATGGCGATGCAGTTCTTCGGCAATGGGCGCGATCACTACTTCGGTATTGTTTATTTCTGTACTGATTTGATTATCAATTTGAGGATTGCTTAAAGCATTACTCAAAGTATCAATTTCAGGGCTAGAAGTTTCCGTAATTATTGATTCGGGTTCCATAAGTTTAATCGGGTTAAATGCGATCGCTTAATAATTCTGTTACAAATTATTACATCTTTTTGACCTGCCTTTGCGTAAAAAAGAGTAATGGCAGCGCCGTAAAATAAGAAACCAATTCTGGGTGGTTCGGCAAGGTCACGCCATCCAAACTTAACCAAGTGTCACTATGAAAGCCATATCCGTTCTCGGTACCTCATCCAATGCTGGCAAAAGTTGGATGGTCACAGCATTGGGAGCTTGGCTAAAACGCAAAGGTGTAAAAGTTGCACCTTTTAAAGCTCAAAATATGTCAAATAATTCCTATGTGACCCTAGAAGGTGGAGAAATAGGCAGAGCACAGGCAGTGCAGGCGATCGCCTGTGGAATGCGCCCGATTGTAGAAATGAATCCGATCCTCCTCAAGCCATCAGGCAAAGGAACCTCCCAACTGGTTTTGTTAGGGGAGGCGCGTCAGCACATTGCTGCCGTTGACTACTATCAACATATCGAGACTCTCTGGGAAGAAGTCAGGGCGACCTTAGAATACTGGCGCGATCGCTGCGATGTTTTGCTGCTCGAAGGTGCAGGTAGTCCCGTAGAGCTAAATCTCATGCATCGAGATTTGGTGAATCTGAGACCAATTGTATATCTACAGGGGAAATGGATTTTGGTGGGCGACATTGAAAAAGGAGGCGTATTTGCTCAAATCATTGGCACTCACCATCTCCTTTCACAACCTGTTCGAGATATGGGGTTGGGATTTATTGTCAACAAATTTCGTGGCGATCTTCGGCTGTTTGATGACGCGAAAATTCATTTTCAAAAACATATGCCGCAACAGCAATATTTAGGAGTGCTGCCCTACGCTCAAGACTTACAGCCAGAGAGTGAAGATAGTCTGTGCAGTGAAGCCGAAACGCGGGGCACGGGAGCCAAAATAGCTTGGATTAGATTTCCACACCTGTCTAACTCTCAAGATAGCCAGCCTTGGCAATTAGACTCTGGAGTAGCGACAGTATGGGTAAAAACTGCTGAAGAATTGAATGACACAAGGGTGATTATTTTACCAGGCAGCAAAAATACGCTTAGTGATTTGCAATGGTTACAGGAAACTGGACTAGCAACTGCAATATTATCAGCGCATCGTCAAGGCGTACCGATAGTGGGAATCTGTGGCGGCTATCAGATGCTGGGACGATGGTTGTGCGATCGCACAGGTGTAGCGGGCGCATTAGGGGAAGTCGCTGGCTTAGGTTTACTACCAACCAGCACCGAGTTTATGCCGACTAAATACGTCAGCCAAGTCCAAGCAATTTGGAAGTCGGAAACATCTCAAGACCAGTGGATGACCTATGAAATCCACATGGGCGTGACCCAATTAATTGAAAGCAATACTCAAGATTCTGGCATTGAGCCTTTACTAAAAATACAGGTTGGACAAACCTTGATTGATGAAGGACTGAAGAGCGATCGCGTTTGGGGAAGCTATTTACATGGCTTATTTGAGTCGGCGCAAGTTCGTCAAACCCTGACCAAGTTAGCTGGTATCCAAGAACATCAGGCATCTCCAATATCTTGGCAAGATTACCAACAGTCAATGTATTACCGTATGGCTGATCTACTAGAAGAAAATCTAGATATTACTTCTATCAGCCAATATGTTGGATTGTAACCCCAATAATTCAATCATTAACAAGCGCCAAAACCAGATAAAACCTTAGGCAAGGTCATTAATAAAATCTTTAAATCTAACCATAAGCTCCAACTACGAAGATATCGAAGATCGCATTCGGTAACTGCATCAATGTCCAGCATAGTTGAGCGAGCGCTTACCTGCCATGCTCCAGTTACCCCAGGCAAAGAGTTAAGTCTTCGCTTCGCATTTCCACTGATCCTTAAGGCATCATACAAAGCCCAAGGACGGGGACCCACCAAACTCATCTCGCCGCGCAATACGTTAAAGAGTTGAGGAAGCTCATCTAGGCTATACTTACGCATCCATCGACCGACAGCAGTAATTCTGGGGTCATCTTTACATTTGTGTAAGCCAGTTTGTCCAGACATAACTTGAGCATGAAGCTGATCCGCATTTGTCACCATACTGCGAAACTTGATGATTCTGAATAGCTTACCGCGTTCACCCACGCGCCACTGGCTAAATAGTACAGGACCTCTAGAAGTAACGGCGATCGTCACGGCTAATAAGATCATCAGTGGGCTAAGGACAATCAAAATAATCAAAGCCGCCAGCCAATCAAACATTCTCTTTAACAACCAAGAAAAAGGCTTGTGCTTTTGAGGCAATTCATTGGCTCGGGGTAATTTTAGGAACAAGTGTGAGTTTGAGATTTGACAAGAATCGGCTTTCTGCTTAATTCTAGTTTCACCAACAACAGGATCAATGCGAACAAATCTAATATCGCGGTTGAAATATTGACCAACCCAAGTAGTAAATGCATTCAAAAATCCAAGGTTAAATAAGTCACCTAGATAGCCATTAGCTAGGAAGTTGATTTGTTCTGACTTAAATCCAAATCCAGAGGTAAAAACCCTTTCCTCATACTCATTGTCAAAATAATCATCAGCATCAAGTCGTTCATCTATAAAAATACCTGTCATGACTGTTCCTCTGAATCTGTGCCTTAGGATTTGATGTTGCGCTTCTTTAACACGACATATGTGACGTGTGTGACGTGCCTTAGGATCTAATGTTGCGTTTCTTTAACCCAAAATGTCTGACGAAACTGTCAGAGTGGGAAAGCATAATTTATTGAGATTAATTGAAGAGAAAATTGCTCAATTCGACTCTAGTGAAAGACTACATAAACCATGAAGACTTAAAATTTTGTAAAGATAGATTAGAGTTCCAGTGAGCAGTAGGATTATCACTAGAACTCTAAATATCACAAGCACTCAAAAATTAGTAAATCAACTGGATAGGTCAGCGATATGTGATTTAACTAATTGAAATGAGTGACCAGACATATGCAAGCAAAGCTTCTCAAATACAGGTTTGTGTAGATTTGAAACTACTTTGCTAGATATTTATTTTTTGCCATAAGTACTTATCTATTACTTTCATCGATATGGCAATCACTGTAAGTTATTAAAATGTAATACCAAAAGTTATATAAAGTTATATTTGAGGTCATAACCTCATCAAATTATTCTGCTGATGCTCTCTTAATAAGTAAGCCAAAAACAGAAAACGACCCTCTCGCTAAGCGAGAGGGTCGTTTTCTGTTTTTGGCTTATTGGCTTACTTATGAGCTACTTAGCAGAATAATTTTTTGTAAATTACTCTTCCTCTTCCTCTTCATTGACGATCGCTGGTTTATATGAGTGAGGCAATTGCTTGACCGCATTAGCAATCACTCCAAGTAGGTTTAGTTTTTGAAGTACAGAGATCGCTTGAGAGAACTCACTGCGAGTAATTCGATCAATTCTCGCTACAGCTATGACAGCACTAGCACAAGAAGCAATCTGGATGGTATCCACAGTACCCAGTACAGGAGGTGAATCAATAATCACTAGATCGTAGGTATCTTCAAAACTGGCAATCAACTTTTGCATCCACTCAGAACTGAGTAGCGTCACCGAGTCACTGGGGATCGGTCCAGCAGTCAGAATGTCTATAGTTGAGTTAGACGACTGAATCACATCCTTACTGTTAATACTGCCGTTACTTGCGAGTAAAGTTGACAATCCCCTTTCATTAGGCAAGTTTAGCTTTTTGTGAAGGGTTGGCGATCGCATATCCGCATCAACCAGAAGTACTCTTTTATGAAGCCGAGCCGCACTTGTAGCAATTCCTATGGAAATCGTAGATTTACCCTCACCTGGTAAGGCTGAAGTAACAACCAGCGATCGCAAAGTTATTTCTTGAGAATAGCTATTGAGCTGAATATTTTTATAGATTAAATCTAGAGACTCTCTAAAAGGTAGCCACTGCACGATTTCAATCGCCATCGGAGAAACTGATTGTCCCTTCAGAAACTGTGGCAAAAAGTTGGAATTTGTCTCTTCTCCAAATAGATATTGTGGAGTCATCCCCAAAAGAGAGAGAGAAGAGATTTGCTGTTCTAGATCATTGTAATTACGCACAGTGTCATCTTGCATATCCCTGAGGAATGCAGCCGCACCTCCCAAAAACAAACCAGCAATAACACCCAGTATTAAATTGCGACGCAGCGAGTTGCCAGAGTCGGTAAAGCCTAAAGTCGGCTCTTCAACAACTTGCCAATCAAATCCTCCACGAGCAATCTCAAGACTAAGATCTTGGCGATTTTTTAACAGTGTTTGTAAAGTATCCTGCTGTACTTTTAGCTTAGGCTGGAGAGCTTCATATTCTCCAAGCAATTTGGGTAAACGCTCCATTTCAGTCTTGAGCCTTGCTTCTTGAGCCGCAAGCGAGTTAAGGCGAGATTGGAGAAGCGTCATCTGAGTCTGAGTTTCTACGATCTGACTCGCCAAATTTGCATCAACGCCACTAAGTTGATCCCCATTCCATTTAGACGAAATAGATAGGCTAGAGTCACCTAATATACTTCTTCTTTCTTCTTCGAGACTCCTTTGCTGCTGCCTAAAACGCAGTTCGAGGGATTCCACAATCGGGTTAGAAGCCTGAAATCTTGCCTTCTCCCGATTCAAAGCTACTTCTATGCTCTGCATCTCAGCAACTAAGGCTTGATAACGCTGTGACTGATTAAGTCTTGTTAGCAATACTGCTTCTTGCGACGAGAGATTTAGCTTTTGTTGGAGAGAGGCAAGCCTTGTAGTTGCTTGTTCATACTCTAGCCTTGTACTTACTTTCTGCTGGTCGATCCCAGCTAGGCTAGAAGTAATCTCTGTGACTCGTTGCGTTGCATCAAAGATATTATTTTTGCGTCGAAACTCTTCGATCGCATTAGTGACTTCTGTAATACTGGTGCGAACACTAGCAATACGCTCATCGATTCCTGCTAAGCCATTATTCAGTCGCTTTTCTTGTTGCTCACGGTTGTAATCTGTATATACAGTTTTAAAAGCTCTAAGGACTTCACGAGTCTTGACAGGATCAAAATCTGTATACTGCAACTCGACAATTTTTGTGGGTTTTTGAGCGTCGCCTAGCATACCTATGCTTAGAGACTGGAGCTCACCGCCGCTAATCCCAGGGTACTGGGTAGAGAGCAGATCGGCAGCCTTCTGAAACATTGATGTGCTTTGGAGCAGATTTAACTGGGTTGCATAGTCAATTTGCACGTTCGAGTCAATAAAAGATGATGAACTAGATCTGTATGTTGACTCCACCAATAACCGCATAATACTTGTATATTTCGGTTTGGAATTAATGTTGATAACGAGAGCAAGTATTAAGCCAACTCCTAGACCACCTAATACCCACAAACGCCTGCGGGAGAGAACGGCAAATATCTTTCCATATCCCGGATCTTGTTCAATAATGTCTGGCTTAATATTTCTCGAAGCACTAATTTGCATGGTGTTTTCCTTGTTTATCTCAAGTTCTAAGACCAAATCAAGAAATGGCATAGCTGTTTCTTGATTTGAAAACCCTTGCTGGGTTTGGGTTTTAATTCACGCATGTGTAGTCACACTTGTGTGAATTGGCGTAGTTGGCTCCTTGGGAAGTTTTAAGTTGAATTATCCTCCGCTATCAAGGGCTGCTCTCCGAAGAGAGCCTTACTACTATTTAGACGAAACCTTTGATGAAACTATATCTGCAATCATTAAATCGACTTTCTGAAAAAAGATTTTTTCAGAAAAATGACTAATCGCGTGGTCTCGAATTTTGTCATAGTCCCAATGCATTTCTTGTGCATCGATTATGGCACTTTTTAGAGAAGCTGTGGTTTGTTTATCAAAGAGTACCCCCGTTATCCCTGAAACTTGCGTATCCATTACACCTCCGTCTCCATAAGCGATGACTGGCGTACCACTTGCATTTGCTTCAATAGGGACGAGTCCGTAGTCCTCAAGAGCTGCCACAACTACAAACTTAGCTTTTGCCATTAATTGACAACGATCGCCATCGCTAACATGACCCAAAAATTTGATATTTTCACGAGCCATTGATTGCAGCTTTGTCGTCTCAGGACCATCCCCCGTAATAATCAGCGGGAGACCTAAATCATTAAAAGCTTCTACGATGATATCGAGACGTTTGTAACTGAGATGACGGGATGAGACAAGGTAGTAGTCATCTTTTTGGTCGGAAAATATAAAACGGCGATCATCAATAGGGTAATTAATGGTAACTGCTTCTTTTTGGTAAGTATTTTGGATACGTCTCGCAACAGTAGTTGAGTTAGCGATGTAATAATCAGGCGATTGGGCATAGGCAATATCCTGACGGCGCATCACACTAAATATCAACTCAATTAGAGGTTTTAAAAATGCGTAAGCCCCGTATTCACGTAAATAAGTATTGGTATCCCATAGAAATCTAGTTATATTGTGGCAAAAGCAAATATGTATAGCATCGGGTCGCTTTTGCACGCCCTTAGCAAAGCTAGCACTGCTACTTAGAATCAAGTCATATTTTTTGAGGTCTAGGGATCTAAAAGCTGAGTAGTATAACGGGGCAAACAGTCTAAAAAATTTACGAGATGCAGGTATTCTCTGAAGAAACGTGGTGTGAACTTGGCGATCGCCCAGGCTAATTGTGTTGCGTTGATCGTACACAGAAGTATAAATATCCGCATTGGGAAAGTGATTGCACAGTAACTCAAACACCCTCTCTGCTCCACCACGCTGCGTCAGATAATCGTGTACTAGGGCAATTTTCATGGAATTTTGCATGGAATTTCTACACATCACAGTAGAGGACGAACAACTAGAAAAAAGGATGTATAGCAAAGCAAGACTTAGCTAACCTTAGAATATGAGTGGCGGCGCTTCGCGCCGCCACTCATATTCTGGATTTATCCTCTAAGCAAGCCTTGCTATAGCTGGCAATTACTATTACCAAAACATTTAAAATCTTGCCAACGGGTTTTATAGTGCTTTTCAAGCCAACTAGATGCAGAGGTTTGTTTCCCCACCTTCGACGGGGAAACAAACCCCTACTTCACTAGATTGATAAACGCTATAAATAGTCTGTCTTGATATTTTCAGCACCGATGGCACTGAAAATATCGGAACCGCTCTCATAGTTTTGTATGGACTTCGTCAAAGGTAAAGTTAATCTTTATAAGGTAATGTCCACATTAAAATACCACAAACCATAAAACGTCTTAGAATGGCAGAATTGGAAGTTATACAAAAGTTATATTTTAGACTATACTCGTGTATTTAAGGCGCATCTATGACAGGTGATGAGGCGTTAGAATTTATTGAGATGTTATTAAAGCGCAGTTTGACTCGTGTTGAGCAATCTGTGTTTCTTGGCGTATATGACAATTTGTCCTACGCAGAGGTTGCCAAAAATACTGGCTATGATGCAGGTTATATCAAGTTAGTCAGCCACAAGTTATGGCATAACTTAACCAAGGTACTAGGTGAAAAAGTTACCAAAAACACGGTTCAAAACGTCTTACGCCGCAAAAAACAGCAAACAAATGGTGAGTCTTCGACTACTATCCCCCAACTAGGATTTGAAGTTAGCCCTAATCAGGATTGGGGTGAGGTTGTTGATGTCAGTTTCTTCTATGGGCGCAATACTGAATTAGACAAGTTGGAGCAGTGGATTGATCGTGATCATTGCCGTTTAGTGGCAATTTTGGGAATGGGGGGTTTAGGAAAAACGGCGCTCTCGGTCAAGCTTGCTCAGCAGCTAAAGGGAAAGTTTGATTTTGTCGTGTGGAAATCGCTTAATAACGCCAAAACCCCAAGCGAGATGTTGGTGACGATGATTAATTTCCTATCACACCAAAAAGAAACTCCTGACACTACCGATACAAACGCATTGATATCAAGGCTCATGGAATATTTACAGCGTTATCGCTGCCTCATAGTCTTGGACAATTTTGAATCAGTACTAAAGGATGAAGATCATGATGGAGCCTATCGCAAAGACTATGAAGGCTATGGAACCCTACTAAGGCGAGTGGGAGAGGTATCCCATCGTAGTTGTTTGCTGATCACCAGTCGTGAAAAGCCTGAGGAAGTAGCGACTCTAGAAGGAGATATTTTGCCTGTCAGGGCTTTACAGCTTGATGGTTTAGATGAGCCCGCCGCCGAACAGGTACTTGAGACGAAAGGACTCAAGGCAGTCGAAGATGACTTACATCGACTTGTAGGCTGGTATCGTGGTAACCCGCTTGCCTTAAAAATAGCAGCTACTTCAATTAAGGATTTATATTCAGGCGATGTTAATAAATTTTTAGAACAAAAAACAATCGTTTTTAGCGGAATCGCTAATTTGATTGAGCAGCAGTATCAGCGGCTAACTGCCTATGAAAAGCAAATCATGATCTGGCTAGCGATTAATCGAGAACCAGTGCAGCCTCATGAATTGCGTTCTGACATTGTGCCGACCATTGAGCAAAACTACTTAATGATGTCACTGCGATCGCTAAAACGGCGATCGCTAGTGGAACATACAGCAGCGGGATTTACCCAACAGCCCGTGGTGATGGAGTTTGTGACCAATCTTTTGATTGACCAAATTTACCAAGAAATTACCCAAGAGCATCCCCTTGGAATTTTGCCGAGTATTCAATCGAAGCTGAATAGACAGCTTTTTTACTTGCGTCACTATGCTCTAGTCAAGGCAACTGCTAAGGATTACGTTCGTCAGAGTCAAGTCCGTCTAATTTTGGAGCCATTGCTCGCCAAGTTGTTAGGTCGCTTGGGCAGCAAGCAAATGGTGGCTAAGGAGCTATTTCAAAATGTATCGGAACTCCGCCGCCGCGAATTGAGACCCGATGGCGAATCGAAATCAACCTTTGGTTATGGTGGGGGTAATTTAATCAATTTGCTCTGTCATTTGGGCGTTGATCTCACGGGTACAGACTTTTCATACTTGGCAATCCGTCAAGCTTATTTATCGGAAGTCAAGCTCCATGGAGCCAACTTCTCCAAAACCGCCTTGATCAAGTCAGTATTTGCGGAGGTAATTGGCGGAGTCCTATCAGTTGCTTTTAGTGCTGATGGTAAATTGCTGGCGATCGGTGATACCAAGGGAGATATTCATCTATGGCGGGTCAGCGATGGTAAGCCCTTACTGACCTATAGAGGGCATAAGGGTTGGGTAGTTTCCGTCACTTTCAACCATGATGGAACTGTATTGGCAAGCAGTAGCATTGATCAGTCCATCAAACTTTGGGATGTGTCTACAGGTGACTGCCTGAGTACTTTACAGGGCTATATTGGGGCGGTCATGTCGGCGGCTTTTAGCCCTGATGGCTCCATCTTGGCGAGTGGACATGCCGATCGCACTGTCAGACTATGGCAGTCTGGACAATGCTTTAAAATCTTGCATGGGCATGAAGATATTGTTGAGGCGGTAGTTTTTAGCAATAAGGGAAATTTACTGGCGAGTAGCAGTGATGACTGCACGATCCGTATGTGGGATGTTGACACGGGCGAATGTTTGCGTGTGCTTGATGGACATGAGGATATCGTTTGGTCGATCGCTTTTAGTCCAAATAGCAAAGTCCTTGCCAGCGGCAGTGAAGACCGCACCACTCGCCTTTGGAATGTGGAGACAGGAACCTGTATCAAAACTCTTACAGGGCATACCCATACTGTATTTGCTGTCAGTTTTAGTCACGACAGTTCGACTCTGGCTACTGGTAGTGGCGATCGCACGATTCGACTTTGGGATCTCAAAACATCCCAATGCTTTAAAACTTTAACTGGGCATAACCATTGGGTCAGATCGGTTGCCTTTCACCCTGATCGCCTCATCTTGGCAAGCAGTAGTGGCGATGAGATGGTCAAGATTTGGGAAATTGACACAGGTCGGTGTATGCGAACTTTTCAAGGGCATACGGGGCGATCATGGACTGATAGAAACGATAGTCAATCGGAAGGATCAACCTCTGGGAATATCTCCAATGAACATTTGCTAAATCTTTGGGAAGTCACATCAGGTCAACAGTTTCGGATTTTGCAAGGCTACACAAACGCAATTCGTTCCGTAGCCTTTAACCTAGAGCAGAGTATCTTGGCAAGTGGTGGTGATGACTCAATTATCCGCCTCTGGGATACTCAATCAGGGCTATGTATTCGCTCCCTCCATGGTCATGCAGGTCATGTTTGGCAAGTTGCCTTTAGTCCTAGCGGAACCCTATTGGCTAGCTGCGCCGAAGACTGCACCATTAAACTTTGGGATGTCAGCAGTGGCAACTGTCTTGCCACCATCACTGAGCATCCTGATCTCGCTCGTACTCTTGTTTTTAGCCATGATGGTAAGTTTCTCGCCACTGGGGAAACTAGCAAGGTGATCAAGCTCAGAGACATCGTGACTGGCGAATGTTTCCGTGTTTTATATGGTCATACAGCGGCAGTTTTATCAGTCTCCTTTAGCCCTGATGATCAACAAATAATTAGTAGCAGTCGCGATAAAACAGTCAAAATCTGGGATACCAAATCTGGCGAATGTATCCAAACTCTAGATCAGCTCCCATCCATAAATTCCAACGCCAGCATAATTCCCACCTATCCGCAGATTATTTTGATCGGTAATGAAAAAAATGTATATCGATGGCATTTTGAAAGTGGGGAGTTGACCGCTGAGCCAGTTAGCCACCAAGGAAATGTTTTAGCGATCGCTGCTGATCCTCAAGGTGTAAATTTAGCTAGCGCAGGTGAAGATACTTGCATCAATGTCTGGAACTGGCAAACTGGAGAAATAATTAACACGTTGGTCGGTCACACAGGCACAATCTACGCTATCGATTTCTCCGCCGATGGCAAATTTATCGCCAGTAGTAGCCGAGATGAAACAGTTAAACTCTGGAATGTGAAAACTGGTCAATGTCTTAAGACCTATCGTGAGCCGCGACCTTACGAAGGGCTAAACATCTCGGAAGCAACAGGATTAACCGCCGCTCAAAAGGCTAAGCTCTTATCACTGGGAGCGATCGACTAGTGGCTTTGCATAGCAAAGCACTACTCTGCCATCAGAGATTATTAGAGATTAATCACCTGTTCATAAACCGATCGCATTTGTCCAGCAATTACTCTCCAATCATAATTTTGTTTAACATAGCTTTGGCAAATCTCTGCACTTGGCATCTGCCGATCACCAGACAAAGCTTCGATTAAACCTTGGGCAATTTGATGAGTCTGACTGCCTTCTAAAAGTAAATCCGTTGACAGAGGACGTAAGATTTCAGGAATGCCGCCAATGGGCGTACCCAGCACAGGCGTTCCCGCCGCCAAGGATTCGATCACAATCAAACCAAACCCTTCTAAAGCAATAGTCGGTACAACAGTCATCTCAGCAGCACGATAGGCGATCGCCAAGTCCTGATCTGGAACAAAACCCAGCAGCTTGACATAATCCTGCAACTGCATTTCTTGGATTTGCAATTGCAAAGATGAAGCGATCGCCCCTTTCCCTGCAATTAGTAACAGTACATCAGGATGACTTTTGCGGACTGTGGCGATCGCGGATATTAAATTCTCCAACCCCATGCGTTGCACCAAGCGGCGCACACAAAAAATAACGCGCCGATTCTGTGACCAGCCCAATCTGGCTCTTGCCTGTGCGATCGTGATCGGTAAATCAAACTCTGAAGCATTAACGCCACCGCCCACAATAAAAATCTTCTCTAGCGGCACTTTATAAGTTTTATGTAAAATTTGCCGAAAAGCCTCTGACAAAACAATAAATCCATTAGCCCTGCGATACACCAGCTTTTCAATTAGCCATTTCCCCCAAGTTGAAATCCGTCCGCCCCCTTCTGCTTGACTCTCCAAAGCCCAGGGTCCATGAAAATGCATTACCAAGGGCAATTTTCCAAAACGATCAATGGCTGGCAAGGTATAAAGCGCAAAATGAGTAGCCACTAAATCGTAATCACCAGTCACTAATAATCGATTGACCGCTTTCCTAATTCCTAGCGATCGCTGCCAAGTAGAGCTATTAGTTGCCGCAAATGATTCTACCCTTCCATTTGAACTCTGCTTAATGTCTGCCGAACCTGTTACTAGCCCTGACACATCTACCCCTGCGATCGGCAAGTTATTGACACAGCCATAGTAAACTCGCGCCAGTCCACCCGCATCATCAAGAAACCAACTTGTCCCAATCTGCAATATCTTCATAAGAGTATTTATTGTAAAAGCTAGGTTTTTGGGCTATCAAAAAAAGGCAGAGTCAGTAATATTACTAACTCTGCCTTTTTTACTTCTCAATACACTAACTATTTACCAATTAGGTAATCAAGGTAAAGAAAAATATCAGTACTGATTAAGCACTAGCTTTGTCTTTCTTACGCTTGAGAGCCTTGCTACCAAAGAAAGCTCCAGCGAGAGCAATACCAGGAACAATTGCAGGAACAGGAACAGCTCTAGCTTTGATGATAAAGTCGTTGTAGTCCTTATCTCCAGTAAACACATCGTTAACGCCGATTACGAGTGCACCATCAACTGCGTTCGCACCAACAAAACTTGCAAAGGTAAGTCCACCTGGATCAAAAGTTGACGCTCCTGAAACTGGGAAATCAGTCGCAGAACTAGCAATCCAAAATGCTCCTTTAGCAGTCTCAGTATGAGCTGTACTTGATAAAATCTTAGGAGTTCCAGAAGGATTCTCAGTAGAGAGGAAGAAATTCTTCTCAGAACCCGTAAACGTGTAAGTAACTGCAGAGCTAGGTGTTACAACTCCAGGAGTCGCAGTACTGATTTCAGAGAACAATGTAGGGGAAGGCTCAATACCAAAAGTAGATTGAAATGAACCAAATGAATAGAGAAAAGTGAATTCCCAAATACCTTCAAAAGTAAAAGAGCCATTCTCTGCACCAATTGTTGCAGCGCTTGCTGAATGAGATAGTGAAGAAATACCAACAAAGCTGGAAGCTGCAACAGCTAAGCCAAGACCAAATGTGGAAAGTTTCATGTTTTTGTCAATATTATTAAGTAGCTTTTACAGGGTTGACTTACAAATAAGTAAGTTTGAAGTCATTCAACGCTACAACAACTAGCATGGGTTTAAACTTTGCCATCACCACTTAACTGCGTCAAAGTTAAGCTGCATAGTCATCGTATTACTACACTTCTAAACGCTCTAACGAGTGTCGAAAAGTAATGTTGAAAGAGTAATTATGGATATGACATACGTCGTCAGTCATCCCAAATGAACCTTTTAATTCAAATTAATCAACATTACACAGGATAACCATCAGCATCAAATATGGATTTACCTAACCATCACCACTCAGCATCGTCAGAGCCAAGTTATTTGCTGCCAACCTTACCTATTCAACTACCAATGCATAATACCTACCTATCAGGTTTAACAATTATTAGTAGTTTTAAAATTAATGATGATTGCAGTCGACTTCCTACAGTCAACTTAATCAATTGAATTTATCCTACATGAAAGATTACGAATTACAACCCCTAACCACTTGCTGATTTTCGTCAAATAGTTATAACTCAGTTATATTTAGTTATATTTAAGTTACTCTGAGTCTTCTTCTGTTTGATGAAAGTATTGAATTAGAGTAGATTTCAGAGATATCTTAAGTAGATGTTAAGAAATTAGAAATTTAGCTTAAATTAAGTTGACACTTATCAACTGCGACAAAAAAATTCTGCTGTACAGGGAAATATCCAAATTAGCAACAAGAAAAATTAATTTGTCTACAGCAATAATACTTTTACGGTATCAAAATTCATTTGATAGTGACAGAGTCGGAGAGTCCATAGAATTAGAATTTTTTCTAACTAGTGATGCCTTTGCTTATGTTAGGGGCTTGAGGATATTTCTGTTTGATTTATCTGTGTAGTCTATGCAGATAGAGCTTACAACGATTATGAGGTTGAGGAATTGTTGCTTGAGGCAGACAATATCTAGCTCTTCGCTATGCGAAAAAGCAACTCAGATCAACCTGTTGCTGGTTATGGCCAGTTTCTGCAACACCATAAGTGCAGAGTAGCCGAAACCAAAGGCAGTTTGATTTTCTAGCTTTTACCTAAACCTACTCATGCTGTCACTACTAAGGTCTTTGATCTTAAAGACATACTCTTTGTTCTTGCTATTAGCGTTAATCTATGAATAGCAAATTAGGTTAGTTTAAACAAAATCTTCAGTATGGCTTATACAATTATTTCAAACACGTGTGAAGGGATTGCGGAATGTGTTCCAGTTTGTCCAGTAGGTTGTATTGAACAGGGACAAGGAATCAATCAGAAAGGAACCATCTGGTTTAAAATTGACCCCAGTATTTGCATTGATTGCGGTGTTTGCTTACAAGTATGTCCAGTAAAGGGAGCTATACTCCCAAATGAACGTCTTGATCTGGTAATAGATTTTAGTTAGTATTCGTTTCTAAACGCCACAGACTACTGCCATCGCTTCTACCAGTGCGAGTATTAGGTAAAAAGACAGATTTATACTTAAATTTGTTGTCAAATTCTGATGGTAGTTTGACATTTATGACAAAGACATCGCTGTATTTTTCAAAAATACTTTGCAAAAATGTAGTATCAATATCTAGTTTGAACTCTGTACGACAAGTTAAGCAGACTGGTCGGGCAATGATTTCCACTTTAGGGTCAAGATAGTAGCTTAGAGAAAGTATGTCTGAAGATATGGATGAACTGATCAGTAATGGTCGTTCTGATTGATTAACAACCTGAGCTACTAAGTGATTGAGTTGTCCGTAACCTTTAATCCAAGAGGTTTGTGCTTGGCTATTAACCAGACAGGAAACAACACCTAAAGTAAAAACAATTGCCATTACATATAATTTTGTTCTCTGTTTCCAAGAATTTGTCGTAAATCTTCTAATTATTTCTGCGGCAGCATAGGCAACTGCTACCTGTACTCCGATATACGCAGGTATAAAATAGCGACTAATCATTGAACGACTATCTCCCAAAATTAAGTCAGGCAAAATTAGTGCTGTAAGATTAATGATAATCAAACTACCTATTAATAACCAAATCCTTTTACGAGTTGTCTTATGAACAAAGTAAATTGAATAAACAGTTACAGTTATAGACAGTAATACAGTAATCATTAGCAAGATAGTTAATGGTGAAAGTGGATTGGAAGATGCTCCTGAATCAAATATTAAATCAATGAATATTCTATTTAAGTTAACTATCCATTCTTTCACTAAAGTTAAATAGAATCCTAAACCTGATAATCTTTTATTACCACCAGTTGTCCTGTTAATTTGAGCAATACTATTTACAACTATCCATATCCAAGGTATGACCGATACAAAAGCCACAATAGTTGAGACTAAGTAGCTTACAAAGTTCTTGCTAAGTCGAAATCCTTCCGTAGTTAATACATAGATTCCATGCGCTATTGCTACTAAGACTGACAGTAGGAATGTATATAGCGATAAAGATGTTGCTATGGCGTAGGCAAACCAGAGATATTTAGAATCTTTGCGGAGCGCCCGTAATAAAGTTGCACTTGATAATAAAGTAGTTACGATCCACAAACTGTACTGCCTAGCTTCCTGAGCATACAAAATGTGAAATGGAGAGATTGCAATTAAAGCAATCATTGTTAGTCCAACTAGTGACGAATTAAAAAGCTCTATGCATAGCCAATATGCTAACGGGAAAGCCAACAAACTAATGACAGCGGAGAGACTTCGTCTTACTGTCACTGTGTCGCCAAACCATCGCATCCACACTTTGGACATTAGGAAATATAGAGGAGGGTGTTGAGGATCTTCTGTGGCAAGGGATTCTATAACTACCTGAGCAGTGCTACTTTGTTCACCCTCATACTGATACTTCTGCACATCAATACTATTTACAAAAGGTTTGGATCGAATCCCTTGAATCGCTTCAACCTCACTATAGCCAGAGGCTCTCAAGGCTGTAAAAACTTCATCAGACCAATATACCTTTTTGTCGAGATTTGTAAATCTTAATAATATTCCTAGAAGTATTATTAAGATTAGTAATACTTCTAGAAATATTACTGATGGTTTTTTATTTCTAATAATATTCATTTAGTTATAGAAGGTATTTGTAAAATAATTTTTAATTAACTGAGCAGCCTTATTTATAGAGGTTTCAATCACTAGACGTAATTTTGCCAAGATACTGGCTCAAATATATAGACAACAACAGATTTAAGCAATTTAATAATTTATTTGCAAATACTTTCTAATAATTGGTTGAATTATGTTAGAGAACTTACAGCTCAATAGGATATTTGACAACTTGTAACGACTCAGAGAAGATTTTTTAAGAAAAACTTTAAAAAAGAAGGTTTGACAACAATCATTGAGATTATCGATAAGCGTTTCTAGTTAGCGAATAGGAGATAGATACTGAAATAACCATTCCCTGACAAACAATAAGACGCAAGTTATGATGATCATAATTTAAATGTCCTGTGTCAATGCGAATAGCTACCTTGCGCTAGATTGATTTGCATGTGGTAGTATAGCAATCACTGTAGCAAAGTCAAGACTTAAAATTTCTTTAATTTTAACTTGGTACAAATATTTGACAAAGTATTTACCTAGTCTTTGCTAAATCTGAGCAGTGATTAAAAGCATTCTTCAAGAGTGGGCGATCGCCCCACTCTTTTGTTTTTAATGACTTTTTACGTTTCGTAATTTGTGTTTGTACAAATCTCAATCCAAGAAGCGAGTGACAGCATAAATTACTTTCACTGTTACTAGTAATACTCAGAAAATGGTAACGCTGTTTTCTGAGTATTACTGGCGGTCACTATAAAATCCATCCATATCCACTGTATATACTCAAATCACAAATTCGATGAGTCATCCTCTCATTCCGCAGATTCTGCAAATTGCAGAAGAAGTTGCCTCGCCCTTAGGGTTAGAGGTAGTTGATGTGGTGTTACATACTAATAAAAGCCCTGTAGTTTTGCGAGTTGATATTCGCAATCCTATCCAAAATACTGGGCTAGATGACTGCGAACAGATGAGTCGAGCCTTGGAGCCATCTCTGGATGCAGCCGATCTAATTCCCTATGCTTATGTGTTAGAAATATCTAGCCCTGGTGCTGAAAAACAATTACAAGGCGATCGCGAGTTTATTGCATTTAAGGGATTTATGGTCGATGTCATTGCCACAGAGCCATATGAAGGCAAGCAAAAATGGAGTGGTCATCTGGTTTCGCGAAATGAAACCCACATTTCAATCAGCATTAAGGGGCGGATGGCAAATATTCCCCGTGAAGTAGTTGAGCGCGTTGAGCTGACCAAAGCTGAATAATATTAGTTCACAAAAGTGTGCTTACAATTTTGTGAACTAAAAAATAAGCCTAGTATAGGTTTTTAAATAAAGACATGGCATAGCCATTTTTTTATTTGCTATAAATCGTAAGAGTTGCGGCGCACGCAGCGCTTACGTTACTGCTTTAGATCCTATTGATAGCCTGCCTATCAATAGAAAACAATTAAATAGAATCCACAACCAAATAAAATCGAGAAAAACTATGTCATTGCTGAGCTTACCCGGATTAGGGCAGATGGTAGAAGTAATTTGCAAAGAGCGAAATCTTCCTAAACACGCTGTTCAGAATGCATTGCGTGAGGCTCTACTAAAAGGATACGAGCGCTTTCGGAAGACTTATCGTTCTGATGGTATTAATTTTGAAGATGAATACTTTAATAACTTTGATGTCGAATTGGATCTTGAAAGCGAAGGATTTCGAGTACTAGCAACTAAAACTATTGTTGAAGAAGTTGGTGATGCTGATCATGAAATTGGACTGTCAGAGGTGCGGGAGGTTGCGCCTGAAGCCCAAGCAGGCGGCACAGTGGTGGTTGACGTTACCCCAGAACAGGGTGATTTTGGCAGAATGGCAGCGATCCAAACTAAGCAAGTGCTAGCGCAAAAGCTCAGGGATCAACAACGTAAAATTATTCAAGAAGAATTCCAAGATATTGAAGGGACGGTACTGCAAGGACGAGTACTGCGTTTTGAGGGGACTTCGGTAATTGTTTCAGTCAGTAGTGGCTTTGGACAGCCTGAAGTTGAAGCTGAGTTGCCTAAGCGCGAGCAGTTGGCGGGTGAAAGACCCTATCGCCCTGGGATGACCTTGAAGGTTTATCTAAAAAAAGTATATGAGGGTTCTCGTCGTGGCCCTCAGCTACTAGCGTCTAGGGCTGACGCGGGATTAGTTGTTTATCTCTTTGCAAATGAAGTTCCTGAAATTGAGGAAGAAATTGTGAGGATTGTTGCCGTGGCGAGGGAAGCTAATCCCCCATCACCCGCAGTGGGACCGCGTACTAAAATTGCTGTTGATACCCTTGAGAGAGATGTTGATCCTGTGGGTGCTTGTATCGGTGCGCGGGGCGCTAGGATTCAGGCTGTGGTAAGTGAGTTGAGAGGAGAAAAAATTGATGTCATCCGCTGGTCACCTGATCCCTCGACTTATATTGCTAACTCCTTGAGTCCTGCCAAAATCCATGAGGTGCGGTTAATCAATGCCGATGAGAGAATCGCCCATGTGCTTGTGCCTGAAGATCAACTGAGCTTGGCGATCGGTAAGGAGGGACAAAATGTTCGTCTGGCTGCTCGTTTGACTGGCTGGAAGATTGACATTAAGAACCTCGCTAAGTACGACTATGCGGAGGAGGATCGCAGGATGGAGGAGAGCGCAACAAGAGCATTGCAAGAGCGTGAAGCTTTGGCGCTAAGGCAAGCTGAGGATGACGAACTTGAACAGGATGAGTTTGATCAAGAGGAAGCGGAGTAATTAATTTGGCTCTGAAGCTGCATCGGCGCTGTGTAAGCTGTCAGCGTATTGCTCAACGAGACGAGTTTTGGCGGTTGGTACTTGTACCGATCGCACAAGATTCTGCTGAAAATGAATTAATTGCTGCCTTAGGCAAGCCTAGGCGAGAAAAAGGTGGTCAGAGTTTTCAGATTCAACTCGATCACGGCATGGGGCGATCAGCTTATCTCTGTAAGAGTTTGGAGTGTCTGCAACTAGCTCAAAAAAAGAACCGCCTAGGGCGATCGCTACGCACGCAAGTTCCTGTCGAGATTTTAGAAGTTCTAAAATTACGATTGCAAACCCAAAACGTTAATCCTCCTGTGTAGCATGAGCGGCGCGATGCGCCGCTTCCCCAATAAGTAAAGGCGCTGCAAAACAGCGCCTTTACTTATTGGGCTTATAACCTAATATAAAAATGTGTAGCGATTCGCATCGCATATCCTTGAGAAAGTGAATATGACTAAGCAAACGATTTTAGTGACTGGCGGAGCAGGATACATTGGCTCCCATGCAGTAAAGGCTCTTCAAAAAGACGGCTATCGAGTGTTGGTCTTGGATAATCTGGTGTATGGGCATCAAGACATTACACAAACATTAGGCGCAGAACTTATTGTGGGTGACACCAACGATCGCAGCTTACTAGATCGCATATTTAGTGAATATGACATCAGCGCAGTCATGCACTTTGCTGCCTATGCCTATGTTGGGGAGTCGGTTACTCAGCCTGACAAATATTACCGAAATAATGTAGTGGGTACATTGTCTTTGCTAGAGGCAATGGTTGCCGCCAATGTCAAGAAATTCGTATTTTCTTCAACCTGTGCTAGCTACGGCGTACCTCAGCAGATTCCGATTACAGAAGATCATCCGCAAGCTCCCATCAATCCCTATGGCGCAAGCAAGCTAATGGTAGAGCGCATTCTTCAAGATTTCGATATTGCTTATGGTTTGAAATCTGTAATTTTTCGATATTTTAATGCGGCGGGGGCTGACCCTGATGGAGAGATCGGTGAAGATCATCAACCTGAAACCCATTTAATTCCTCTAGTTTTGTGGGCGGCTTTGGGTAAGCGGGATGCAATTACCGTTTACGGCTCGGACTATCCTACTGAGGATGGAACTTGTGTTCGTGATTACATCCATGTGACCGATCTGGCAGAGGCTCACATTTTAGGTTTGCAATATCTTTTAAATGGCAATCAGAGCGAGATTTTTAATCTGGGCAATGGCAATGGTTTTTCTGTGCAGCAAGTAATTGATACGGCAAGGCAGTTAACAGGCAAGACGATTAATGTCATAAAAGGCGATCGCCGTGTGGGAGATCCTCCTGCGTTGGTGGGCAGTAGCGAAAAGGCTCGCAAGATTTTAAATTGGCAGCCTAAATATGCCGACTTAGAGCTTATCTTGCAGCACGCTTGGACGTGGCATCAAAAGCGACATGGCTAAAAAATCAAAAATGCTGATTCTCCCGCAAAGCGGGAGAATCAGCATTTTTGGGTTTGCCAACTTAATAAGGTAATTTATCGATTTTTTGGGCTAGCTCGAAGTCTAGGGCGCTAAGCCCATCAACATCATGGGTAGTTAAATCAATCTTGACTTTGTTGTAAACATTGAACAGTTCAGGGTGATGCCCCATCTTGTCGGCAATAATGGCAATCCTGCTAATAAAACCAAAAGCTTCCACAAAGTCACGGAATTTAAAGTTTTTTTGCAATTTCCCGTCAACTACTGCCCATCCTGAGAGTTGGGCGATCGCTGACGAGATTTCGACATCAGATAATTTTGTAATAGCCATAATTTTGTCCAGTTATAACGTTTCCACAAAGTGTGCCTTCGCCGACTTTGTAAGGTTCGATTGATAAGTAAATAAAAAGCGTCGCAAAGCGACGCCTTTTATTTACTTATTTTTGATCGGTTCGTCGCGATACCACCAAGCCAAAATCTGTACCCAATTCCAACCACTCTGAGCCATCTGTTGGGTCATTTCTTGATCTAAATGCTGACCATCGGAGACGGGCATATATCCACCGCCCCAACTAATCCAGTTGCGAGGCAAACGGGCGCGATAGTAGCCTTTAAAGCCAGGTCTGAGCATATAGCCAGCAGTCGAAGCCACTGCCTGATCGCTGCGGCTATGAATTAAAGCGATCGCCCTACCTGTTTGAGGGTCATAGCGATAAAAGCCTTTATAGACCTGATCGCGAGTATCACTCACCAAATCATATGGAGCTTGCCCCCACTTGCGCTGACGCTGCGTATTAATCGCATAACTACGCGCCGCAACGGCTTGAGCCATCAATGCATCCATGTGCCAGCTAGCAGGCATTTCACTGGGGACAACACTGCGAAGATATTCCTCAAGAGACAATACATTCACAGCGATCGCCTTGTTATTCCAAGGTCTTAGTTCGATTTCTCCAGGATAAAGGTTGCTCCCGACCTGCACTAAACCATTGTTGCTAGGAGTAATGCGATAAGCGGAGTTAATTGATAATGTGTACCATTGTCCAGGGTCGAGGCGACGGCTTTGTTGCCCTGCGACCTGAAGAGTTGATGGTTGGGTCACAGCAACGGACATTTTAGTGTTGCTATCTTCTTTAACCAATACCCTTAACAGATTAGATGCTGCTGCTGGAGAGATTCCTGCCACAATTACTAATACGAGGGACAAGGCTAATGAATATATCCCTTTTGAAAACTGTTTCATCATCTTAGTTAAGTACTCGCGCCCGTAAGCTGAACAGATTAAAAATTTTCAATATAATTTGTGGCATTTTACTAGAGCCTTGAACACTCAGACAGTTTAGCAAAACAATCTAGTTTTACTAAACATTATTTAGCAATTCAGATAATTTTTTGAAAATGTGGCGAATCCCCACACAAAAATCTCTCTGGATTTGCGTAATATAGCTGTAGTAATTCTTGTTAGGACACAAAATTCAGAAGAATGTTAGCGGCGTAAAACACTGCCACTCGCTTCTTGGGTTTTGATTTTGTTTTAATACAAGTGACTACAGCTATATTCCACCAAAGACCCTAAGTTTAAATATTTTGTGCCATTGCTTGATTTGTTACTAGCATTTCGCCAGAAGAATCTAGTTCTTATGGCAATCTCCACATAAATTAACGAATGGCGGCTCTTCGTGCCGCCATTCGTTTCTTGTTTTTTATGCCCAAAAAGACTGGAGATCTCAGATTGGAGCTGATTACACAGCGCTTTGTGCTTTCTTAAAACTCCTTGAATTTTAAGAAAGCGCAAAGCGCTGTAGAGATAGACAAACATTAATACATAATAGAGATTGGAAAGAGTAGGCGAGCAGTTGCGAGGTTTATCATCAAAGACTACTTTGATAATAGGCTTTGAGGAAAGTCCGGGCTTCCGCGAAGATCAGGCTGCTGGATAATGCCCAGTGCGAGCGATCGTGAGGATAGTGCCACAGAAAAATACCGCCCGCTGTAGACATAGCGCGAAGCAATATATCTACAACGGGTAAGGGTGCAAAGGTGTGTTAAGAGCGCACCAGCAGAGTCGTGAGGCTCTGGCTCGGTAAACCCCAGTTGGAAGCAAGGCGAGAGGATTTAGATCTGCGGATCTTCATTTGGATCTAGATTCGTTGCTTGGCTTGAAAGTTAGTGAAAGCTAGCGATCGCGTCCAAGTGTGTGCCGCAAGAGGTATTTGGTAACAAATATCCCAGATAGATAACTGCTGCGGTTGTTGATAAAACTTCCTAAACAGAACCCGGCTTATGTCTTGCTCTTTCTATTTTTTAAATACAGCAATCCTAAATGAGTTGATTGTCATAGTATTGAGTAATAGTCATTACTAAGCGGCTAGGCATAAGTAACCTAGAAAGGTATTCAATTCATGAAAGTGCTGTCATATTTTTATGAATTCGATACTAAAACCCACAAGGGTTTCTAAATTAACAAGCGGATAAGCCATTTGTTGATTTGGTGTTAGTTATGCTTAGCTAACTACTTTAAAAAAATCAAACCAGTTATGCCATTTACATTACTTGGTATTTCTGTAACCACCATATTTGTTCTTAAGAGCCTTTTTAATAAGAGTAACTAAGCTATGGGAATTAGTCCCACCCTGTCATCTTCGACACCTAAAACTGGTTATCGTATCTCCCCAAAATGTTTTGGCAGAGCCATTATAGGAATTACTTTTATCTGTTTAACTACGACCTTGAGTGTTCGATTTTATGCCGAGCCTCGTTTAGGCGTAGGTACATTTGTCGATCAAGATTTGCGATCGCCGCGCAACTTTGCCGCAACTGACGTAGAAGCAACTAAGCAAGCAAAGGAGCTAGCTAAGCAACAGATTATTCCTGTTTATCGGAATAACACTGAGATGGACAAAAATGCCTCTAAGCATCTGGAAGAACTCCTAGCAGTTGGCGATAAGCTGAGAATTTCTTCAGGTAATTTACCCTACGTTGATCGCAAAATTCTCAGTGATGATGTGCAGCGTTATTTCCGTAAAATTTCTGACTCAAATTGGTTGCTAGTTCAGGAGAGGGCAAGTATCCAAGCTGCAAATCCCCGAAATCAAACCAATGCGATCGCTAACCTCTTGGACAAAGAACAGGATTTAGAGTCCCTAGCGTTAGCTGAGCTAGTTATTTACAAAATTAATGCTAATCCTCAAGACTACCAAAGACTAATCAATCAAGTTACTGAGGTAAGAGCCGCCTATGCAATGACCCAGACCCAAGTTGCGACTAGCCCCGAAATGTTCCGTGATCACCTCTTAGAAATGACCAATGAGGAATGGGACACCAATAAAAGCCTAATTCGCCAAGCTCTAAACGAACTGCAATCCTCAGGAATTGTGGCAGGGCTACCAGAGGATATGTTGCGAAGGCGGTTAAAAAACCTGAATAATTTACCCGTGAAAGCTGAACATCGCACTATGGCGATCGCCTTGTTGCAATCCACAGTCAAACCGAATATGACGATCGACTATGTTGCAACCACCGAGAGAGCCATCAAAGCTTCTGAGTCGGTCGAAGCGAGAAAGATCTTTTTAAAAGCGGGGGAAATTATCGTCAAAGGGGGAGAAAAAATCACAGAGCGGCAGTTTGTGATTTTGGATGAGCTGAAAATGACGCAGCGACAGGTTAACTATAAAGGGCTGCTGCTCATGGTTGGGGCAACTACCGCCGCATTTGGGATATTTGGCTACGCAAATCGTCGATGGCAATACTTGCTCAAAGTAAAGCTACAGGTTAAAGACTTTCTTAATCTTGGGGTTATTTGTACGGGTAATGCTTTAGCGATCGCTTTGATGGCTCCCAGTATGATTGCCTTTGTGCCCCTAGCTAGCATGGGCTTGATTATTGGTAGTTTTTATAGTTCTCGACTTGGACTGTTAGTTACTGGGTTAATCTCGGTGCTATTCGCGATCGCCATTAGTACTGACTTATTGCTATTTGCACCCATATTAGTTGGCGCGTTTGTTGCAGCAGCCGTCACCAATCGCCCTCTGACTCGATCACATCTTGCCGCCACAGGCTTACTGATTGGGCTTGTCCAAGCTGCTGTATATGTAGCGATCGCTTTAATTGCTGGCTCCACACCACCAATATTTCTGCTCATCACGGCTTTGCAATACGCATCAGGTGGGCTTATCTCTTCAATTATTGCGCTTGGTGCAATTCCTTACTTAGAGCATATTTCCTATGCACTAACTCCATTTCGACTCGCTGAACTTGCCAATCTCGATCGCCCGTTATTAAGGCGATTAGTTACCGAGACTCCTGGAACATTTCAACACACTCTGTTTGTGGCAAATTTGGCGGAAGCGGCGGCTCGTGAGCTAGGTGCGGACACCACTCTAGTGAGAACAGGCACGCTTTACCACGACATTGGTAAAACCATCCGTCCTGAATACTTTATTGAAAATCAAATGGGGCAGCCCAATCCCCACGATGTACTCAATGACCCTTGGGAAAGCGCCAGAATTGTCAAAGAGCATGTTTCGGGCGGGCTGAAGCTAGCTCAAAAGTATCATCTGCCCGAAATGCTACAAGCATTTATCCCTGAGCATCAAGGAACAATTGCGATCGCCTATTTTTACTGCCAAGCTCAACAGCGCTCAGATCATGTGTCGGAGTCAGATTTTCGTTATGTGGGCCCCATTCCCCAATCCCGCGAAACAGGGATTGTGATGCTAGCGGATGCCTGTGAAGCCGCCTTGCGATCGCTTGGTACAGATACCACTCTCGAAGCTGCCAATACTTTACTGATGCGGATATTCCAAGCCCGTTGGGATGATGGTCAGCTTAAAGATTCCTCTTTGACAAAAGCTGATTTAGAAAAAATAGCGCCTGTATTTATCAAAATTTGGAAGGAGCGAAATCATGGAAGGATCAAATATCCAAATCTTGCGGATAAGCTCGATCCCTCTGGTTCAGCGCTACCCGATCACCTATGCGTAGCCAAAGACTCAGAAAAATCTACTAGTCAGTTAGTTTTCCCACAAAAAATTGCTACAAGGTAAAGCTAGCTGCACTGTTATAAAAAGAAAAAACTAAAAGCGTTGCTAAGCAACGCTTTTAGTTTTTTTATTGGTTTAGTTTTTATTGCAAAGTGCCGCCACTTATAGTTGTTTCAAATAAGAGTTAGGGCTTCGACTTCGCTCAGCCAACGTGTAGCAAAGCAAGGTTTACTTAGGACATAAAACCAGAAGATGAGTGGCGGCGCTTCGCGCCGCCACTCATCTTCTAGGGTTTTGATTTGTACTAGCTAACTCTTGCTTTGCTATATACTGCTGGCTGAGCGAAGCGATGCACTGAGCCTGTCGAAGTGTCGAAGCCTCTTCTAAATGCTTAGAATTGCTATATCTTTGGCGTTTTGCTGGCAAATCACCCTCATTCCATAGGCTCAGAGAAATGAATGGTATGCTAGCTTATACTTCTGTTAAGTTAATTAAAGTAAACTTTATACTTAACCAAGAAAATTTTAACTATTTCAGGGAGTACATGGCGTGATGAGGCGAGCGATCTCCGCACAGTGGTTTAATTTAGGGATGCACCTAGTTTCAATGGTATTCGGATTGTTTGGCTTAATCTTAGTGCTGCCAAATACCGAGTTTATTGAAAGTTTGTCTGAAGCTGGCTTGCAAATCTTTTCGTGGGGGATGCAAAATGGCGGTGCATCTTACATGATTTTTGGGGCGATCGCCGCATTTTTGTATGGTAAGAAGACTATTGGTCTACAACGAACCCTTGCCTTTTGTATACCCGCTATCGGCATTTCTGTAACCAGTGAGTTACTTGGCACTAGTACTGGCTTCCCCTTTGGCGCTTACTCCTACCTAACTGGACTCGGCTATAAAATTGCCGATTTAGTGCCATTTACAATTCCCCTTTCGTGGTTTTACATGGGCTTCTCTGCTTTTGTCGTATCGGCAACTTTGATGCGTTTTGGCACATCTTGGGGATATCGTCTTGCCGCGATCGCTTTGGGATCACTCATGCTCACTTCTTGGGACTTTGTACTTGACCCTGCGATGAGTCAAACCAACTTTCCATTTTGGGAATGGCATCAAGCTGGCGAATTTTACGGAATGCCCTATCAAAACTTTTACGGTTGGTTTGGCACGGGTGCAGTATTTATGACTGTGGCTTCGGTTATTTGGGGTAAGGATAATCAACCAATTCTCAACCGCCAGCAAATCTTGTTCCCTACGATCATCTATGCAGCTAATTTCACTTTTGCGCTACTTTTAAGTTTCAATTCTGGATTCTATGTTCCAGCTTTGTTAGGAATTTTAGTCGGTGCGTTGCCCTTAGCAATTCTCTACTTCACCACACCTAATGCTGAACCAGAAGCAGAATTAGCGATCGCCGATCTTGCCACTGCAACCGCAAAGATCGAAACAATTGCTACTCGTTAAGAGACTGCACTTGATACCAAGTAAAGAAATGGCTACGCCATTTCTTTATTTGGAATTCAGCGGCGCAAAGCGCTTGCTTAACATCAAAAACAAGACCAGATCGCTTTGCGATCTGGTCTTGTTTTTATTGAGAGCTTTGCTGCACTAATACTTGCGCTCTTGGGGTGTAAAGCGATCGCTATCAATATTCTGTAAGCTCATATCCACAGGTCGATGACTTGTCTTGACTTGATGGTCTTCCAAGTATCCGAGAGTATGTTTGAGATAATTGGCATCATCGCGTTTAGTGAAGTCCTCACGGGAATGAGCGCCACGACTCTCGCGCCGCGATCGCGCACTCGACATGATGATTTCACCAACCGTAATCAAGCTTTTTAACTCGATCGCCTGCATCATTTCCATGTTAAACACAGCCCCTTGATCATTGACTAACAAATCATGGTCATAGCGATCGCGAATCGCCTGAAGTTTTTCCAAGCCTTCGGTAAGTCTTTGCTCATCGCGGAAAATTCCACAATGCTCCGTCATCGTGTCTTGCAACTGTTGACGGATCACCGCAATGCGCGTATTTCCCTTGTTTGATAAAACGCCTTTGAGTTTGGCAGTAGCTTCGGCAATGTAAGGGCTAGGATCAAGTTTGGGCATGGTGCGATCGCTGACATAGGCTCCCAACTTTTCGCCCGCTCGCTTACCAAAGACCACACATTCTAATAGTGAGTTCGCCCCTAACCGATTAGCGCCATGCACCGACACACAGGCACATTCTCCCGCCGCAAAAAAGCCCGTAATCTCTTGGCTATCCCTGCCGATTACCTGACAATCGACATTTGTCGGAATCCCACCCATCGAGTAATGGGCAGTCGGACGTACAGGCAAAGGATGATCAATGCAGTCCACACCTGCTAGCCTCAGTCCTTCTTCCCGTGCAAAGGGGATTCGACTGAGGATTTTTTCTTTGCCCAGATGCCTTACATCTAAATGCACATAGTTACCACCATTAATTCCCCTGCCTTCCATAATTTCACAGGCGATATTGCGGGAGGTAATGTCACGGGGTGAGAGTTCCATGCGATTTTTGCTAATGGGATAATTTGCCATAAAGCGATCGCCGAGATCGTTGACTAAATATGCGCCCTCGCCGCGAACTGCTTCCGAAATCAGCACACCGACAGGATATAAACCCGTTGGATGGAACTGCACAAACTCCATATCTTGCAAAGGTAAGCCGAGATTTGCCGTCAAGCATAACCCGTCCCCAGTCGAAGCAAAGTCATTAGAAGTAGTATTAAAAACCCGACCATAGCCCCCTGTCGCCATCAATACCGCCTTAGCACGAAATACTTCGATCTCCGAAGTCTCTAAACTATAGGCAACTACGCCCTTAACCTCGCGCCCACTTACTCCATCTTCATAAATGAGCTGCATCACATACCATTCTTGATAGATTGTTCCGCCCAACCGCTTTAAGTTCATCACTAATTCATGGAGAATCGCGTGTCCCGTCTTGTCCGCCGCATAGCAAGCGCGACTATAGGTATGCCCCCCAAAAGCACGTTGGGAAATCTTGCCATTGTCCGCGCGGGAAAATAAAACTCCTAAATGCTCTAAGTCAATAATCACTTCAGGTGCAGACTTGGTGAGTACTTGCACCGCATTTTGATCGGCTAAGTAGTCCGATCCTTTGACCGTATCAAAGGCATGGGTCAACCAATCATCATTGTCAACATTTCCCAGAGAGGCAGCGATACCACCCTGCGCGGCGACCGAGTGCGATCGGATTGGGTGAACTTTAGATATTAAGCCCACGCTCAGATGAGGATAGTTTTGGGCAACTGCCAACGCAGCACGGGAGCCAGCTAATCCGCCACCAATTATCAAAACATCATGCTCAATCATTTTTTACCAACTACAGCCACCGCAATCTAGTCCACTACAGTCTAAACCACTACAATCCATTCCCGAAAGGCAGTCAGCGTCACCACAGTTAAAATTACTGCAATTGCAGCCTGAGCAGTCTATGGACTCTAAAGGATTATCGCAGTTCAACTTATCACTAAAGTCATCAGGCAAAATATTTAGGACATCAGCGCAATGAAAGCAGTCATAGCAATCTGGAGCATCGCAGTTATTACAATTATTGTTTGAATTATTTTGATTGTTTTGGACTTGTGATGCTCGCCTTTTGGCAGACCATTGAGAACCACCTAATTTAGGACGACTGTTCTGCTCCTCCGTTCTTTGAGAATCCTCCGATTCTGGTGGTTCATTTTCCTCTGAACCAGTTTCAGCAACAACAGAATTAACTTGTCGCTCATAACGAGTCGCATAGTATTTTTGTTTTGCCTGACATTTTGCCCTGCGCTCTTTTAAAATTTCATTAGCATCATGACATTCTTGAAATCGTCCCTTTGCATTGGCGATCGCCATACCTATCCCCTCTTCGGCGATCACCCTTTTAAAGTACTGTGAACAAGACTCTGAACCATATAAAACTCGATGGGCACAAGAAAAACCTTTATGGGGCGAGATAAATTTTTGATAGCCACTAATTGCTGCTACAGCAGTTCCCCTTGCGACTTTACCTAATGTTGCAGCAACTGATAGTCTCTTTAGCGAAGGTATTCTTCTTTGCATTTTCGTTACGTTTTTTCACTGCTGTAGCAACCTAAGTAGTTAGACACAATTCAACCCCAAAGCCAAAACCTGTGGCGCATACTGCGCGCGCCACAGGTTTTTTTATAGCAATTTTAAATATTTAGAAGCGTCGAAGCCCTAACTCTTATTTGAAACAGCTATATGTTTAATCGTAACTAGTTACTTATTTAAAAATATAGCAGTCCTCATCCCTGACTAATCAAAGGACTGGCTAAGTGATGCTGTTTTCAGAGCATGATTTAGCTAAGCCAAAAGATATCTGTTGCCACTCAATATAATTCATTAGGCAAACATATGACCCTTATTTCCACTTTAATATTCTTCTCGATTATGCTGACCTTAGCAGCCATGCCGAGCGCAAGCGTTGCACTTGTTGTATCGAGATCGGCGACCCTTGGATTTCGCAATGGTGCTGCGGTGACGGGAGGGATCGTCCTCGGAGACCTGATCCTAGTGACATTTTCGATTTTCGGTATGAGCAGCATTGCCGAGACATTAGGCAGTTTCTTCTTCATAGTCCGTTGCATGGCAGGCGCATATCTCATTTGGATCGGGGTAGGTCTGCTTTGTGCTAAAGGAAATGTGCCGCAAACTTTGCAGGATGATCGTCCGTTCACTATGGTCACTAGCTTTATGTCGGGGCTTCTCCTCACTTTTGGGGATGTCAAGGCAATCCTCTTCTATGCGAGTCTTTTTCCAACTCTTTTTGAACTCCGTTTACTCACCACTTTTGATATCGCAATCATTGTTTGCGTCACAATTTTGACGGTTGGTGGAGTAAAGTTGGCTTATGCCTATGCTGCGAAGAAGATTTTGTCTCGTTGGAGTTCTCAAAAAGTTCATCAAGGGACGAGAAGAATTGCTGGGGGATTGATGATCGGGGCCGGCACTTATGTAATTGTCAAAGCCTAAACAAAGGGGCAACTTCTCAAATTAGATTGAGACACCCAAACTTTTAGCGATCGCTAGTCCCAAATCGCTGCTGTTTTGGGAACCGATGGTTCATTTAAAAACCCTTGCTGGGTTTGTTTTTTAATTCACAAAAGTGTAGTCACACTTTTGTGAATTACTATAATTGATAATTCTATTAGCTACGGAGACACTCTAACTGTAGTAGCTGTTGTTACTTGACTATACAACTCACGGATGTCCTCGTTATACATTCTGATACAGCCGTGGGAAGCAGCCTGTCCCACCGATGCGCGGTTAGGCGTGCCATGAAATCCTGACCATTCCTTCCCATTAGTCCAGAACCCAATCCAACGATCGCCTAGAGGATTTTCAGGATCTTTACTAGGGATCACATCACCCGTGAAAGGATTTTCCCAAGCAGGATATTCGATAGTTTGCAAAACGCGATGGTTGCCGATGGGAGTACTCCAGCCCGCCCGACCCACAGCGACAGGGTAAGTTTTGATCGCCACCTCTCCATGAAAAGCCGTAACTTTACGCTTGCTAATACTGACTTCAAGGCGCGTAATTTGTCTAAGATCGCGACCCCAGATTTGCCGATTTGGATCAATTGTGTAGGGCGATCGCAAAGCTGGCAAGCGCTTTTGATGGGCAAGAGCTTGATAGAGCAAAGCCGCTAACTCACCTTTAGTAATGGCGCTAGTTGGCGAAATGACACGCGGATCGGGGAAATTGCTAACTAGACCCTGCTTTGTAATCGTAGCGATCGCAGGTATGGCATAGGCGGGAATCTGGATTGCATCGCGATACATGGATAGCAGATAGGTTTGAGGTTCCTTTACCGACTTAGGATTAAGGTCAAGCTCACGGGCGATCGCCACTAGAGCCTCGGCTTTGGTGGCGGGAGTACTTAAACGAGTAGTGATCTTGGAAGTCTTAGGATTATTAAAAGCTATGTCTAATAACCTTGCTAGTTCACCACGACTAACTAAGCGATCGGGCTGAAATTGATTGATTGAACCTGATGTAATGAGAGCCTCGCTCAATTCCCCATTGAGCATCAAGCCTTCCACAAACGAGCGAGTCCAATGACCTTGCAGATCTACAAATAAAAACTTTTTTGAAACTGCATCATTCAGTAGTTTGGCTTTAGAACTATTTTCTTGGGGCAAATTTGCAGATAACGCTGCCGAATCACTATCCACTCTATAAACCGAACTGAGCATAGAAAGGCTTACAGTAATTGCAACTGAACCAAGCAAAGAAAATAGCTTTATCAAGTTGTAGTATTTCTTACTCATATTCATCAAATTCTCAATCAGCCTATTGTGGCATATAGCAATCCTAAATGCGTTGTGAGAGACAGGCTACTGGATCAGGGTCTCCATTTTCACTCTTAGTTAGAGCAAAATCAAGACCCAGCATACGAAACGAATGGTGGCGCTTCACGCCGACATTCGTATGACAAGCATTAAGAATGACTACAGCTATAGTTAGGATTAAAGAATTTCATTGACAGGGAAACGATCTATAAGCTGAGCTGCTTGCCTAGCTGATTGATAAATTTGCGGAGGCAAATTGGGAACATGGGGAATTTGATAAAGCAAATCAATAGTGCGCCGCATCAAGCGAACTATATCTCCCTCATCAAGATTGGTATTTTGACATAATTCCATCCATTCCATACCCAACGCCCACTGCTCCACTAGCCCCGTTAGTTCATAGTCTAGCCATGCGGGAATATCAACTAAATGACGACGCTGTACAGGCATCAGCTCGCGACGAATCTCTCGCAGTCCATCAAGGGCATCTTCCACCGTTGGCGATAGACCAAATTTGATCCAATTATCGGGGCGACTATTTTCGCTAACGATCGCCGCGCAAACGGTCGCTAGATGATGCGGAGCGAGGTTATCCAATTCTCCTGAAATCAATGACAATGCTAGCCAAAGTTCATTTTCGCCACGTAGAGCCGCCACCACCTTGCCCCTGTCGGTGGGCTGCGTTTCTTCAAGGCAACCATAGTATTGCAAAATACTGACAAGGCTCATAAACTCCTGCCAATGCCTCTGTCGTCGCTCATTGACTACTTTTTGTTGAAAGTCAATTTGTCTTTGCAATTGCTCAAGGCGATTAACTTTTTTGAAAACTGCACCCCGATCGCTCATCTTATCCACAGGATGTTGTGCCATTTCCGACTCGATCGCCATGACCCGTGCTTGTTGCTTTAATACTTCAGGGGCAAGCTCAGGTTCTGGCAGAGGCTGAATCCTTTGGGCGATCGCGGCACTTGCTTCATCACCATCAATCGATTGTCCGAGGCGAATCGGTAACTTGCTGGGATACTCGATATCGCCATCCAGCAGCAAATCGCTACCCACCTGCACAATATCTTTATAGCCAATGGTGTACCAGCGATTGTCACGACCAAGGCAGACAAACCAAGGGAACTGTCCCGAACCCTGCACCTTAGCTGCAAGGACACTATGCACAATCAAGCCGCGATTGGTGCGAATCGTCAAAGGTGAGCCTGATAGCAAATAGGGTGCATAGGAAGCGAGATCGTTTAAACGCACCTCTTCCGCTTGCTGGGCTAGCATTTTTAACAGTCTTCGCTCTTCACGAAGGCGATCGCGTAACTTGTCGTAAGTCTCTAGCTGACGCAGATCAACACTAGCTAAATCCTGCTCTAACTTCGCAATCTGTTCCATTACTAATTCAAGATTCTGGATCTGAGGAGCCAGATTCAAATCGGCAAGATACTGCCCGAAGCTTCGCTCTACTAGATCTCTTGCTTGATCAAGAGAATGGGTTTGCAATAGGTTCATCACCATGCCGTAACTAGGCGCAAACTGACTGACTAAAGGATCAGCCGTAGATGTGGCAAGATGCGCCGCCTCCTTTGCCCCTTCAAAGGGAGTTTGCACCGTGACCACATAGCCAACTTCGTCCATGCCGCGCCGCCCTGCTCGTCCCGCCATCTGCAAGAACTCGGAGGCATTGAGCAACCGATGTCCGCGATCGGTGCGTTTAGAAATACTAGAAATAACTGTGGTGCGGGCGGGCATATTAATCCCTGCCGCCAGAGTCTCCGTAGCAAATACAACCTTAATCAATCCCTGCTGAAATAACTCCTCCACAAAGCCTTTCCAAGCGGGCAAGATCCCCGCATGGTGGGCTGCAATACCGCGATAGAGGGCATCAATGTGAGCAGGTTTGCCAATTTCAGGATTTGCCGCCACAAAGGCATCAATCTGGGGCTTTAGTCTTGCCGATTCTTCCGCATTTACCAACGAGACATTGCCCAAATCAGTTACCGACTTATCGCAACCTCGGCGACTAAAGATAAAGTAAATGGCGGGCAGCATATCGCGCTGTCGCAAATGGGAAATTACAGCTCCAATAGAAGGCACGATTTTATGACGTTCTTCTTTTGATGGGGGCTTGTTGGTTAAAGGCTTGAGACGAGGATTGATTTTTTGATTGGAACTATCCAGCAGCGGGAAAAAGCCTTTATTATTGCAAAAGGAATGTTGCAATGGAACAGGACGAAAATCAGAATAGACTAACTCCGCGTCACCATGAACCTTATTAATCCAGTCGGTTAGCTGCTGACTATTGGCAACCGTTGCCGAGAGCGCTACTAACTGCACTTCCGCAGGACAGTAAACGATAGACTCTTCCCAAACCGTACCGCGTTGGCGGTCATTCATATAGTGACATTCATCAAGTACCACCACTTCTACACCTGTTAGCGAAGTTCCCACTTCGCCGATAGGCGTGCCATAGAGCATGTTCCGAAAGATCTCAGTGGTCATCACTAAGATCGGTGCTTCGCGATTTACGGAGGTGTCACCCGTCAGTAAACCAACATTTTCATCGCCAAACTGTTGGCGAAAATCTCTTAGTTTTTGGTTAGATAATGCCTTGAGAGGTGTGGTGTAAAATACGCGGCGATCGCCTGCCAATGCAGCATGAATTGCGTATTCGCCGATTAAGGTTTTGCCAGAACCAGTTGGCGCACAAACAATTACCGACTTACCTGCTTGCAGAGCAGCGATCGCCTGTAATTGAAACTGGTCAAGCTCAAATGGATAGAGTTCTTGTGGGTCTAATGCACGCACGCACTTTTGCCTGAGTAAATATACTTAAAAGGGAGCTAGCACTAACTATTGAATGCTTGCCTAGTCTCCTATAGTATCCTATTGCCTACAGAGAGTTATGGTGATGAAACCGCGCTTTGCACTAAAACTAAAAACCAAAGTTTGCTCTGCCCGCGTAAGGTGGAACAAACTTTGGTTTTTAATTAAAAGCCGATGATGAGATTTGAACTCACGGCCTGCCGATTACGAATCGGTTAGCCTATTTTGTAGATTGTAATCTCTAAGCCAGTTTTAGGCTAGTGCGAAAATGACTAGCCTAAAATTAGGACTAAATACGTGGGGGGATTGTGTCTTAAAAATTATTTTCGTGACCTGCTAAACAATCCGCGCATAAATCTTTTGTGATAACCATTGGCTTTCCATGTCCTCTGCGACAAACATAGGTAGTAGATATATTTTTAGAGTGATGATCGCACATGGGACGATCGCAGCATCCTGATTTGGGGTTAATGAATCTTTCAGAGAGATCTCCATCACATAGCTTTGATGCTGGCATTTTACAGGCGTAGCAAATCATTAATCTATCTCCTTAGTTTTCCAAAATCTTTAAGCATTTTTCAACGTGCCAAATATAGGCAGGTCGGGCGGCGAGTGGGTTCTTTTTGCGGTAATGCTTGCCAGCTTTAAAAACTCCTTGCTTGCGAAGTTCGCGCAACTGACGGGGACTTATGCCAAGTTGCTCAGCGGCGAGATCGGTATCTAGCCAATCCTTTTTCATAAGGTCACCTCATCAGCTTTCAAAAGCTCGGTTTTGCCCTCGATCCAGTTTTTGTTACGCACCTCTAGCCGCCCATCGTCTTTCATATCAACGATTTGGACTCTTTGACCTGAGAAGAAACCACCCTTAATAGAGACAATCGCACCAATTTCTAATTTCTTTGCAGAATTGCGGGAGTAATTATTAGCTACCCCTAGATTTGGTTCAGTTGATTCTTTTGGTTCAGGAATGGCGTGGTTGTCAGGTTTTTTTGGTTCAGCATCAAAATTATTTGGTTCAGGATGCAAATTTGGTTCAGCCTTGATTTGGTTCAGGAAAAATGAACCATTATTATTTGGTTCAGGATTTGCTTCAGCCCCTGAAACCCTCTCTATATCTATATTTCTTTCTTCTGCTGAATCAAATGAACCAAAATTAGGAGAAATTGCAAAATTTATAGATTGAATACCAATAGCAAAGAAACCATACTCGGTCTTATCGCTAAACTTCACTTTGGGAAAGATTTTGGTTAAGCTTTGGCGCATTAATCTAGAAGCTCTAACCCAAGGATCGAAGCGGTTTCCCTCATCTAACCATTGATATTTTTTGTTACCTTTATCTGTGATTTCTACCTCTAAAATGCCTTGTTCTTCATACCAAGCAGTGAGGCTATCAAATAGATCGCCTAATTTGATTCGACCATTGCCTTGCTCTAACTTGATGTCTGCTGCCCATCGGATGAGGTGACAGCTTGCCTCTTTCGCTTCTTGGATTGCTCCCGATAAAGGTTTGTAATCAATACCCTCTGTCATGAGCCGAACAAGGGCATCTAGTAAACGATTGAGCAAAGCAGGGCAAACATGATCTTGTAGGAAATCTGGATCGTTCTTAAAACGTGGATCGACTGGTAATTGATCGGGTGTTTGAGGATTTTCTTCAAAACTTTTTGTAAATTTAACGATCGCATATCGGGACTCTATAGCCTTCTGTGCGCCAACAATTGAGGGGGCTTCATTGCAATTCAAAAGCACGATGCAAGCAGGTTCGATGCTGTAATCATCTACACTTTTTCGCTCAATATCGATCGGATCGCCAGTAAGCACATTTTTAAGTGATTGAAGACTATCAAGGCTTAACCGTGAGTGGTTTTCTGATGCCCAATTTATACGGCTAAATTCTAGTTTTGCTAGTGGAAACTTCTTAGCATTGTCGTACTCTTGAAAGTCTCGCAATGAACAGCCAGTAATACCAAGGGCAAATATTTTAGAGATTGCCGCTCGCAGTGAATCTTTACCGTTTGAGCCATCACCTTGTAATAACAAGCCACGCAACCGAGAGGGGTTGAACTTGCGAACAGTTCTTAAATCAAATGATGCAGCGATAGTCTTGAGAAATACATCTCGCTGGGCAGGGTCGAGCGCAACCAATAGGCGATCGCATGGTTCGGGGTCGGCTTTTGGGTCGTATTTGACCTTGGAGCAGTAGGTATAAACTAGCTCTGGGTGATGCTTTCTAAGTGTCCAGCTTGGAATTTTGTCTTTCCATTCAATAGTCAAAATGCCATTGGCAAGATTTAAGCCTGTGGCGTTGACAGTCTGTGGGTCGATACCGAATTGGACTTTAGCCCATTTAAGGACAGCATTAACGCTTTTCTCATCAGCATATTTATAAGTCCGCTTGTTAGTGCGCTCGTCGTAAACCAAATATTTATTGCAAAATTCGCTAATGCGGCGCTTTTCGACTGGATCGGGACTTGCCTCGTAATGAGTCCCAGTCCAATAGTGCAAAGTATCGTGAATACAAACCCAGCGGCGATCGCTAAATAGTTTTTTCTGGGCGATCTGGTTGAAATGTTCGGCAATGGGCGGCGCGTCGGGGTCATCCCGTTCTAGTTCGATAATTTCCTGTTTACGGTATTCTTCAAACGTGACAGCTTTCTCGACTAACAAATCTAGTATCTGTCCACCTTTGGCGGCGATGAGGTCATCTAATCCCTTTGTCTCATCGTTGTGTTCCCAGATTAATAGCTCTGGGACTGCGCCATGCTTGGCAATAAGGCGAGATAGGCGATCTAGTTCATGCTTTACGGCTGGCTTGATGTGTAAATCGCTATCAAAGGCTAGGTAAACTGATCGCCCGGTCCCGACAAAATCTTTAATCATGGGAGAGATACGCCCATGAAATTGACCATTACTAACACCTGCAATAGAAATGCAGACATAACCATTAGTAAGGGTCGCCCCTGCTTTCTTGGCTCCCTCGGTGAGAACAATAGGCACGCGGCTATTATTTTTAACCCATTGCCAAAAGCCTTGGGGATAGTCTTCGGGCAGGATCGGGACTTCCCATTTTTGGGCAATTTTTTCCCAGATATGATCGGGAATTTTTAAAAATAGCGGTTCTGGGGGCGCTTCTTTGTTGGATTTGATGGGGGATTCATACTTATAGATTTTCTCTTTTTCGCCATTTACAACAATTCGGGGGCTGTCTGGCTTAAATTGGAGTCCCGAATGTTCATTGTTTCGTCCGAGACTATCACCC
>QBLS01000062.1 GCA_003249015.1 Pseudanabaena sp. | reverse complement strand
AGGCTTCGACTTCGCTCAGCCAGCAGTATACGTTGGCTGAGCGAAGTCGAAGCCCCAACTCTTGTTTGAAACAGCTATATTTCTTGATTTGGATTTTTATGTCCTAAGCTAATCTAAAAACTAAAAAATTTTTAAAAAGCTGGCTATGCCAGTTTTTTAAAAATTTCTTTTGTTACAAAAAGCATTAAAAGAGAGTTAAATATCGATTGATATATGAGGCTGTTCAAGCAAGCGAGGTACATAGGTTTGTTTTCCCGCCTTCGGCGGAAAAATAAACTCATACTTCACTAGACTGATATAGCAAAGCAAGAGTTAGCTAATACAAATCAAAACCCTAGAAGATGAGTGGCGGCGCGAAGCGCCGCCACTCATCTTCTGGTTTTATGCCCTAAGCAAACCTTGCTTTGCTATAAATGCTATAGGTTATATCTACATATTAGCTAATTTTAAGCATTTTCCAATCCTGGTATAGAGCGATATAACTGGACATACTTCTCAGCCGATGATTGCCAACTGAAATTACAGCTCATCGCTCGTTGTTGTAGCGATCGCCAATCATCTTTGTATCGATAGCTTTCCCATGCGCGTACCATGCAGGTATACATATCGAGCGGCTCATAGCGATCAAAGCTAAACCCTGTACCGACCTGTGCGATAGGGTCATGGAAAGATACTGTATCAACTAGCCCACCAGTACGCCGCACAATGGGAATACATCCATAGCGCAGCGCAATTAGTTGGCTGATCCCACAAGGCTCAAATCGACTTGGCATTAAAAAGGCATCAGAACCCGCATAGACACGGTGAGACAGCGCTGAATTAAATAAAATTTGTGCTGACATCCGCCCTGGGTAGCGAGCGGCAATCTGCCATAACTGAGACTCGTAGTAGCGATCGCCAGTACCCAAAACCACAAACTGCACATCGGTGTAAGCTAAAAATCTTTCAAGGGTTTGCAGCAATAGATCAATTCCTTTTTGTTCCACCAAGCGTCCGACCATCCCGATCAAAAACCGATCAGGGTTGACCACTAGACCTAGTTCTTGCTGCAAAGCGATTTTATTGGCAACCCGATCTTCGATAGATTTAACGGAATAGTTCTGTACAAGAGCCTTGTCAGTTTCAGGATTTTCTTGCTCGGTATCAACCCCATTTAAAATGCCCCAAGGCTTGAGAAATGACAGTATCCCCTCTAGTCCTTCGCCATAACTGGGGGTGCAAATTTGCTGAGCATAGGTTGGAGATACCGTGTTAACGCGATCGGCATATTTGATGCCTGCTGCCATCGTGTTATGAGCATCCATGTACCAAGGAGTCCAAGTGATTTTGTCTAAATACCACCTCCAAGGACCTTGATAGGCAAGATTATGAATTGTAAACACAGTGCCGATATCAGATACTTGATGCATCCACACAGGAATCATGCCCGTATGCCAATCATGGCAGTGGATTAAGTTGGGTTTCCAATAGTTCCAAGAAAATTCGGCAACAGCATTGGCAAACATCGTAAAGCGCCAATCTTCATCTTCACCGCCATATATTCTGGCGGGAATGAAGGAGCCATGCCCGACTAAGTATAAAGGGACATCAGTATCAGGCAGCACCGTCTCAAAAATGTCGAATTCCTGAAACATTGCATAGCCCTTCCATTTCCATTCAGGGCTTTGCTTGAGCTTATCGGGGACTACGCCATAATAGGGCATGATGATCCGCACATCATGACCCATTTTCTTGAGAATAGGGGGTAATGCGCCTACTACATCCGCCATACCGCCTACTTTTGCTAGAGGAGCAACTTCAGCCGCGGCAAATAAAATTTTCATTCAATACTCAGTGATTATGTTTCAGGCTATCTAATCATTTTCAGGCATAGAGCGATCGCTAATTAAAAAACAAAAAAATAAACTACCAAGGTAGCTAAGCCAAGTCGAGAAGTCTTAGCTATGAAGCAATAAAAAACGATAAAAGGCTTGCTTCGCAAGCCTTTTATCGTTTTTTACTGTTCAGCGATCGCAGATAAATTATCTTGACTACCCTCGTCTTCATGGGGCAACTCTAGACAGTAACCTGCTCCATATACAGTTTTGATGTATTTGGGATGCCTTGGATCTGGTTCTAATTTAGTTCGCAGATGGCGAATATGGACACGAATAGTTTCAATGTCATCGTCAGGTTCATATCCCCAAACCTCCTTGAGGATTTCGCTAGGGGACACAGTTTGACCATGACGCTGTAACAGACAATGAAGTAGCTCAAATTCGAGATGGGTCAGCTTCACTGTTTTGTTAAACCAGATCGCCTCAAATCTTTCAGGTACTAAGGTTAAAGAGCCAAATATTAAAATCTCACCATGTTTGGCAGTATCAATGATGCGATTTGTCCGCCTCAATAAAGCCCTAACCCTTGCGAGCATTTCCTCAAGTTCAAAGGGTTTGGTCAGATAATCATCTGCGCCAGCATTAAAGCCCTCCACCTTATCTTGAGTTTGTCCCATCGCCGTAAGCATCATGACAGGAATTTCTCTAGTTCGCTCATCACGTCTTAATCGTTGGCAAACCGTAAATCCATCAACCCTTGGCAACATCAAATCGAGGATGATCATATCTGGCATTAACTGAATGGCAAGTGCCTGTCCCTTGATACCATCACTCGCTTGGCTAACTTGATATCCAGCGTGTTCAAGGTTCAGCGTAACCATTTCCGAGATTATGGGGTCATCGTCGATCAGGAGCAGCCTAGGCATCATTAGTCAAAGTTCCATCTGTATAAGTGGATTACGATTTGTTAAATAATATATCACTCTTGATACATAGAGCGTTTAAGCAAGTGAACCTTAGTAAATAATCAATTGGCAGCGATTTGCACCATTTAACTATTGGACTATTGGAAAAATAGATCACCAAATTTAAGTAGACTTAAAATTTCTGGCTAAAGGAATAGTAAGCACAAACTGTCAGACATTTGTAGCTACTTGCGTCACTTTTTTCTATAAAACCCTACGAGTCGTTCCTCAACTCTTACAACATTCTCATACAATATATGAAGATATGTAAAAATTGTTATAAAACTGGTTTATTCGCATGAGCCTTCCAACTACTTCTGTCACCGAACTTTTTGCACCAGTCAAAGATGATTTGCGTACGCTCACGGATAATTTGAAGCAGTTGGTTGGGGCAAGGCATCCAATTCTCTACGCGGCAGCCGAGCATCTTTTTGAGGCGAAGGGCAAAAGTATGCGTCCTGCTTTAGTCTTGCTTGTATCTCGTGCAACTATGAGCGATCGCGACATTACAACTCGCCACCGTCGCCTCGCCGAAATCACAGAAATGATCCATACAGCCAGCCTAGTCCATGATGATGTGATCGACTCGGCAGAAATAAGACGCGGTATGCCCACTGTTAATAGCAGCTTTGGTAATCGTATAGCAGTACTGGCTGGGGATTTTTTGTTTGCTCAGGCTTCTTGGTATTTAGCCAATTTAGACCATCTCGAAGTTGTGAAACTCCTGTCCAAAGTGATCACTGATTTCGCTGAGGGTGAGATTCGCCAAGGCTTGACATCCTTTGACAGTAGTTTGACCTTTGAAGACTACTTAGAAAAAAGCTTTTATAAAACTGCATCCTTAATGGCGGGTAGTGCCAAGGCGGCGGGAGTGCTAAGTGGCGTGAGTCAGGTACAGGCTGAGCAGTTATTCAATTTTGGTAAACACTTTGGCATTGCCTTTCAAGTGGTTGACGATATTCTCGATTTCACAAGTTCTACTGAAACCTTGGGTAAACCCGCAGGCTCAGATCTGAAACAGGGCAACATCACAGCGCCAGTTTTGTATGCTCTGGAGGAGTATCCGCAACTGCGTGGCTTAATTGATCGCGAACTCAGTGAAGTTGGCGACTTAGAAAAGGCTCTTGAGCTAGTCAATAGCAGTGATGGCATTGCGCGATCGCGAGAACTAGCTAAGAGTCATGTCAAATCAGCATTGACAGCTCTCGAATGGCTACCATCCTCGCCGCCAAAACAGTCCTTGATCGGCTTGACTAACTACGTTTTAGATCGCTTGTACTAGATATTTGAATTCACATTCAAAGCCCAAAAAGCTTAAAAGCGTTGCAAAGCAACGCTTTTAAGCTTTTTGGATATGTAGCAAAAAAAAGATTTAGCTAGTATAGCAATTTTAAATATTTAGAAGAGGCTTCGACTTCGCTCAGCCAACGTATACTGCTGGCTGAGCGAAG
>QBLS01000061.1 GCA_003249015.1 Pseudanabaena sp. | reverse complement strand
GCGCCGCCACTCGCTTCTTGGGTTTTGATTTGTACTAACTAACTCTTGCTTTGCTATAGCTTATCAAGAGTAAAAGCAGAATAATTTATATAATTCAAATTAAAAATATCTAGGATGAATTTTGCCCACCCTAACAACCTCTGATTTTGATAAATTTTCATCCTTTAGCAGCTATTATGACCTAAATTAAAACCGCAAGTTCCTTGCTAAACAAAAAATTAACTGTTGTATATGCGAACAAAAATGATTGACAGGGGCGCTTTACAGCCCTATCAATCATCTGGGTTAAGAGTGGCAAAAACTGAATTCTAAAGATCCTTAGGCTTCAGTTTTTCGTATTTTTCAAAGGGTTGATGAATCCAAGGATTGTCTTCTAAAAAATCCACATAATAGTCAGGCTTAGCCACCGAACAAGCTTTAAACCACAACACCGCCGATCGCACTTCACTAACTTTAAATTCAGTGTGCTGCTTGAGCCATTCCAAAATATTTGCAAGGGTAACACCCGAATCTACTAGATCATCCACTAGCAAAATGCGAGAACCAAGGGTTTTAGTGGTCATCGTAATATTGCTCGCGATCGTGAGTTTACCCCGTTCCTGAAAGTCTGTCCCTCCGTAGGAAGATGTCGATAAAATGGCTAATGGCTTATCAAAAAGCCGCGACAGCACATCGCCTACCCGCAGCCCACCTCTTGCTAAACAAAGAATTTGGTCAAATTCCCATTCTGATTGGTCGATCTGAACGGCTAATTTCTCGATCTGACTATGATAGTCTGCCCACGAAACATAAAGGTCTGACATGATGGCTTTAGCTGTGACTAGCCAATTATTCTATACCAAATCAAGAAATGGCAACGTCATTTCTTGATTTGTAAATCCTTACCATTTGTCGTACTTCACTAGCCTGATAAACACTAAATGAAAGTAGGGCGTAGTCGTACTTTCATTTAGTGTTTTAATTGAACGCAAAGCACTGTAATCTTTAGCTTTAGCCTGATTAGTTATTCTTGGAAACGGTGATGAGTCTTTTTTTGCAGACCCTAGCTAGTGCTAACGAAATTTACGTTAGTCAAAAGTTTGAACTAGCGGAGATTTTTAGCTTTGAAACCCGTAATCGCTATTTAATTAAGACCGAAGATGGGCAACAGTTTGCTTACTGTGCAGAACCAAAACTTGGTTTTGCTGATGCAATCATGCGTCAGTTTTTAGGACATTGGCGAGTTTTTAATATCGTTGGCACTGACATGAACAACCAAAAGGTGTTTCGTGCTCATCATCCGTTTCGCTGGTTCTTTCAGCACCTTGATGTTTTTGGTGCAGGCGATCGCCCTGTGGGGAGTTTGCAACAGCGCTTCGCATGGTTCAATAAAAAGTTTGATTTTCTCGACACAAGGGGCAGAGTGGTGATGACGATGACCTCGCCACTATGGGGAATTTGGACATTTCCAATCAAAAAAGGCGATCGCGATGTTTCGGTAATTGAGAAAAAATGGTCAGGATTTTCTAAAGAACTATTTACGGATGCCGATAACTTTAGAGTGCGGTTTAGCGAGGCAAAATTGACTGCTGATGATCGCTTATTGTTACTAGCGGCAGCCCTATTTATCGATCTACTCTATTTTGAAACTAATGCTGCATCATGAGATTAGCGGCGGCGCGAAGCGCCGTTACTAATTTTTAAATTTTTTTGTTCGTTGTTCTATTACGCAAGATGAAACGCCATACCTAGCTGACGCTTTGGTCATTTTAATTTGTAATAAATTAGCGTTTTCTAAAACAACCTCTCCAGATGGTTCGCTGACCTCAAGCCCTAACGCTTCATGCAACTTGTAGGCAACAGCTCTCGCTAAAAGTGGCGGTACTGAATTCCCAATTTGGCGAAATCCATGCCATTTCGTACTGTGAAAACGAAACCAGTCAGGATAAGAATGCAGTCTCGCCGCCTCGCGCACAGTAATACAGCGTGGTTGCTCAGGATGGATTGGTCGTGGGGCAGTAAAAGCTCCACGATTACTCGGTGTACCTGCTCTCAAGGTATTACAAATTCCCTCAGGATCAAGTTTTAGAAAACGACTGATTTTTTCTACCTCACCTTTAGCAGTTGCCTGAAAACGGGCGATCGCTTCTGGGCTATGGAGAGTAGCGATACTGGAAGTAAGTAGTCTTGAATCATATTTGCGCGGGTAGGCAAGATTGAGAGGATCGGCTTTTAGTCCGCGTAGATATTCACAGTACTTACTTTTTGGCTGTCCATAGTCAGCGACACACCAATCTTGCGCTTTTAATTCCTGATATTGCAAAATATTGGGCAAGTCCGCAATTGCCTCGCCCACAGTGGGGCTATTGGGTAAATTGGCAATTTCTTTGGGAATTCGTTTGATTTTGGCAGGTTTAGTAATCGACGATGGGTAAGAAGGAAGGGGTAAATCTTGACGACAGCCAATTAGAAACAATCTTTCGCGATGTTGTGGCACTCCAAAATGGGAGGCATTAAGGACTCGATAGGGTTTAAGTATTTTGTAACCATTTCTTTCAAAATCATCAATTACTTCATCAATAAATTGTCGATGATTGCCAATAGTTAACCCTTTAACGTTTTCCATCACAAAGTATTTAGCCTTTAGCTCTATGACGAGACGCATAAAATGAGAAACCAATTGATTACGCGGATCTTCTAAAGCTCGTTTCCCTATTAACGAAAACCCCTGACATGGTGGCCCCCCAAACACCACATCAACCTCGCGATCGCCGATTTGGGACTTGCTACGAATCTGATCTCCTGATATGTCAGTAACACTGGCACAGATTACCTTCCACATCGGAAAGTTGTATTCGTGGGTAGCACAATGGACTGGATCGATCTCCACTGATGCTAGTACATCAAATCCCGCTTGTTCAAAGCCTAAGGTCAAGCCACCCACACCTGCAAACAAATCCACCGCAATCGGTCTCTGATGTCCCATAGTTCACGAAATACTCAAAAGTAATCAAGCCAAGTTAAGTAATACCAAATAAAGAAATGGCGTAGCCATTTCTTTATTTAAAAACCCATACCTATGATGTTTTTTGTTTTCAATTGACAAAAGTGTAGTCATTCTTGTTAGGACACAAAACCAGAAGACGAGTTGCGGCGCGAAGCGCCGCAACTCGCTTCTTGGTTTTTGATTTGTCCTAATGCAGGTGGCGACAGCTATACGCCCAGCTACTTAAACTAAGCTTTAAAAAATTAATTTAGGTTTTAAATAAAAATTACTTAAATTTAGCTATTTGGGTTATGATCGGTAACTGTCGCGAATTGTATTAATTTTTAGACTATACCCTCTACATCACCTGATAGAACCGCAATGGCTAAGAAAAGCATGATCGAGCGCGAAAAAAAGCGCGCCAAGTTAGTTGAAAAATATGCAGCTAAACTCGAAGCACTTAAAGAAAAGTTTGCCAGTCCTGAACTGACACAACAACAAAAAGTTGCTGTACATCGTGAAATCCAACAAATTCCCCGCAACGCTAACCCCACTCGCCACCGCAATCGTTGCTGGGCGACTGGTCGTCCTCGCGGCTATTACAAAGATTTTGGCTTGTGCCGTAACGTACTTCGGGAAATGGCTCACCAAGGTTTATTGCCAGGCGTAGTTAAGTCTAGCTGGTAAAAAACAAAGAAAGGCAACGCTAAGCGTTGCCTTTCTTTGTTTTTACAGCCAAGTAACTGTGTTGCTTTTCAACGCTTTTAAAGTTTATTTGGCTTGATAATAAAATAACGATTAGACTTCTGATGGCGAAGCGAAGCTTCGCCATCAGAAGTCTAATCCTCAAATTAATACATGGATTAGATAGACGGGCATGACTGAACCAGTTGGTTATATTTTGGGGACTAAGGATGCGACACCCCTTGAGTTTTGGGTAGCGGTTAGTGACGGGAAGGTATTGCGCCTTGATGATGTCGTCCAAGTGAAGACCGATCGCCCTGACAAAAAAGGTGTCGTCAACTTTTATGGAGTGGTCGATCATGTTCGCACTATCCATGAAGGAACCCAATTTGATACCGATACTTTTCTTGTAACTACTGGTAGTATGCCCGTAAATGTGTCCTACGCCGCCCATATCCAAGTCACAAGGATTGAGCCTGAAGAATATTTACCACCACAGCCGAGTGATGCAGTTTATTTAGCGGAAGATGAGAACTTGCGATTTGCGCTCAACTTTGATGGGATGGAGCAGCGGATCTCCGCAGGGTTAATGCGAAATGGTAGCCCAGCGTATCTCAACTATGAATTTATCGACGGTACAAAGGGCGCACATGTTAATATTTCAGGAATATCAGGGGTGGCAACTAAGACTTCCTTTGCTTTGTTTTTGCTGCACTCTATCTTCAATTCAGCAGCACTAGGCGCAAAAAGAGCGAATACAAAAGCGTTAATCTTTAATGTCAAAGCTGAAGATTTATTCTTTTTGGACAAAGCAAATAATAAGATCCGCGAGGATGATCGCCGAACTTATCAAGCTCTTGATCTGCCTGTGCAACCCTTTCGAGATGTGCGATTTTGTGTTGCCCCTAAGAAAAATACCCAAGAAGTAGAACCCCATCTTGATCAGCGATCTGATCATATTTCCGCTTACTTATGGGGAATGCGCGAATTTTGTCGCGATCGCCTGTTTCGATTTCTGTTTGCAGGGGATGACCTCGAACGCGGGAATATGGGCTTTTTAGCGGGAATTGTCGAAGAACGTCTGGCAAGATTAGCCGCCGACAATGACAAGCATGATCAAAAAATGGGTTTTTTACCGAGAGCTAGTCTCGATCCTGATGATGCCTATGGCGAAGATGGCAAGGATAAGGTGGAGACCTTTCGAGATTTGATTGAATTTCTCGAAGATAAGTTAGTGGAAAATCCTGATCCGAAATGGCTAGGTCGCAATGCCCCCGCCACTGCCGAAGCCCTAACTCGTCGTCTCTGGGGCATCGCTGACGAGATTGGACATTTGGTACGGGGAGACATCCCTGCGGAGGAGTTACAAAAATATAAGCTTGACCCACTGGCGGCGGAGTATCAACTAACGATCGCTGACATCAATAAGCTAGGCAGTAAGGCTCAAAAGTTTGTGGTGGGAGTGCTACTCCAAAAGCTATTTACTGAAAAAGAGAAGCGTGGTCAATATCCCGTCATCTTTATTGTTCTTGATGAGTTGAATAAATATGCTCCCAAGGAAGGACGTAGCCCCATTAAGGATTTGTTGGTAGAAATTGCAGAGCGGGGGCGATCGCTAGGGATTATCCTGATTGGCGCACAGCAGACTGCCTCAGAGGTTGAAAGGCGTGTAGTTGGTCAGGCAGCGGTGCGGGTGGTGGGTCGTCTGGACTCCGCAGAAGTGGAACGTCCAGAATATAACTTCTTGACTGGTGCTTGCCGCAAGCGATCGCTACTTCTAAAATCTGGCAGTATGTTTATCCATCAACCTGAAGTACCATCGCCCTTGTTAGTTGGGTTTCCCTTTCCTGCCTATGCGACGAGATTGGGAGAGGTGCAGATTAATGTAGTTGAAGAGAATATTTTAAAAAGTAAAGTTAAGCGATTGTAAACTGGGAAGTCTTTATCCTTAACCCCATTGCTCGTCCGCTTGTCTGGAAAACACAGAATTTGCAATAAGTGCAATATCTTCTGGAATAGAGGAAATAAAAACGCAACTGTTTTCGGTAATCTCCATCACAGCTTCTGGTGTTTCGGTTCCACTGCCAAAGAAGAAGGGAATAATCTTTGGAACTGATGTCTTTGAATAAAGCAATTTGCCTAATGAAAAGTTTTGCTTAGGACATAAAACCAGAAGGCGAGTGGCGGCGCTCCGCGCCGCCACTCGC
>QBLS01000060.1 GCA_003249015.1 Pseudanabaena sp. | reverse complement strand
TTTCATTTGACGCAGGGACAACCTTGGTTGGTGAATGCGATCGCTAAGGAAATTGTGGAATATATTACAAAAGATCCTACGATTCCGATTACTCCTGATTTGGTGAATGAGGCTAAGGAAATTCTGATTAAGAGACAGGATACTCATTTAGATAGTCTGGCGGAAAGGTTGAGAGAAGAGCGGGTGAGAGCTATAATTCAACCAATTTTATCTGGATTAGAGTTAGGAGATACCCCAGATGACGATCGCCGCTATTTGTTGGACTTGGGCTTAGTGGTGCGGAGTCAGGAAGGTGGTTTGAAAATTGCTAATCCCATCTATCAGGAAGTGATTCCTAGGGTCTTATCTCAAGGAGTGCAGGATAGTCTGCCGATGATTCAACCTAGCTGGCTGAATGCTGATGGAAGTCTGAATCCGCAAGTTCTGCTTGATGCTTTTCTGAGGTTCTGGCGGCAACATGGTGAGCCATTATTCAAGAGTGCCAACTATCCAGAGATTGCACCACATCTGGTGATGATGGCATTTTTACATCGAGTGGTTAATGGTAATGGTACGTTGGAAAGAGAATATGCAATTGGTTCGGGCAAGATGGATATCTGTTTGCGCTATGGTGGGCAAACTATGGCAATGGAGTTAAAGGTATGGGCTGATAGAAGACCAGATCCAATCAAGGAAGGGTTGTCACAGTTGGATAAGTATTTATCGGGGTTGAGTTTAGATATGGGTTGGTTAGTGATCTTTGATCGCCGTTCTGGATTGCCGCCGATTAGCGATCGGACTACGACGGAGAATGTCATTAGTCCCGCAGGGCGAGAAATTATCGTGATTCGTGGCTAGATTACTAATTTGAATCTGACATAGGCATGAAAAATTAAAGAGTATAGCTAATGAAATCCTAGAGATTTCATTAGCTATACTCCTCTCATGATAGACTCCGCAAAAAGTTAACTATCCTGATGATCTCAACGATTTCTTTTTCCTAGCTAAAGCTGATCGCGGTAATACCCGTAAAACCTCAGCGATGGTAGTAACACCAGACATTACTTTGGCGATCGCCGCTTTTCGGAAAGATTGAAAATCAATAGTTTGTAGATATTGAGTTAGTTGTGTCATTGAACCTTCATAAATGATTTGCCGCATCACATCATCTACCTCAAGCAACTCAATAACTGCCTCGCGCCCTAAATAGCCTTTATGAGAACACTTAGAGCAGCCATTACCCTTACGAAAATTAGCATTCTTGATTTCGTCTTGGCTCAGCCCAATTTCTTCAAGCTCTTGCGTAGTTGGTACATATATGGCTGAACAATGGGGGCAATTACGGCGCACAAGGCGCTGAGCCACCACACCAAGCAGGGAATCACTAACCAAACTAGGATCAAGTCCCATATCGCGAATACGCGGAATTGCGCTGGGCGCATCATTGGTGTGCATGGTGGTTAGGACTAAGTGACCAGTTAAGGCAGCACGAACAGCGGTTTCTGCCGTTTCGACATCGCGAATTTCACCAACCAAAATCACATCGGGGTCTTGGCGCAAGATTGCGCGTAAGCCAGCAGCAAAAGTCATACCTGCTAGTTCATTAACTTGGGTCTGGGTAATATTAGGGAGAACGTATTCGACAGGATCTTCTACGGTGGTGACATTTATCTCTTCGGTAGAGATCGCCTGCAAACTTGTATAGAGCGTACTAGTCTTACCCGAACCAGTTGGTCCTGTAAAAATGATCATCCCTTGCGGCTGACGAATCCATTTTTCATAAACCTGTTGAGACTTTGGCGTAAAGCCAAGATCAGCAATTTTTGAAAAGGGATTTTCTTGGGGAAGCAAACGAATTACTACTTTTTCGCCATTAACACTAGGAAGTGTGCTGACCCGCATATCTAACCCCTTCATCATTTGGTCATCAGCATATTTTTCACCGATCCGACCATCTTGAGGAATACGCTTTTTAGCAATATCCATGTCTGCCATCACCTTGATGGCGCTGGTAATCATGGTACTAATGTTAAGGGGCAAAATTTGCGCATCCTGTAAAATACCGTCAACGCGAAAACGAATGCGTAGTCCCTTTTGAGTTGGCTCTAGATGAATGTCACTAGCACGACTTTTTAAGGCACTGGCGATGATTGCTTTGATACGACTAATTTGATCGTCTGCTTTTGAGAGATACATTTCTGCTGTATCGGCGATCGCCATCGGTGCGAGCTCATCTGCAAAGGGAATATCTGTCTCCGATAGAGAAATGCGATCATTACAAATATTCTGCTTGAGAAACCATTCTTGATAGCTCTTTTTTGTAATGGATACCACTTCAACAGTCATATCCATCAAATTGCCAATTCTTTTAATATCCAGTTCTGAAATAACTTCAGGTGCGCCTATAAAGAATCGTTTGCGCCAAAACAATAGCGGAATTAGATAGGGCAGTTCTGTTTGATTGCGAGCTTGACGAAAGAAAAGATCATATACTTCTGGATCAAGCAGTTTGATACTTACCGTTCCATCAGAATTAACAAGTTTAGCGATCGCCTCTTCGTGGGAGATTTTGCCAGTTTTGAGCAGTTGCCAAGGAGTAGAATTGACAATGGATAGATTGGGTGCAGTAGACTTAGCTTGCATATTTGCTATCTATTTCTATAGGGTTCATCATTTAGTTCATTCTGTAGAATCTTTTTGATTTATGCAGATGTTGTTAAAAAAGAAGGCATCGCTTAGCGATGCCTCCTTTAGGCAGCTTGAAAAAATAAGTTAAGCATCTTGGAAGATTTTATTAGCCTTAACAAGGGGCTTAAGCCCCTTGCCTGTGCAAGTTATTTCTACAATATGCCTTAATCTCTTTGGCAAAAAGTTTATGCCTTAACTTGCTGCTTACGCTGCAATAGCTTTTTACCACCAAATAATCCTGCGGCAGCAATGCCGAGGAAAGCAGCAGGTACTGGTACTGGTCTTGCAGGGAGAGGATCACTAACAATTGGCATATTTGAAATTGGGAATCCAATACTTGATACAGGGGGAACATTGCCAAAGAATGCTGTGCCGTCATTGAAGCATTCATAGAATAGGCTAGCAATAAAGCTACCTTCAGGCAAAAATGAACGATCTAACTTGAAGCCAAAGATCTGACTACCGCCAAACATACCCGTATTAAAGCCTTCTTGCAGTAAGCCAAAAGCATCCAGTAACGTGATATCAGCTAGTTTGACTCCACCTCCGATTACAGTTGGTACATAGGGATTGCCGCCAAAATATGAATCGTTGGCAGATAAAGCGCCGTGAGTGGGATTACCGCCACGACTCTGCACCGTATCTCTCCATGGGGCTAACCGCCATCCTGCGTTTTCACCTGCTTTGGATATAGCTGTTACTCTCGCAAAAAGACCAGTGCCACCAACTCCTGCATCGTTCGTTGGAACAAATCGGATGCCCAATAATTCGCCATTAGCTCCATCAAGGGAAACTCCTTTGAAATTTAGTAACAAATCTCCTAAAGCAATAGAGTTATTCTCTATAGAAAAATTTCCAAGAGACGGTCCTGTATATCTACCTTCACGAGGAAGGTTCGTGCTGACTCCAAAGATAAAAGAGTTGTTATCGATTTTGTAGCCAGTGCCATATACCTCATAGCCAGTGCCACCAATTCGTAGTCCTCCAAAACCATTACCAGCGATGCTGTCATTGTTTGAGTCGTAGGTGTAGTTCCATAGACCAGAGGCAAAGGCAGTGGGAACGTTAGCCAAGAAGCAGGCGATCGCGCCTAGCAGGTAGAAGATGTTTCTACGCATTAACTTGTACTCCTAAAAAAGAAAATTAGGTAAGTGTGATGTTTACTGAGTTTTCAATAAACAAAACCGCTTACCTAATTTGTTCTGTGGAGTATCTCGATTTATGCGATCCACGCTATTCAAGAAATTTTAGTTGACTATCTCAACTTTTTAGCTAGAAGGTGGAGGAGTAGGTGTGGTAATAATTGGCATATACTTTAGATCTTCAAGATATGGGGTAGGTTCAGCAACTGGAGTAGGAATAAATTCAGTATTTTGAATGCCTTTCCCACACATACTACTTAGGTCCAAAACTTTACCATCTGTCATTTTAATAAAACAAAGTGGTTCGTATTGAGGAGATTGATTGATTTCTGGATATGGATAACGGGCTAATGATGGATAAACAAAAAAGTTAAATCCAGCGATACTAAATAGACCTAGCAATGATAAATATTTGAATTTTCTCATAACCCACTCGGCTAAAATTTGATTGAAACTAAATTACAGTAGAAATGAGAGGTATTGCATTGTTGCCAGTACATACCTCTCATTTAGCCCCTAATTCCATTTTTGGGCATTAGTTCCGTTGCAAGCCCAAATCTGGACTGGTGTACCAGAGTTGCCAATAGTGCCGCTCCTGACATCAAGACACTTATTGCTTACAGGATTACGGATTTCACCTGTACTGCGATTGAAATTCCACTTTTGAGCGTTAGTGCCATTGCATTGATAGAGCCAAACAGGAGTTCCATCTTTGAAAATGTTACCACCCTGAATGTCTAAACACCTGCCAGCCGTATTTTTAATGGTATCGCCAACAACTTTCCATTCTTGAGCGATCGTGCCGTTGCAGTCCCAAATCTGTGTTTGAATTCCATCATTGTATACAGAACCTCCCCGCACATCTAGACACTTGCCACCAGCAAAATCTCTCCCATTTGTATTCTTGATGATAGGATTGTTGGTGGAGGATATTTTTCCACTAGGTTTAAAGCGGTTGGCAAAAAGAGTATTGACATTGGCTGCATTCAGTCTAACTCCATCAACCAACGTATCATTAGTTGGTAATCCGAAGTGTAGATGCCGTCCATAGGAAATAGCACAACCACTATCCTTGGGAGTATCATTAGCAACTACACCAACTCTTTCTCCTCGGTGAAACACCCGACCAATATATAATGTGCCTGGAGTAGCATCAACATGAATCAACGAGTAGCGCTGTTTAGTGTCAGAAGTTTCCATCAAAACTGTATGGTGTCTACTAGAACCCTTTGCAAGACAAGAGAAGACAACCTTAGAGTTTTGTGGAGTAAGAATCGGTGTTCCATTCTCCAGTCCTATATCAACAGAAGGTAATTTAAACCCTGATGTAGTTCCATGTAAGGTTTGTGTGATAGTTCCTGTAAATCCAGATTCCCATGGCATTTTATTTAAAGTAGCCGTTTGAGCGTTAGCTGAATGAGTGATTGATGAAAAAACTATAATTCCAGAAACTACAAATGTTGCAGTAAGCTTTAGAGATGTAAACGACATATGATTAATATTTTTTAGTTGACTACATATTCTTTCTGTAAGGTTTTGAGAACTATGCACTGAACTTATTTTTTTGTTGAGTGGATTTGTTTCATCGCTTACATCTCTATATACTGTTGACCTCAATCGAGCTATGCGATAATTAGTTAAAAAGTTGGAAATTATTTTTTATTGGCTCTACTGATCAAGACAAAAAAGAGGCTGAAACTGATACAGTATCTTCAGTGGATCTACTAGTTTAGTGAAACCCTTCAAAAATTACGAGAACTAAAACTAGGCAAATTACGACAAACATGGTGCGCCATAGTTCTATTAAAAAGGTGGGTAGCAAAAATTTGCTTCTAAGCATTAGCCTGTACTCCTAAAAAAGAAAATTAGGTAAGTGGTGATGTTTACTGAGTTTCCAATAAACAAAACCGCTTACCTAATTTGTTCTGTGGAGTGTTTCGATTTAAGCAAGAGGCAAATTATTATTTCTTCCGCTCTAAATACCAAGGGGTTTTAATTTTTGGTGATGTGTATTCACGGATATTAAACCCACTAGCAGTCAAATCTACTAGTGTAAGATTAGTCTCAACAGCCTTACCTTTACCACCATTTTGTTCATAAGCAACGAATGTACCTTTTGATTGGTCTACCCATCTTACGAATAACACAACATGACCAGCATTGCCAATACCGCGATTATTGATAGCATCACCAGGCTGTAGCTGAGACTTGCTGCTCAATGTAGTCGCGTATTGAGGTAGCGCTGAAGTTGCTGGGCTTATGGGGCGACCAAGACTATCTTTAAGTTCCCATGCCATACTGACTAAACCAGAGCAATCTTGACGATATCCCTCAAACCAACTTACTTGACTGTAACGAATCGCTCTATCTACCCAAGATTTTGCTCGCGCAACAGCCCTTGAGTTACCGTTAGCAGATTTGTTTAACCAATCAGCAGACGCAGTAAATTTTCTACGGGTATGGCAACGATTCGTGTAAAACTGTATCACGACAGGTTTAAAAGCAATAT
>QBLS01000005.1 GCA_003249015.1 Pseudanabaena sp. | reverse complement strand
CGCCTAATTATTGGAGTATTCACATCAAAATTAGGTGGAAATATCGGCTATAAAGCGATACAATCATAAATCCTTGCTTCAAATTTCCAAAAAAAGAAGCCTAATTAAGCCCGTAAGGAACTAACAAAATGACTGTCAAACGTTTATACGAAACCATGTATATCCTCCGCCCTGACCTTCCCGATCAGGAAGCAGATGCGGCGATCGCTAAATACCAAGATTTTTTGGTGCAACAAGAAGCTGAAGAAATTACCATTCAACATCGCGGTCGCAGACGACTAGCCTATGACATCAAGGGACATCGCGAAGGTATCTACATTCAGTTGAACTACTCTGCTATTCCTACGACCATCGAAGCCTTAGAAAGAAGTATGCGTCTTGCTGATGATGTAATTCGTTATATGACGATCAAGTTAGAGCCTGAAGCTGTAGAAGAAAGCGCAGAAGATATTCCTGATGCGGAAGCCCCTATCGAAGAAGTTGATACGGTTGTCGAGTAACTTCAAAAAATGGTAATGGCGGCGCGAAGCGCCGCCATTAATCTTTTAAAGGCTTTTAAAAATCTTTCTGGGTTCTCAGTCAGCGCCAAGCGCTTTAATTAAGTATGAGTAATTCTAACCAGATTTTACAAGTTAGCTCTTGGATGTCAGGAGAATTTAGTAATCGCCAGCAGTCCCTTGAGCAACCTGCTTGGTTTGTCAACTTAGTTTGGTGGCAGCGTCCTATTCCTGTTGCTGTGTTAAATAGCGTGGCGCTATTTGCTGAACAGGCTAATGCGTTAGATTGCGATCGCACTTACCGTCAACGTATTTTGCAGTTGGTCGAAACGGATGGCAAGATTCAGGTCAGGTACTGGGGTTTTAAAGAGCCGAGTGCGTGGGTAGGTGCTGGCAAAAGTCGCGATCGCCTTAACCAGATTACGATCAATGACATTGAGCCGCTGAGTGGTTGTCTGTTGGATTTAAACTTTGAGAATGGCAGGTACAAGGCGACGATGCCTGAAGATGCTAAATGCTACTTTCAATATATGAATGAAATGCGGCAGGTGGTTTTGGGGTTTGAGGTTACGGAGAGTAGCTTTTGGAGTGGCGATCGCGGCGTGAATCCTGACACTGGTGCTGCCATTTGGGGAGCAATTATGGGCTTTTATCAGTTCCAAAAAGTACAAGACTTTAGTCAAGAAATTTCACTACAGTAACGATAGGCGACGCGAAGCGTCGCCTATCGTTACAAATCCCAGAAAGCGCTGTACCCATCAAGGACTAAAAACAATGCGGGTCAAAATTGATAACGAGGTTTTATTTATCCATCGCGAAGATGTCCCCAAATATAACAAGCAAGGCTCAATTGTCAGAAATAGCTATTTTTGGGCTCTACGGGCGATCGCGGGTCGTGCTAACTCTCGCTATGATTGGGAGTTTGAATCTGAAGTCTGGATTGCTTTACAGAGAATGTTAATTTCTTTTGGTGAATCAGGCTATTTACCAACCAAGGAAACGCTCTTAGAATTTGATGAATCAACAGATGCAATCCCCCCTGAATTGAGATTAGTTTCCACAAGAATGCCTCAGCCGTAGAAGAAGCTGGCTTCGACTTCGCTCAGCCAGCGGTCATAAGGTGGCTGAGCGAAGTCGAAGCCTAGTCCCCACTAGGGAGCAATATATCCTTGGATATTTTCAGGACGCAACGGACGCATAATTTGATTAGCGCGAACTACTTGCTGATCAGTACCTTGGACAACGATCAAATATTTGCCCTCATCCAGACGGTTACGCAGTGGTACCGAGTCACTGCTAGTCGCCACGCCAACGCCGCCGCCCACAAAGATGCTGCCCATCGCACCACCAAAGGCTCCCAATAAGCCACCGATCGCATGGTTGCCGATCGTACCTGCCCAAGCAAAGGTATGTAAGTCAGTCACAAGACTAAACCCGACTCCAGAGAGAAAACCAAAGGGGACTAGCCAATAGGACATCAAAAAAGCTTGCTTACGTCCTTGCACCATCGGATCAATGAAGCCAAATTCTTCAGCACTTTTGTAGCCCTTGCCCAGAATAGAAATAGATTCCATCGGAAATTTTTCTGATTCTAGGCGCGTGTAAACTTCCTCAGCTTTCATGCGATCGCTCCAAACACTGACTAAATAGTTCATGTAATTTCTAAATCCAAGCAATTTCTAGTCATATCGTAAGGGCTGCGCCGTAAAATAAGGAATCAATTTTTAAGGGAGCAGCATCGCTGCTCCCTTAAAAATTAGTTTCTTTCGCTACTTTGAGCGGTGCGAAGCGCTGTTCAAAGTTATTACTTAAACTGCTATGCACTTAACCAACTTTGAGCTTTTTTTTAGTCCTTTGCAATGGCGGGTAATTTTAGCAATTACGGATATTGCGAGGGATCTAAACTTGCGAGCCTTTGCGGTGGGGGGCATAGTCCGTGATGCAATTTTGAGTGAACAGGGAGCGCAAAACAAAAATAAACAAAATTCTTTTCCTAAGGATTTAGATTTAGTCTTTGATGGGGCAATCGGGGCAGGAATTAAGGTGGCGATCGCTTTGCACCAGATTTTCCCAGAGACAAAATTACAAATCCATGAAAAATTTCAAACTGCGGAAATCCATTGGCAAGCCTCAGCTACTGACCATGAATTTGCGATCGACCTAGCCACAGCACGGCGGGAGGTCTATGCCTATGCTGGCGCAAATCCGCAGGTAGAAGCGACCACCATTGATCAAGATCTCTATCGGCGCGACTTTACAATCAATGCCCTTGCGGTGCAACTAGACCGAGAGCAAGGAACTAGGGGTGAAGTGATCGATCAATTTGATGGCTTAGGTGATCTCGCCCGCAGACAAGTACGTGCCATTCGTCAAGGTAGCTTTATCGAAGATCCGCGCCGTCTCTTTCGGGTGGTCAGATTTGCAGTGCGTCTAGATTTGGCGATCGCCCCAGACACCTATGCTGACATTATCGCCACAACGTCCAGTGGACTCCATGATGCGATCGGCGGAGCCAGACTGCGTGCCGAATTAATGTATACGCTTGCGGAACCTAAGTCCGTTCAAATGTTTGAAACCTTGCAAAAATTAGATATTTTGCGCTGCATCGATCCCAGTTTGAAGTTGCCCCAAGATCCAGCTAACTGTTTTAAACATCAATGGCGGCGATCGCAATACTGGTTAAAATCCCTCAAGCGCCACAATCCCAAAAACTATGGGGCAATTTCACCGTTAGCCTTCGGTTTGGAATTATTGCTGTCCTATCTAAACCCTGCGATCTCTAGTCAAATAGATTTAGGATTAACAACTGAGCAAAAAAATCGGTTTGCGAAACTTGCTGCGCTTTTGGAAAGCTTTCCAAAACTTTTACAAGATCGCCCCAAACTTTCTGAGATCTGCCAACATCTGGAAAAGTTTGACAACCAGACTTTGATTCTTACCGCAGCAAGACTTGATATGTGCTGTCGGCGCAGCATTTGGAATTACCTTACTCAGTGGCAAATGATCAAATCACCCTTAACAGGCTCAGATCTTAAAAATCTGGGATACCCTTCAGGTAAGGAAATGGGGGAAATACTACAAAATTTGCGCTTTGCCAAACTTGATGGAGTAATAAGCGATCGCGAAAGTGCGATCGCTTACTTAAACTCCAGAAACTTTTAGAAGCGCGGCTCCGCCGCGCTTCTAAAAGTTTCTAAACTGCCAGCGCAAAGCGCCGCTACTAATCTGGCAAGCTTATTTTGCTGTCATTGTAGTTGTTCCATAATTCAAATCCCATTTTGAACCTCTGTTTAGATGTATCAACTTCATATGCCGTAACTTCAGACTGTAACAACTTTTTCATCAAAGGCTGCTTGAACAAACTTAGCAATTCCTTTAATTCATCTTCCGAAAAATCGGTTTCCAGCCTTTTTGCATAGGCATCTTGGAAATGTTTCCACCCAATTTCTCGTTGAAACATCTTCTTAAATCTTGCATAAAGATTAAAATCATCACCTTTACCGATCAAGGAACCTATCAAATGGTCAAAATGCATATCGTATCTTTTATCGATTCCTGTCTCTGACAGCAACTCGCTTGCCAATTTGTATTTGGTTGCATCTTTAGCAGATATTTGGGATTGGGCTTCATTTAACGGACGTTGTTGAGAATTAGCCACAGATACCGTGAAGAAGGTTAAGCAAACTATCAGTAGTAATGCTAGAAGCTTTGAAAATTGCGACTTTAATTTAAACATTGGAACTATAGGTACTCCAACTTTGATGTGAGTGCACTAGCAGAAAGCTAAGCCAATTTACGTCTAAAGATTCCCTGCCCTTCTGGTTTTCCTTAGAAAACTAAAGTACACCACAGCGCTTTGTATATGTTTAGAATTCAAGAAATTTTTAAGAAGCAGGCGTAACAACTTCTTAAAAATTTCTACTACTACACAAAGTCTCACTAAGCTGTAAAACCCAGAAAAATATGGCTTCGACTCCACTTAGCCATCGGTATAAGTTGGCGACTGAGCGGTGTCGAAGCCCTTCGCAACTTAACTTAAGAAAGCATTTAAGAATTACTGCTTGCGGTTAAGAGCTCTCCAAGATCCCCATTAAAGAGGTGGAAGAATTAAATTCTCGGAGATCTAGACAATTCTTAAATGGGTTCTGGAGGGTTTCTCTATAAACTTGTGAGGTTTTGATTTCTAATCAGGAATGACGACAGCTATAAAAGCTAAAATGTTATGCATGGTTTTTTTGACTGGTATAAAAGCCAGTTCGTCCATAGATCAATTAGGAAAAATACAACATGAGAGGCGGTATCCGCATCGGCAGTATTCTGGGCATTCCCATCTATATCGATGCATCTTGGTTTCTGGTAATTGGCTTTCTTGCCGTTTGGTTGAGTGCTGCCTATACAAAGCTATCGCCGTCATTTTCCTTGGGCTATGGAGCGATCACCGCAGTTTTATTTTTCCTGTCGATCGCTGCGAGCAAGATTGCCCACGGAGTGATGAGCCAAGCAAGAGGCGTAAAAACTAGTGCCATCAATATTAAATTTATGGGCGGAGCAAACTCCTTTGAGCCAGAACCCCAAGATCCCCTCTCTGTGTTTAGTATTGCGATCGCTGCGCCGCTAGTCAGCCTATTTGTTGGCATAGTCGGCTTTACAGTCGCGTGGCTATTAGCAGGTGATGCAGTATTTTCCACCGATCCCAAAATCATCGAAACACTTCCTGAAACTATTGGTAATTCCCGCACGATTTGGACAATCATTTCTTTAAATATTGCGCGAATTAATATTATTTTTACCGTATTTAGCCTCATCCCCGCCCTACCTTTTGAGGGTGGCTACATCTTAAAAGCTGCCATCTGGAAAGTCACAGGCGATCGCTACGCTGGTATCCGATGGGCTGCACGATCAGGGCAGGTCTTTGGCGTTTTGATCATGATTTGGGGCGGACTAGTATTGCTCTCAAATTTCTCTGGGATATTCCTTTTGTTTTTAGGGTGGTTCCTGTTTGGTAGTGCGGGTGGCTATCTATATCTCAACAACTTGCGACAAGCGTTGATGGATATTGATGCTGAAGCCTCAATGACAAGGGACTTTCGCCTAGTAGATACAGATCTGTCATTGCGTGACTTTGCGGATAAGTTTCTCCTAATGGAAGAGAAAGACGCTCATCCCATCTATATTGCTTCTTCTAATGGGCGCGATCGCGGGCTGATTTCGGCAAATTCGATTCGGAATATCGATAGTGAAATGTGGCAATCAAGAACGCTTCAGTCACTGATTACACCCTTTGAAGAGCTGGATACAGTCGATTTCAAAACTAAAATCTATGAAATCATTAACCTAATGGAACAGAAGCAATTGCGCTATGTGATTGTGCGATCGCCTGTTGGTTCTGTGGCGGGAGTAGTTGATCGCGGTGACATCATGAGGGCGCTAGACACCAAGCTACTATGGCGTATCCCTTCGGAATACATCAAACAAATCAAAATAGATGGCAAGTTCCCCCCCCATTTTCGTCTAGTTGAGATTAGCGAACAAATTGTATAACTCAAAATACAGCGCTCTGCGCTCAAACCCGAACCAAGAATAGTTTTGTGAGCTTTGCAAAGCAATGCTCGCAAAATTATTCTTGGTCGTTATGATCCGCAATTGCTATAAATGTCGGCACATCGCGCCGACATTTATAGCAATCGGTATAGCGAGTGGCGGCGCATCGCGCCGCCACTCGCTTTTTGGTTTGAACGATGCCAAAATAGAAGATCGATTCTACTGGAGAAAAATTGGTGTCGGACAAATTTGATTACGACTTGATCATTATTGGTGCAGGCGTTGGTGGACATGGCGCGGCACTCCATGCGATCGCCTGTGGACTCAAAACGGCGATCGTTGAAGATAACGTTATGGGTGGAACCTGTGTCAACCGTGGCTGTATCCCCTCTAAGGCTTTGCTAGCAGCTTCGGGACGGGTGCGCGAAATGAAGGCTAAGCATCATCTCAAGGCGCTGGGTATTGAGGTTGGTGAAGTAAATTTTGATCGTGGGGCGATCGCCAACCATGCCGATAATCTCGTTTTAAAATTACGTGGCGACCTGACCAATAGCCTCAAGCGTTTAGGCGTAGATATTCTCCAAGGGCGTGGGCGCATCGCAGGTCAGCAAAAGGTCAGCGTCGGCGACAAAATCTATACGGCTAAAGATATTATTCTCGCCACAGGTTCTGAGCCATTTGTCCCGCGTGGTGTGGAACTAGATGGCAAAACTGTATATACCAGCGATCAGGCAGTACGTCTCGAAACCTTGCCGCAGTGGGTAGCGATTATCGGTAGCGGTTACATCGGTTTAGAATTTGCCGATGTCTATACGGCGCTGGGTTCGGAAGTAACGATGATCGAAGCTTTGGATGTACTGATGCCAGGGTTCGATCCAGATATTGCCAAGATTGCAGAACGAGTTTTATTAAAACCCCGTGACATCGAAACCCGTACAGGCGTATTCGCCACCAAGATCACCGCAGGCTCACCTGTGAAGATTGAACTCACCGATGCTAAAACTAAGAAAGTCGTGGAAGTTCTAGAAGTTGATGCTTGCCTAGTTGCCACTGGTCGGATTCCTTTAACTAAGGATCTGGGCTTAGAGAGTGTCGGTCTTGCACCTAACCAGCGCGGCTTTATTGAGGTGGACGATCGCATGGCGACATCCGTACCGCACCTCTGGGCGATCGGCGATGCCACTGGCAAAATGATGTTAGCCCACGCAGCTTCGGCACAAGGGATTGTGGCAGTGGAAAATATCTGCGATCGCCCCGCTACTGTCGATTACCAAAGCATCCCTGCGGCTGCCTTTACCCATCCCGAAGTTAGCTTTGTCGGCTTAACTGAGCCACAGGCAAAGGAGAAGGGAGCCGCCGAAGGCTTTAAGGTCGCTAATACTAAGTCTTACTTCAAGGGTAATTCTAAGGCGATCGCCGAAGGTGAAACGGAAGGACTCGCCAAAATCATCTACCGCGAAGATACAGGCGAACTTTTGGGTGTGCATATCATTGGCATCCATGCAGCCGACCTGATCCATGAAGCTTCCGCCGCAATTCGCGATCGCCAGACTGTGCAGAAACTAGCCACCATCGTTCACGCGCACCCTACCCTTAGCGAAGTCTTGGATGAAGCCTACAAGCGTGCGGCTCACGTTTAGTTATTTTCAGCACTGTAGGCGCTGAAAATTATCAAATTGGTTCTGGTCTTTGGCTTCGCTCAGCCACAGTATATCGTTGGCTGAGCGAAGTCGAAGCCTCTTTCCATTCAGTTAAAAGAGTCTTTTACTAAAATGACTAAAACATTAACCCAATCGAAACTTTATCAACAAGACCTCAATCTTTGGTTTGAAGAAACCCTAGATTGCTTGCGATCGCGTGACTTACAGAGATTAGATATTGACGCTTTAGTTGAGGAGATTGAGGGTTTGGCAGGACGCGATCGCCGTGAGATTAAGAGCTTTTTAAAATTAATATTCATCCATGCCCTCAAACTATGTTGTGTAAACAGCCCTAACACCTATAACCATTGGATTAGTGAAATAGAAGAATTTCAATGTCAACTTAGTGAAGCGTTAGAACAGTCTCCCAGTCTCAAGGGATTTTGCTTAGATTCTATTGCCGAGGCTTATACAAAAGCATTGGTTAAAGTGCGAATGTCTTATCCCAATGAAACTTTCTCCGAGGATAATCCCTTCCCCGTTGATCTGAATCTACTGCTAGATTCTCCCTTCTGGGAATCATACAATGGCGCTTTGCTCTCAAACCCATAATTTTGAAAGCGTTGCTTTGCAATGCTTTCAAAATTATGCCTAGCTACTTACAACCTGTTGAAGCTTAAAATATAGTACAGAGATTTTTAAAAAGCGCGGCGGAGCCGCGCTTTTTAAAAATCTCTGGGTATTAATCGAGCGCAAGGCGCTGTGAATATTTCTGTGACTAAGAGAAAAAGAGTTTTATTTATCAGTAATGGTAATGGCGAAGACTTGAATGCCTGTGAAGTACTAAAAGCTTTATGCGCTAACTACGCTGATGTGGAAACAGTTGCCCTGCCCCTAGTTGGGGATGGTAATGCCTACCGCCGCGCAGGTGTGGAGATTGTGACTCCCACCAAAGCTTTGCCATCGGGCGGGTTTGCTTATATGAGTGTCACCAAGCAGATCGAAGACTTTCGCTCAGGACTAATTGCCCTAACTTGGCAGCAAATTAAAGCAGCAAGAAAATGTAGCAAAACCTGTGATTTTGTATTTGCGACTGGGGATGTGCTTCCTGCGCTTTTTGCTTACCTGACAGGATTGCCCTATGCCATGTTTCTAGTCTCATCATCAGCATTTTATGAAAATCGCTATATCCCGCGTTGGGAGCAAGCCCTGATGATGCGATCGCCACGGTGCAAACAAATTCTTACTCGTGATGCTTACAGTGCCGATCTAATCAGGCAAAGAGGTTATCAAAATGCCAGTTTCCTTGGCTATCCAATTATGGATGTGCTTGAGCCAACGGGCAAAGACTTATGTCTAAGTTCTGATGCACCAGCGATCGCCTTACTGACGGGTAGCCGTTTACCTGAAGCTGCGGAAAACTTAGTTTTGCAAATGTGTCTATGTGAAGCCATTAGCCAAGAGTTCGCCCCGCAACCTGTACAATTTCGCGCTGCTCTTGTACCCAGCATGATGCCGCTACTACCAGAAATTGCAGCTCAAGCAGGTTGGCAATATGACGAGGGGAAACTTTATCATGGGCGAATAATTATTCTCTGTTTTAGTGATGCTTTTGCTGATATTCTACATAGTTGCGATTTGGCGATCGGCATGGCAGGTACAGCCGTAGAGCAAGCCGTTGGATTAGGCAAACCCGTAGTGCAAATTATCGGCAATGGTCCCCAATTTTCCTATCGCTTTGCCGAAGCTCAACAAAGATTATTAGGTTTATCAGTGCAAACCATTGGTAAAGAAGCAGCAACATCTGAAATTTTGTTAGAGGCGGCTAGATATGTGCAAAGGGCTTTAGGCGATCGCGAATATCTGGAGAAGTGCAAAATTAACGGTCTAGAGCGACTTGGGACAAAAGGAGCTTCCGAGAGATTAGCCAAGGCGATCGCCACTAACTTAGGAATCTAGTATGTAGTTTTCAGTGCCAAGGCGCTGAAAACTACATACTAGATTCACTCACAATGTCCTACTTCAGATAAACTGATAACTAGAAAGTAACTAAAAGTTTTATGGCGACTGTTTCTGAGAATACAAAAGCTACCCAAAACGGCAAAATTGAAGCCAGCGATCAGCCAGATGGCAGCGAAAATCTCGGCGTAATTGTGAGACGCAAAACTCGACCTGTTCAAGTCGGCAACATTACCATCGGCGGGAATTATCCTGTAGTTGTCCAGTCAATGATCAATGAAGATACCCTTGACATTGATGGATCTGTCGCAGGGATTCGCCGACTCCATGAAATTGGCTGCGAGATTGTCCGTGTCACTGTTCCTAGCATGGCGCACGCCGCCGCCCTCTCAGAAATTCGTCAAAAGCTAAAACGCACTTATTTAGATGTACCTCTCGTCGCTGATGTGCATCACAACGGCATGAAGATTGCCCTTGAAGTTGCTAAGCATATCCATAAAGTTCGCATTAACCCAGGGCTTTATGTTTTTGAAAAGCCCAAAGCAAACCGCACCGAATACACTCAATCAGAATTTGATGAAATTGCCGAAAAGGTACGCGATACCCTCAAGCCGCTAGTTCTCTCTCTCAAAGAACAGGGCAAAGCGATGCGAATCGGGGTAAATCACGGCTCACTAGCTGAGCGGATGTTATTTACCTATGGTGATACCCCTCAAGGGATGGTCGAGTCTGCGATCGAGTTTATCCGTATCTGCGAAGATCTTGACTTCAGAAATATTGTGATTTCGATGAAGGCTTCTCGCGTGCCTGTGATGATTGCCGCCTATCAACTGATGGTCAAACGCATGGATCAGTTAGGTATGGACTACCCTCTGCACTTAGGCGTAACCGAAGCAGGCGATGGCGAATACGGTCGGATTAAATCTACCGCAGGTATTGCCACTTTGCTGTCTCAAGGCATCGGCGACACAATCCGCGTCTCTCTGACTGAAGCCCCTGAAAAAGAAATTCCCGTTTGCTACAGCATTTTGCAGTCCCTAGGGCTTCGCAAAACGATGGTGGAATACGTGGCTTGTCCCTCCTGCGGACGCACTCTGTTTAATCTCGAAGAGGTTCTGCATAAAGTCCGTGAAGCCACCAGTCACTTAGTTGGTTTAGATATTGCTGTCATGGGCTGTATCGTCAATGGACCTGGGGAAATGGCAGATGCTGACTATGGCTACGTTGGCAAAACTCCTGGCATTATTTCGCTCTATCGGGGCAAGGAAGAAATTAAGCGAGTCCCTGAAGCGGAAGGTGTAGAGCAATTAATTGCCCTAATCAAATCCGACGATCGCTGGGTCGATCCCTAGTCAGAAAGCCTCGCATCGCGAGGCTTTCTTGTTTATAAAACTGCTGCCAAAGCTTGCTTTAATCCCACAATTACATTCTCGTAAGAATAATTAGCAACAATTTTTTTACTTGCTGCGCCCCATCGGGTCAGGCGATCGCGATCGCCCATTGCCTCATGAAAACTAGCTGTCAAATCAGCAACATTACCCGCCTCAAAAATCAGCCCATTTTCAAACGGCTTTACCAAGTCAGCGCCACAACCCACATGGCTACTGACGATCACAGGACAACCCATACCCATCGCTTCATTAACTGCCAAGCCCCAAGTCTCACCATTGCCATAGCTAGGCAATACAAATAGGTCACCCGCAGCATAAGTACGTGGCATTAAGGACTGGTTTTGAAATGGTGCAAAGAAAATGCGATCGCTAAAAATATTATTTTCCCTAACATACTGCCTTAATTCTGCTTCTAGCTTACCCGCCCCAACCATCAATAAAACTACAGACTCTAGATTTGCATCAATAAAAGCTCTAATTAAATCCAAAGGTCGCTTTTTATCTTCAAACTTTCCCGCAAATAAAATCACCTGATGTCCCAAAGGAATTCCTAACTCCTGCATCCATTCCTTTGCTTGATAATCAGTTTCCTCGGTAGCCATAAACCGAGCATTATCGATCGCATGGGGAGCAAAAAATAGTTGCTTAGACTTAATACCGTGGTATTGGAAATACTCATAGTTTGCCTTGCCAACATATAAGCAAGCATCAAAACTTTTAAATATTGCTGATATTATCCAACGCTTAATTTTTGGCTTAAAACTACTGTCTGTAAAGATTCGATGAGAGTCCCCACGAAAAATTATGGGAATATTCACGCCACGCATTTGCCAAAGAAGCCGATAAATACTGGCATAGTTGTAAGAAACAGTTAACAAAATAGCATCTGGTTCAAAAGCCATTACTTGTTTAAATAAGCTGGGATTTTGCAAACCAAACAAATGATGTGTACCACGATTTTTACTAACATTAGGTACAAACTCAAAATCATAACCATCTAAAAGAGGAATATCCCACTTTAAAGACTGTTTAAATCCTTGATCAACTTGGTCAGTAACTCCAAAATCCCATAGATAAAATACTTTAATACTCAAACAATCATCTTGAGCCATGAGACGAAAAAGAGGAGCATAGTATTGAATCGGATGCGAAGCAACAATTGCTAACTTGACCGATGCAAGGTTACTGGACATCTAGTTGATTTTTTTGATTTAAATTTGAGCGCTTACTTGTAATCCATTTCCAAACAATCTTGCCACCAAAACGCAAAAAGACTGAATATATTAGTAGCGAAATAACGCCACCAGCTAGTATCTTAAGGTTAGATGACTCAAAATAAACAGCCACATTAAGGATGAGAGCAGTAGCGGCAGCTTGTCCCAATAATGGTATTGAGCCAGTATTTGCTAAAAATCGATAAATCCATCCCCAGAAAAACCCAAGAGCAAAAACTGGCGCATACATTATGGGAACCCCAAAATCGATGTAACTTTCACCGACATAGCCAATACTAACTGAAGTCCCTTGAGCAGCACCTGCAACTCTAATCCCTGAAAAAATATTTGTTCGTCTAGAGTCTTCAATAACTGGCTTGTCGGGGAAAAGAAGCCGAGGTGCTAGATTAGCAAAGGCTTCTGACCAAAGCCTACCATCTTGATAAGGAATAACGCTTGGCACAGTTTTAATACTACCAGCAAAAAATCTAATATATCCTAATCGATCTAATCCTGATTCTAATCCTCCCTCAATATCTTCTGTGCCAAATTTACTGATTGAGTCAATGTGAAAAGACAATCTATCTTCCAAAGACACGTTAACTTCTTGAGTTTGAGTACCAAGGTTTACAAAGCTTCGATAATCAGATTTTACACCCTGCCAATATACTGCCAGAGCCAAAAGCAATGAAATTAAAATGAGTGCTTGGGGCTTAAGTAATTTTCTGACTTTTGTACTAGTTGCACCATAAACAACTAATAACAGAAATAGCACTACCCTGAATTCACCGAAGAATCCAGTGAATCCAATAACTATTTCCAATAAGTTAGTGAATATTGATAGTAAATAGAATTTAGGATAACGAAACCCCGCCCAAGCAATAGAAAAAATAATTAACCATCGAAAAGAGGAGATCCCAAGTAAAAGCTGAGTAAATGCAGGATAGGCAAAAGCTATAGATTCTAGGAATGTTGAGATCACTAAAAATATTACATAAGCTATGGCTAACTTTGAAGGATTTAGCTCTTGACTATTTTTGTCAAGGTTTTTTAAATATTGCGGAGAAGCACTTCCTGAACCAATCTTCATCCCAAGAGCTAGCACAACTATAGATAGAGCGGCTAAATAAAAAGCAGTACTCATGTCCAGTTGATATCTGGTGGTCTGGTCTATAGTTTCCCCTGCAAAATTTGCTACTACCACAGGGGTAAACACTTGAACAGCTTGAAAGAAAGACGCAAAAAGCAGCACAGGTGGCTCACCTGGTCTCCAAAGAGCCCAGAAAAGGATCGGCCAGATCAAACATCCTATGAAGGTCTCAAAAGGATTAGGTGTTGTCAGCCCTAATACCGCTAACAGACCGCAGAATCCCCACAGAAAGTAAGTTACAGATTTCTTGTCTGAACTTAGAGCGAAATGATTGTTTCTGCTGTTTACTTCAATGTTTGACATTTTGATCTTTATAACCTGTATTCAAAACAATCATTTACTCAATATCTGTTCAGAGTCTTATCATTCATCGATTACATTAGCGCGGAGGGATTTGATCTGGCTACGTTTGGTTTTGGCGAGGATACGGCGATTGTGAGCGCCCAGTGATGGCTTGGTGGGTTTGCGTTTAGTGGGTTCGATCGCCACCGATTTAACCAATAACTGTAGTCTCTTGAGAGCCTCTTCTTTATTTTGCTCTTGGGTACGGTGTTGCTGAGCTTTGATGACAATTACGCCATCTTTGGTGATGCGGCGATCGCTAAGATTGAGAAGACGTTCTTTGTAGATTGGCGATAGGGTGGAACCATTGATATCAAAACGTAAATGTATAGCCGTAGAGACTTTGTTTACATTTTGACCGCCAGCACCTTGCGATCGAATCGCTGTGATCTCGATTTCGCCTAGTGATATAGAACTGTATTTGGTTATCTGTAGCATTTTAGTTGGTGCTGGCGATTTTTTTATAAATAATTAGCAGCTATGGCGCACGCGCAGCTAGAGCCATAGCTGCTAATTATACCTAGCTACTTATAGTAAGTTTCACAGAGTAAACTTGATGTAGGAGTTTTGACAACTATGACAGCAAGTTTTTGGGACATCATTGCTTATTTTAAGCGATATCGAATCACGGCGATCTGGAGCATTGCAGGCTCTAGCCTATTTGAAATCATTGATTTGACGGTTCCTTACGCCGTGGGACAGATTTTAAATATATTGTCAGGACGATCGCCAGATCGCGAAGTTACCCTATTGATTGATGGAGTAGCGGCTTTGGTGCGGCAACCTGTGAACGCAGAAGTTAGTTTAGCAATTTTGACAGGGCTGATTTTTGTGGTGACGGTTATTCGTGCGCCTGTGCAGGTTTTGATTGCGAATAACTTTCATTGGCAGGTGGCTCTTAAAAGTCGGCGTGACCAGACGCAAAGAGCGATCGCCAAAATTTTGACTTTACCGATTGAGTTTTATGATGAGAACAATCCTGGGCGGATTGCGGGACGTGTGGCGCGAGGGCTAGCCAATCATATGTGGTCATATCCCGAAATTGCAGGGCAGTTAATTCCCAAGCTATTCCGAATTATTGGCATTTTTGTAATTATCTGCGCGATCGCATGGTGGATTTCTGCTTTCTTTTTGGTTTCATTTATTGTGGTGCTGCTGGGCAGTTTACAAAAGCTCAAGGAACTCACCAAAATTGAGGAAACTCTTGAGGTTTACCAAGAAAATACGGAGAGTCGTACTTCTGAAATCATCACCAATATTAAGACTGTTAAAGCCTTTGGCAACGAGGCTAAGGAATATCAGCGTCAACGCGATCGCCTTGAGCGCGAGGCGAAGGTTTCGCTCTGGGGAATTCACAATGGCTATGTCAGGCTGGGCATGACGCGGGATACGGTCTTGGAAGCCTGTCAGTTTGTGGTGTTTGGAGCGGCGCTATTTGCTACCTTTGGCGGCAAGTTGTCCATCGGTCATTTCATCACAATTTCCACGTTGGCAAGTATGGCTTACTCAGAAGTAAGACCGATTTGTTTATTAGCTGAAGTGTTTGCCCGCCGCTATTCTTCGATGATGCGCTTCCATGAGTTTATGAAGCAAGATGATGGTCAAGATGCGGCGATCGCGATTGATCAACTAGCTAAGTACCCCCAATATCGCTTTGAGGGCAAGGTAGAATTTCGCAATCTTGCCTTCGGTTACGATCGCGATCGCGCTGTACTGGAAAATATTCAATTTACGATTGAGCCTTGCGAGACAGTAGCCCTTGTGGGGCGATCGGGTTCGGGCAAGTCAACTTTAATCAAGTTACTGTTCCGTTATTTTGAGCCGTCTGGTGGCAGCATTTTAATTGACGATAATCGGATTACTGATCTCGACATCACGGGCTATCGTAAGCGCTTGGCGATCGTGCATCAGGAGGTCGATATATTTAACGGAACCTTGATTGAAAACTTAGTCTATGGCAACCCTAACGCTACCTTTGCTCAAGTCAAAGAAGCCTGTGCGATCGCTAGTGTTGATGAATTTTTGCATCTACTGCCTAAAGGGTTTAACACAATCGTGGGTGAGCGAGGAGTGCGGTTGTCTGGTGGTCAGCGCCAGAGGTTAGGCATTGCTAGAGCTTTGCTAGTTAATCCTGACATTTTAGTTTTTGATGAAGCAACTTCTAGCCTTGACTATGAATCAGAGCGATCGATTCAACTGGCGATGCAAAGGATTCAGGGAACACGCACGACGATTATCATTGCCCACCGTCTCAGCACTGTCCGCGAGGCAAATAAAATTGTGGTCTTAGACAAGGGGCAAATTGTGGAAATTGGTTCACACCAGCAGTTACTTGCTCAAGGTGGGATATATCAACGTTTGCACTCTTTGCAAGAGACTGGCGAATTGATTTAAAGCGCTTTGCGCTTTAACGCGAACCGACAAAAGCCTGAAAGCGTCGCTTTCAGGCTTTTGTCGGTAAAGTATTGCAAAGTAAGACTTTCAAAAACTTGCCACGTTTAGGTTTAAGCGCAAAGCGCTGTAAAATTACACCGTAGCTAAAGTTCGTCCTATGTCCAATCGTCTCGCGCAATCGCAAAGTCTCTATCTACGCAAACACGCGGATAATCCGATTGATTGGTATCCTTGGGGCAATGAAGCCTTAGAAAAGGCAAGAACTGAAAATAAGCCCATTTTTCTATCGATTGGCTACTCTAGTTGTCACTGGTGTACGGTGATGGAACATGAAGCTTTTTCGGATACGGTAATTGCGGACTATATGAACGATCGCTTTGTGGCAATCAAGGTGGATCGGGAGGAGCGTCCCGACCTCGATAGTATCTATATGCAGGCAGTGCAGATCATGGGCGAGAGTGGCGGCTGGCCCTTGAACTTATTTTTAGCTCCCGATGATTTAGTTCCCTTTTATGGTGGTACATACTTTCCCATTGAGCCGCGCTATGGAAGACCAGGCTTTTTGAGGGTTTTACAATCTATCAATGAAATTTATAGCGAGCGCAATCGGGATATTCAAGAATATAAAGAACAAATCGTCCGCAATCTTCATCAAATCAATAAGCTAATTCCTGTACCGATTATTAACGATAATGTACTAGCCAATGGAATTCAGAAATGTGCAGAAGTAGTCACCAATCGTGATTATGGAACTTGTTTCCCAATGATTCCCTACGCTAATTTCTTGCTGATGGCGAGCAGGTTTGAGAGGGGAGATAACCAGCTTAAAAATAAAGTCCAACAAAGAGGGCTAGATTTAGCCCTTGGCGGTATTTTTGATCATGTGGCAGGGGGCTGGCATCGCTACACGGTAGACCATACATGGACAGTGCCGCACTTTGAAAAGATGCTCTATGACAATGGCTTGATCATGGAATATCTGGCGAATCTCTGGCTGTCAGGACTAGAAGAACCTGCGATCTCCAGAGCTTGCGAGTTAACTGCCACATGGCTCCAGCGCGAAATGCTTGCTCAAGAAGGATGTTTTTATGCGTCCCAAGATGCCGATAGCGAGGGACGCGAGGGAAAGTTTTGGGTATGGAGCTATGCGGAACTAAAAAAGATTTTTAGTACTTCAGAATTGGAACTATTAGTTCAGGAATTCACAATTTCTGAGCATGGAAATTTTGAAGAAAGTAATGTCCTGCAACGCAAGAAGTTAGGAACATTATCTCCAGAGATAGAAAGTTGTCTCACCAAACTATTTCGCCGCCGCTATGGTGAATATTCCCGTCCGTCTGATGCCTTTCCTGTGGCCCGCAGTCAAGCTGACATCAAAGAAATTGATTGGGAAGGTCGTGTGCCGCCGATTACCGATACCAAGGCAATTACGGCTTGGAATGCCCTGATGATTTCGGGACTTGCTACGGCTTACCGCGCTTTTCAAAATTCTATTTACAAACAGATGGCAACTAGAGCCATACAATTCATTCTCGATCACCAGTGGATTGAAGGGAAACTCCAACGCATTAATTATGAAGGGCAAGCTTCTGTCGTTGCTCAATCTGAAGACTATGCTCTTTTGATTAAAGCGCTTTTGGACTTGCACCAAGCAATTCCCGAACAAGCAGAATTCTATTTAGCTCAGGCGATCACTATTCAAGCTGAGTTTGATCGTGATTTTTGGGATGGGCTGTCGGGCGGCTACTTCAACACGACTAGCGAGTCCAGTCAGCATTTGCTACTGCGCGAACGTAACTATCAGGACAATGCTACACCCTCACCCAATGGGATTGCGATCTCCAATCTGGTTCGCCTCGCCACCCTCACCAAAAAGCGCGAATACCTTGATCATGCCGAGTTAGCGCTAAAACGGTTTGGTCATGTAATTGCTAACAATCCTGTGGCTTGTCCTAGTCTATTGACTGCCTTTGACTGGTTTCGCAATCACACCCTATTGCAGACCAGTACTAGTCAGTATGATTATTTCTATCGCCACTATTATCCAGTGGCGATGCTATGTATCGATCCCCATTTTGATCAACATTTCGCCCCCAATGCGATCGCGCTGATATGTCAAGGTATTGCTTGCTTGGAGCCAGCCACAAGTCTAGATATGTGCGAACAGCAGCTTAAAAAAAGCATGAATCGAACCATATAAAAAAGGCAGCGCTATGCGCTGCCTTTTTTACTAGAGCGCTTTGCGCTCTAAAACTAAATCGAGGTGGCAATCACAAAGCCAAGAATACCAATGAAAATCACCAGCGCATAAAACTGTGCTTTACCATTTTCAAAGTACTTCAGCCCCTCACCACTCACAACCGTGACAAACCCAGCAAGGTTAACTGCACCATCAACGATCTTGGCATCAACTTCCAAGACTTGACGTGCCAAACGGCGTGAGCCAATCACAAAGACAGCATTGTAAATTTCGTCAATGTACCATTTATTTTTGGAGAGAAGATAGAGCGGTTGAATGGACTTGGCGATCGCGCTGGGGTCGATCTTTTTCTGCATATACATCAAGATTGCCAGCGAAATACCGATCAAGCCAATGCCAATCGAGCTACCACCCATCAATAAAAATTCGGGAGTAAAGCCCTCTGCAGGAACTTCACTAATCACTTCAGAAGCGGGGTGGATAAAGTACTCGAAGTAATTGCCCAAAGGTGTGCCGACTAAACCAACGGCGATCGATGGGATCGCTAACACCATCAGAGGAAATGTCATCGTGATTGGTGACTCGTGGGGCTTGCTGGCATGATGATCGCTGTGGGCTTTTTCTACAGATGGTTCTTTGCCTACAGAATTCTCAGCCTTGACGATCGCCAACAGCTTCTTGTCCGTACCGCGAAAATCACCTTCAAAGGTGGTGAAGTACATACGGAACATGTAGAAAGCCGTGATCCCCGCCGTTACAAAGCCGATTGCCCACAATACGGGGTTAGCGGCATAGGTCGCCCCAAGGATCTCATCCTTTGACCAAAAGCCTGCAAAGGGAGGAATGCCACTGATTGCCAAAGTACCGATGAAGAAGGTAATGGCAGTAATCGGCATATATTTTCTAAGTCCCCCCATGACGCGCATATCTTGGGCAAGGTCGGGATCATGTCCCACAACTTCTTCCATGCCATGAATAACAGAGCCAGAACCAAGGAACATCATCGCCTTGAAGTATGCATGGGTCATCAGGTGAAATAGCCCTGCGCCATAGGCTCCCACGCCCATCGCCATCACCATGTAACCCAATTGGGACACGGTGGAATAAGCAAGACCCTTTTTAATGTCGTTTTGAGTAATCGCAATACTTGCGCCTAAGAAAGCCGTAAATGCACCTGTCCAAGCGATCGTATTCATCACCGCAGGAATTTCTTCAAATACAGGGAACATCCGCGCAATCAGAAATACACCAGCCGCAACCATCGTCGCTGCATGGATTAAAGCTGAAATTGGTGTGGGACCTTCCATCGCGTCAGGTAGCCAGACATGGAGGGGGAACTGTGCCGACTTAGCGGCAGGTCCCATGAATACCAGAATTGCAAACAAGGTAGCTAAGCCAACGCTAATTGCCCCCGACTCGATCAATTCGGTGAGCCTTTCGCCCATTTCTACGAATTCAAATGTACCCGTTGCCCAATACAGACCAAGTAAGCCTAGCAATAGTCCAAAGTCACCCACGCGGTTAGTGACAAATGCTTTTTGGCAAGCATCAGCGGCTCCCTTGCGATCGAACCAGAAACCAATTAGCAGGTACGAACACATCCCCACCAATTCCCAGAAAATGTAGATCTGTACCAAGTTGGGGCTAACTACCAATCCCAACATGGAAGAGGTGAATAGGCTCAAGTAAGCGTAAAATCTCACATAGCTGGGATCATGCGCCATGTAGCCATCGGTGTAGATCTGCACCAAAAAGGCAACGCTGGTCACGATTACCAACATCAGGGAGGTTAGGTGATCAATCGTAAAGCCCATGTTGAGATGGAAGCTACCCGCCTGTGCCCACTCAAAGCTATAAAGATAAGGCTCATGTCCTTGAATCTGACTCCAAAGCAAATTAGCAGACATCACCCCTGCGCCGCCCGTCGCGGAAACGCTGAGGATTGACCAGAGCGATCGCAGTTTGTTGGTGGATTTGTTAAAGGTAATCAGTCCTGTGCCGATAATCAATGCTGCAGCAAGTGGCAGCAAGGGGATCAGCCATGCGTATTGATATGCAAAGTCCATAGGTCGCGTTGAAACGCTAAGTTTACTGTAGAGACACTTTTAATCTAGTTAGTTTACTACAGTCAGATCATGGGTGATGTGTTAGCGATGAGCATTGTTACTCATTAAGGTGAAATTTTAGAAAAAATTAATTTTTTGAGTTTCTTGTTCAGGCGATCGCATCTTCGAGCGTCAGGTTTTTTGTACGGGCAATCGCTGATTCAGAAAAATTAGGTGAGCAGCCAATTCCTTGAAAGTCAGTGGCGGGAAAGTTAGTTTATGGGAAATAGCGATAAATCTCTTTGCGATGCATTACTCTACAAAATGTAATGGTTTCGCCTTCAAAGATCACGCCAATTCGATAATCCCCTACTTTAATTCGATACGCATTTTCATACCCCTGTAGCTTTTTGACACTTTTGATATCTGTCAACCCAGCGAGTTTGGGAATCTCCTCAAATACAAGGGTGTTGATGGGTTTGAAGTAAGGTGTACTTCTGAGAGATTTAAGTTCTTTAAGAAAACTAGGAAGATAATTGACGTTCATTCTCTTTCCATTTCGGCAAGCGCTTCTTGTAGACTAAGAGGCTTTTCGTCTTTGACTTCTAGCATGGCTCGGACAAGCCCTAAATCTTCGATCGCCTCGATAATCGCAGGATCTTGGGCATGGCTTTCTGATAATGGCGTAACGCTTTCACGAAACAAACGGATAATCTGTAAAAGGTTTGACCAGTATTGCTCAGGAATTTTATCTAGCTCGTTGGCTAGTTCTTCTGCAAATACAGTTGGGCTATTAGTTGACATCTCTATCACTCTTAAATGCAAAGTATTTTTTAGGCACAAATAGTAAAAGTCATTGAAGCATTTAGCATCCCCTTACTTTTCTAACAATACTGAGGATCTCACCTCTTCCTATAAATGCGCCATAGTACGCTAGAAGAACCGAATCATAACTAGCTTCAAAGTTTTGAGATTTAGGAATAGTAGTTACATATAGATGTTGACCACCTAAAGGATGGCTGTAGTGATAGACATAATGACCATCGTTTAGTTTGCCAACAAGAGTAGAATCTTTAAAGTTTCCTCTAGATAAGCCAACTACGCCACAATGACTAGACCTCAAAAGCTCATCTTTTAGTTCACGAATATTTTGAATCATAGGATTACTTGTAAATGGATCGTGATCAGTAAACATATGAGAAGCACTTTGCTTGGAATAACCTGTGTACCCAGTAACATAATAAGCAAAATGTTCACAATTGCGATGACCTAAATGATAGTCAATTCCTGTGGTCATTCCTCTAATTTTCTGATTAATCAAAGACTCACTAGCTCCTGTGCGTTGCTCTAGAGTAATTTCTTGTAATTCTCCATTACTATCTAGCGATTTATACTCTGAACCAGATTTAAACAATTCTTTTGTAAAAACATGACCTTTGCCACCCATCCAAGACATTCCATCCCAAGGTCCCCACTCTACTATTTTTCCATCGCCAATATAAACCAAGAAATGTCGAGCATGAGAAAATAACTCAACTGACAAAATATCTCCGATTTCAAACATACGCTTTATTATTTCTGTTTATAAGGTTGAAACAACCTATTTTGAGATGTTACGGCTATCATATAAATTTCTAAAATCAAGATATGGATTAAATACAGTGTTGATTCTAGAATTTTCTGACAATGACTGCTTCAATGATTGCTTAATTGCTTGTATTTTTGAATCCCAACTCTTTCGCTCATTGTTAAGATCTTTACGATCTTCTATATTTGATTCTTGTAGCTGATTTAATTTTTTAACTGTAGATAATCTTGATGCCATTGCAATAGCAAGATCAGAAACTTCTTGAGCGATTTCCTTAAGAGTATTAAAGGCTTTCCGATTAAGTAGAAAATAAGCTGCATTCAAATGATCTATAAACTCATTATCGAGTTTTTTAGTAATATCATCATACTTCTCATCAGGTAGTGGTTCATAGGCAAAACGCACTAAAGCAATAGCAGCACTGTATATTTTGAATCTTCTATCATATAAATCAAGTTTCAACTTTTGACGATTTATTTCATACTGTTGATAAGCAATGTAAGCGACAATTCCCGCGATGATTATCGAAGGCAAGGCTAGTATGATTTTTTCTATCAATTCCATAGGATCAAGATCATTAATTCATTTGGATATACACATGAAAGAGTTATTCAATCATAACTAGAAATGCTTTCATGTGAAATTACGTCTAATTGTTGAGATCGCTTCATTTAAGCCATCAGCATGAATCCACCCAACAAAACCACCAAAAAACATGTTGCCTTGAGTATCAGCGATAAATACATGGTTAACACCAACAGGATTTTTCCACATCTTTAGTACAGAGCCATCACGAAGAGTAAAGCGTGGGGTTGCTTTTTTGAAGTCTCTACTATGAGCCTGAGTCATACCGTCAACTTCATTCAAAAAATCTATAACTTGTTCGGCAACATTTGATATTTGATTTGCTGCTTGTGCAGGTCTATTCCAGTCTTCGACAGAATCATGGATCTTTTCGTAGACTCTAGCAAGAGGATTAAGAGGATCTAGCATACTTTTTTGGCAAGTAAAATATTTCTAATTATAGGATAAAAATTTTTCTCTAGACTGCCAAATTTTATGAATTTTAAGATCGCTGTTTTGATGTGGGGAATAGGCGATCGGATTTGTGGGTGATGAGTGGCGATCGCTGTTTGATGTGGAGTTTAGGCGATCGGGTTTATGGAAAAAACTTGTAAATATCTTTACGATGCAAAAATCTCACAAAGATTATTTCATCTTCAAAAACTTCTATCCCTATTCTGTAATCACCCAAACGAATACAATAGAAACTGTCATATCCCTGCATCTTTTTTAGATTATTGATTTCCCCCAAAGATTCAGACTGCTTACAGGTCAAAATTATTTGTTTCAACCTTGTTAATAGATTGCGATCCTTGACTAACTTCAAGTCTTTCTCAAACCTAGACTCAAACTTAACATTCATGCAGCATCACCATCAAGAATAGTAAAGATAGTCTCTTCAGAAACAAACTCGTTTTTTCTACCCTCAGCGATCGCACTAGCTAAACCAACCTCTTCCAAAGCATCTCGAAATATTTCTGCAAAAAGCTCTTTTCTTGTCCTAATCAAATCAATCAAGACTTCAGTTAGCATTTCTCTAGTCTTTTCATCATTAAGGAATACTTGCATATTTAATCTCTAAATCATAAAACAAGTCTACATTTCCTAATTCTAACGCAAATGAAGCTAGCAAGTATAGGCGATCGGGTTTGTGAGTGGTGAGAGGCGATCGGGTTTGTGTGATGAAGGGCGATCACTTTATTCTTGTAGTAATTTGAAAAAAGTCTCCTTGTCAACATCAATATCTTGAATCATTCCCATTAAAGTACCTTGTTTGATATCTTTTCCAGAATGAACTGGGACAACAACTCTTTTTCCCTCAATATTTTTATAAATAGCGTGACTTCCTTTTTGGCGATCAAAATAAAACCCCAACTTTTCAATAACTCTTATAAACTCCTTAGCCTTGACACTTGGAAAGTTGCTCATACCAAAACGCTCAAAGGTTTGACAATTAAATTTTCTCTAGGGATAGGCAGGCTATCAGCTATTAAACTTTCAATATATAGCTCAATTGCTTCCGTAATATTAGCGATTGCCTCTTCAAAAGTATCTCCCTGAGAATGACAGCCTCTGAGAATAGGACAAAAAGCGTGATAACCTCCATCTTCTTCCTTTTCTAGAAGCACCGTATAGTTGTATGCTTTTTTGCTGTTTTTCATATATTCTTGATTCTTTTAAGATGTTAGTCTTTAGATTTCATCTATTTGATCATAATTGATTTTTGCTGAGTTAGGCGATCCCTGTTTGGTGTGGAAATGGACGATCGGGTTTGTGGGTGATGAGGGGCGATCGCTGTTTGGTGTGGGGAAATAGGCGATCGGGTGTTGGGTGGTGAGGGGCGATCGTTGTTTGATTTGAGGTATTGGCGATAGATATTTATGAAGAATCATAGAAATTGCGATCGCTGAGATAGATCGGTTATCATCAAATTAAATCCGAATTAAGTGCTTTGACAATTATGATCGAGCTAAAAAACATCCACTCTCTGAGCGACTTCAAGCGCAACGCCAAAGAATTTATTGAACGCATTAAATCAACACAATCGCCTATGGTTCTAACCGTTAACGGTAAAGCTGAAGTCGTTGTCCAAGATGCTCATGCCTTTCAAGCAATATGCGATCGGGCTGAGCAAGCTGAAGCCGAACTTCGCGCCCTGAAACTCGCAACGCTACAACAAGACATTAGCATCGGAATTGCACAACTCAAAAATGGTGACTACACCGAATACGATTCGGACACATTACCCAATCTATTAGAAAACATTAAAAATCGTGGTCAAAAACGCTTAGCTCATAAAAATGAATCGATTTAAGATATCCCGACAAGCAGATCGTGACCTTGAGGATATGTGGGTATATCTTGCTCAGAACGATTCGCTAGCAGCCGATTTATTACTAGCAAAAGTCCTTGACAAGTTTCCTATGCTTGCAAAGTTCCCAGAGATGGGTAGAAGCAGAAAAGAGCTTTCAGAAGAACTGCGTAGTTTTCCAGTTAATCCATACATTATCTTCTACAAAAGAATAGAAAATTACATTGAAATTGTGCGTATTCTGCATCAGTCTAGAGATTTTGAAAATCAGTTTTAATGCTTGGTTAGAAGTCAAGTGCTTATTTTGATGGAAAGAAATAGCGATCGCTGTTTGATGGAGAAATAGGCGATCGGGTGTCTTCAGGCATTAAATTCGTTTAGAATAGAGAAAGATATACAATCCCTAAAGCATTGAGTAGGCGATCGCATAATTTAGCGAGGAGTCAAAAACAAATGGCACAAGCTTTAATATCAACGAAATCATCAAGTTTATATGACCGTGATTTCTTGCTATGGACAGAAGAAACGATTGCCCATTTACACAAAGGTGACTTTAAACAACTAGATATTAATAATTTGATTGAGGAGATTGACTCATTGGGAAAAGCTCAAAAAAATGTGCTCAAGGGACAAATTCGCGCTCTCATCGAACATATTATAAAACGATGCTATATCGATATGCCACTTGAATATAACGGATGGGAAAGAACAATTCGCAATATTCGCCCTGAAATTGAAGATTTAATCGAAACTTCTCCCAGTTTGCAGAACGACTATTCACAAATTCTTGATACAGTTTATCAGCAATGTCTCAAAAAACTGCGTCCAGAATATAAGACCACTAAGTTCCCAGAAACTTGGCAATTTAGCAGGTCAATTGATGATTTACTAAATTTGGACTTTTGGGAAGGTATGCAAAATTCACTTTAGTCTTGCCTAATCGCTGTTTTATGGACAAATAGGCGATCGGGTTTTGAGTTTGAGGGGCGATCGCTGTTTAAGAACTAGAACAAACAAACTTATATAAACTGGTACGAGTCATTGATTGATATGACAACTCCTGCTAATAAAGAAGTAATCACTTCACTTATTCGTTCCATCAACGGAAGTAAGTAATCAGGTCTAGTACTACGAGTATCTAGAACGATAGTCCTCAAACTTTTTCCTGCTAAATTTTGCTGATAACGCAAGTTCTTATCTGCAGTAATAAAAGCATCAAAGGGATGATTCTTAGCTAAGAAAAGAATTTCGCTATCCTTAAACCCACGCCATCCCATATCATCAACATTATAAACTTCATGGCATCTAGATAGAAAAGGCTGCTTGAGTTTTCTGCTCAGAAGATTTTCATCCAATAATATAATCATCAAGCAGAACGTTCCTGAGCAATTAATAATTTGGCAGCACTTTCCAAAACCCTCATGACTTGTGACTTTAGATAAGGAAAATCATCAATAAATTCGGCTAAACCTCCATCACCTTCAAGATAGTCAAAAAAAGTTTGCAAAGGAACTCTCGTTCCCTTAAAAACTGGAACTCCACTCATAATATCGGGATCGCGATGAATAATCCCTTTCATTTCCAATAAATTATTTAGTGTCATTACATGGCGCGATATAACTTATTTCATTATAAAACAAGAGCACAGAAAGGCGATCTGGCTTTGTGGATGGTGAGGGGATGATCGCTGTTTGGTGTGAGATATAGGTGATCGGTTTTTGAGTTTGAGGTGCGATCGCATTACCAACAGCAGTATGGTTAGGTGATCAATTGTAAAGCCAACATTGATAAGGCAAATAAATCAAGAAATAGCGCAGTCATTTCTTGATTTGGTATGAGTAGATTCGTGCAAGGTTATACAGACTAAAACCATTTCTGATTGTAACGTCAGACATAAATCTACAGTTAAAAGTGATATTTATGGTAGCGACTCAAGAAACATATTTACCGCGTAATTGCACATTCAGCCCAACTGACTGGCAAGCACTTGCCCCCTTCTGGTATCCCGTCGCCTTCTCCCACGAAATCACAGCCGACAAGCCCTATGGTACGCATCTCCTAGACGAAAGATTGGTAATTTACCGAGTTTCCAATGGAACGATCATTGTGGCAAAAGATCTATGCCTGCACCGTGGCGCACCTTTAAGCTTGGGATGGATTGAAAACGATCGCCTTATTTGTCCTTACCATGGCGTGCAGTATGACTGTGATGCTAAATGTGTGCATATTCCCGCTCAGCCTGAAGCTACAATTCCATCAAGACTCAAGCTCAAAACCTATCCAGTAATGGAACGCTATGGGCTAGTTTGGACAAGATTGATCGATAATGGTGAAGTTCCATTTCCTGAATTAGCTGAATGGGAAGATCCAGATTACATTCAGGTGCTACCTAATTCTGTGGATTTGGATGCCGCCGCAGGACGGCAAGTGGAAGGATTCTTAGATGTCAGTCACTTTGCCTTTATCCATGCTAAATCCTTTGGAGAAAAGGATAATCCCGAAGTTCCAGACTATACGATTGAGCAGACTCCCCATGGCTTTCGTGCCGACTATATCAGTACAGTTAGCAACTATGCCCATGGCATGAAGCATTTAGCTCCATCTGATTTTTTGTGGAGAAGACTGTTTGAGTTGTTCGTTCCATTTACCGCCAAGTTGACTGTTTTCTTCCCTCATGGCAAACTGCATGTTCTTAATGCAGCTTCACCAATTTCGGCTCGTAAGACGCGATTGTTTGTACCGATTTGTCGGAATTTCGACAAAGATGCACCTCTCCAAGACACACTCGATTTTAATGATCAGGTGTTCTATGAAGACAAGGCGATTGTTGAGGAGCAATGGCCAGAAGATTTACCCATTTGCCTTGCTGATGAGGTACATATTGCTGGTGATAAAAGCTCAATTACCTTCCGTAAAAAACTTGCCGCGCTCGGTCTAGGAAAGTCTTTTACTTCTTAAAAGGCTGTTCCGCCCGCTACGGGGGCGGAACAGCTTCTGATGCTGAGCTACTTACCCCAATTCACAAATTAAAATCTAAACCCAAGAAGAGAGCGCCATCGCGCTCTTCTTGGAGAAAGCAGAAAGCGCTGTACTTAGCTCAATTGCTGTAGTAAACTGATTGCCACGCTTTTGTTAAGAAGGATTAAAAATTAGTGAATTCGTCAGAGATTTTGCCCGAAGAGATATCGAAAACTCAATTCGTTCCTAGGCTGGGAGTGTTGGCTTCAGGTAGTGGCAGTAATCTCGAAGCGATCGCTAAGGCTATTGAAAATGGACAGTTACTAGCCAAAATTGCATTGGTAATTTATAACGAGCCTGAAGCGGCTGTAAGACAACGGGCTGAAAAATTTAACATTCCCGCGATTTTGATCAATCACCGTGATTACAAGTTTCGACAAGCCCTAGATCAAGAAATTATTAAGCAACTCCAAGCCTATCAAGTCGATTTGGTAATTATGGCAGGCTGGATGCGAATCGTGACCCAAGTTTTAATTGATGCTTTTCCAGAGCGCATTCTGAATATTCATCCGAGCTTATTGCCTAGCTTTAAGGGTATCCACGCGATCGCCCAAGCCTTTGAGTATGGGGTCAAAATTACGGGCTGCACGGTGCATTTGCTGAGCCTCGAAGTGGATAGTGGCAAGATTCTCAAACAAGCGGCTGTTCCTATTTTGCCAGAAGACACCCTCGAGACTTTACAAAAACGCATCCAAGTTCAAGAACATCTGATCTACCCACAGGCGATCGCCGAATACAGCCAAGTAAAGGGAAAAATCTAAAAGCGTTACTTCGCAACGCTTTTAGATTTTGGGTGCAAAGCGCAAAGCGCTGTATGTTTATAGTGGCGATCGCTTGCCGCAAAGCCAAATTAATACCTGAGTTGATAGCGCCGTGACTGACTATTTAGAACGAATCCTCAAAGCTCGCGTGTATGATGTCGCGCAAGAGACACCCCTCGAAACCGCCCCCAATCTATCGGCGCGATTAAATAATCATCTTTTGCTCAAAAGAGAAGATATGCAATCAGTCTTCTCTTTTAAGTTGCGCGGAGCCTATAACAAAATGGCGCAACTGTCACCTACGGCGATCGCCCAAGGAGTCATCGCCGCTTCCGCAGGTAATCACGCTCAGGGCGTAGCGCTAAGCGCCAAGGAGCTAGGCACAAAAGCAATTATTGTCATGCCTGTGACTACGCCGATGGTAAAAGTAAATGCGGTCAAAATGCGCGGCGGTGAAGTGGTCTTGCACGGCGATACCTATGATGATGCTTACGCCCATGCGCGGCAACTGGAGCAGGAGAAAAATTTAACCTTTATCCATCCCTTTGATGATCCTGATGTCATCGCAGGGCAGGGGACAATTGGCATGGAAATCTTGCGACAGTACCAAAAACCGATCCATGCGATTTTTGTGGCGATCGGTGGTGGTGGACTGATTTCTGGAATCGCGGCTTATGTGAAGCGCCTCCGTCCTGAAATCAAAATTATTGGCGTGGAGCCAGTGGACTCTGATGCGATGTCGCAATCTCTGAGGGCTGGGCATCGCGTGCGCCTCGACCAAGTGGGACTATTTGCCGATGGAGTAGCGGTGCGCGAAGTAGGTCAGGAAACATTTCGGCTCTGTCAGCAATATGTCGATGAGATCTTGTTAGTCGATACCGATGATACCTGTGCAGCAATTAAAGACGTTTTTGAAGATACACGCTCAATTTTGGAACCAGCGGGAGCTTTAGCGATCGCGGGAGCCAAGGCATATGTCGAACGCGAAGGGATTACAGGGCAGACCCTTGTGGCGATCGCTTGCGGTGCAAATATGAACTTTGATCGGCTGCGATTTGTCGCGGAACGCGCCGAACTTGGTGAACATCGTGAGGCAATTTTTGCAGTGTCAATACCTGAAAAATCTGGCAGTTTGCGTAATTTTTGCGAACTGTTGGGTAAGCGCAATTTAACAGAATTTAGCTATCGGATTGCTGATCAAGACATCGCCCATATTTTTATCGGTGTCCAAATTATTAATCGTGCCGATGCCGCAAATATTTCTAAAGCCTTTGCTGAAAGCGGATTCACTGCCATTGAGATTACCGATGACGAACTAACTAAGCTGCACTTGCGCCACATGGTCGGTGGGCGATCGCCCCTTGCCCACAATGAGCTTCTCTATCGCTTCGAGTTCCCTGAGCGTCCAGGGGCTTTGATGCGGTTTGTTGGTTCCATGAGTCCCAATTGGAACATTAGTCTGTTCCATTACCGCAACAATGGCTCTGATTACGGCAGGATCGTAGTGGGTATGCAAGTTCCGCCATTGGAAATGCAAGAGTGGCAAGCATTTCTCGATACCCTCGGTTATCGCTTTTGGGATGAAAGCCAAAATCCTGTATACAAAATGTTTTTGGGCAGTACCAACTAATCAAAAAATTGACCCGCACGCGAAGCGTGCGGGTCAATTTTTTAAAACAATTACTAAGCAAACCGCAATAAAAAGTTAAAAGTGCTGCTTTGCAGCACTTTTAACTTTTTATTGCAAACTTTCCATTCCTGATTGGGCGTAATAACGCATTTCTTCTGCCCTGCGCCATAGCTCCTGCCCCGTGTGCAAGTGGCGATCGTCAAAATTCATCGTGAAATAATTTAGCTCTTCGATCCCATCGGCGATCGCATTGAGGCAATGGTAAAGATAGCTAGCGATTCCTGCTGCTGAGGTGGGGTTAGGAAACGCCCTAAAGAAAATCTGAGCCTTAGCATAGGAGCCACGACATTCATCAATGTAGTCCTCAAAGTCTTCCATCAAACCATCGTCAAAGGGATCGTCAGCCAGAGCATCGATCTGCTCATCAAGGCTATCGAGAATTACCTCTAGCATCTCCATAATCGGCTCGTAGACTTGCTTTGCCCAGCGATCGAGCTTTTGATCCTCATTGAGGTGGGTTTCCCGCTTAGTCGGCGATCGCTTGGGATTGGCGTTAGGACTGTGCTTAATCCCTAGGGTGCGATCGTAGCTAGCCCTTGATTGAGGATTGCTGAGAACTTCGTAAGCGAGGTTAATTGAGGCGATCGCATCATGATTATCTAAATGATGGTTGCAATCGGGATGATAGACCTTCACTAATCCGCGATAGGCTTTCTTGACATCAGCAGGAGCCGCGTTGTAGCTAATCTTTAGGGTTTGATAGTGATTGATTGTTTGAGTGCGATCGCCTGTCCTAGCCATGTCCTTGTGTAATCTAAAATTTCGAGGTTTTACTTTTTTTGAATTTCTAAGTAACTCAGCCTAATTAAAACTAAAAATCAAAGGTTGCTCTGTCTGCACTGTGGGCGGAACAGGCTCCCAGATGTTTAGTTTATTTATGGCTAGGTGCTTATAACGATTTTAATTAAATCTCATTAATTGTACCAATTCACAAAAGCGTACCAACACTCAGGTTTATTTCCGCGCTGAAGGCAGGGCAATAAACCTGAACCTTAATAGATAGACTGACAATTTGTTTTTAACAAGATTGGTTGTTGCGATTAATGACGCTGTGCTGTTATGATTTCAAAGTATTTATTTTTGCTGGTGTAGCTCAGTTGGTAGAGCAACTGATTTGTAATCAGTAGGTCACGAGTTCGAGTCTCGTCCCCAGCTTATTTTTCAATATTGCAGATCAGGATCTAAGCAGAAATAAAGACATTGCTGTGTGAGTGTCTGTAAATCCATACTTAGACAGGCATAGAAACTTATTAGATAACCCTCACCATTGCTGTTCATGCCTTAGAAGACCTAGAAAGGATTGCTTAGCAATCCAATCATGAAAAATGAAAAATATATCTAAATAATCAGTATTAATAAAAACATCCTTATCTAAACTTCTTAAGTGATAATTATGAAAGTTTAGATAATAATTTGATGACTAATAAGCGTTGGATAAGTAGGGATGACTTAAATATATTACTATGTACGATTTTGTTTACCTCATTAGGTGCATTGGTAGGGCTTAGCTTGTGGGGAATACTTGGTAAATCATTAGCATTACCTTTTAATCCACATCTAGGGGCTTGGATAGGGGCTACGTTTGGATTAATTATTGGTTTAAGTTTTAAAGGTAATAATAAAAAACAAAATATTAAATTTAAAAAGATTAAGGATAAGGGTTTCAAGTTTAGATATCTGATTTTTTATACATTCTTAGGGGCTATGTCAGGTGTAGGGGCTATTTTGATGGCAGTAGCAATTACTAGAGGTCAGCCAATAGATTTGCGACAAATACTTTTACAGATTCCTGTAGGGATAATCGGAAGCATTATTAGTTATAGGGAAAATAAAAAAAGAAATAACCCTAAGCAAAATAATGATGGTAAATGTGATGATACTGAGCCCGATACAGATCCATTGCCCTTACCAAATAACCCTAAACCTTTTAACCCTCCTCCTTTTGAATCTTTGCGTGAACTAGAGGAGGGTAACTACATGACTATGGGTAGAGAACTTTTAGCTAATCACAATGGTAGTAAAACTCAGACTATTCCTGCTCGGAGTAGTCCTAAGTTCATACCTTATCAAGTCAGAGCTATGGTAAATGGTGATGAAAAGCTAGCTGTGAGGCTCTATGAGGGTGCAGCCAACAGACATAAAGGTAAAGACGAGCAATGGTTATGGGAGAAAGTTGAAAGCGATCTTGAAAGGGACAGACGTTAAACAATTTTCACTAGCCCAGCAATCATCAAGCAAGCTAGAAATGCTTCCAATATCCTATACCCAAAGGCTAAAAACCCATTTGGAGTTACCTATCCTTTTGAACTGATGTTAGAGAAGTACTTGTCTAGGAGCGAAGCAGCTTCTGTGGGTCGTACAAAACTATGGCGAGATTTATTGGGCATGACCACTAGATTAGGAGCTTTTTTGCATTGCTTCTGACATCCAGTTTTTTGGAGTTGGATCTGATCGCTTAAGCCACGTTCTTGAATAATCTTTTCTAAATTCTGATAGACTTCCTTCCCTCCCCTTTGCCAACAGTCAGACTTTTGACAAATTAAAATGCAAGCATTGATTTGCTTTTGGGATTGTTTTTTAGGTGCGATCGCTTCTGTCTGGATCGCAGCACTACTATCTTTAACAGGTGTATTAACGTTGCTAAATGAAGAGGCTACTAATTTGAGAATGCCTTTTTTGCGATCAATGGTCTGTACTCCGACAATTTCTAGCCAAGATCCAACTTGAAAGTCAACAGAATAGGGATTGAGTCCTCGACTTAATTCTTTAGGTATCTTGACCCAGTATTCTCTTTCAGCGAGCATTACTCGCAAGTATTTGATGCGATCGCCATCTTTGGTAATCAAACCAGACAGTTGAGCAGTAATTTGAAAATCAGCACTTTGCATCTCTAGTTCAACCATTGTCCGATTTCAAACTTTCACTTTGAATTAAAGCTTTTCTAGTAACGACTACACAACAGCTAATCAACTAATCGCCAATTATTTTCTAAAATTTGAACCAGTTCAGTACGCGAGGCGTTTACTCTTTGAGATATCTTCCAAAACTGAATTAGATGGTTTGGGCTGGAAATATCGACAGTGAGAGGTGAGCCAGAACTGCACTTACAAGGGATTTCCAGATCCTGTAAGCGATGATAAATTTCCCATCTAACAATACCTTCAACTGTAGCTACTTGATTTAACATGAGCGTTTTTAGGGTGAGAATGATTTTGGGGGTCAAACAAAATCCAAGTCATTTATTTGTAAATTATTGAGAGTTTGTTGCAATAACTAATTTATAGACTAATATATCCCACCCTATAAATGCAAGTAATTTGCAATTAATTTTTTTTTGATTCAGAATTTTTAGCTTTAGTCAACCAATTGACGACCATTACTCATATGATGCGCTGCTCTCTCAAAAGCCTTAGCTAAAGGCTATACGGACGGCTTTTCTTAAATCTAAAGAGCTTATAGATTTGAGTTGTAAACCCAATCTATTGCAAGGAAATCCTTATAAGTGAAAATATAGTGATTTTCTTTCTTGAAAATATGCCATACTACGTTTGAGCAATAAATCTAATTAATTAATAGGAATACTTGACTATGTCTACAGTGAAAGGTCTAGTTCGAGCATTTGGCGAAGTCGCTGACAACCCCGTATTGTTAGATAAAAGTGTAACCACACCAGTCTGTGAAGGATTAAACATAGCTTTAGCTAGTTTTCAGGCTTTATATTTGCAATATCAAAAGCACCACTTTGTAGTTGATGGTGCTGAGTTCTATTCTTTACATCAGTTTTTTGAAGATAGCCTCAAGGATGTATCGGGGCATGTGCATGACCTTGGTGAACGTCAAAATGGTCTAGGCGGTATTCCTGTAGCCAGTTTTGCCAAGCTAGCCGAACTATCTTGCATTGAGTCCGAGGATGACGGAGTTTATGATTGCCGCTCTATGGTTGAGCATGACCTTAAGGCTGAGCAAGCAGTTATTCAACTATTGCGTCGTCAGTCGGCTCAGGCTGAAAGTCTTGGCGATCGCGCTACTCGTTACTTATTAGAAACGATTTTGCTCAAGTCTGAAGAGCGGGCTTACCATCTCGATCATTTCCTAGCCTCTGATAGCTTGACGATCGCTTTCGTTGGCAGATAGTTGAGCACTTACTTGTGCTTATTTTGAAAATTCAGAAAACTTGTGCATCGCGGCTCTGCCGCGATGCACAAGTTTTATATGGGTGAATTATCGCTCACTCACATCTGTAGTAATTCTTGTAAGACGAGTGGCGGCGCGGAGCGCCGCTTCCTCAAGTTTATTTGGGTTCTAACTAAGCGCAAAGCGCTGTATATACTTGGAAAAAATTCTGAAAAAGTGTTAGTTTTTGAGTAGCGAGATTTTTGCAATCAAAAACTAGATGCCGATGGAACCAGCCAAAGCTCCAATCAATTCAACTATCTCAGCCCAAAATGGTGGTGATGTAGTCACTCCTTTATTAGAACTGCGTGGAGTCCATAAAACCTTTGGCACCAACACAGTACTCAATGGAGTTGATCTGACAGTCCATTCTGGAGAAGCGATCGCCATTATTGGACCCTCTGGCACGGGCAAGTCCACGATTTTACGCCTAATTTGTGGACTACTTGCTCCCGATCAAGGAGAGGTCTATATCAATGGCAACTCAGTCTCTACCGAAGACATTCAAGAGGCAAATTATGGACTGAGTATTGGCATGGTGTTCCAAAATGCGGCTCTATTTGACTCGTTGACGGTTGCCGAAAATATTGGCTTTTCCCTATTTGAGCATTCCCGCCTGTCACGCCGCGAGATTTATCGACTCGTCGAACAAAAACTCGCCATGGTGGGACTAGAAAACATTTGCGATCGCTATCCGAGTCAACTATCAGGAGGGATGCGAAAACGGGTTAGCTTTGCCAGAGCAATCATGGATGACCCCACTGCTAAAACTAAAACCAAAAAAGTCCTACTCTATGATGAGCCGACCGCAGGGCTAGACCCTGTTGCTTCGACCATCATCGAAGACTTGATGCGATCACTTAGAGAGCAACAGGTTTGTGATAGTTACATTGTGGTCACTCATCAGGACAGTACAATTCGGCGTACCAGCGATCGCTTGATTGTTCTTTATCGCGGATCAGTGCGCTATGCAGGAAACGTTAGTACAATTGATGGCGCGGACAATCCGTATGTCAGACAATTTTTTAGTGGCAGTACGGTCGGACCGATTCAACTTTTGAGTAAGGAGGTATAAAGCTCGTGCAGCGAAAAAGTTTACGCGATGGTGCGCTTGGCTTATTTATCATCGGTGGTGTCGCCGCTTTTGGTGGTTCTCTTTTATGGCTGCGCGGCATACAGATCAGTAGCTCTAAGTTTACATTTAAAATCAAGCTGCCCGATGCAACAGGATTAAGCATGGGTTCGTCGGTTCGATTTCGGGGTGTTGAGGTGGGCAAAGTCGAAACTTTGATCGCCAAGTCCGATACTGTGGAAGCAACAGTAAGTATTGATAATCCCAAATTAGTGATCCCAAAAAACTCTGTTGCCGAGACTAACCAAGGTGGATTTTTGGGAAACACGAACATTGATATATTTCCACCCGCAGAGACGGTTGCAATTGATCCTCAGGTCGATCCCCTAGCCAAGGACTGCAACAGCCAACTAATCGTTTGCCAAGGTAGCGAAATTGAAGGCACAAGGGGAGTTAGTTTTATTGCCTTGCTCAGAGATAGTAGTACGACCTTACGCAAGATCAACGATCAAAACTTGGTCGGAAATCTCAACGATACTCTAATCGCCGCCCAGTCAACTGCCAAGAGTATTCAAAAATTAACTGACTCTGCAAACCGTGTCGTGGGGACATTTGAGGGACAGATTGTCAAGTTTGGGGACACAGCCGACGCAATTAGTGGAGCAGCGACTAAAGTGGGTAATGTCGCTGACAGCACCCAAGAATTGATTGAAGTCAATCGTGAAAAACTAGCCCAAACCCTTGATGGCATTTCTGCTACATCTAGAGAGGCGCAAGAGCTACTTGCCAGTGCTAAGCCCCTGTTAAATGATGGTAAGTTCATTGAAAACTTACAAAAACTATCAGAAAATGCTGCCGAGACATCGGTAAATCTTCGTAAAGTTTCGGGCGAGCTGAACGACCCTACTACGATCGCCTCTCTACGTGAAACCCTAGACTCGGCGAGAGCAACCTTTGCCAATGCCAAGAAAATTACGGCTGATCTAGATGAGTTGACGGGTGATCCCAAGCTCCGCAGCAATATTCGTAATTTGATTAATGGCTTAGGTGGGCTTTTGTCCAGTGCGCCTGATCTCCCTGCGGTTGCCCGCACGCGCCCCACTGAGTCAGCTAGCGATCGCCCCAAACTTTCGGCACCTGTGGAGATCGCTCGCAGCAAGATTATCAAAGCAATTGCGGGGGATGTAGACAAAGATGTGGATAAAAAAGAAAGTCCCCGTAATCTTGAAAAGGCAGAAAAAGTAAAAATTAATAGCCCCAAACCAAACAGCAGCCTTGCCAAACCAGAAACAAAGCTCAATGAGTAGTTTATGAGTCTAATGCCTAGCCAAATCTGGCTAATTATCGGGATTGCGCTATGTGCAATTGAGTTATTAGTACCATTGCCCACTTTTTTGATAGCTGGGGCGATGGGATTAGCAGCTTTAGTTGTGGCGGCGATCGCCTTACTATTGCCGATTCCTGCTGTGCAAATAATCCTGTGGATGGTGATTGCAGGGATGTTGGCTTTTGCGTCGCGGCGCTTCATTCCCAGAGACTCTGTGCAATTACGCGAAGCAGGTCAGGGGATCACGCTTACGGAAATTCCTGCTGGTAAGTCTGGACGGGTACAGCATGAGGGCGTGTCATGGAAGGCTATCTGCGATGATCCCAGAATATCGATTGAGGCGCGTCAGCAGGTGATTGTGCTTAGACGGCAGGGTACGACTTTGGTAGTTGTGCCTGAAAACTGGCTAGAGCAGAGGATTTAAAAAATTTCCCTCAAAGACGAGTGGTGGCGCAATGTGCCGCCACTCGTCTTTTGTATTGGCAAAGTTTGAGGTTTCCACAAGCTATTTTTGGAATGAGCCTTACTGGTGTATCAGAGATAACTATAGATTTGCAGCTAAAGGGTAATAAATTCAGGTGCTTTTTGCCGTGTTTTACCTGAATGAAATTCCATTAAAACTTACAAAAAACGACAGCTAATGCCATGTTTTGCCGTCCTAATTTGGGGATCGCTACCTTGCAAATATTAAGAAAAAAATTTTTTTTTAATTATTTCCACAAAAGTTTTCCACAGAGTTATCCACAGATATTGCAGACTTATCCACAGATAATTACTAGTTTTCCACAGGCAGCTTTTCGGAATTTAATGCGATCGCTATATGGGTTAAGGATTAGTTAATCAAAGCTCAGACTCTGTTTGGGAAAACTTTTAGAGGGGCTAAAATGTTAAGAAATGTAAACTGTATGAGGCTAAAATGCTGATTATTCAAAGTTGTGATTGAAGATTTCGAGGTTTGCTTAATATTTCGTTACGTTGACAATAACGTTTGTTGAACGCACAATAAAAGCCCGGCCTCTGAAAATGGTCGTCTTGTTTCTACCAAATTTCTATCAAACTTGATCAATAGTTGAGGTTTCAGCATGACTAACAACGTCAGCATTTTGGCGGAAATTCCTGAAGAATTGCACGAAACTCTCAAACATTACCTAGATTCACATCCTGACTGGGATCAAGATCGAGTTTTTGCAGCAGCCCTATCCCTATTCCTATTGCAAAATGGCAGCGATCGCCAAGGTGTCTCACCTAATGCCTCTCGCAGCTACCGCAGCACCGCTAAAGTATACTTAAATGCTTTATTTCAGCACTAACCTTTAAAAGGGTGGCAACGCCACCCTTTTAAAGGTTAATCTGGATTACTCGCAGTCCTAACGGGCTGTAAACTAAAAGGATTGAAGCTATAAGCCTATTGAGTTTTCCTATGACCTCCCCCCAATCCGATATGAACCAATTAGCCGATCGCCCATCAGGTGAGCAAACTTTGGATGTGCTTGTGGTGGGAGCAGGAATTTCAGGCTTGACGATCGCCTATGATTTGGCAATTAATCAGCATCGGCAGGTTTTAGTCGCTGAAGCGCAAGATCGCGTTGGTGGGGCAATCGTCTCTAAACAAAATGACGAAGGCTATCTTTGGGAAGAAGGACCTAATAGCTTTCAGCCCACACCCGAACTGCTGCGCCTAGCAGTCAATGTGGGACTTGAGGATCAATTGGTGCTAGCCAATGGCAAGTTACCGCGCTTTGTATTTTTAAAGGGCAAACTAAACGCTTTGCCTATGAGTCCCCCCGCCGCGATCGCCACACCATTATTGGATTGGGGTAGCAAGATTCGCTTGGCACTAGGGGCGATCGGTTTTGCCCGTCCCGCCATGGCTGGCGAAGAGTCGGTGGATCAGTTCTTTAGCAGACTGTTGGGCAAGCAAGCGGTGGCGCGTTTGGTAGCACCGTTTATTTCAGGAGTATATGCAGGTGATCCCAAGCGACTAAGTGCTAGGGCTGCTTTTGCCAAAATATTTCGCCTCGAAAATAATTATGGCGGCTTAGTGGCAGGTGCAATTTTATCAGGTAAAGATCGCCAAGCTCAAAAGGCTAAAAATGCCGATCTGCCTAAGGTCAAGGCAGGTGAACTAGGGTCATTTAAACAGGGGATTAAGATGTTGCCAGAGGCGATCGCCACTAAGCTGCGATCGCAAGGCACAGCAGTTAAACAGCAATGGACTTTGCGATCGCTAGATCGGCAAGGTGATCATTACATCGCCAAGTTTGACACCCCCACGGGCGAAGAAACGGTCATGTCCCGTGCTGTAGTACTGGCTACCCCCGCCTATGTGACAGCCAACTTATTAAAAGACTATTTGCCATCGGCAAGCCAAGCCCTCCGCAAAATCTTTTATCCAACCGTTGCCTGTGTGGTGCTGGCTTACCCTAAAACCGAATTTGCCTATGATATGCAGGGCTTTGGCAACCTCATCCCGCGTACGGAAGGAGTCCGCACCCTCGGTACGATCTGGTCATCGAGTTTATTTGCAGGACGCGCCCCCCAAGGTTGGCAACTACTGCTCAACTTCATCGGCGGCACCTTAGATCCAGCCCTAGCACAGCTTTCTGAGGCAGAAATTATCCAAGCTGTGCATCAGGATTTGAAAAAAACTATCCTTCGTCCTGATACCAAAGCAGAACCCAAGGCGATCGCTGTGCATCGATGGGACAAGGCGATTCCGCAGTATGAAATTGGGCATTTACAACTTCTCGCCACCGTGGAAGCGGAGTTACAAAAGTCTCAAGGTTTATACATCAGCGCCAATTTTATTGGTGGAGTTGCCCTCGGTGACTGCATCAAGCGCAGCTTGCAGGAAGCTATTAAAATTGAGCAATTTTTAGCCAAATAAATTTTTAAAAGTATTACTTCGCAACACTTTTAAAAATTTATTTGGTTTCCGTCTAAGCTGAGAAAAAAGGGGCTTCGACTTCGCTCAGCCAACAATATACGTTGGCTGAGCGAAGCACTGCACTGAGCTTGTCGAAGTGTCGAAGCCCTGATCTCTACAAACTAGATGGCACATCTAGCCAACGCCTTTGTTGGTGTGAGGCATGAGTTAAATCCATCAATTTTTGTGACCATGCACCTTCATAAAGGCTCGGAGTCATCGGTGTACCAGTGCGGATCGCCTTTACCCAGCGATCGCAAATAGCTATTACAGGAGCCAAGCGCCCATCGCTGTAGGTTTGAGCAAATTCATATTCCGACGGAACCGCTACAACTTCCATTTCCGAACGATCAAGTTTGCCCTGCCGCAAGCTAAATCCATGTACATAGTCCGCTTGATTAGAACTTCCTAAAACTAAAGTTCCATTCTCGCCATACACCGTCAGCCAATGCCCCCGACCGCGATGGGTAACGGTACTGAGGGAGATATTACAGGGAGTTCCATCGACCAGTTCTAAGAGAATATTGCAGGTGTCATCTACATCCACAGGTCGTAAAGTTCCATCCAGATCGGGACGCTCAGTAATAGCGGTACTCAATTGTCCGCACAGACTTTTGATGTCACCAAATAGCCAACGCACATAGTCAAAAGCATGGGAACCGATCGCCCCCAATGCGCCGCCGCCATAACTTTTTTGACTGTACCAGTTCCAGATTCGTGTTGGATTAGCCCGCCCCTGTACTAGCCATTCAATCTTAATTAATCGCTTTTTGCCAATCTGATTTTGGTCTAATAAATGCTTCAGGTATTGCCATTGCGGAACACAACGAAACTCAAAATCTGTGGCAGTAATCACTTGCTGTTGTTGAGCAAATTGATGTAGCTCCCAAGCTTCTTGAAAATTCATTGTCACAGGCTTTTCGAGCAAAATATGCTTGCCTGCAGCGATCGCTGCTTTTGCTTGCTCATAGTGAAAACTCGGCGGCGTAGATATCGTCACCGCATCGACTGCGGGCAGGGCTAGCAAATTTTCTAAGCGATCGCAAGCATGGGGAATGCCAAATTTATGGGCAATCTGTTCTGCTTTTTGGCGATCGCGATGGTACACCGCTACAACTTCTGTCTCTGGGTGAATCTGCAAAGCAGGAATGTGAATAATCTGCCCAAAACCCGTTCCAATGATACCGACACCAATTTTTGACATATATTTTGTTTAATAAAGAACTTTGATGGCGTAGCGAAGCCGCGCCATCAAAGTTCTTTATTTTACGGCGCAAACAAAAAATAAAGTTGCGGCGCAAAGCTCCGCAACTTTATTTTTAAGTGCCGAAGGCGCTTAAATCTACAAAATCCCTTCTTTTTTTGCCATTGATATCATCAAATCAACCACGCGGCAGGAATAACCCCACTCATTGTCGTACCAAGACACCACTTTAAAGAAGTTAGGATTTAGCTCCATGCCCGCCCCTGCATCAAAAATACTGGAGCGTGAATCTCCCCGAAAATCCGTTGATACCACCTCTTCATCGGTGTAGCCCAAGATGTCCTTTAGTGCTCCTTCTGAGGCTTCCTTCATAGCAGCACAAATTTCTTTGTAACTGGTGGACTTCTCAGTCTTGAAGGTCAAATCCACTACCGATACATCGGGCGTAGGTACACGCAAAGCCATCCCCGTGAGTTTCCCTTTTAGCTCTGGCAAAACCAAAGCCACGGCTTTAGCCGCACCCGTAGAAGAAGGAATGATATTTTGTCCTGCACCACGTCCGCCGCGCCAATCTTTTTTGCTGGGTCCATCGACAGTGGGCTGAGTGGCAGTCATGGCATGAACAGTGGTCATTAATCCTTCAGCAATACCAAAGCTATCATTAAGCACCTTCGCGATCGGGGCTAAGCAGTTAGTCGTACAGCTTGCATTAGAAACAATCAGGTCGGTTTCGGGATTGAATTTCGTATGGTTTACACCCACTAGCAAGGTGGGAACCTTATCAGGATCTTTAGTGGGTGCGGAAATAATTACTCGCTTCGCGCCGCCGTTGATATGCGCGATCGCTCCTGCATAGTCTGTAAATAGACCAGTGGACTCCACCACATAGTCAGCTTGTAAATCTCCCCAAGGCAATTCTGATGGGTTGCGGATGGCAGTACAGGGAACCAACTTACCATCGATTTCAATTCCATTTTCTTTAGCAGCGATCGCGCCTTCGTAGAGTCCGTGGGTAGAGTCATGCTTTAGCAAATACGCAAGGTTGTCTGAGGGAACAAGGTCATTGATGCCGACAATCTCAATTTCAGGATGTTTTGCGGCAACCCGCACTACTAAACGTCCAATTCTGCCAAACCCATTAATCCCAATTTTCAACTTAGCCATACTTTACCTAATTCAGCGTCATAGCGGTTTGGCGATCATGCTAGCGCAGCTTTTGGCGATTAGATTCTAAAAAACCAATTTTGTTAGGGATCACACACTCAAAGGGTGAGGTGACGCTTCGCGCCGCCTCACCCTTTTTGATTTTTAATTTTGAAATTAGTGCAGAGGCTTCGACTTCGCTCAGCCAGCAATATAGGCTGGCTGAGCGAAGTCGAAGCCTCTCACAACGCTATATCGTCTATAAAACTTGAACCTGCATCTTTTGCCATTGTGAAAGGCTATAGGTTTTGAGTTGCAAGGCGTGAATTGCGCCAGTATCAAGATGTTCTTGAATTGCACCGTACACCAGTTTGTGCTGCTTAATCATCGATAAACCTTCAAACTGCTCCGCAACCACGATCGCCGAAAAATGTTGTCCATCATGGTTGGGATCTTCAACCTGAACTTTAGCTTCAGGTAAGGCATTGCGGATTAGTTCCGCGATTTGATTATGGGAAATCATAGAATCGGCTCAAAATATAACGGTTGTCCACATTGTGCCATATCGGTACAGCGATTTTGAAAGCGGCGCGAAGTGCCGCTTTCAAAATCAAGGGAGCGACAGCTATATAATTTTGATCGCATCTTCACCTAAGCCTTCATGAAAATTGCTACTTGGAACGTTAACTCAGTTCGCACCCGAATTAACCATGTTTGTAACTGGTTGCAAGCCAATCCTGATGTAGATGTATTGTGCTTGCAAGAAACAAAAGTTGTCGATCAAGACTTTCCCCATGAGCCTTTTATCAATCTGGGCTATCACACTTACATCTATGGTCAAAAATCCTATAACGGGGTCGCGATGATTTCGCGATCGCCTTTAGCAGATATTCAAGTAGGATTTGCTTCTGTACTAGGCGAAATCAGCGATCCCAGCCTCGATGATCAAAAACGTCTCATTACTGCCAAGTTGGGTAATACACAGATTGTGAATATGTATGTTCCCAATGGCTCAGAGGTAGATAGCGAAAAATTTGCTTACAAGCTGCGCTGGCTAAAGTTATTGCGTGAATATTTACAAGCTCTGTTAGCCAAAAATTCTGATGTTCTTATTTGTGGTGATTTTAATGTGGCGATCGCCGATATTGATATCTATGATCCCAAGGGTCGAGAAAGCAAAGTCATGGCAACTGATATCGAGCGAGAAACCCTAGCTGCAGTGTTAGATCTTGGTTTTAAAGATGTATTTCGCAAGTTTGAATCGGGTGGTGAATTCTTTAGCTGGTGGGATTATCGTTCTGGTGGATTTAGTCGCAATCGTGGCTGGCGGATTGACTACCATTTTTTAACTGCTCCGCTTTACGACAAAGCCACAGCCTGTGCGATCGATATTGAGCCGCGCAAGCTGACACAGCCAAGCGATCATACTCCTGTTATTGTGACTATAGAAAGTTAAAGCTCTCAAATCCAGAATAGACTTGAAAGCTTTGCTTAGCAAGGCTTTCAAGTCTATTCTGGATTAAGCCTTACAACTTCATATTAAATTTTCAAGAGATTTACAGAGAGATATGGCTACGAAATACCGCATCTTTTTCGCGATCGCAATCCTCATCTTATTTTTGTTTCCCGCCCCCGCGTGGGCTGCTAACCAAAGCCAAATTCTGCAATTAAAAAACACCAGACTTTGCCAAGGTTGTGACTTAGCCAATGTCTACTTACCCGTTGCCAAGTTGGATTACATCTATTTGCTAGATGCCAATCTCAGCAAAGCAAAATTAACTGGAGCTAGCATCACCTTCTCGAATTTGAGTCGTGCCAACCTCAGAGGCGCAAACCTCAGCTATGGCAATTTTAAGCGCACCAAAATGATACTTGCTGACTTGAGCGGCGCAATTCTCGATAATGCCAATTTGACTGAAGTCGATCTCACCAGTGCGATCGTCTCAGAGTCACAACTTGCCAAAGCAAAGCTTTGTAAAACAATTTTGCCTAGTGGCATAACATCAAATCGAGACTGCCTAAAGTAAAAGCCAAAATAGCGAAGGGCGGCGCTTTGCGCCGCCCTTCGGATAAGGAAGAGAGCTATCGAGTAGCATCTCTCAAGATCTATAAATCAACACAAAAAACACCCCAACACAAAAAACTTAAATAGGGTAACTCAAACAATTACCAAGGTGCCAATTACCAAAGTGCGGGAACGGGAGCTGCAGGTGTGATCGGTGCTGCCGCTGGCGCTCTAAAAGGAGCAACCACAGGTGCTGGTTCTTCAGGCGCAGCACAAGCATTAAATCCTTCACTCAACAAAGAAGAACAGTAGGAACTTGGCAAATCACGGGTGCGAATAGTCGCATCACTTAGAGTTTGCAAATCCATCATTTCACGATGAATTGCTCTAAGAGCATTAGATTGACGCTCAATCCATTGATCCCTAAACGTAGTTTGAATATAGGGATTAGGCAAATTAGGATCAGAGGTAATATCCAAAACTTTGTTCTGTACCTGTGGATAGGTAGCAGGAAAGTTTCGAGGAAATTGATCTTGATCGGTGAGCAGGGGATCGGCAAAAGCAGCACCAGTAGCCAGTAGCGCTGAGGCAGCAACTAGTGATGAAGCAAGCCAAGAGAACCTAGTACTCATATAAATACACATCCTCACGGTTGGACGCTGACTAATGTAGCAGATTCAGCCCAAATTTGCTGGCTTAGTCAACTAAATTTTTAGAAATCCTAGAAGATAGTAGCGGCGCGATGCGCCGCTACTATCCTCTTACTCCCTTCCCTATGAAAAATTAGACTTTGCGGCGCGAAGCGCCGCAAAGTCTAATTCTTGGTTTTATATGTCTATTTCTTTGGGGGAAAGGGAGTATTTGAGTTTTTCAGCGCCTTCGGCGCTGAAAAACTCAAATTCGGTTTCATAATGATTGTTGCTGCCATTTTCTGGCTTGTTATTAAAGTTAAAAATTTTTAAAAATTGTGGAACATCCAAATCGCGAAAAATTGTTAGAGCTATTTTGTAGACTCGCCTATAAGAGTGGTGACTTTACATTATCTTCTGGGCAAAAAAGTACCTATTACATCAATGGTAAGTTGGTGACATTACATCCATTTGGTGGGCTATGGACTGGGCAAGTCCTGCTGTCTATGTTGCCTGAAGGGACAGGGGCTGTAGCTGGACTGACCTTAGGCGCCGATCCAATTGTCAGTGCTGTGAGCGTAGTATCTGCCTACGAAAACAAACCGATTCCTGCCTTGATCATCCGTAAACAACCCAAGGGACATGGGACGGCGGCTTGGATTGAGGGGCCAGTTTTGGAACCAAATACTAATGTGGTGGTACTGGAAGATGTCGTCACCACGGGGCAGTCGGCTTTATTTGCGGTCGAGAAACTACGCGATGCAGGCTATGTGGTCGATCGCATTTTGACGCTAGTTGATCGCAAGCAGGGGGGAGCTGAGCTATACGCTAAATCAGGATTAGAGTTTGGCTCTGTATTTGCCATCGACGAAATTCAAGCCTATGCAAACAAAATAGCTTGAGGTAGAGCTTCGCGCTGCCTCAAGTTTGAATTAGATGAGAGGCGGCGCATCGCGCCGCCTCTCATCTTTACGGTAGACTTTACCAAAAAGAAATTTTAAAACCTATGCAAGGCAAATTTCCACTGTATCCTCCCGTAAAATTTGGCACTGATGGTTGGCGCGGCATCATTGCCGATGACTTTACCTTTGAAAGACTAGTTGCCGTTGCACCGATCGCTGCTCATATCCTCCGCGAAACCTTTGGCGAGTTAGGCAATAACACAATTATTGTGGGGTACGATCGCCGATTCATGTCCGAAGCTTTTGCCCAACGTACTGCGGAAGCTGTCGCTGCGATCGGGTTTGATGTCCTGCTCGCTGACAGCTTTGCGCCGACACCTGCCTTTAGTTGGGCGGCTTACGATCGCAAGGCTTTAGGTGCTTTGGTAATTACCGCAAGTCATAACCCCGCCAACTATTCGGGCTTAAAGATTAAAGGTGCATTTGGTGGCTCCGTATCCCCTGATGTCACTGCTAAGGTGGAAGCTATTTTAGAGCGCGGTGATTTCGTTTACGAAAGTCCCCAAAAAGGACAAATCACCACCTTCGATGCTTGGGCGAGCTACTGCCAAGCTCTGCGTGGCAAGGTAAATATTGACTCGATTAAAGAAGCGATCACCTTGGGAAAGTTGACCGTCTTTGCAGACGTGATGCATGGAACCGCCGCCAGTGGTTTATCAAGAATTTTAGATCTGCCTGCCGCCGATCAAACCAGCTTGATTGAAATCAACGGTGACACCGATCCCCTGTTTGGAGGCGGTGCGCCTGAGCCACTTCCCCGCTATATTGCGGAGCTATTTCGCCAGATTAAAACCTATCACCGTGACCATCCTGATCAAACTCTGGTGGGCTTTGTATTTGATGGGGATGCCGATCGCATTGCGGCTGTGGATAGTGAAGGTAATTTCTTAAGCTCGCAAATCTTGATTCCAATTTTGATCGAACATCTGGCTCAACATCGCGGCTTTACAGGAGAACTAATCAAAACCATTAGCGGTTCCGATTTAATGCCCAAAGTTGCGGCTTTATTCGATTTGCCAGTATACGAAACTCCCGTTGGTTACAAGTACATTGCCGAGAGAATGCTCTCTGGTGTGCCTTGTCTCTTGGGAGGCGAGGAGTCAGGGGGAATTGGCTATGGCAGTCACATTCCAGAGCGTGATGCTTTGCTGTCAGCTTTGTATGTGCTAGAAGCGATCGCTACTTCAGGAAAAGATCTGAGCAAACTCTACAGCAATCTCCAACAACAAACTAAGTTCGTCTCTCATTACGATCGCATCGACAAGAAGCTGTCAGGAATGGCGGCTAGAGAGAAGTTGGTAAGTACGCTTCAGCAATTTTCCCTTACGGAAATTGCAGGTCGCAGAGTTGTGGATGTCACTGCTCCCGATGGTTTTAAGTTCCGTTTAGAAGATCAAAGTTGGCTTCTCATTCGCTTCAGTGGCACAGAACCTCTATTGCGTCTCTACTGCGAAGCGGCAACTCCTGAGATTGTTCATAAAACGCTCAACTGGATTTCTAATTGGGCTGAACAATTTAATTAAGTAGCATCTTGTCGTAGGGGCAGAGCATTCCCGCCACAATTCACCAATTTATAAACAGCCTCACATTGGGAATGCTCTGCCCTAGCCCTCCAACATTTGCCAAATATCTCTAACCGCAGAGAGGATTTATCAATTGTGGCTAAGAGGGTTGAGCATTTGCAGATTAACAAAGAGCTAATTTTTGACATTGCAGCTTCGCCGCAATGTCAAAAATTAGCTCTTTACTTTACGGCGCACCTCTAATCGCAAGCGAGTATTATGGATTTAATAAAGCAAATCAGCTAGATTCCCATGACCAATGCCAACCTGCCTCCCCGTGATAGTTTAGTTAATCGCTTAATCTTTGGACTAACCACCAGCACCTCCTTACTTGCCACAGCTAGCTTAATTTTATTACTGCATATCCAGCAAGGTTCTCCAGAGTTAGAAGCTTTCACCACAGGACTGGCTATCGTAATCTTCTCAGTGGGTTTGGGTTCTAGCCTATTTGTGGCAATTTCGATTATCCGTAGTATTCAGCCACCATTGATCGAACTATCGGAGACAGCAGAAGAATTATCAACGGGAAACCTATCAGCGCGATCGCAGCTAAATCGTGCCGATGAAATTGGCGAGTTTGCGAGAACTTTTAATCGTATGGCGGCGCATTTAGAGGCAAAAACTGCCACCCTAGAAGCTAGGGATATTCAGTTTGCGCTGCAAGCCCTAGACCGCGTTTTGGTTAATACCACTGACCAATATAAATTGATTAAAGCGAGCCTTGAAGAAATTTGTAAACTCACAGGCGCTCAGCTTGGCAGCATTTATCTATGGGAAACTTCTACTTCACGACCTGAAGGCTATTTAGTTTTAGCCGCTGAATGGGGCTACAAAACTAGTCAAGCAATGACTGAAATCAATCTCGGTGAAGGGATCATTGGGCAGTCGGGACAGCTTGCTGAGCCGATCATCTGGGAAGGCGATCGCCTCAAGGGACAAACCCTCGTCTATCGCACTCCCATCGGCGACCTTCTACCTCAGAGTCTTTCTGCTTACCCCTTGTTACTGCGACAGAGCTTAGTGGGAGTTCTGTTTCTAGGTAGCCTTGTTCCTCTCTCAGAACGAGGACAAAACATCTTGCAGTCGATTGGTCGAAGGCTTGCCACCGCTATTAGCAATGCCCAAAGTATTGAGACGATCGCCCGTCAACGCGAAGAACTCACCACCGTTTTTGAACAACTTGCCGATGGCGTTCTCCTTAGCGATCCTGCGGGTCGGATTCTCAAAATTAATTCCGCAGGTCGCAAAATCCTTAGTTTTAATTCCCTTAGCACAGGCTCAAGTACAGAGGTGAATGCTTCGCCTGTGATCGCCAAATCGATGGAAGAGATTGTCAAACAATTTGACATCAGACATCAGGATGGCGAACCCGTTGATCTGGCTAACTTGGTTGTATTTCGAGCGATGTCAACGGGAGAAGTCGTCGAAGATCAAGTGATTTTGCGTCCGCCTGAAGGTAATGAAATTATCCTCAGTACCAAAGCTGCCCCCCTAGTGGGAACTGAATCGGAACTAATCGGCAGTGTAATGATCTTGCGGGATGTCACCGAACAGCGCTATCGCGATAAGGTGATGCAAGAAACCAATAAAATCATGATCGAGCAGCAAAAACGGATGAGTATTTTGCAGCGCTTGACCAACCTGATTAACCAGCAGTTACAGGATCTAGATGTTCTTTTAGAGTCGGTAGTAGAAGCAACCTGTGACGCGATTATGTGGGCAGATATCTGCGTAATCGCGCTCTATGATGCCAAAGAGAATCAACTTACTTTGTCATCAGCAAAGGGATTACCTGAGGACTTTCCATTACAAAAATCCTTCGATTTAAATTCTCATAATCTAATTGCTCAAGTCTTTAAAGAAGGCATTCCTGTCGAAATCAAGGCTGGAGAATCCCATTTGGTTGCTGACCTTCCTGTTAAAAGCGCCTTGTGCGTGCCGATTGAGTCAAGTCGCTCTGGGCGCTTAGGCGTATTGGCGATCGGGCATTTTTTGACCGAACGAGCCAGTTCCCGCGAAGATTTAAATCTTTTGGCTTCCTTCGGAGTACAGGCAGCGATCGCGATCGGCAATGCCCAATTAATCAATCAGATCGAAGCCCAGAATGCTCAACTATTGGAAGCAACTCAACTAAAGAGCCAGTTTCTCGCGAATATGAGTCACGAACTCCGCACGCCCATGAATGCAATTATCGGCTTCTCTCAAGTGTTGCTACGTCAGCGCCGCGAAGCTCTATCAGTGAGTCAAGTCGATATGGTGGAGCGCATCCTCCGCAATGGTAAAAATCTACTGGATTTGATTAACGATATTCTCGACCTATCAAAGATCGAAGCTGGCAAAATGGAAGCCCATCCTGAATATTTTAATCTTGACGAACTGATTCACCACACCTGTGAAAGTTTGCAACCATTAGCCACCGTTAAAGCCCTCAATTTTGTGTTTCGCAATGAGATCGGAACTTGTGCGATTTATCATGACTCAATAAAAATAAAGCAAGTGATCACTAATTTAGTTTCTAATGCGATTAAGTTCACTGATCGCGGTGAGGTCTGTGTTGGACTGAAGTACGCCTCAGAGATTGCCCATAAACCTGATAGCAGCGAAAACCTTCAAGAATCTCCTATCCCCTTTGCGGCGGCAAATATTCTTATCTCTGTCCGCGATACAGGCATTGGTATTGAGCCAGAATTTCAACGCACTATCTTTGAACAATTTCGCCAAGTTGATCAATCTTCCACTCGCAAGCATGGTGGCACTGGCTTAGGTTTAGCAATTACAGAACAGCTTGTTCTCTTGATGGGGGGAACTATTTCCGTGGAGAGTGAAGTCAACCAAGGTTCCATATTCACCGTTGAGCTACCCCCCAAACTCCCTCAAGGCTAAATTAACTAATTCCTGCGATGCGGCGATAGATTTCGGCGAGAGGAACTTCTATATTGAGACTAGATAAGGTGATTTTCTGGTTTAGGCGATCGCTAATTTGCAATTGCCAGATATCGCCATTATCAGACTTGGAAATATCCCTAGAGTAATGTTCAATATAAGGCTCTGATTGGCTAATTAGTAAATACTCACTCAAGCTAGCCACAGAGCGATACTTACGAAACTTTTCGCCGCGATCGTAGCCCTGTGTTGATGGTGACAGCACTTCCACAACCAGCACAGGATTAAGAATTTCGTCAGTGCGCGTATCGTTAAATTCTGGCTCACCACTAATCACGAGCGCATCTGCATAAGTTCCACATTGAAACTCTGGAATCCAGATCCGCATGTCGCCATTACAAACTTGAAAATCAGTATCACGCAGAGTGATACCTAGAAAAATTATGATATTTACAGCAATACGACTATGGGGATGTGAGCCACCAGACATAGCAAAAATTTCTCCATTGCAATATTCGAGTCGTTCATCAGCAGTTTCCGAAAGTGATCGGTATTCATCCAAGGTGACAAAAGTTTTGTTTTGATGAGTTTCCTGTTCTGCAATTGGAGCGATTTGGGGAGATATAGGCTTAACGCGATCAGTAATTGGAGTAACGACCATGACTGTACCTTTCAATTAATCTGTCATAAATTGTAAGCGATCATTTCGCGATCGCCCTAATTGCCATCATGACTCAATAGCGATAGCTAATAATGCGTGAAATGCTTTCTAAATAGCACGACTCGACAAAGAGACTAAGATTGTTTACCCATACGCTAAAAGATTGGATTAATTAAAGATGAATGGCGGTGCTTCGCTCAGCCAACGTATACTGCTAGCTGAGCGAAGTCGAAGCCCTAACTCTTATTTGAAACAGCTATAGGTAGTTAAGACCAGAGTTTGTTCCGCCCGCTGCGCGGGCGGAACAAACTCTGGTCTTAGGTTCTAATTATTGAATCAGAGGAACTGGGGGATTATTGGGAGAATTAGGTTGTTTCTTGATTTTCATGTAGGCTTCGACGGTTTGGACTGCTATGGGAGCTGCGATCGCGCTACCACCGCCGCCACCTGCATTTTCGGCAAAGACAGTCACCACAATTTCAGGACTTTCGGCAGGAGCATATACCGTAAACCACGCATGGTTGAGACGAGGCGGATCCTGTGCTGTGCCTGACTTCCCTGCCATAGAAGTTCCCCCAGAATTTAAGGAAGCCGCCGTACCATACTCAAAAACAGCTTTGAGGGAATTTTGTAAGGCTAAGAGATTTTCTGGGGCGATACCTAGGGATTTCTTCCATTCTCTCGCTTCGTTATCTTCAAGCAATAAATGGGGGCGAATTTTAAATCCTCCATTTGCTACCGCCGCCGTCATCATCGAAACCTGAACTAGATTAGCTTGGACATCACCCTGACCAATGGACATATTCAGGGTGTTACCCACATACCAAGGTTCACCGATAACACGCTTCTTCCATTCCTCATCGGGAACTGTTCCCTTAGTTTCTTCTCCCTTGATTTCTAGCCCTGAGTATTCGCCATAGCCAAACTTGCGTGACCATTCGGCAAGGGTCTTTTCGCCGACACGCATACCGACTTGCCCAAAAAAGGTATTACTGCTGTAAGCCATCGCTTCCGCAAATCCGATTGTGCCGAAGCCAGCTTTATTGTGATCCCAAAACTGAAATCCACCGATATCTAGATAGGGATAGGTCGGTAACAGGTCATTGATCCCAAATTTTTTGCTTTCCAGCGCCGCCGCCATCGTAACGACTTTAAAGGTACTTGCAGGGGGATAGACTTGCAAAACTCGATTGACAAAGGGGTGATCCTTTTCTTGCAAGCGATTCCATGCCGCTTCAGAGATTTTCCCTGAAAAAAGGTTGGGATCAAAAGCAGGGTGACTGACCATTGCTAAAACTTCGCCATTATTGGGATTCATGGCAATAACGCCACCTTGCTGTGGTCCCAAAATCTTTTCCACAGCTTTTTCGAGGTCAAGGTCAAGGGTCATCTTGACTGTATTACCTGCTTTTGGCGGTTTTTGTCCCAAGACGCGCAATACTTTGCCAAATGCATCAACTTCTACCTGCTGACCACCCCATTCGCCTCGCAGCATATTCTCAAAGGCATATTCCACACCTGCTTTGCCCAGTACGTCCCCAGGACGGTAGCCCTTTTCTTTGAGTTTGGGTAGTTCCTCAGCCGTGATCTCGCCTGTGTAGCCAAGGACATGAGCTGCTACATCACCGTTGGGATAGTAGCGTACTGCCTCAGGTTCTACCTGAACCCCTGCTAGCTCCATGCTGTGCTCAGATAGCAATGTCACTAATTTGGGACTAATTGCGCTAGAGACTCGGACTAGGTTGGGTGAGTTGTAGCCTTCCTGTTCTAGCTTGGCAGTAATAGTAGCGGCGGGAACAGAGATATATTTGGCAAGACGCTCAATCGTTGCACCCCATTTTTCTTTGGGTTGGGCGATCGGCCATAGGTAAACCACATGGGCTAGGCGGCTGGAGGCAAGAATGTTACCTTTGCGATCAAATAATCTTCCCCGTTCGGGTGGTTTGGCAATGAGACGAATCCGATTATTTTCGGCAAGCTGCTGATTGCGATCGCCTTCAATAATCTGCAAATAAAATAATCGTCCTCCCAGAAGCCCAATTAGTATGAGCAGGCTTAGCAAAAATAAAATTGCTGCACGCATCCCTTTGCCCATTGTGCGGGTGTTTTCAGTAGGATTGAAGGGAGAAATTTGTCTTTGCGTAAAAGTCATACTGCTATAGAAAGATTTTTGGGGAGATTTTGTCGCTAGAATAAGATGTAAGTCTATTGTATTGCGATCGTGAATTTAATTGATTCCATTGCATATCTGGTTGCTGATTTGCTTAAGCGTAGCCTTTGGCAGCTATCAACTCAGATCATAGAAGTTATCTGGAAGTTACAGTGCTTATTCATTAGAGGAGCTAAAAGGGCGTGATTGTGACACCTGTCCGTCCAGTTGGACGAAAGTGGAGTAATCTCAGTTTTACTTCAACCCTCTACCTTGCCCCAGTATTAGACCTGCTGCTAGAGGAAGTGCCATCTGAATGGCAACCTGAGCTACGGCTAGGGCTGCAAGAAGCCTTAGTGAATGCGGTTAAACATGGCAATTCGTTAGATCCTTGTAAGCAAATTACAGTTAAGTTTTCGATTGTGGCTCAAACCTACTGGTGGGAGATTACTGACCAAGGTAAAGAAATGCCTTGCTCAAGCCGAGACAATAGGGATGAGCCAACCCCTTGCCATGATCTAGAGTGTGGTCGAGGGTTTTACATATTACGCAAGATTTTTGATCATGTGACTTGGGATAGTCAGAGCCATCAGTTGAAGCTCTGTAAACGACTTGATCGGTCGGTGAAGCCACTACTTACTTAAAATCATCCCCTCGTCTTACCATTTGCTGATTGCTTCAGTAAGGTGCGATGCCGCAGCTTGGACAGAGGCGATCGCTCTGGTATAGCCCAATCGGGTGGGGCCCAATACCCCGACTGTACCGACAGGTTTGTCATCACAGCGATAGGTACTAGAAATAAAGGTACAGTTTTGAATTGGCTCTATAGAAATTTCCGAACCGATCCTGATGCTGACCGAGTTTGCTCCCTGACTAGGTTGATCAACGATCAATGCCATTAGCGAGGCTCGATCCGCTTCCAGTAACTGCACAATATTTTGGACTTGTTGCAAATTAGAAAATTCAGGCTGACGTAGTAACTCGGTCAAGCCACTAATAAACATCTGCCCCAGCGCCGTGCGATCGCATAAACGCATCAGTTGCTGCAAAGACTGTTGCAATAGCACCGCATATTGGAGAAACTGCCGATCAAGATCGTCCCAGTGCAAAGCGCTATTTAACTCTGACCAGCTTTTGTCGCGTAGATGTTCATTTAAAAAATTATTGAGAATATTTAATTCTCCTTCCAGCAGTTCTGGTTTAGTCTCACTAGGCAAGTCCATCGTCACCGAGGCGGTGTGGTAAGTGTCGCTCACTGCGATCGCCATCACTTTACGCTCATCGACCATGACCAGTTGCAAGTGCCGAATTCGCATGGTTTGCATATTCGGCGCTGTAATTACGGCAATGCATCCGCTCAGGGTAGCCAAGATCTGCGCTACATCGCGCAAAATACCATCGAGGCTGGACTTGCCAAGGCGATCGCCTTTACTGGCCATAAATTGACTGGTACTGTAGGACAGTTCGCTAGCAGGATCGATCAGTTCATCGACATAGATGCGATAGCCAGAGTCCGAGGGAATCCGCCCTGCCGATGTGTGAGGTTGAAATAACAATCCGCTGCGATCGAGCATATTCATAACATTGCGAATTGTTGCAGGGCTAATGTCAAAGTCATATTCGGCAACTAGAGCTTTAGAGCCAACTGGCTCGGCAGTATGGATATAGTGGTCGATGGTAGCCCAAAGAACCTTTTGCTCTCGATGGGTAAGCTGATTTTTCATAGAGTTCGACTAAAAAGTAAATATAAATAAATATAAAAAATTCAGATTTTGGAGAGAAGGCACAACTCGCAGTGCCACCTCCAAAAATCTATAGATAAAGAAAAGAAAAAATAATTATTAAAGTTTCATTGATAGATTTAATGCCTACTAGCTTAATCCACCACTACTACAATACTGATATTCTAAAAAAATCTGGTAACAAGTTGTACTTACGCCAACAGTTTTCATTGTGTAGAGATTAATTTTTTTGAAAGCCCTCCTAAGTAGCTAGTCCAAAATCTGTGGCGTACGCGCAGCGTGCGCCACAGGTTTTAGGGCTTTATATCAAATTGGGCTTAGCTACTTAGAGCAAAACTCCAAACCTTCAATTTTGGATTTTTAAGTACCAAAGGCGCGGAAAACCACAAAATTGGTTTCATAATGAGAGTTAATTAGCTAGGCGCAATTAGATGTAACACCAAATCAAGAGATAGCGTAGCTATTGATTAATCTGGTATTACATCCCCAAAATCGTGGTGAAGGCGCAGCCTCTTCATCACAAATGATATAGCAAAGCAAGATTTAGCTGAAGCGAGGGGCGGCTCGCACTACCACCCTTCATATTCTGAGCGTTAATTATGCTTAGCCCCTTATGAGTTAAAGCCCAATACTGTAATGTTTTAGAGATCCCCGCGATTAATAATCTTCATGGATAAACAAGAGCAAGCTTCGGTAGTTGAACAGCAATATCTATGGGCAGTCGGACTCGATACCGATACATTTCCGCCTGAATCCTTGATCGGCGATCGCTACCGTGTCTTATCTTCGCAAGTGGTTGTTGATACCGACTCCTACAGTCTTCCTGATCTGCCCTTAGAGTTTCAAACCTATGTGGTGTCCTATCTCAAACTATCGCGACTGAGCTTACACCTGCCACGTCCCTACAGTCTGCTGTTGCTAGGTGAAGAGCTAAATCTGTCTGAGGTGTTTTTACTAGAAAATGTGCCGATTGATCGGGAAGGTCGGCTCTGTCCTACCCTAGCCGAGTCTTGGGGCAAGGCTTCGGCATTGCGGCAAATTAGTTTGCTGTGGCAGGTTCTCAACCTCTGGCAGCCCCTTGCGGAGCAAAATATGACCCGCACTTTAATTGATCCAAAATTAGTGAGGGTTGATGGGAAGTGGGTCAGACTCTTGGAATTACAAGCCGATGTGTCGGCTGTGCATATTTCCCAATTAGGAGACATTTGGGTGCAGTGGCTGGACTTGGCTAAGCCAGAAATTGCGGAGCCGATCGCCGAGTTTTTCTATGGGCTTGGGCGGGGAGAGTATGACATTAATGGCGCGATCGCCTATCTCGACAAACTGGCGATCGCCACCATGAAAAATCAACCCCTCACAGTGAGGATCGCCAGTGCCACCGATGTGGGGATGCAGCGCGAACATAATGAAGATGCTTGCTATCCTGATGCCAAGCGCCAAAAACGGTCAGAACAGGCTGAAGGCTTGCGCGATCGCCTCGCGATCGTTTGTGATGGGCTCGGAGGTCACGATGGCGGTGAAGTGGCTAGCTCCCTTGCGATCAAAACCCTAGAACAACAGCTAAAAACCCTCCTCCATCAAGCTGAAAATGATCCCGATTTTACGGCTCAAGGGTTTATGGCTCAGCTCGAAATGGCAACGCGCGTCGTCAATAATCAAATCGTTGCCATCAATGATCAACAGCATCGCCAAGCCCAGCAACGCATGGGAACCACCCTCGTTATGGCAGTAATGCCTCGTCCGATGGGACAAATCAGTAATGAGGTCTATGTTGTCCATGTCGGTGATAGTCGCCTTTACTGTGTAACTAAGGACAATATCCGTCAAGTCACCCTAGATGATGATGTGGCAACTCGCGAAACTACTCTGGGTTACAATTTCTATGCCTATTCCTCTCAACGTATTGATGGGGGAGCTTTGATTCAAGCCTTGGGAACACGCGGCTCGGAGATGTTGGTCCCAAGGGTACAACGCTTTTTTATTGATGAAGACTGTCTACTGTTGCTATGTTCCGATGGTTTAAGCGACTTTGAGCGGATTGAGCAAATGTATCAGGGTTATTTGTTGCCGATCATTACGGAAGGTAAGGCCCTTGATCGCAGTTGCCAAGACTTAATCGATAAAGCCAATGAACTCAATGGTCATGACAATATCACCCTAGCGATTATGCGATGCCGTCTAGCCGAGCCTGACATTGCCGAAGACCAAGCCAGTGAAGGCAATCTCGTTAACTCTGATCACCCTAAGGAAGAAGAAGCGGACACCGAGGACATCCACCCTAGCGATCGCCAAGATGAGGTTGGTAGTTTAGCGGTTACTGAGTCAAGTGCTGAGTCAGAAGCTGAAGAACAAATTAGCACTGATCTAGATTCGGCAAAAACAGAATTTGCGGTTCCTAAGCAAACCAACACTGCGTTTATCGTGGTTCTAATTTTAGTAGCACTGATATTGGGAAGTGGATTTGCGGCGATGCAATTTCCTCAAGTCCGCGATTGGGTAGAAAAGAATACGCCTATAAAGCTTAACCAATAGCTTTATAAAATTAAGAGTGCGGTGCTTTGCGCCGCACTCTTAATTTTATAAAGCTGCTGGTTGAGACTGCATCAGCAGCGTTGCTTCGGGGGCAGGTACAGGACGACTGAATAGATATCCCTGCACTGCATCACAACCATGCGATCGCAAAAATTCTAATTGATCCTTCCGCTCCACACCCTCAGCGATCGCCTTAAGATTAAGGTTATGCGACATAGCAATTATGGCTGAAGTAATGGCTGAGTCTTCGCTATTTTGGGGAGTTTCGCGAATGAAACTAGCATCAATCTTGACCTTACTAACTGGCAAAAGTCTTAAATAGCTCAAAGAAGAATAGCCAGTCCCAAAATCATCAATGGATACACTTATTCCAGAAGCTTTTAACTGCTTAAGCATCTTGATCGTCGTTGCTTGATCCTTCATGACTAGGCTTTCTGTAATTTCTACTTCTAGATATTGCGGTTCTAGATCGACATCCCTCAAGATTTGCATAATGCGATCGCAAAGATCGGGAACTTGGAACTGCTTTGCCGAGAAGTTGACCGCCATCCTAATGGCTGGCAATCCATTTAGCTGCCATTCTCGATTTTGCTTGCAGGCAGTTTGTAAAATCCATTCCCCTAAACGCACGATCAGCCCATGTTCTTCAGCAGCGGGAATAAACTGATTGGGAGGAACCCATCCCAGCTCAGGATGCAACCATCGCGCCAAAGCTTCCATGCCATCAATTTGTCCTGTCGCCAGATTGATTTGGGGTTGATAAAATACTTGAAACTCAGAACGCTCCAGAGCTTGACGAATGCCATTTTCGATCGCCACGTATTCTTTGACTTCCGCCCCAATCGCATGATTGTATAGCTGATAGTGATTGCGTCCGCGATCCTTTGCCCTAAACATAGCCGTATCAGCGTGTTTCATTAACGACTCTTCATCAATGCCATCGCTAGGATAAAGACTAATTCCGATGCTTGTGCCAATGTGCAACGGTAACTCCTCGACAAAGAAAGCATTTTCAAAAGATTGTAAGATCAGTTGGGCAAATTGCTGAATTGACTGGACGCTCTGCACATTGGGAACAAAGATCATAAATTCATCCCCACCCATGCGCGCCAAGAAAGTATCTTCAATCATGCAGTCGGTTAGTCGCTTAGCAACTTCGATCAACAAGCGATCGCCTGCGGCATGTCCCATCGTGTCATTGACTAACTTAAAACGGTCTAAGTCGAGGAAAAGAACTGCCAAAAGAGGTGGTACTAGGCTGATATCGAGAGTCCCATCTTGAGTGAGATAGTCTCGTAACTTCTCTGATGCTTGATCTAGGGCGGTAGAAAGGCGATCGCGAAATAGAACTCGATTGGGCAGCTTAGTGAGCGAATCATGGAAGGCTAAGTATTCTATCTCAGCTTTTGCACGTTTACTCTCAGTAATGTCCTCAACCGTGCCTTCTAAATAGAGAATATTTCCCGCAACATCACGAACTAAATGGACATTTTCCGTAGTCCAGATTATAGAACCATCTTTCCGATAGATTTGTGATTCAAAGTCTTTAACATCATCTTGAACTAACAATAGATTGACTAATTTACTTCGACAACTAGAATCAACATAAAGCTGATTTTGGATGTCAGTGAGGTTATTAATCAAGTCAGTTGGTGAATCGTACCCATAAATATGGGCAAGCATGGGATTGGCAATCAGAAATTTGCCTTCAATAGAAGTCTGAAAAATACCTTCGATCGCATTTTCAAAAATGCTGCGATACTTTGCTTCAGCTAGTTTGAGAGCTTCTTCGGCACGTTTTTTTTCGGTGACATCATTGATTAAAATCAGTTCACAGCGGCGACTGTTGTAGGTGAGTGTATGGGCTGAGACTTCCACAATAATCTGCTTGCCATCTTTTCGGATATGTCTCCATACCTCAGGAAGAGTCAATCCTGAAGAGATCTTGGCAATAGCTTCTCGTAGCTTCGGTACATCTTCGGGAGGGCGAATATCCTCCAATGTCATCGATAAAAATTCATCTTCACTATAGCCATAATGATTAACTGCGGCTTGATTTACTGCCAAAAAGCTCAAGGTTTCTAAATCATAAATCCACATGGGATTTGGATTATTCTCAAAAAGATAGCGAGTACGACTATCACCATCTTTTTGATTTTGAGCAGTTTGTTCCCAATCGGTAATGTCTTCAAACCGATTGACAAAATGTGGCATTACATTCAGGTCGTTCACATCTTCAACATTTAGATCGGTACTTTGTAATACCTGCACAACCTGACCGTCTTCACGGATATATCTAACATTGAGATAACAGTGATCTAGTTCACCTGAGAGGATGCGCTCTTTCAGAAAGTAATAGGCCGACAGGTCATCGGGATGGCAAATCTGTTCATATTTGAGTTGACAGACCTGCGAGTTGGTATATCCCAACAGTTCACAAAAGGACAGGCTGACATTGCTAATTTGACCATCTAAGGCAGTTTCAAAAACGCCAACTGTGCTGTTTTCTATACATTTAGCGATTTGCATCAGATTTTTGAGACGCTCTTGTTTGAGAATCTCTTGGTATATCGGATTCAGATTTTTGTATCTTTCAGCCAACTTTTTACCTCACAGCGCTTTGCGCTGACCTAAAACCCAGATATATTTTTGAAAGCAACGCAAAGCGCCGCCTTCAAAAATATATCTGCACCATTCCAAGCCTTAGTAGGCTGTAACCACGAGAAGCGTCGAATACACAGTCAATTCTAAACGATTCAAAGCCCAGTTGTTCTCATGAATGATTCAGGATTGGTATAGATATTAATAACATAAGTGACAATCAAATATTAAGCTCCTAGGTATGAGTAACCCTAAAATCAGAGGTTATTTTGCCAGTATGCACAATTAAAACCCCAAAACCTTTGGCGGACGCACAGCATACGCCACAGATTTTAGGGTTTTACACTTAACTGCGCCTAGTTACTTAGTTGGTGGAACAATCTTTGTTTTTAGACTTTTCAATCCATAAAATTGTTGGCACATTTTCGTGAATTGGTATGAGTAGAATAGTCTTAAAAGTAATGCTTTTCACCGTCGATCCCTACCGCTTTAGTCACACAAACTCTAGGGATAAATCAATAATCTGTGATTTGGATAGTGGTACGGCTAGCTGCTTAATCCTAGCGCGATCGCTATAGGTCTGTAATTTTTTAGCGATCGCCTCTGTAATGCCACCCTCAGTCAAAAAGTAAGGCAGCAACGCAATTTCTGTTATACCTTGAGACAGCAAAGCCTCGATCTGCGTTTCAATTTTTGGCTCAATGCCCCAATAGGCAGCGATCGCCTGACATTGTTGCGCTAAGTCCTCCACAACTTGATTAGCGCCATCGCGTCTGCTGCCATGGGCGATCAAGATGCGATTTTGGCAGTCTGGTGATTGTCTAACAAAACTTTGGCTCAACAATTGGGGAATCTGTGGACTAGTACCTAGATGTTTAGTGACCCGAAATTTAATACTGTCTTGTTGCCCAGCCTTCAGCAAAGCCGCGCTAGTCACAGTGGCGACCTGTTCAGGAATATCCTCTTTAACATGAACTCCCTCCAGCAAGAACAGCGGCAAAATCACAATTTCTGTCCCGCTAGAATTAGCCACCTCAAGGGCAAAAAGCTCTAATTGCTTCGCTAGGCTTAGCTCCTGCCCTTCTAAGCAGCCGCCACCGATGCTAGGAAACAGATGTCCAATGCGCGATCGGGCAGTAACTAATAAATCTTGTAAAACCAACCATGAACGGCGATCGCTACTGCCATGGGTCACATAAAAAAGTGCTGTCGCGTTCATTTTGTATCACTTTCAAGATAAGAAATGTCAAAGCCATCTCTTATCTTAAAACGCTGTAAGTCCTGATCGCGGATCTTTGACGAGGCTATGACTAGGAAATACATATTGCCAAATCCATTCTTTTGGTGCATTGGGATATTTTCGCTCTAAAGAAAATGGAAGATGCACTTCGCCATAGTCACTGTTTCAGTATAGGCTTGGGTATGTTATCAAGCATTCTGAAAGATAAAACTCTGTAAAGGTATATTACCTAGCAAAAATCTTGTTATTACACCTATTAGTTGCTTTATCTAGCAAGTTGTGTGTTATCAACATCAAGTAAGTATTTATCCTGTAATTTACAAGATAATATATAGCTAGCCATCTGCTTTAACTGGTGAGTGATAATGTTAGAGTGAAATAAGTCTTTGGAAATGATTAACGTGGCTAATGACCTTACCAACTCTAAGCTTGATCGCCAAAATATTCTCAATAACCGCTATGCCCTAGAAAAGATTGAGGAACATTTGGGCTTAGGAGGTGTGCCGTATCAGGACACTTTTGTTTTTACAAAGGAGCAACTAGCCGATCTATTTGAGATAAGTGAAAGCACCATTGAAAAATACCTGAGTAGTCATTCTGAAGAGCTTAAAAGTAATGGTTATAAAGTTCTTAGGGGGCAAACTCTTAAGGACTTCCTCAACACTACAGGTGGTGTCGTAATCGATTACGGTACCAAGATAACCGTCTTAGGTATATTTACTTTTCGAGCGGTTCTGAATATTGCAATGCTGCTCACAGAGAGCGATCGCGCCCGTTTGATCCGCTCTCGTATTCTTGATATTGTGATTGAAGTAGTTGCAGAGCGATCAGGGGGACACACTAGATATATTAATCAACGGGACTGCAATTATTTGCCTTCTGCTTATCAAGAATTTAGTTATCGACAAGTTTTTACTAAAGCCTTAGATGATTATTTAGAGATGGGAAAAGCTAAATATGGCTTTTATACAAATAAAATCTACCAACTAGTATTTCGAGAAAATGCTCAAGAATACAGACAAATTCTAAAATTGGAGAAAAAAGACAAAGTACGTGATAGTCTGTACGCTGAAGTTCTCAAGGCAATCGCTAGTGTCGAAAATGGTCTTGCTGAAGAAATGAAAGCTAAGTCAGAGCAAGTAGGTCGTAAACTTCAACCTTCCGAATTAGATCGGTTGATCGAACTTGCAGAAAATAATCCTTACCTGAAACCTGTTATCGAAGATGCTCGTACCAAAATGGCAAGCCGAGATCTCAGTTTTAGAGATGCCCTACATCAAAGACTAATATCCTATATCCAAACCATCCCAGAATCTGATTTTGAGAAATTTTTAGGTGAGGCTAGTAGATCGCTACAAGAACAATTATCCGACCCCGAAGCACTGGCAGTTTTTCAGAGGCTCAAGGATAGATAAGTAATGGATGAAATAATTTTATACTTTGATATCACCCATGCAATTGAGGTTCATGATTGGATTATCGATAATTCAGGTGGTCGAGCAGGAATCATCGATCTAGGATTGCTAGAAAGTCCACTTGAACATATTCAAAATGACAACTATTATCCGAAAATAGAAGATAAATTAACTCATTTAGTATTTTCTATAAATAAATCTCATGCTTTTACAGATGGCAATAAGCGTTCTAGTATTGCATTAGGCAGCTATTTTTTGAAATTGAATGGGTACGATTATGCAGTAAAAAAATTTGTTTTAGAAATGGAAAATATTGCAGTTTGGGTAGCAGATGGAAAAATTAGCAAGGAACTCTTAGCAACTATTATTGAATCATTAATCTATGAAGATAATTTCAGTGAATCTCTAAAACTCAAGATTGTACTTGCAATATCAGACTGAGGTTTACACTGTAAATATCAAAAAAACAGCTAGCATATCACTGCTCCCGACTGTAAGTTAAACTTATCACAATCATCCAAAGTTAGTGACGGCGGCTTAACTAGACAGTTATGCCAAACCGAAAAGTCCTTTGAGGTTGTCTGATTTCAACCGAGATTGGTCAGGCAAAAATGCCTCTGTTAGTTGATTAGTAACGAGAAGTTATCAGCGATCGCAAAGATAAATAATAATTAAGCGATCGCTGATCTTGTAGGTGGCGTTAATCAAATGTAGCGCACCCTATCTAATGTTCAAAATTATCACTCTTCATTTGCTACTACAATGTACTGATACAGTTCAATTCAGGTGCGATATGTCCCTAATGAGCGCTCTAGATAAGTTTCAAGTAATATCACCTCCTTTTCATTGGGATGAAGCAGGAGGTATTCGTATTGGCTCAAGTCGAGTAACACTAGATAGTCTACTTGCCTCATATCACAATGGCTCCACTCCTGAAGAAATTACTATTCAGTATTCAGTTCTTCGTTTAGAAGACATATACAGTGCGATCGCCTATTATCTAAACCATCGTGAGGAAATTGACAATTATTTGGAGCAACGCAATCAGCAAGCTCAAAAACTTAGGCAACAACTTACTCAAAAGCACGACCTCGCTAATCTGAGGTATCGCTTACTTACTCGTCAGTCACAAAACGAATCGATATAAAATGCGCCTTCTAACTGACGAAAATTTTAACGGGGCTATACTGCGTGGTCTAATGAGACGTTTGCCTACATTGGATGTAATTCGTGTTCAAGACGTAGGGTTGAGGAATACTGATGATCCAACTATTTTGGAATGGGCGGCGAATGAGGGGCGTATCTTACTTACCCATGATGTAGCCACCATTACGATGTATGCATATGAGCGAATTAATCAAGGATTACCCATGACTGAAGTTGTTGAAGTGATTGCTACAGCCGCTATTGGTAAGATCATTGATGACTTAGAATTATTTATTTGTTGCAGTGAACCTGAAGAATATGAGGGTCAAGTTCTTTTCATACCTTTCTCCTAAAGTCCAGTCAAAGCCTAACGCTGTGTTGGAGATGACTTTATCAAGGAAGTCATTTTTGAAATATATTCTGATTCCGATCCATCGGTGGGAATGGGTTTACCGTGTGGCTTCAATCTGAAGTTTGAAACAGTTGAAGATAGGCACTTTATAATTGAAGTCTTAAATTAGCTTGAGACTGAGAGAATTTGTTGAGAATAGGCAATCACAATTATACTTACAGCACTAGAGATTTTTTGAAGTCACGCCGTAGGCGTGACTTCAAAAAATCTCTAGTGCTGTAAGTATAATTGTGATAGGCATAGTCGGTGCAAAGCGCCGACAATGCCTGTTAAGCTGAATTTATAACGAGTAACGCATATCGAAACTATTTACGGAAAAACCCAAGGATTAAAGGCGCACCAGTTAAAGCAACTAGATCGGCTGTATCGATCGCGATTGCCTCAAGATAGCCTAACTACGCCAGAGCTAGCCCAACGCCTCGCCACAGTCAGCGCTGAGCTAGATGAGTCCATCTGCATTTATATCAATCGGCGCGGACAGGTAATCCGCGTGGCGATCGGCACACCCAACCAAACCAAAATTCCGCCTTTAGAACTGCCGCGCTATGGTAGCGATCGCCTGAGTGGCATTCGTTGTATTTGTGCTAGCCCTGACGCATTGCCGCCAAATCCGACTGACCTTACGGCGATGTTGATGCAGCGCCTTGATGCGCTGATAATTTTGCCAGTCAATGCCAAAGGATATACGGAACGGGGATATCTCGCCCATTTACTGCCTGCCTCGGACAATGAGTTGCCAGAACAGCAGGATGCATGGCGGGTATCCAGTCCCATGACGATCGAGGCGATCGCCAAGCAAGACTTTTTGGAATTAGTAGAAGGGCTAGAAGAAGAGTTTAGCCGTAATTTTGCGGGTCGAGCGACAGACGACAATCGGGATCGCGTGGTGCTAGTGGGATTGATGCACCAAAAGGAAAAATCGGACTCCATGCCCTTTGCGATGATCGAGCTAGGTCACTTGGTCGAAAGTGCTGGCGGCATTGTGCTAGACGCACTCTGGCAAAAGCGTGAGCGTCCCCATCCGCAGACTGTCCTTGGCGAAGGAAAGGTATTGGAACTAGCGATCGCGGCGCAAACTAAAGGTGCAAACTTAGTCGTATTTGATCGCGAACTAACTGCTTCTCAATCACGCAATATCGAGCGGATGATTGGATTGCGAGTTAGCGATCGCACTGAGGTAATTCTTGATATTTTTGCCCAACGCGCTCAGACCTCCGAAGGGAAGTTGCAAGTGGAACTAGCTCAATTAGAATATCGGTTGCCCAGACTCGCAGGGCATGGACAGGCACTGTCTCGACTAGGGGGCGGCATCGGGACGAGAGGTCCTGGGGAAACTAAACTAGAAACTGATCGCCGTGTCATTCAAAAGCGGATTACCTTTCTGCAACAACAGGTTAATCAATTGCAAGCTCAGCGATCGCGAGTTCGTCAAAAGCGCATCGATCAAGAGGTTCCCACAGTCGCGATCGTTGGCTATACCAACGCAGGCAAATCCACACTGCTCAATGCCCTGACCAAAGCCGATGTCTACGCTGCCGACAAGCTATTTGCGACCCTTGACCCCACCACGCGCCGCCTCACTTTGACGGGCGAAGATGACCAGATGCATACAGTCCTGCTCACCGACACTGTAGGATTTATCCATGAACTTCCCCAATCCCTCGTTGATGCCTTTCGCGCCACCTTGGAAGAAGTCTCTGAAGCGGATGTATTAATCCATCTTGTCGATGCTTCCCATTCTGCTTGGGAAGATCAGTTAAAGTCAGTCGATAAAATTCTCAAAGATATGCCAATTACCGTTGGCGCGACTCTATTAGTCTTCAATAAAATTGATGCTGTGGAAGATCCTCAAACGATCTTGGAGAAATATCCCGAAGCGATCGCTATTTCTGCCTTAAAGCGCCAAGGATTTGAGCAAATGAGTAAATCTTTGCTTAAGTTAATCGATTATGCGATCGGGCTTTCGTAATAAAATAATGGCGGCGTTTTGCGTTGCCATTATTGATTTAATAATAAATAAAGAGATGGCTAAGCGATTTCTTTATTTGAAGACCCTCACTGGGGTTGATTTTTAACCCACAAAAGTGTAGTTGCATTTTTGTGGATTGGTATAAGACAACGCCCAAAGCGTTGTACATTGAGGAGAAAAAAGAATTGCTGCAAGCTTTTACGGCAAGTTTATTGCTGATTACTATTTCAGAACTGGGTGATAAGACCTTCTTTATTGCTGTAATTTTGTCGATGAAACATAATCATCGCACGGTCTTCTCTTCTGTCCTCGCCGCCTTGGCAGTGATGACAATATTATCAGTTCTTTTAGGAAAAGCAGTCTCACTACTCCCCAAAACCTACACTCATTACGGTGCGATCGCCTTGTTTTTGATCTTTGGAGTGAAGTTAATCATTGATGCCATTCGCATGGCTCCTGCCGCTGTGGAAGAAGTAATTAAGGAAGCAGAAGAAACCGTAGAAGAGCAGGATCATTCCGTAGCAGTTCCATTTATTACCAATATCTCCAATCGTTATCCAGAAGTGGGAATCTGGATACAGGCTTTTGTGATGACCTTCCTCGCTGAATGGGGCGATCGCACTCAGATCAGCACGATTACCCTAGCCGCTGCCCAAGATCCTCTATTTGTCACTCTAGGAGCAATTGTAGGACATGGTATCTGTACAGCGATCGCTGTTGTGGGCGGCAAGCTGGTCGCAGGGCACATATCTGAACGTCTTATTACTGGTATTGGTGGCGTTCTATTTATAATTTTTGGTCTAACTTCCTACTTGCAAGGTGTGTAGTCCTTTCTGATGACTTTGGCGGCTGAGTTTCTTTGGTGGAAAGTTTTTGTAGTTTTTAGACTTATTTGAGAGTTAGTCCTGTAAATTTGGCAACTAAATCCCTATGAACACTGGAAAGTAGCTTTACAGTTCTTGAGTAAGAATTGAGCGAATCTCTTGGATAAACCCACTGGGTGTTTGGAGTTTTAACCCACTCTTCTGCTTGGCTACGTTTGGGGTAAAGTCTTTGGTATTGAGACTCAAAAGCCGATCGCTTTGAGCTAATAAGGCGGCGGCTAGAATAGGTGCGTCTTTAGGCTCAATGATCGTTTCCCATTTAGCTACATCTGCGATCGCGGGATTAGGCAAGATTTCAGGATTAATGACGCTTAGAATTTGTTTGAGGATTGGTAAGGCTTTGGATAGTTTTTTGGTGATGTTGCGATCGCATTCTTCGATGACTTGCTCGGAAATCAGAACTTTAAACAGTCCAATTTCTGCCATGACGATGACAGCATGACTAGCGCCACTACGCGAACCGCAAGCAGCAATGATAACGCTTGAGTCTAAAAATATTCTACGCACTGATTTTGGTTTGTTGTTGCTCTTGCCAAATTGCTTGACGTTCTTCTTGTAGTCCTTCTAGAAGTTCATCGACTGTGACATTACTGGAATTCATTAAGGATACAAAGTTGTCTGTCAGTGTTGTGACTTGTGGGATTCTAGGGACAATTACGGCAAATTCACCGATTTGGAGCAGGGTGAGGGTCTGTCCTTCTTGGGTTTGCAGGGTGTTTAGCACATCTTGAGGGATGTTAATTTGTCCTTCTTTTTGTACTTGTAGAGAGAACGTTTTCATAGAAGTATTTGCTGATTCAGTTAAGTTCATCAGTCCTCCTGATTTATCTTTACAGTATAGTCTTTGCAATTCATAGCGAGTACATTTTTTGTAACTTACTCAATTTGTTTATGCCCATAACCGTTGAATGGGATAGGCATCGAAGGCGGTATCTCGACTAATCACAGAGAGAGATCGGGTAATTGCTTGAGCGATCAACATTCGGTCAAATGGATCGCGGTGATGTAGGGGAAGATCGCGGATTTGGATTGTGTCGTTAAATGTGATGGGAAGCAATAGAATATCTGAAGCTTCAAGTTCTGTTTCGATAGCTTCATAGTCTTGTTGCAGTGACAGTTTACCAAGATTTAACTTGATGGCAATTTCCCAGAGACTAACGATGCTGAGATACACGATATCGGCTTCTTCGATGATATCTTTGAGATTGATGGGTAGCTCATCGCTATTTTCTGATAGCCAAATAAATGTATGGGTGTCTAGCAGATATTGGCTCATTCCATATATTCCTTAAAGTCTTCTAGTGGCTCGTCAAAGTCATCGGGCAATGGTAAAACAAATGTCCCTTTTAAGATTCCGACGCGACGTTTTCTAGCTGGTGGTGCATTTTGGGTAATTTCTTTGGAGTGGTTATCGATGAGATATTTGGCATAGTGCAGAATTTCTCGTTTGAGTGGTTCTGGCATCTGGGCTATGGTTTGCAAGATTTCTGTATCTAGGGTTTGTGTAGTAGTTGTCATTGTCTAAACTCCTGCATATAGCTATATTTTACTTTTTAGGTTTGGCTTCAAGTCCTGCTTTGAAGGCGACAAGGAACACTTCAACAAAGTCATTTTTGGCAATTTTTTTGATGGCTTCAAATGCACCTGCTGTAAGTGCCGCAACTAGACGATCTTTAAGAGTTGGTTTGTTTTCTATCTCTTCCATTGCGGCGGCGGTGATAATTTCTTTGCCTGCTTCGCTGGTGGGATTGGAGATTTGGGGGACGATTCCTTGCAGGATTTCAACGAGTTCGATCGCTAGTTGTTGGGTGTTGGGGTCGTCTGTGCCGTAGTAGTTGTTTTGTGTGCCGATGTTGTCGCCTGTGACGGTTTGATCGCCTGCGATGACTTGTCCTACGGGGGCGTTGAAGTTAAAGGTCATATTTTTCTCACTGGGTAATGTTTGGTGGTTGGTTAGGATTCAGGTAATAACTTTGGGTTGTTTTGTGTAGCGATATTATCGCGTTGAACTGTTAGATTTTCTACTACTTGACTTACGGGTGCATTGAAGTTGTAGGTGTTGCCTGTGATGGGGTTGGGGTTATCTTCGGGGGGGAAGGGTGTTTGAGCTATGTCGTAGTCGTAGTATTTGCATCTGGCTTGGATGGCGGTGATGACTGATAGGGCTTGTTGGCTGGATTCTGTGGAGATGAGGTTGCGGAGATGAGGGAGTTGTTTGGTGAGGATGTCTAAGTTGCGATCGGCTTCAGCTATTTTGCCTAATGCCTGTGCTGCATTGTTCCGAACTGTAGAGTCTAAATTGCTTAGAGAGTTAACGAGAGCATCTACAGCTTTTTTATTCCCAATACTACCTAATGCTTTTATCGAATTATCGCGAACCAAATTATCTTGATCATTAAGATTTAGAATAAGATTATCGACTGATTTTTCACTACCAATCTCACTCAATGCGTTCGCTGATTGCCAACGAATACTGGCTTCTTCGTTTCTTAGTCCAGAAATTAGAGCGTCAACGGCTTTCTCACTCCCAATCTTACTCAATGCTTCTATAGCACTAAAATGAAGGCAAGAATTTTGATCGTTTAAGATAAGAAGTAAAGGATCAACTGCTGTATCATTTCCAATATTACCTAATGCTTCTACTGCTCTACTAGAAACATCAGAATCTTCATCTTTAAGAGAAAATATAAGAGCTTCAATAGCTTTGTCACTTTTAATTATTCCTAATGCCCATGCTGCACTGATACGAACATCAGTATCTTGATCATTAAGAGTGAGAATGAGAGGTTCGATAGCCTTATTACTACCAATCTTACCTAATGCTTCAGCCGCATTCCATCTTACATCGTAGTCCTTATCATTAAGAGCAAGAATAAGAGAATCTACTGCCTTCTCACATCCGATATTTCCTAATGCCCATGCCACCCTGACTCTAAAGTATGAATCTTGATCATTGAGAATAAGAATGAGCGGCTCGACAGCTTTCTTGCTGGTAATATTTCCTAATGCCCATGTTGCATTACTACGAACTTTATCATCTGTATCATTAAGGGCATCCATAAAAATATCGATAGAACTATCACTACCTATAACGCCTAAAGCCCATAATGCATCGCTACGCATATCTTCGGCTTCACTATTTATGATACTTGTGAGAACATTAATTGCTTTGTGAATGTCAATTCTAATTAGCGCATCTACTACATCATCACAGACATATGAAACTTGATCTTTGAGCGCATAAATTAAAGTGTTAAATTCTTTATCACTAATGTGCTTATGCTGACTTAATGCCCACACTACACTGGTGCGAATAGAAGGATCTGCATCATTGATAGCAAGAATAAGAGCATCAGTTGCTTTATCACTTTCAATTCTACCTAATGCTTCTATTACGTGATATCGAACCATTTTATCTTCATCGTTGAGAGCCATAATAAGCTTGTCAACGGCTGTATTACATGCAATTTCCCCTAATGCCCCTGCTGCTTGTCTGCGAACATAAGAGTCTTGATCGTCTAGAGTAAAAATAAGAGCATCAACTGCTTTATTGCTCCTAATTTTTCCTAATGCCTCTGCTGCTTGTCTACGAACATAAGAATCTTGATCTTTAAGAACGAGAATAAGAAAATCAACCGCTCTATCACTACCTATCTCTCCCAGTATCCATGCTAGTCTTGCAAGACGCAGAGAGTCTTGGTTGTTGAAAGCAAGCAAAAGTGCATCAATATCAATATTATCTTTACTCCCAATTCTCCCCAATACCTCTGCTGCATTACTTCGTACAATAAGAGATTCATCATGGAGTCTATTAATAAGAATATTAATCAATCTTTTATTGCCCATTTTTCCTAGTACATCTACTTCATGTGTATAAACATAAGTATCTTGATTGTTGAGTATAAGAAGGAGTGCGTCAATTGCTTTATCACTAACAATTCTGCCTAAGGATTCAGCTATATTACGACTCACAAGAAAATTATCACCTTCGACTAATTTGATTAGAGAGTTGATTGCAAAATCAGATCTTGTTAAATCCAAAATTTCAATTACAGATAATTTTGGAATCTCCCGTTTATCTATTCCCCGAATCAACAACCCAACAGTCTTCTCCTGAAACTCATACTTCACCGCCCCAGCCAACCTCGCCCCCAACCGCAAATCCACCTCCAGCGCCAGCCTTACCACCCGCACCGCCTGCTCCTCACCCTCCACCAACGCCAACATCAACGCCAAAGATTCCGTCCATTTCAAATAATTGATATAGACCTGCTGTAACCGCGCATCACTCAAACTCGGCAACAGCCCCAATAACCACTCCGCCGCATAATATTCCTGAATCAACTGATGTCGAAACTCAATGCGGTCATTGCTAATCTGAATCAAATGATGCTTCAGCAAATCCTCCAACCAACGCACCGCACAATCATCCGCAAACTCCACCTTCCCCCGCAAAAACTCCACCAAAATCTGCTCCGCATCCCGCCGCGAAATTGCCACCTGTAATTCCGTCAGATTTTTGCCGCAGGTCATCTTAAAAGCTAGATACTGCAACAACCGCCCCCACCATGCCCGCGAATCCTTCGATAGCGTCACATCCTGCTTAATTCTGTCGCCATAGCCCACCGTAAAGGCACGAAACACCATACCCAAATTTGGTGAAATCTGCTCAGACTGCTGAAACAACGAACAAAGCATCCATAACAACAAAGGCGTTTGCCCAAACTCCCGCAACCGTCCCGACAACTGCCGCAACAACCTCTCCCCCTGCGTCGGCAAATATGCCATCACAAACTGCTGCATCTGCGGCTCCGTCAAAGACTGCATCTCCAACCGCTTCGCAATCCCCAAATTCCCACCCGCACTCAACTCCCGCGTCGTAAAGATCATCGGGCAAGTTTTTTGATAAAGCTCCCGAAATTGATTTACCATGACGCGACCGCGATCCGAAGGCAACTCATTCACCCCATCCACCAACAGCAACAACCGCCCCTGACGCAATAGCTGCTTAATCCCAGCCTCATCAATATCCAAGGCAGGATCGTGTTTGTGCATAAAGGCAAGAATGCGATCGCATACAGACGACTCATTCGCCTCCGATGGCAAATAACGTAACTCCACCAACACAGGAATTTTCGCATTGCGATCGCTCAACGCATTTTCCGCCTCCTGCAACAACAACCGCGCCAAAGCCGTAGACTTCCCCGATCCTGGTCTACCCACCAGCAACACATGATCCGCCGCATACTTACAAATCCCCTCCAACACAGGCAACCGCTCAATTTTTTTTTTCTTTTCGCGATCTCCTTCTGATTCTCCTTCCTGCTCAGCCTTTGGTGGCTCCACTGTCTGCACCATTAAGCCGAAATCAAAGAAAGCAGGGCGATCGCGCTCAACTTGTGATGAATCCTTACCTGTCGCATCCGTTGGCGTATACCACTCTTCCCATTTCTGGTGAGTGTTTACAATCGTCCTTAAATAACTATCAAAACAAATCTCACCCATGCCGTAAAACAACCCCATAGGACATAGCGGCGACAATATCTTCGCGGCAGGAATTGCAACAATATTAGCTTAAATTTTCAAGTTAAAATATCCCGATTGAAATAGCGATCGCCTTGCCAGAGATAACGACGGGACAGCTCAAGCTAGAATCATTGATAGCGGCTGAAGTAAGAGAGTTGGAGCAATTATTGGAGTGTTAAACCTATGAATGAACTGCTAACTCGAATCACGTTTGATTCAAAAATTATGGGCGGTCGGGCTTGCATTCGAGGAATGCGGGTTACTGTGTCGTTGGTGTTGAGTCTGATTGCTAACGGATTGACAACTATCGAAATATTAGAAGAATATCCCGATCTTGAGCCTGAAGACATTAGGGCAAGTCTTTTGTATGCTGCTTTTTTAGCAAATGAAGAGGTGCGTAGTTTTGCGGGGATTAGCGCATGAGGTTTCTTGCCGATATGGGCGTTTCGCAAACAGTATCGCGATCGCTTCAATCGTTAGGCTATGATGCCGTTCACTTGCGAGATCAGGGTTTGCAACGCCTACCTGATGCTTTAATTCTAGACAAGGCAAGATTAGAAGAGCGAATTGTTTTAACTTTTGATCTTGATTTTGGTGATTTGATGGCAGCTAGTAAAGAAAATTTGCCAAGTGTAGTTATATTTCGCTTGAAAAATACATCACCTCAATTTGTTTGGGATAAGTTACAAAGCATTATTGCTCACTGTGCTGATGAGTTGAAGACAGGAGCTATTGTGGTTGTTACTGATGAACGTTATCGAGTTAGACGATTACCAATCTCATGATATCTAGGATAAAAATATATGCAAGTAACTGAAAAGCCTGTTAGTGCTACACAAACTGAACAAGTTGAGGCTCAAGTGATTGAGCAAGTGTCTGAACCGTCCCATGAGTCGGCTTTGTTGTCGATTAACGCCCAAGTATCGTTTGCGAGTTTACTGGCGCTGATTCAAACTTTGCCCAAGGAACAAAAATGGCAGGTTTACCAAGCGTTGGGTGCGGAGCTTGCTCCCCAGTCAGCAGAGGCGAAGGCGATCGCCCGTTTAGCGGATGAGGAAGACGAGTCTATGTGGATCACGGTTGTCCATGAAGATGATGAGATCGATGAAGAGGCTTTAAATGAATGGTTGGTGAAGCGTGGTTACAAAAAAGCCGAAGTATAGGGTTACGTTGCATCCGCTAGTAGGTGTTGAAGATTTACCTCTGTTGCCTGAGTTTCTAAAGAATGATCTTGCTAAATATCAGTTTGTTTTGGCGATCGAGCCATTACAAACTCAGGGAGTGCCTAGCCATGATTTGCGGGGAGATTTAAAGCATTATCGTGCCTTGGAGATTGACTATAACGGTGTTTGCTTTCGTTTGGTGTATCGGGTGTATGAGTCACCTACCCCGAAACGGGTGCAGGTGATTAGCTTTGCTGAGCATGATTTGGCTTATGAAAGGGCTAAAGAGAGATGCTAAGTGCAGAGTTTTTCAACAAAAATGTTATCCGATGTCTCAAGCAAGAGATGCCTTAGCGATCGATGATGAGATCACATGATTACTATGAATCTTTACTCAAACAAAATGGCATTGAACCTTATGAGTTGCCAAATGGCGATCGCAAATAAAAAAGCAGCCCATTGGGCTGCTTTTTTATGGCTTGAAAATTAAATTAAATCTTCTTCAACCAGCTAAACATAGAGCGAAGCTCTTTACCGACAGACTCGATTTGATGCTCGGCTTCTTGACGACGCATGGCGGTGAAGCCAGCTTTGCCAGACAGATTTTCGAGGACAAACTCACGGGCAAACTGACCAGACTGAATTTCCGAAAGAATCTTCTTCATTTCGGCTTTGGTGTCAGCGTTGACTACGCGAGGACCACGGGTGTAATCGCCATACTCGGCAGTATTGGAGATGCTATAACGCATATTTGCCATGCCACCTTCAACCATCAAGTCAACGATCAGCTTAACTTCGTGCATACACTCAAAGTAAGCGAGTTCAGGTTGGTAGCCAGCTTCGACGAGGGTTTCAAAGCCTGCCTTGACTAGCGCACACAAACCGCCACACAGTACTGCTTGTTCGCCAAATAGATCGGTTTCGGTTTCTTCGCGGAAAGTAGTTTCTAAGATGCCGCCGCGTGTGCCGCCGATGCCCTTAGCGTATGCCATAGCGCGATCGCGTGCTTGTCCAGTGGCATCTTGATAAACTGCAAACAATGCGGGAACGCCTTGACCTTGAGTGTAGGTGCGACGTACCAAGTGTCCGGGACCTTTGGGTGCGACCATGATCACATCAACATCGGCAGGAGGAACGACTTGAGCGAAGTGGATATTAAAACCATGGGCAAAGGCAAGGGTGTTGCCAGCCTTGAGATTGGGGGCAATTTCGCTACTGTAGATTGCTTTTTGAGTTTCGTCAGGCAACAAAATCATGATTAGGTCAGCCGCTGCCGAGGCATCGGCTACAGTCTTGACGGTGAGTCCTTCGGATTCAGCTTTTTTCCATGAGGAGCTGCCTTCGTATAACCCCACGATGACATCCACGCCGCTATCTTTGAGGTTAAGGGCATGGGCGTGACCCTGAGAACCGTAGCCGATAATTGCGACTGTCTTACCTGCTAGAAATTCAAGATTTGCGTCCGTGTCGTAGTACATCCGAGCCATAGTGTGGTTATCTCCGAGACAAAAGATGGGGTGAGTAGTTTTTTGTAAGGTGTAGTTTGGAAGATTTTTTGTCAATTGCCTTCAAACACTTTGCCTAGTCTACCAAAAATCGTCTCTCTAAAGAAATAAATTTTGTATTTATAGCAAATAGTACAAACTAAAACCCCAGAAGATGAGTAGCGCTACTCATCTTCTGGGGTTTTGTGACCTAAGCAAAACTTATATAGCAAAAAAAGTTTTGCTTAGGACATAAAACCAGAAGGCGAGTGGCGGCGAGTAGCGCCGCCACTCGCTTCTTGGGTTTTGATTTGTACTAACGAACTCTTGCTTTGCTATACCAACTCACAAAAGAGTAGTCACTCTTTTATGAATTAAAAAACAATCCAGCAGCCTAATTATTTGGCTTGTGTATGCCCAATTTTTCAGTAAGAGTGCTTAGCTAGAAAGTACCTGCTAATGCGCTAACACAGCGATCACAAATATGGAGATACGCAACAAACATAGCCAACATTAGATCAATAAGTTGCTCTTAGCTTTATTTCATTTTTTTAGTTTTGCATTAAAGCACTTTTTAGTCGATTTTATAAGGGTTTCAGCAATCAAAGGCTATTGATTTAGTTTTGCGTTAAAGCACTTCTATACCCAAAAAAGTATAGACACACATTGACTTTTAAAAATACCTACGACCGTACAAACACAGCGATCACTATAGATGCTCAATTATGAGTGATTAAAGTAATCTCATTGATTAAAACTGTTTCAGCATAAATATCTCAAAACTTCATCTCGTATTATCTGTCAGCAATTCTCATTATCTGTCTAGCGTCCACCATCAAACATAAAATCTATGTATAATGAGCCTAAAGCCTGCGTCTCAAGGGCTTAAAATTCTGAGAGTGCCTTTCGTGGGGATTTTATCTAGCAAATAGATTATCACTATGGCACAAAGCGAACTTAATTTGAATCCTTCAGTAATTGATTTATACAGGGCAGTTGGTGTAGAAGAGTTAAAGGACATAAAATCATGTGGAAAATTTAGACCACATCCCTTAGGTCGTTCAATGGAGTCAAAATGGTTTTTAAAGAGTTTTGAAGATGCTAAGAAATGGGGTGAATTTTGGTATTTTGAAACAGAAAATGTGGATATATTCTATGTTGTGAAAGCCAGTATTCCCTCTAATGTTGCAACAACAATGTTTCATGCTAAGAATATAGATAATATTGGTGATGGAGTATCCATTTACGAAGAGTTTTTAGATCAACTAAAACCACTTAATTCATGGAAAATCAAGAGGTAAAAAAATAATGTCTAGAAATAAAGACCAATCAAAAAATTTTGCAACAGTTTCACTTAGTTGGTTAAGGGCTGAACAGGGTGGCAGGAAAAGACCTATTGGCACTGCTGACTATGCTGCTACAGCATACTTTACAGAAGAAAATGTACAGCTATTCAGTATCATTTTACATTTTCCAGCGAAGATAGAAGGTGGTCTAAAACTTCCAACTCGTACTGATATTGCTGAAATGAATTTTCTTATATCCGATTGCGTTGCCCCTCAACTTAAGGAAGGTATGAGGTTTCATGTTACAGAAGGAGGTAGGGTAGTAGCTGATGGAGAAGTTTTATCAGTCAAGCTTATAACTAGAATGTCAGCTTTATCTGGCAGACTAAAAGACTGGTCACAGAGGAAAAGAAATAGAGTTTCGCTAATAGAAGTAAAGAGAAATAGGTTGAATCACCCAGCCCTAACGAAGGTTATTGCTAGAAAGAATATAGATCAAGATATTTCTATTGAGTATGAAGAGTTTCCAATTTCGTGAATGTTCCTAAACTTGCAAAAGATTTTGTAACATTTGCGAATGAGGATACTAGAGGATAAAGAATTATATCCTCTAGTATCTTTTATAGCCACCTCGATAACATTTCGCTAGAAAGTACCTGCTAATGCACCGACACAGCGATCGCAAATATGGGGATGCTCAGCCGACTCACCGATATGGGTGGAGTAGTTCCAGCATCGGGGGCATTTCTCGCCATCGGCTTTAATCACCGCAATTTTGAGATTATCAGCTTCACCTGTGAAGTCAGTAATAGGCAAACTATCGACTAGCTCAGCTTGAGAAACGATGAAGAGATAGCGCAATTCTGCACCGAGAGAAGCTAAATAGTCTTTTTGAGTTGTGTCGGATACAGATAGCAAGACTTTTGCTTCTAAGGGAGCGCCGATCAGTTTGCCAGTTCTGGCTGATTCTAGAACTTTATTAACTTCCGATCGCACTTCGCGCAAATACTCCCACTTAGTTGCTAGTTCGGGCTTGAGCCATTCAGGATGTACGATAAACCAACCCGATTGGAATACGGATTTGCTCGGAGCAGGATAGGGCAAATATTGCCAGATATCTTCAGCAGTGTGAGCGAGTACAGGGGCGATCGCCTTGGCAATTGTTTCAAGACAATACATCAAAACCGTTTGACAACTGCGGCGGCGGTCGGCATTGGGCGCACTGATATAGAGGCGATCTTTGGCAATGTCTAGGTAGAAATTAGATAGGTCAACCGTGCAGAAGTTTTGAATAGTTTGGAAGAAGCGTGAAAATTGAAATTTTTCATAGGCTTCGGTGATGTCCTTGGTGACTTCGGCGAGACGATGCAGGATGTAGCGATCGCTTTCAGGGAGTTCGGCATAGGGAACCAGATGTTCCGCAGGTTTAAAGTCAAACAGGTTACTGAGCAAGAATCTAGCGGTATTGCGAATCTTGCGCGATACATCGGACATCTGCGCCAAGATCGTCTTGCCGATGGGAACGTCACCGTTGTAATCGACACTCGCCGCCCAGAGACGGATCACATCCGCACCATAGGGAGGCTCTTTTTTCTGGTCTTTACCACCATTGATCACCACCATCGGATCGACGATGTTACCAAGAGATTTACTCATTTTCTGTCCTTTCTCATCAAGGACAAAGCCATGAGTTAGCACCGTCTTGTAAGGTGCATAGCCATTGGTAGCTACGCTAGTCAGAAGCGAAGATTGGAACCAGCCGCGATGTTGATCGGAGCCTTCGAGGTATATATCGGCTGGATAGTTCATTGCATAGGGAACGGTGCGCGAATCATGACTTTCGCCGCCGAGCACTCCTGCCCATGAGGAACCAGAGTCAAACCAGACATCCATCGTGTCCGTGCCCTTACGATACTTGCGCCCGTCATTTTGATAGGCTTCAGGAAGTAACTCTTCCACTTCCCTTTCCCACCAAACATCGGAACCATGTTCACGGATTAGCTCTTGAATGTGCTGAACGGTTTCTTCGGTAAGTAGAGGTTCATTAGTTTCCTCGTCATAAAACACTGGAATCGGTACGCCCCAAGTGCGCTGACGCGAAATACACCAATCTGAACGCTCTTGCACCATTGAGGTAATCCGATTCTCACCAATCGCAGGAATCCAGTTGACTTCTTTGATTGATTTCAAAGCTTCTTCACGGAAACCATCAACGGAAGCAAACCACTGCTCTGTGGCGCGAACAATCACAGGCTTCTTAGTACGCCAATCGTAGGGATACTTGTGGTTGTAGGCTTCTTCTTTAATCAGAGTTCCATTAGCGGTCAAGATTTCAATAACTTTGGCATTGCCTTCTTTGAGAACGCTCAAACCTGCTAATTCTGCGCCAGCATCCTCATTGAAAATACCGCGATCGTCCACAAGGGAAATCATACCCAAATCATATTTTTTGCCGACCACAAAGTCATCTTGACCGTGATTGGGAGCCGTATGTACTAAGCCCGTACCCGATTCGGCAGTGACATGATCTCCTAGGACAATAGGGCTGGGGCGATCAACAATTGGATGCTTGGCGATCGCACCTTCTAGAACATCTCCCTTGAACGTATATTTAACTTCCAGAGCTTGCTCAAAAGTAGTCGCTAACTTCTCAACCAACTCTGTGGCTACGATGTAATTTTGATCAGCCGCTGCCACAATGCTATAGCTGAGATTAGGATTGGCGCTAATTCCCAAGTTAGCGGGAATAGTCCAAGGTGTAGTTGTCCAGATCACGGCATGGAGATTTGGGAGATCGGAGATCGCCTTCAACTTATCACTAGGTTTAGTGACAGGAAAAGCGACATAGATACTAGGCGAAATATGGTTTTCAGGATATTCCAATTCTGCTTCGGCAAGAGCCGTATGGGAGCTGGGCGACCAGTAGACAGGTTTCAAGCCGCGATAGATATAGCCCTTCAGAGCCATCTTCCCAAATACGCTGATTTGTGCAGCTTCGTATTCAGGCTTGAGGGTGTAGTAAGAATTCTCATAATCACCCCAAATCCCCCAACGCTTGAAGCCTGTCGCTTGCTCATTAATCGTTTGCAGCGCAAATTCTTTCGCTTTTTTCCGCAACTGCAAAGGTGTTAAGTTAGTGCGTTCCTCCGCTTTCATGTTCTGTAAAACCTTCAGCTCGATTGGTAAACCATGGCAGTCCCAACCCAAAACGTAACGGGCTTTACGTCCCCGCAAAAGTTGATAGCGATTGATGATGTCTTTTAAGACTTTGTTTAAAGCGTGCCCCATGTGTAGAGTCCCGTTGGCGTAGGGAGGCCCATCATGGAGGGTAAAAATATCACCTTTGTTATTACTGCTTAATTCTTCATAAATATTCTGCTCAGCCCAAAACTGTTGAATCTCTGGCTCACGAATAATTGCATTTGCCCGCATCGAAAAGTCGGTTTGCGGCAAATTAACGGTGTCCTTATATTGGCTTAATTCGGGAGAATTTTCAGGTTTGGCTTTAGGAGCAGATGTCATTGTTCTAAACTAGGTCAAATTTTACTAAGGTTTAATAAGTAGCTAGGCATAAGTAAATTAAAACCTAGAAAGCTGTCCCGCCCGCTACGCGGGCGGGACAGCTTCTGGTTTTAGGTTTTGATTATGGTGAGCTACTTATTCATTATGACGCAATATTAAGCCAACAGCTATATTTTGTGATTATGGGGTTTAGGGATGGCGATCGCGGGGAAAAGGACAGATCTACGAAGCTTATAGCTTGATATCTAGGGACTTGACTTTATTCCAGCAGTCTACCTGTTTACACCATTCAGTAACATTCTTACTTTTACCTTCTGGTGGACTAGTAATAGACTCATAAACTTTAAAAGAGACTTTTTTGATGACTTCTTGAAGTGTATTTGGGAGAATTTGATGCTTCCAGATATAGTCTAAATCTATATACTGTGGAGAAGATGCACTCAAATACGCCAAAGTATAAGTGACTATATTGGCTCTATACCCGCCAAATTTCTGCTGCTGAACAATTTTTTCAGTAGCTTTGAAAAGAATTGCCTTAGCTATTAAATGTTTGAAGTAGTCACTATCTACTATCGTTGTATCCTTCTTGCCTGTCCATTGTGCAGTAAACTCAGCAAAGTTTTTCTGTGCGCCTCTACTAACAAAGTGAGGGATTTGCTCAAATGTATGCTGGAACTTAGCTAGATCAGTTTTGGTAAACACTTGATTTTTAGGATATGTTTCTTCAAAAATTCTTTTTCTTGCAGTAGTAGTTTCCTTGTTTTTTGCTTCTAAATATTGTCCCCTTGCTCGTTCATAAAACCAATGTGTCTGTCTTTGACTACCATCGCTTGCTGAAGCCCAGATGGTGCGTGAGAACTCCTCAATCTGAATGTGAAATGGTTCGTTAGCTGAGAAGTCGGCTTCGTTTACCTTATTCTGACTATTGGCATAGCGTGAAATTAGGGGAACTATTGCATCAATATCAATTTGATCGCTTTTGACGATAGTTAATTTAGCTTGGACATAAACCTTAGATAGATCTGCTTTGTCTTTACGCGCTGTCTGATAAATTGATGCTGTAGTTTGACCTCCATTGACAATCTGAAGATCTTTTATCGAAGCAATCGCGTGTCCGTTATCGACAAATCGGACGGATTCGGCGGTAGCTGAAATCCCATTGTTATATGCTAAAAACCTTTCTGGTTCTTCAATAATTGTCTTTCTAATGCCTTTATTGACTTTGCCTCTTGCTTGCAGAAAAGATCGCACATTTCTTTCCAATAATCGAGAACCATAATCAGCATAAAGATTTCTGAGGATTTCTCCAGGGATAATCAGCATACAACAGTCATAGTCGGAGTTAGCCTCTGGCACTCTTAGACAAGGAATAGCTTTACCAAATTGCGCCTCGAAATCAATTTCGATTGCCTCTCTTTTTTTGCCAGAGGTAACACAACGATAAAGTCTACGAATATCCCAAACGTTGATCGAGAAAATCCGCTCACCAATGACAGCACTTTCTTTAAGTTGAGTTGTCACTAATCCATCGGTAAAGACAAATAGTCGAAAGTTGCTTAATTGATTTTTATGTTTATAAATCCACTGTGCTAAATCGTATGCGGGTGATGCCTCTTCAAGAGACTTGTATAAACCTTTGGATGATTGTTCCAAAAAACCTTTTAGTCGCTTTAAGGCAGTATCGACATCATTTTTTGAAATAGTTACGGGGGGTGTTTTTTGGTTGAAAATTGAGACAAATAGATCGAGTCGTCCCTCTACTTCATGATAATTGTATCCATTAACTTTGACGCCACGAGATTGATGATGGCAGACCTCTCCGTCTTCTAATTCCCCTGCATCGCATAGATAGTCAATAAAAATACGAGTAAATATTTCCTCAGGGAAAAGCCCCCCGTCCTCTTCATTATCAGAATTAGCGATCACCTCTTGCAGCAAGTCTTGTGAGAATTGTTGCAGTTCAGCATTTTCATCCATGATTATCTGTCGATTCCCTAATTAATGCAGTGTTAATTGATTCAATTACTTCTGGTTCAGCGATCGCATATGGTCGGCAAGCACTGATTTCAATGCTATAGCGCACCTGAACAATTCCCTGCTTTAGATCTGCTGGAACAATCCGAGGAAAGTCTTGCTCGATCTTGAAATAGCCACTGGTTCTGTGTTTGTAACTTGTTTCACTGTACTTCGGCGCATGAATATCAAGATAGCCAATTTGAAATAAGCGTTTCTCGAATAGCTCCCTAGAAGATGAATCTTTTCCGAGTATAGCACGAAGGCTTTCTACGATTTCAGGTAGGGTTTCACCATTTGATCTGACATCTAGAGAGAGATGCATTAGAAACAACTTATTCAGTCGTGTTTCGTCAAGTTGATTTTCGTTAGAAATTGACAGCTTTTGAGGGTTTTGCGAGACAGTAGTTTTAACTTCGACAGCACACCCTTCAAAACTAAAATCTTGGTTAGCACCTTCGGGACCCAGCCAGTAACGTAAACTGTTCAAGCCAAAGCGAGGAATTACTACTTGTCGCAAGAGCCAGAGTTCACCATAGAGTCCATGTTGAATTTCTTCGCTCAGCCCTTCTAGATCGTGCTTTTCTAGAAATATTTGCCAACGTCTCAGTCGATTTGCCAACATCTGTACAGCATCAGTTTCGACAGGAATAAAGGCAATATTTTCGGCAATGTCCTTTACCAGCGCCGTGAAAATATCTTTATAGCGATTATTGGTAAGGATAAGCTGTAGTGCAATCCGATCATCTTCGGGAAAGATCATCTGTCTTACTTCAAACCCACTAGAAGTTGGAAAAACTATACTCTTTTCAATTGAGGTGCGATCAACATAAATCATCAGTATTCTAGTCTTAGAGGGAGACTCAATTACAAGGTATATATTATGATGAGAATCAGGGAATATACGACGAGTCAAATAGCCGAAAGAGACATCATTAACGTTCTGCTCTAAGAGATTCCAAGTATCTTCAATCTTCATAGCTATCAAGAAACTCTTGCTCCCAATAAATATTATTCACTTTGTATTCCACGGGCTTAGCGGAATTGCTGCTGGGGAAACTGATACCAAAACCAATGACAGGAATTGCAGCATTGATAGCTTTTGGATCTAATGGATAAAGTAAGAGCAAACCATTACGAGGATTGCGTTTCTCTCGAATTACTTTGCCGTCAGGTGTTTTACTTTTGCTCTCTGGCTTCCCAGCTTTTTGTCTACGCTCTTTTGTAATGCTAATAATTTCCTCTTGAACAGATGGAGAGAAATCTAACATTTCGTCTGGTGGGTTTAATAGCCGAGATTTAGATAGACGGTACTCTAGCAATGAAGGATCGGCAACATTCTCTCGTTGTGTTAAGCCAACCTCTATTCCAGCTATATTGTACATATTTTCAGCTTTGTTCTTTGAGATTAAGGCAACTGTCCAAGATACTAGTTCATTTTTCTTAAGTTGAGCCTGGATATAGTCAATTAAGTTTCTGGTATTTGCTAAACGTGCGTTAGGATGAGATTGATAATTCGTCAAAAAGTCAACTATTTTGCTACCAGAAACCTGTTTCCAGAGAAAGTTATTTTTCTCAATAGAATAAGTCCCCAAACCTGAAATCAAGTCTTCTGTGACTCTCAGATTTCTGCGGATGATGTTTTCATCTTTGTAGAACAAGTATGTCTCACTGATTGTTCCTGCAAAAGAGAGTTGCATCACCGTACCGTTTCTCATCTTGTTAGCTCCAGTGATGATCAACCCAGATGGATGAGTTCTTACCTTCAATCCAAATTCTTCAGGAGTGGCACTCATATCTGCCATATAGTCGAATTCTTTGCGTAGTTCTTCACTAGCAGCCGTAATGTGTTGATACCATTCAACTAATTCATCAGTTGTGTAAAGACGACAAAGATCAAGATAGCCAGGACGGTATCCAAACCATCGTCCCATTTGCATTAAAGTGTCGTACATCTTGGATGCTCTCAGGTAGTAGCTGACACTTAATCCTTCTAAGGTCAATCCACGGGAGAGTTTATCTCCACCAACGGCAATAACATTCAGTCCATTCAAACTACTCCAATAGTCCAAAACATCTTTTGATTTATCATCATTTATTTTCTTGACTTGAATACGTGCAGCCGCTTGATATATAAGAGGCTCAATATCATTCCATGCTGGAGTCATGCCCGTTGGTTGAAGTTCAGTGCCAATAATTTTCTCGCCAGTTGGTATGAAATCAGTGTTCCACAAGTATTTAAATTCATCTAGGACTTGGATTAGGGCATTTCCCTCGCCATAACGTAATCGCCGCTGTAGTGAGGTAAGTTCATCTTTGATTAATTGGCTTACTGACTCCTGCACAGCTTTGAAGCGGGTTACATGTACCAGCATTGAATTATGGGATGTTGTCTGTCCTCGCCAAAGCCTAACCGTACAGGACAGGATAAATACTCGGATAGCTTCTTTCAAAGATGCTGGTAGATGAGGCGGAATATGTTCTTTCTTATGACCTGTCGGCATCCACTCGTCCTGATCCTCAACAATTCTAACGATATCCAATCCAGAGACACTTTCCAAATCTACTGTTGAGTCCGCATCCAGACCGAAAACTTGAACAGGACCAACATAGTTAGAAGGGGCAGGTAAGTTAATAATAAAGTGACGAGGAAACAGGTCTTCGCCATGTTCACTCGTCCTTACTTGTGGATGGATAAAAATATTTGCAAAAGGAGTTGCTGTATAGCCGACATAGGCAGTCTTTTCAAAACTATGTAAGAGTTGCCGAATTAGCTTGTTGATAGCAGTAGCTTCTTGCTCTTCACGCGGAATGCCAGAATCATTGAGCCTTACCTCTTTTGTGTTGACAGACGCATTATCTGCTTCATCATCAATGATGAGTAAAGGAGAATTTCTGACAACTTTTCTTCCTAACTGTGGATCTACATTTGCCCAATTCAATGCCCATTTTACCAGATTATTAAGAACAGTCTTGTTCTTCTTGACTATCATCAAAATTGGATCAGCACCACCTGGAGCCGCACCGCACTGATCTGCGATTTTCTTACTGAAATCACCTTTTTCTGCACTACTCGTTACAGGAAGTGCTCTTAGTTGCTTACCAGTAGGAATTAGACCCGCTCCGATAAAACGATTCCCCGTATCAAAGGCTCTATTATTCTGAGAGTCCCAACCCAGAAATCCTTCATCAATTCGTAGCTGTGTCTGACTACGAAGACTGTTGTGCATTCCAGCTAGGACAATGATTAGTTTGTACCCTGCATCCACTGCCTTGCAAATCAGCCCAGTATAATTGGATGTTTTCCCAGACTGAACCTGTCCAACCACCATTCCGCGACGGCTCCAGTCTCCTGATCGTTGTGGCTCTTCCATCCTTTCTAGGATTGAATCTGTAAGTTGCTCTAGGCGATCCACTGTAGTAGGCGACCATCCCTTTTCCTCTTCCAGATAGCGACGATAGCGATCCCAGAAATCCCAGCTAATTTCAGCTTTAAGATCTGGCAACCAAGAAATGTGATCTTGCTTATCTTCTAGGATTTTCCCTTGCGCCATCCAAATGCTGTATAAAGTTTCAAGATCCCTAATTAGTGCTTCTTCTTCTACTCCTTCCGCTAGACCCTGACTACTCAGCATTGATAGAGCCATCTGAACCTTATCTCGGATTAACTCTGGTGGCGGAGTCTGTTCACCCTTTAGTAATAGTTGAACTAGATTACGGGCAGTTTCGTAAGAAGTCATTTTACATCTCCGCTAATAAGTTGATCTGATAAAGTTTTAGTTAGAGCTTCAAAGTTTTGAAAGGGTTCTATCGTTAAGATGCGATCGCGAGCTTGTTCCTGAGTCAAGTTTGTTTTTCTGAGTGCGCGATAAATCTCAATCATAATCTCCATAACTTGCTCTGAAGGGATTTCATCAAATGGTTGAGCTTGTTTTTCTGGTTCAGCGGGGTTATCTACCCAAATTTGCTGAACTGGTACTGTTTCTTCAAGCAATCGTAACAATGCCCGAATCAATGGTTGGTAATTGTTTGGGATATTGAGGATCTCTTGTACGAGAGAATGTTCCTTATTTATAGAATAAAAAACCTTACCCCGCATGATTTTCTTGTCCCATATAAAGACATGATCTTCATTATCTTCTCTTGCTAAAACTTTACCCCGATGACGATAAATTTCAGTTGCTCTGTGGCGCGTTAGTTTAGCTATCCGTCTCAAATCTGCTTTTAAAACTATGGGCGGACGTGCTCTAGATTTTTTAATGTCAATACTCCAATCACTATCCATCGAATTCGGTAGATCGACCTGAATCCTTGCTAACTTGCAATGTTCATCTTTCTGATATCCTAAGCTTAACCAATCACCAGCTACCAACAATCGTTCATTTCGGTAAACATAAAATCCCTGTTGAGCATTCCACCCATTTACTCCTGCCGCTCTGTCATAGCTTTCTTTGTCAATTTTAGAATGATGTGGCAAGACATAAGGTTGAACCTTTACCGTTTCACCATTAAAAGTGAGTGGCTCGGAAGGTAATATTTGAGTTGCCTGAGCATCAAGCAAAAATGGGTTCCAAGGTTTAATAATTCGGTTGTTGATCCAAAGTTTAAGGCGATCGCGCTTTTCTAAAAATCGATGAAACACCATTGCTAGGTGATTTTCTACAACTTCAACAGTTTCAAGAAAATCATTTTGAGCTTTTTGATCATCGTTTTTTGCGTTCCCCACAAACCGATCAAGACATTCCCACAATACAATTGTGCCTTGAAACATATTTGTCAAATCATTAAATTTTTGTTCTGAACCTTCAGCAGGAGAGCTAAGCAGTCGCCACTCATTAACTTGATTCAAATAATCCAAATCCCATCGGCTGATAGCGACTTCATGATTCTTCGAGCGTGAGGCAACTGTCAATCGACGACATTGAGAAAAAGATGCTGTTTTTAGACCTAAACCAAAGCGCCCCAAATCATGAGATTCTCTTTGCTCTAAAGGACTCTGACTACCAAGACGCATGGCTGAGATCAATTGCGATTTTGTCATGCCATATCCATCATCACGAATAGACACATGAGAGTTTGCCCCATCCCAAGAAAAACTTAACCAAATATTTTTAGCCCCAGCAGTAACACTGTTGTCAATTAGATCTGCGATCGCTGTCCCGATGTCATAGCCAAAAGCCCGAAATGATTCAACCATTGCTGAAGGAAGGGGCGCAGCGATACTATATTGCTCAGAGTCTCCAACCCCAGAAAAAGTCATTAAATATTCGCCCCATAAACTTATTTAGCCAATATATCATTTAAACAGTCTAGAGACCTTGCTATAGGCTATTGAAACCTCTACAACTTATCTAGACCATTAACTTTTGAAGAGTTATCGAGATAGTAGCTCTGTAGCTGTTGAACAATTGGCTTTGCGATCGCTTCAGCCATTAGCGGGGGGACTGAGTTACCAATCAACTCAAACATTGCAGTCATAGGAACATCAAATATGAAATCGTCAGGGAAGCTATGCAACCTCGCGGCTTCTCTGACTGAAATACTTCTAGTCTGTTTTGGATGAATATAAGCTAGCCCATCCTTTTTCATATGAGCAGTCAAAGTCCATGAAGGCTTATCCCATCTTAACCGCTTGTACTTATCCTCAAAAATATCACTCCGATATCGCTTAAATTCATCAGGTATATCTCGATATAGATCACCTTGTTTCATGACTCCAAAAATTTGTAAATCAAGATCATTGTGCGATCGGCAAATATGATTTAGTACCCCATTGTTTCTTTCCTTCCGCTTTCTCATCTTTTGTTGATACGGATTGCTAGGTGCACAGAGATATGGCTTTTCATAGTCTATTTGCTTAGGTCTGCCTTTTCTATTTCCTAAAGGCAAACAAATTGGCTTCAGTTCAGGCAAATCAGAAATTGCTTGACCGACTGAAACATATTCTGAGATATTAATTTTTTCTGGGAAAATCAACTTAAAATTTGTATCTTTTCTCTTACCAATCACAAAGAGACGCTTTCTTAACTGAGGAACTCCATAGTCAGCAGACAACAAGATCTGGTACTCAATGTCATATCTTGGATAACCTTTTTTGATTTCTCTTGTACCATTTGAAAACTCTTCACACATTCTGCTAAAAATCGGTTTGTTCTTTAACGTGTTGACATTTTCCATTACAAAAAAGTACGGTCTGAAGTAATTTAAAAATTCAACAAAGTATAAGTAAAGCAAACTCCTTAGATCCTCTTCAGGGGTTCTACCCAAATGACGCATTTTGCCTATACCTACGGCTGAGAATACTTGACAAGGAGGTGAACCTATCAAAATATCTATGTCACCAGGTTCAAGATTCAGTTGACTAAAATCGAGTTGAGTAATGTCTGTGGCAGGTAGGTCAAGGATCGTATTAGGGAAATTCTTATGATGAGTTCGGATTGCATGAGGATTAATATCAAGCCCACCTATGATATTGCATCCAGCATCTTGAAAACCTAAGCTTAACCCTCCCGCACCACAGAACAGATCGAGAACTCTAGGTTGGTTTAATTTGAACATCAATTTTCCCAAAAAGCCAATACAACTACTATGGATTTACTATCTTAAAATATGCTTGAATCAGCAAGACTATCAGCGAGATTCTCAGATTTGGCTTTAGGAGCAGATGTCATTGTTCTAAACTAGGTCAGATTTCGCTAAGGTTTACTCTTCATTATGACGCAATATTAAGCCAACCGCTATATTTTGTGATGATAGGGTTTGGGGATGGCGATCGCCTATCAGGACGACAGTTATTTTGGTAATGGAATGCTTTAATCCTGACAGAGATCGTATGCTAGATTTCTCACTCTTTTCCCAGTCTAGAATTAGCAATTAAAATCTCTAGGAACATTCAATAATATTTGCCAGCTTATTGATATCTATGTCATTCCACTTTTGCATCTTTAATAGTTCTGCTTCAAGGGATAACGTATTTGGAAATTGGCAGCTATATCCTAGCTCCCTTAGCCCTGCGACGATCGCACTGGGAGAAATCCACCATTGTTGGGATAGTTCCAATAGATTGAGGGGGGGATTTTTTAAATCAAGGGATAGAATTTGCTGACGTAAATTCTCAATGGATGGAATGGGAGGAACATGATCGCTGACATAGATATGATCGGGCTTTGTCATTGCTATTAGCCATTGCAGATGGGTAAATGAGGGGGGCAATGTCCAGAAAACGATCGCAGCGTAATTTTGTTCTTTTCTAGGGCGATCGCAATCGACTTCCCCCTTAAACTTTTCGGCAGGACGCTCATAACCATAGAGTAACAATGGACGAGGCAGAGGGCGCGGAGCCTCGCTCAGCTTTTGCCATTGGGGAAACTTGGTAATCACAGGTGCAGGTTTATACTGCAATTGCAAAGGTTTAGGTGAATTTTGAGAATTGTCCATACCTTTTGCCTCGCGAATACCAACTACTTCTAATTCTACTGAGGTTGTGTCTTGCCATTGGTTGGCGCGTAACTTATAAGCAATGTCAATGTAATTAGGTACAGGACAATATTCGCCCCATCTCCATGCGATCGCCTTAATCTTGCCATTGCCTGTATCTAGCTCTAATGCCAAATGCTTTACTTTATCTTTGCCCCTTGCTTGTTGTGAAATCACGCGCACATTTTCGCTATAAAACACAGGATCAGCATTGCCGAGTCCGCAAGGCTGCAAGCGATCGCATTCTTGCAGCAGGGTCATTGAGATATCACTGAGATCGACACGAACATCGACATTGATCAATGGACTGATGTGGCTAGGAAGAATATTTTCGCGATCGGCAAATTCTCGCAGACCTTGCCGCAATTTTTCCAAATTTGCCGCAGGCATCGTAAAGCCTCCTGCCGCCTTATGTCCGCCACCTTTGAGGCGAATACTTTTAACAGGTTCATATTCGATCGCTTGAAAAACATGAAATTCAGGAATACCCCGCACTGAGAAACGCACAGTGTCTACTTGGTCGGGATGATCTTCGTGAGCATCTTCATAACTGCCAATAAATACTGGTGCGCCGTAACGTTCTACTAGACGCGAAGCGACAATACCAATCACCCCATGATGCCAACCCTCTCTCTTTCTCTTCTCTCCCCTCTTGGGAGAAGAACTGGGGCTGAGGGCTTTTTTTTCTTTGGGAGAGGGGCTGGGGGTGGATGCTTTTTCTTCTCTGGGAGAGGGATCGATTTCTCCTCGTTGATCGCGTAGTATTTTTTCCAATCGTTGCTTTTCTGCTTCGGCTTGACGGGCTTTTGCTTCGGCAGATCTCAGGGCGATCTCTTTTTGTTCATTTTCAAGGCGAACTCGGTCAGCATCCGCTTTCAGTCTCTCGATTTCGTCGGTGGGATCGGTGGGCGCAACAGGTCGCACGAATGGCTTTGCTCTAAAATCTTTGTCCCTACTAAAAGTGCGATGAAACCAGATGCCCAAGTATCGCGCATCTTTGAGGAGAGTGAGGGCTTCGTGGCTGTCGGCATTGCGGTTCTCGTGGACGATATCGTTTCCTGCCTTGCGAATGCTATGGAAGAGGTCATCTACTTCACTAGAAATGATGCCTTCTCTTCTGAGTCTTTGTATCAATTCTAGTTGTGCTTCTTTTGGTACTTGAGAAAGCCCTGTATTGGCGGCGATGAGCTTGGCGAGGCGTTCGGCAAATTGTCGCAGTTTGATGATGCAGGTGTTGCTGTCGTCGTCGAGGAAAAACTGTTCAGCGCGTGCAGCAAGATTTACCAATTGTGGATCATGCTCGCGCAAAAAACTAAAATTCGCTGACTGTATTTCCATATTGCTGCATTAGCCATGCTGTGACGGTTGATTGGTTCTCTTGGCGACTGCGTTCGAGAGCTTGTTCTAAGATTTCGAGCTTTAGTCCAGATAGAACTAGGGATTGACGAATATGATGGCTGCTACCATCTGGGGCGATCGCAAAGGCATAGATTTTCATAGTTTGGACATTGACGATCCAATATTCTTTGATCCCTAGTTCTTCGTATTGCAAGCGTTTTGTGCCGAGGTCATCGTTGAAAGTAGTGTCAGATATTTCGATGACGAGATCAGGTAAGGGATATTGCTCGAGGTCAATGATGCGCGTTCCCCATGCGATCGCATCGGCATTATCACCGATGTAATAGGAGGCATCGGGCTGAAATTCGGTTTTTCCTGCTTGGCGATAGGAACAACCATCTTTTGCAGTCATTGGTATTTGACGTGTGGCGGCATAAAAGGAGAGGGCAAATAGAATTAATGCGTGATCGTTGGCGTGATCGGAACCTGTGGACATATCCTCAAATCTCATCTGATGTTGGTAGTAATAGCTTTTGCGTTTGGCACTATCTGGGGCATCGGCGATCGCTACAAATTCTGTCCAAGGGGCACTGATCCATGTGTCTAGTTGGTTTGGGGATGGCTTGAGTAATGTGTCCATAATGACTTGACCTAACTTAAACTTCATATTACTCCCTTGCCAGTAAAAAAAAGACGTTGCAGCACGAAGCGCTGCAACGTCTAGGAAGTAAAGAAATAGAAGTTGCGGCACTTCGCGCCGCAACTTCTATTCGGGAGAAGGATAGAGAGTATCCTGCACTTCGCGATCAACAATTACCAAAACTCGTTCTTGCTTAATATCAAAACCCTCTGACTTTCTTTTAGTCATATAGGTGATCGCCTCTTGTTCAATATCTTTACAAAGATCCTGACGCTTTTTATTTGTAGACTCACATTCTTGAGCCAACTTGATCGCCTCGCCCATGTCGTCACAGGTCAAGAGGTCAATAATGGTTTGCGGGTTGCCAATGCGACCGATCGCATTGATTCTTGGTCCTAGCCCAAAGCCGATCGCTTCAGGTTTCATGCCGACTTGTTTATCTTTACTAAGCCCCGATTCATTGATCAGCGCAATAATCCCAATTACCTTTGATTGAGACAGTAAGCGTAAGCCTTTTTTGACTAAGCGGCGATTGATGCCTGTTAAGGAGGCAAGATCGGCGATCGTGCCAAGGGTAAATAGCTCTAAGAGTGGTTGTTCTAGCTCGGCGCGTTTACCAAAGCGATCGCTCAACTCCAGCGCCAACACATAGGCAACGCCCACCCCTGCGATCGTGAAATAGGGAGAGGCGGGATCAACTTTGTATTTGGGATTGAGAATGGCGGTCGCAGGGGGGATCTTGCTGAGGTCTTCGGGGACTTCGTGGTGATCGGTGACAATTACGGAAATATTTAAGGATTCAGCAAGGGAGATCGCCTCATAGGCAGTGATGCCATTATCGACAGTAATGATTAATTTCACATCGCGATCGTGACAATCTCGGACAATGCGCGTATTAATCCCATAGCCCTCCGTCATGCGGCTGGGAATCTCGTATTCCACCACGGCTCCCAATAATTTTAGAGTCCGCATTAACAAAGCGGTGCTAGTCATGCCATCGACATCATAGTCTCCGCAAATTGTGATGCGATCGCCATTTTTAATGGCTTGCTCAATACAATCAACACTTTTCGATAAATCCGAAAAAGCCGCGATCGCTGAAGGAAAATCCTCTAATTCAGGATCAAGAAATATCTGAGCAGCCTCAGGGGTATTTATGCCACGATTTAGCAAAACCTGAGCAATTATGGGTGAAAGTCCTGTTGAGGCAGCGATCGCTTGAGATAATTCGGGCTGCGGGTCAAAAATCTGCCAACGTTGTTGAGGTAAACTCATGGGAACAATTATATAATTATTAAGAATGTCTTAAAAAATCTCTGCAAACCTGTTTAGCCAAAATCGTTGCGAGTCCGCAAATCAATGAGGACTGTTCCAACATTACCTGAATCGACCCTACAACTTTTACTATTTATTGACGATCGCCCCAAAGCCAAGGATCTCGTCAAGGCAGTAGAAGAATTTTTACTGCGCGAAAAAACTTGCCGTTCGGAACTGCAAATTATTAACGTTGCTAGTCAACCTCAATTAGCAGAACTTTTTAAGGTGGTCATGTCACCCGCACTGCTAAAGCTTTCGCCCCTACCTCGCCAGACCATCGCTGGTAAAAATATTTTGATGCAATTAGAAAGCTTTTGGGAAACTTGGAAGCAACAGGTAAATGAGCAAACCCACAGCCATCCGCCCGAACTTGCCCAAAATATTGAGTATATGAATGCAGTCACCCATCTTGCCGACGAGGTGTTTCGATTAACTCAAGAAAAAGCCGAAATCGAGGAACAAATTCGCTTTAAGGATCGGGTGTTAGGAATGCTTGCCCATGACTTACGCAATCCCCTTACGGCTATTTTGCTAGCGATCGACACCATTGAAAAAAGTGGCGATAAAATTGATCCCCAAACGGCGGCGCGACTACTAAAGCACGCTCGCAGCAAGGCTAAAGATGCAGACAGCATGATCACCGATATTCTGGAAGCAGGTCGGGGAGCGAATGCTCAGTTTCGTACCCAACGCCAAAAAATTCAATTCGATCAACTGTGCCACAGTGTCATTAGTGATTTTTATCTAAGTAAATGCTTGGAGAACAAGTATCAAAAATTGGTTAAGGATATTCCCACAGATTTACCGCCTGTCTATATCGATCAAGAAAAAATTCGCCAAGTCCTGATCAATTTGTTAGGAAATGCCACCAAATATACCCCCGAAGGCGGCAAAATCGAGATGACTGTCATGCATCGCACTGCCCAAAAAATTGAGGTGAGCATTACTGACAATGGACCAGGGATTCCTGCGGAGATGCGCGATCGCATTTTTGAGGAGCGTTACCGTCTCGAACGCGATGACGAAGCCGAAGGTTATGGCATTGGTTTATCACTTTGTCGCCGCATCATTACCGCTCACTATGGGCACATCTGGGTCGATGATGCGATCGGCAAAAAAGGTAGTTGTTTCCGCTTCACGTTACCTGTTTACTAAACCTAGCCTAATAAAAAAGCGTTGCTTAGCAACGCTTTTTTATTGGGCTAGGTTTAGCGACGCAGTACAAAACCTTAAAGACTGTGGCGCACGCGCAGCGTGCGCTGCAGTCTTAGGCTTTGGGTTCTCTAATTACTTATACAGCAAAGCAAGAGTTAGCTAGTACAAATCAAAACCCAAGAAGCGAGTGGCGGCGCGTAGCGCCGCCACTCGCCTTCTGGTTTTAAACTTTTTTTGCTATACAGTTGTTTATCGCTCGTCCTCAAGAACCAAAGGATAATGATTGAAAGTACTACCCTACAAGACTTTCAATCATTATCTTAACTCTGGCTTGAGGGCAAAGCACTGTAGAATTACAATCTTGCTACCAATAGACAACCATGACAGCCAGCAAAATTTATCTCAAAAACGTTAGAGCATATGGATATGTGGGATATCTGCCCGAAGAGAATATATTGGGGCAATGGTTTGAAGTAGATGCTACCCTATGGGTTGATTTTGAAAAGTCCACCTACAGTGACGAGATTGAAGATACAGTCAACTACATTTCCTGTATTCAAAAGATTGAAAAGTTAATCCAAACCCAAAAATTTAAGTTGATTGAACGACTAGTGGGCGCGATCGCGGATAGTCTTCTGGAAGATCTGAAAATCTCACAGGTAGAAGTAAAAGTAATTAAACATCCTCCCATCCCAAACTTTCAAGGTTCTGTTGCCGTAGAAATTACGCGATCGCGCCCTCAGAGTGTGACTATAACCCCAAAACTAGAAGCAACTAAAGCCGAGCCTAGCCCAGAACCTAAACCCACAACCCCAAAGCCTAAAAGTGAAGATACAGGTTCTGCAAAAATTATTAGCATTCATACCGATGGTGCTTGCTCTAAAAATCCTGGTCCTGGAGGTTGGGGCGTTGTCATTCACTTCGCAGATGGCAATATCAAGGAGCTAGGCGGTGGTCTTCGTGAAACCACCAATAATCAAATGGAACTCCAAGGCGCGATCGCGGCTCTAGAGTTTCTCGCATCGCAGCCCCAGTCCACCACTGTTGATCTCTATACCGATAGCAAATACGTCCTAGATGGAATTACAAAATGGATCAAGGGTTGGAAAAAGAACGGTTGGAAAACTAAGGACAATAAGCCCGTCAAAAATCAAGAATTTTGGCAACAACTTGATCAACTAAATTCATCAAATATTCGCTGGCATTGGGTCGAAGGTCACTCTGGCGATCCTGATAATGAACGATGTGATGCGATCGCCCGCAGCTATACCTCTAAGTATGCCTAATACCAATTCACAAAAGCGTAACTATAGCAAAGCAAGAGTTCGTTAGTACAAATCAAAACCCCAGAAGGCGAGTGGCGGCGCGTAGCGCCGCCACTCGCCTTCTGGGGTTTTGTCCTAAGCAAAAAAAGTTTTGCCATACAATGCTTGTGTACTGAAAACTAAAACCAGATGTTGTTCCGCCCGCGTAGCGGGCGGAACAACATCTGGTTTTAGTTTTTATCTGGTGTAACCCAGTAGTGATAATAATTTTCTTGTGGGCGTAGAAGTGGGGTAGTTATGTGTAATACTTGTAGATCGCACTTTTAAGTAATCTCACAACTAAAAAAATGGCTAAAAACAAAGGTGTCCGTCTCGTTATTACGCTAGAGTGCACCGAATGTCGCACCAATTCCAATAAGCGATCGCCTGGTGTCTCTCGTTATACGACCATGAAAAATCGTCGTAATACCACTGCAAGGTTAGAACTCAAAAAGTTTTGCCCTCATTGCAACTCTCATACCGTTCACAAAGAAATCAAATAGTCCTTTAACCCAATCACCAAAACCGCGTAATCCCAATCATGGCAATGAACTCCTCTTTTTATCGTAAGCGCCTCTCTCCGATCGCGCCTGCTGCCAAAATCGACTATAAAGATGTCGAATTACTGCGTAAATACATTACCGAACGCGGCAAGATTTTGCCTCGTCGTATTACAGGTTTAACTGCAAAGCAGCAACGTGCATTGACTACAGCGATTAAGCAAGCTCGTGTAGTTGCTTTGTTGCCTTTCATCAACAAAGAAGGCTAAAAATTATCAAGACGCAAAGCGTCTTCTATATTTACGTCTACCAAAAAAGGTAGGGGCAATTCATGAATTGCCCCTACCTTTTTTGGTAGCTACTCTCTTCCTACTCAAAAAATAGCGTTGCGGCGCGAAGCGCCGCAACGCTATTGCCAAAGAAACTAATGTCAGCGCGAATCGCTGCCACTTGTTATAGACACTGCTCAATCACGCTAATAACCGATCGCGATAGGCTACTAAAGTCATAACCACCTTCTAAACCAAATAAAATCTTCGGAGTAATCTCTAGACAGAGCTTGGTAAAAACTCCAAAGTCCTCTGGCTTGAGTAAAATACTTGCCAAGGGATCATCAGCATTAGCATCAAAACCTGCACTGATGATTAGTAGATCAGGATCAAAATTGCGTAGGAATGGCATAATCTGCTGCTCGAATACGGGTAAATATTCAGGCATTGCTGAGCCCGATCGCATGGGAATATTTAAAATATTGCCGTGAGAGCCTGTTTCATCCTTGCGACCTGTCATCGGATAAAACGGCGCTTGGTGGGTAGACACATAGGCAATATCAGGACGATCCCAGACAGCATCCTGTGTGCCATTGCCATGATGCACATCCCAATCGAGAATCGCCACGCGATCTAGATTTAAGCGATCGCAAGCTGACATCGCCGCGATCGCCGCATTACCAAAAATGCAAAAACCCATTCCTGAATGTGCGAGGGCATGGTGTCCAGGGGGACGGGCTAGCACAAACGCAGGACGACCAGACTCAACGACAAGATCCACCCCATCTAGCCATGCACTAACCGCTAATAGCGCTACTTCATAGGTCTGGCGTGAGGCGATCGTGTCCCCATCAATATAACCTCCACCGTTATCGCTCAGAGCTTTCAGCCTATCGATATAATCCTGCGTATGAAAGCGGCGGACTTCTTGGAGAATGTCTCGGTTTAGCTCTTGGAGTTTTTTAACTGAAGTTGGCGATCGCCATTGTATTTGTGAAGCGATGGGCGAACTTTTTAAGCCCTCAACTATGGCAGTCAGACGACCTGAATTTTCAGGGTGATAGTTACCTGTATTGTGTTCTAGAAAAGAATCAGAATATATGATGGGGAATAAGCTAATTGCTTGATCGCTTAATCTTGAACTTTGGGCAGACTCTGTTACTGACATACGCGCTTTTGCTTAGATATGAATCAATGAATATTTGTCGTCTCTCTAAAGACTAGCGTTATACTTTTAAAGTTATGGAATCTATGGAAATCCTTTAGTTTTTGGTGGTGCGGCGAAGCTGCGCTAAGTAGCTCAGAACCAAAGGCTATTCCGTTCGCTTAGTGGGCAAAATAATTTTAGTTTAATTATGCCTAGCTACTTATCAAAAATTTATGACCTGTAGTTCCACAATATATTCATTAGGGTTTTTCCTGTGGTCGATCCCTCTTTAAGGCAACAACAATCGGATACGGAAGTCATCGCTGTGCCACAGGAGCTTGCACCACTGTTGCAGGAGATTGTCAATCTCTACTATCGCCATCCTCAGCAAAATTTAGTAGAGTCGTTACAGCTTGTAGTAGATGAGATTAAGGAAGATTCTAACTATCTAGTTTTAAAAAATAAAATACCGCCAACCTACGCCAACAGTAACTATCTGAGCGATGAAGAAAATGAAACAGATTTTCTGAAAAGCTGGGACGATATTTTTAATGTACAAATTTATGTGGACACTGATATCTATGGTGAGTTAGATCCGCGACCTCCTGCGATCGCGGAAGCAGAATCCTCAAATATAGATGGCGAAACGGTAATTCAACACACTGAGGCAACGGAAGCTTACTTACAGACTTGGAAAGAACTTGCTCAAAGTATCTCTACCTATCCAGATGACTTGTTTACGCGCCTGTGGACAACTATCGAGATTGCGAAAATCTTGGAATGTTCTCCGAGTACACTCAGACGCGCTCGCCGCAATAGACGACTACCACTCAGAATTAAAGAATTGATTTTGGACTGTATTTCCCACGATGGTAAACGAAGCCTGTGGTTTGTTAGACCAGCATAAATTCTAGAGAGTTGCCCCGCAAGCCACTGGCACAAATTCACAAAAATGTGACTACACTTCTGTGAGTTAAAGACCAAACCCAGTAAGGGTTTTCAAATGAAGAATCGGCTATGCCATTTCTTCATTTGGTATAGCAATGTAAATTTTGCTTAGAACATAAAACTCAAAAGATGGATGGCGGCGCGAAGCGCCGCCATCCATCTTTTGGGTTTTGCTCTGGCATAGTTACATCCCTTGATAAAGAGAGTATTATGTAAAGTATTGTAAACAAGTCACGGATAGGCTGTTAAGTAAGATGCAAAACAAAGTCGCATTGTTGGTGGGTGCAACTGGTGGTATTGGTTCGGCTCTAGTTCCTAAATTGGCTGAGGCGGGGGCAAAGTTAGTCTTAGTTGCACGCGACAGAGCAAAGTTAGAAGAATTAGTCCATAATCTTGAAGATGACTACGAAGTTGAAGCGATCGCTATTCCAACAGATATCACTAAATATGAACAAGTGGAAGCAATGGTGCAGCAGGCGATCGCCCATTACGGACAGATTGATATATTAGTGAATGCCGCAGGGGCTGGGGTAATGAAGCAGTTCCTTCGCATTGAACCGCAGGAAATTGATCAAATGCTTGATCTAAATTTGAAAGGGAATTTTTACACTAGCCAAGCAGTTGCTAATGTCATGAAAGACCGCAAAGTTGGTCATATTTGCAATGTGATTGGTATTCTCGGTAAGCATCCTATGGCTATGGCTGCGGCTTACTGTGCCTCTAAGTTTGGTGCGGTTGGATTTAGTAAATGTATGGCTGATGAGTTACGCCGATTGGGAATTAAAGTCACTCTGTTCTATTTTGGAGGGATTGATTCACTATTTTGGGATCATGTCAGTCTAAAAGTTGATCGTAGCAAAATGCTAACCCCTGAAACCGCAGCTAATGCGATTATGTTTGCTCTCTCGGCTGATCCGATGGCTGTGCCAATGGAAATCAATATTCAGCCTGAAAGTCATATGTTCTTTTAAGAAAACAATATTGCGATCGCCGTTCAAATCTATCTCTAAATGAAGTATTTGAACTCTATCTAGTGAGTTGCTGTCCCTGCATTTGGCGGGGATAGCAGCTTTGAGGTAACTTTGGTGTCGGTATGAAAGTATAGGCGATCGCCTATCTAAAAACCTTGTAAAATATGGCTAGATTAAGTATGCAGGAGGATTCAGAGAATGACGGTATTAGAAAAAGTTCTGAGTAAAATGCAGACATTACCCACAGATCAGCAGCAACAAGTACTCCGCTTTGTTGAATTTCTCGCGTTTGAGTTGGGCGATCGCCAAGTTAAGCAAGAACCTGAACGCCCAATTGCCAAAAAGCCCCAAGGTTCTCCTCGTGATTTACTCAAGAAATGGGAAGGGGTTGTTGAATGAGTCAGTGCCTTATTCTCGATCTTTAAATGTAAAACAACTGATTTGATAATTCGTCAGCAGTTAGGGTGTCCAATAAGACCATAGTACGTGCAACTATTTCGTGGGCGGGTTTCTGGGGAATGACGATGATTCCTGAATGTTCAATTCCATTAGTCACATAATGGAGATGTAGTTTTTCGTAATCAACTCGATTGTGAGTCAAGATACATCGGCTAATGGAAGCAGAAAAGGCAAGCTGTTCTGGATCGGATTTGCCTAACATTTGCTGTTCTTGGACTGTTGTAACATCCATACCACGCGATCGCAGTAATCTTGCAACAAGGTTACTCACGTCTTCGTCTAGGTATATCAAAGCAAAGATATTCATTACGGATTAGGAAAGCGGGCTTTTACGGCTGGGTGAATTAATTCGTTAGGGGTATGATTGCGCTGTATGTAATCGTTGATTTCAGGCTGATTGTCTTGATAAAAGCTTAGAGCGTCAAATACTTGCGCTAGTGTCAAATGTGGTAGATGCATGGGAATCTCTTCTGGAGAAGTACCTAAACGCCATAATCCGACAATTGCTCTGACGGTGGTTTTTGTGCCGATGATAATTGGCTCACCGCTTAGAATTTCTGGCTTTCGGATGACATAGCGGGAAGCGATCTGAATGGGCATAATCTTATCTCCTATGGTAATTTATAGTTTACTGCAATATTGTTTTTTTCATTTGTAACGTGAACGCCCATCTAAAAACCTTGTAAAATATTGTGAATCTGCTCGATTAGGGTGAATTATGATTACGTTTGAAAGTGCGCTTGATGCGGTTAGTCAGTTGTCAATCGATCAGCAGGAGATATTGATTGATATTCTCAAAAAACGTAATGCTGAGGTGAGAAGGCGGCAAATTCTTGAGGAATGTCGTGAGGGATTGGCTGAGTATCGCACTGGAGTTTTAAAGTCTCAGACTGCGGAGGAAGCGATCGCCGATCTGCGTAGTTATTTGGATAGTTCTGAGGATGCATGAGAAAGCTTGTAAAATATAGTTAGTTCGTTCTTACCTGAAACTATGAGTATTACCGCAACAATTTATCCTTATATTGCCGCTAGTTCTAAGATTGCTGGTGGTGTGCCAATTATTGAAGGTACGAGGGTAACGGTGCGGCGGATTGCTGGATATTATCAGATGGGGATGAATGTGGATGAAATTTTAAGTGTGCTTTCCCATTTACGACCTTCTCAGGTACATTCGGCGCTTGCCTATTATTTCGATCATCAGGAGGAAGTTGAGAAGGATTTGGAAGAGTCTTCTAATATCGAGTATTGGAAGAGTCAAGCGTTAGTTCATCCTAAAGTGGTTTAGTGAAGTTGTAAAGGTTAGAATTTTGATGATTTTAGTGAGGTCTTACGAATGAAATATCTAGCGCGAATTACATGGGATTCTCAAGTGATGGGTGGTAAGCCTTGCATTCGTGGAATGCGAGTGACTGTGGGTACACTGGTTGGACTATTGGCGGTTGGACATTCGGTTGAAGAAATTTTAAATGCTTATCCTTATTTAGAGAAAGAGGATATTATGGCGGCGTTGTCCTATGCGGCTTGGCGATCTGAGGAGGTTGAGGTTGCTTTGGTGTAGACGTGAAGATTTTGGGTGACAGTCAGGCAAAAGTTGTAGGATATTATTGGGTAATGTCACCTTATTAAAAAAAATAAATTTATGGATGGCGCTATTTTGATTCAACAAGCTTTGCAGCTTGACTTTACAGAAAGGATTCATTTGATTGATGTTTTGTGGCATAGCCTTGATTCAGCAGATCGCGAAGAGATTGATTTGGCTTGGTTGCGTGAGTCTCAAAGCCGCTTAACTGCCTATCAATCTGGTCAGATAGAGGCAATTGATGGACAAAAGGTTTTTGCTGAGATTGAGGCATTACTCTAAATCATGGATGTCAAGTTTTTATCTCCAGCTAGAGACGAATTGAAACTAGCGATCAAGTTTTATGAGAAAAGTTCTGTGGGATTGGGTTCTCGATTCTTGAATGAGGTGAAAGCGTCTATTTCGCGAATTGTCAAAAATCCGCAAGCATGGGGTCTTTTGGATGACAAAATTCGGAGATGTAGATTACAGAGATTTCCTTATGGAATTGTTTATGTTATTGAACAAGATGAGATCGTAATTGTCTCAGTTATGCATTTACATCGGCATCCTCAGTCTTGGCAAAAGAACTTGAATGAGTAGTACGAGTTTAGGTTCTTTTTTTCCTTTTTCCTTTCTACTTTTTCCTCATGAATGATGCAGAGTTATTGGCAATAATCGCACAAGCAGAACGAGAGGGCTGGACGGAACTCGATCTGTCGGGGAACGATCTGAAAACTCTGCCGCCTGAAATTGGACAGTTGCAAAGTCTAGAAAATTTGATTCTAGGTAAGTGGGATGACGAGGTAGAAGAAGTAAAAGGAAATCGTTTAACTGCTATTCCCCAAGAGACTTTTCAATTAACCAATCTCAAAGAACTGCATATTCCCTTCAACCAAATTACGCAGATACCAAAAGCGATCGCCAACTTAGCAAATCTGACTACGCTTAACCTCGAAAGAAACAAAATCACGGCGATACCAGACGCGATCGCCAACTTAGTAAATCTGACTTCACTTAACCTCAATATCAACCAGATCACGTTGATACCAGACGCGATCGCCAACTTAGCAAATCTGACTACGCTTGACCTCTATAACAACCAGATCACGTTGATACCAGACGCGATCGCCCAATTATCAAATCTGACTACGCTTCGCCTCTCTGGCAACCGAATCACGGCGATACCAGACGCGATCGCCCAATTATCAAATCTGACTAAGCTTGACCTCTCTGGCAACCGAATTACGCATATTCCAGAGACGATCTCACAATTATCAAATCTGACTACGCTTGACCTCTATAGCAACAAAATCACGGCGATACCAGACGTGATAACCCAATTATCAAATCTGACTAAGCTTGACCTCTCTGGCAACCGAATTACGCATATTCCAGAGACGATCTCACAATTATCAAATCTGACTACGCTTGACCTCTATAGCAACAAAATCACGGCGATACCAGACGTGATAACCCAATTATCAAATCTGACTAAGCTTGACCTCTCTGGCAACCGAATTACGCATATTCCAGAGACGATCTCACAATTAGTAAATCTGAGATCGCTTAACTTCGGTGATCTTTTTGGAGGCAACCAAATCACGGCGATACCAGACGCGATCGCCCAATTATCAAATCTGACTTCGCTTGAGATCTCAGGCAACCAAATTACGGCGATACCAGACGCGATCGCCAACTTAGCCAATCTGACTACGCTTTCCCTCTCTAGCAACCAAATTACGGCGATACCAGACGCGATCGCCAACTTAGCCAATCTGACTACGCTTTCCCTCTCTAGCAACCAAATTACGGCGATACCAGACGCGATCGCCAACTTAGCCAATCTGACTACGCTTTCCCTCTCTAGCAACCAAATTACGGCGATACCAGACGCGATCAGCAACTTAGCCAATCTGACTACGCTTTCCCTCAGTTCCAACCAAATTACGCAGATACCCGATGCGATCAGAAGTTTGTCAAAGTTGAAAAAACTAGATTTGCGAGGGAATCCGCTTCCTATTTCACCAGAGATTTTAGGTTCTTCTAATGAAGTTGGTTCTGTTGAAGAAATTTTTAATTATTTGCGATTACTCCATAGTGGCGAAGTCAAGCCACTCAACGAAGCCAAACTCCTACTGATCGGACAAGGCAGCGTCGGCAAAACATCCCTCATTGAGCGATTAATTCATGATCGTTATGACAAAAATCAACCCCAAACCGATGGACTCAATGTTGAAACTTGGAATGTGGAAGTCAATAGCAAAGATATTCGTCTCAATGTTTGGGACTTTGGCGGACAGGAAATTTATCACGCCACTCATCAGTTTTTCCTCACCAAGCGCAGCCTTTATCTGCTAGTTTGCAACTGTCGCACCAGCGAAGAAGAGAACCGCATCGAATATTGGCTAAAACTAATCGAAAGCTTTGGTGGTGAGTCTCCTGTGATTATTGTCGGCAACAAAAAAGACGAACAACCTCTCGATATCAACCGTAAAGCTCTGCGCGAAAAATATCCCAACATCCAAGCGATCATCGAAACCTCCTGCTCAAAGAACGAAGGTATCGATGAACTTCGTGCCGCTATTTTGAAGCAAGTTGGCAACCTCAAAGAAGTCTATGATTTGCTTCCCTTGACATGGTTTGAAGTCAAGCAACAACTCGAATCCATGCCCGAAGACTTCATTACCTACAATCGCTATCTAAACATTTGCTACGGAAACAAAATCCCCGAAGAACATAATCAAGAGCAACTAATCGACCTGCTCCATCGTCTTGGCTTAGTTCTCAACTTCCGCGATCACCCCATCCTCAAAGATACCAACGTTCTCAAACCAAGCTGGGTGACAGAAGGCATCTATGCCCTGCTCAGCGATGAAGATCTCAAAACCAAAACTAAAGGTATCTTCACCCCCGCCGACCTCATCCGCATCCTCGATCCAGAACGCTATCCCACTAAGCGCCATACCTATCTAATCGAATTGATGAAAGAATTCGAGCTTGGTTTTGAATTAGCTTGTCATCCCCCCCAATTTCTAATCGCGGGACTATTGCCCAAAGATCAACCAGACAAAACCATACTCCAAGGCGAAACCCTCGAATTTCAATATCATTACAAAGTTCTCCCCGAAAGCATTATTTCTCGCTTCATCGTCATCACCCACGATCGCATCCACAACCAAACCTACTGGCGCAGTGGCGTAATGCTGCAATACCAAGAAAACAACGAAACCTACAACATCGCCCGTATCAAAGCCGATCCCGAAGACAAGAAAATCTTCATCGCCATTAGCGGACGCAAAGAAACCCGCCGCCTATTTCTAGGCATCCTTCGTGATACCTTCAAAAGAATCCACAACACCCTCCCCAACCATCCTAACCATCACCCCCTCGACTACCAAGAACTCCTCGGATTAGAGTCAATGGGTGTTCAAGAATATCCAATCGGCAAACTAAAAATCAATATCAAAATCCGCGAACTTTTAGATGGCTATGAATCACTAGAATCACGTCGAAAATCACACAAAGCAGATAATGATTTAGATGATAGGACAGCATACGAAGATATGCGAGATATTGCTAAGCTAGCTGTCAGCAGACCAATTATTAATAAAGCCGAGGCAAATGCTGTGTCAGAAAATCCTCAATTCACAAACAACCTCCAAGGTGCAAACATTGCCAACTTTGCCAACGAAGTCAAAGACAACGCTCAACAAAACGCTACCAACTTTAATCAAACAAGCGGCGCAAGCATAGCCGAACTACTACAACTAATAACCAATCTCCGTCAAACTGCCGCGCAATTTCCATTAGATGTGCGAGAAGAATTAATCATTGATGTTGAAGATGTGGAAATAGAAATTCAAAAGCCAGCACCAGAGCGCAATATTCCTAAACTCAAAAAAAGATTGCTTGCCCTATTCACCGCCGCTACCGTCACCTTTGGCGCGATCGCAGGTACAACCGACTTCGCCAACAATGTTCTAGAAATAAGCAATAAACTAGGCATTGAGTTAATTAAGCATTAGAGAAATCTACAAACGTATTCATTTATTGATTCAAGGCAAATCACCCAATACAAATGATGTAGGGGCAAAGCATTCACGCAGAAATCCATAACTTTGCAGATCCGTTTGATCTGGGAATGCTTTGCCCTAGACCTCACAACGCAGCCACAATTTACCGATAAAAGCGAAGAGGGTAGAGCATTTGCAGATAGAGATGGGAGTGGAAAGTTTAAAGACTGTAGTGCAAATGCTCTACCCCTACGCTTCATTTATTACGATCAAAACGAATTATCCTTATTACAAAAACAATAGTTAAAACTTTATAATTAGGATTATGAGTCACTCAACACACAGAGATCTATATGTCGAATAGCCTTGGCGATCGCCAGCAGAATGTTGACAAATCAACCGCTAAGCCCAAAAAAGATTCTCAACTTAAGCGATTTTTTCGATGGTTAGAATGGCGATTTGCGACACCAGAATTTATCGGGGGGATGTTTACATTTCTGACGCTGTTTTTCTTTATGGCAGCGACTAACACCCTATCAGGTTGGTTGTATGTGATCAGTGGAGTGAGCTTCGCTTTGATAATTGTGGGCGCAGTGATGCCCAAACGACTACTAGCCGAACTGGTGGTTAAGCGATCGCCCATTGATCCAGTGAGTGTTGGTGATGATCTATGGATAGACTTAACGATTGAGAATATAGGACGCACTGAAAAACGATTATTAGAAGTCTGTGATGTCTTACCAGATGAGCTTTCTAATATTGTGCGGCAAGAGGTTGTCGTTGATGTGATTCCACCACTTCAGGAATACAAATGGAATTACGAAGCCAAAACTACTAAGCGCGGCGTATTTCTATTTCGAGACACAGAAGTTGCCACCTCTAGCCCTTTGGGGCTGTTTCGCAGCCGCCGCACCTGTCCCGCAGGGCAGAAGGCAATCATCTATCCCACGGTGTTACCTCTAGAGCGTTGTCCATTGGTTGATCAATTGGGAAATGACAGCAATCCGCGTCAGTATAGCGATGACCATAATTACAATAATGCCACTGAAGGCTTAACCAAAACTTTGCGTCCCTACCGCTGGGGCGATCCGACCCGACTGATCCACTGGCGTACCAGTGCTAAGTTTGGTGAGTTACGAGTGCGTGAGTTGGAAATAACCATCGGTGGGCAAGAAGTAGCGATCGCCCTAGACAATTCCGCAGGATGGCTGCCTGAAGCTTTTGAAGAAGCGGTAGTTGCCGCCGCTTCACTATACTTTTACGCTCAAAAATCGAATCTGAGTGTCAGACTCTGGACTAGCGATACTGGAGTTGTCCAAAGCGATCGCGCAGTTTTAGAAGCTTTAGCGGCTGTAAATATTTCTAAGCAGAATAATGTCAATATTCTCAAGGATTTGCCTGACCTGCCTGTGGTGTGGCTTTCCCATAGTAGTGACAACATTACGCAACTGCCCTTGGGTAGTCGCTGGATTGTCTGGCAAAAACTAGATCAAGCTTCCCCAAATTCTACTCAAAAGGCAAAAGGTTTAACTATCGAGATTAATCCTGATGTTCAAGATTTAAGCTATCAGGCTTTGCGATCGCAGCTTCAAGAGAGTCTGCTAGCTTAAACCCAAATAGGTGGCGGCGCGAAGCGCCGCCACCTACGTTTCATTATTTGTATGAGCGTATAGTAAGTATTTCTGAATGAGTTTAAAGAGGCTTCGACTTCGCTCAGCCAACTTATATCGCTGGCTGAGCGAAGCGATGCACTGAGCTTGCCGAAGTGTCGAAGCCCTCTTTTTCTAGGAATGCCATACATAACAATTGATGTCAGTTTGCGCGATCCCATAGCCGTTTGATCTCTGAGAGAATCTCATTGCTGGGAGATTCGATAACTTGAATATTCGGTTTGACTTCCACACCTGCAATGTCCTGACTCCAAGGGCTATTGGGAACCGACTTCAAGTCTAAATTATTATCAATTGGACGAAATCCATACTGGACAAATAGAGACTGCTGTTCGGGTTGTAAGAGAAAATCAATAAATTTTTGCGCCGCCTCCGCCTGTCTGCCATCGACATTACGCTTGGCGATCGCCGCTGTGGAGATTGTCTCAATGGTCGGACTAAAGTAATAGATTTGATAGGGTTTGCCCTGTGTGGTGCGAGACTGCTGCCAACGACTGAGGGCGACACTTTCGTAAGCAATCCCCAAGTCAGCGTCATTTTCACCCCTCGTGATAAACTCACGCATCAAAATATCTGTTGAAGCCGCAGGTTGATAAACGGAACGTTTAATTAAGCCAAATAGAGAAGTAATCGCAGAATTGTTGAGACTAGCAACCGTGAGGGAATTACCTAATTTCGATTGCGCCCAGAGCGCGATCGTCAGTTGTCCACTATTGGAACGTGTGGGATCGGTGGTCACAAAATCAAAACTTCCCCAGACTTCATTACCGCCGATTGCCTTCCAGTTGCCTAGTTGCATCGCTTGTTCGATCCGATTCCAATTAAATTGATTATTGGGAAAGAGCACCTTTCCCCTCTCAGCCCAAGCTACTCCCACTAGCATAGTTTTGGCGATCGCTTTGGGCTGATTATAAAAGGCAGTATCGCTATTTTGAGACTGCCAACGGGACTGCAATTCTTTGAGGCTCTCCGCATTCGCAGGAATCAAAACTGTGGGTGTAAATTCGTTCTTATTATCAACATAGCGATTGACGATATCTTGAGAACCTTGAAATTGTAGTTCTAGTTGGATATTAGGATTTGCTTGTTGAAACTTTTCACGCAAGGCTTGCAATGGCTCTTGTAGCTCTGTGCCACTCAAAATGACGATTTTCTGATTGATCCAAGGAATGGGCGCGATCGCTAAAACGAGTGAGAGTGCCGAAATTCCTAACGATGTAAACAGATTTTTTTGCTTTTGGGAAGAAGCAGAACTTTGAGAAATAGTTGTGGACATAAGATAGTTATTTGGTGAGTAATAAATCAGCGTTTTCTTGGAAATAGCTCAATTCATCGGTTAGCGATCGCAACTCGGCGGTTTGTTGTAGATCTTGAAGATTGACAACCCGCAATTTATTTTGTAATTCTTGCAATATTCCTGAGACTTCCACAATTAAAGTTGCTAAGTTGGCAACTTGAGCTTGTTTGGCACTCTCGCCGCCGCGCACTAGTTCAATATTGCGCTGCAACCCATCGGCTAGGGTTTGCATCTGACTGGCGGCGACACCTGAGCTATTGCCGAGTTTGCGCTTAACTTGCTGCAATTGTTGTTCCAAATCTTGAATTGATAGCAGCGTATTCCCTCCCTTCATTTTTTGCACTAGCAGGTTGATCTTGCTGGGCAACTCGCAGGCGCGATCGCAGGCGTACTGCACGGATACCAGCAAGTCCATTTGATCTGCCTCAACAAGAACCTTGCCTGCCTCGATTCTTAGCACCTGTGCCTGTTGGGTTAGGGTTTGGGCTTGCTGCTTGAGAGTGATGATTTCCCGCTCTAGTTCAGGATCGCCGATGCCCAAGTCTTCAGGTTCAGCACGTTTCAAAAAGGTCGCCCCAGAAGTGGCGATCGCAGCCGAGATCGGCAGAGCAAGTACGATGGGAACATTTGCCAGGCGCACTGAGAGAACTAACACAAAACCGCCAACTGCCACAGCAAGGGGATAATAGAGAGGATTTGCTAATTTCATAATCAAAACTCTACTTGGATATCTGCCATCAAACGTGCGATCGTTTCAGGCGCACCCAAAGAGTAGTATCCCGCACTTTGTTGGGCAATTTGCTGCAATATTGCGGGATTAAATTCACTCTCATCACCGTAGCCAATCGTAAATATGGCAATTCTCTGATCCGACTCAAAGCCACTCTTCTTTAATTCAGCAAGTAGCTGATCGGCTCGAATATTAGAACCTGAGTCACTACCATCGGTTAGCACTAGCACCGCATTGATGCTATCTTTGCGAAGGTTCTTTTGGAGCCAGTTGCGTCCCTCAAGGGTGGCATCATAGAGCCGCGTTGACCCCTGAGCCTTGAGAGAGGCAATGTATTGCAATCCTCGATTCCGCCCCTCAGGCGTGCCCTCGATTAAAACAGGGGGATTGATGTCTGAGTTGAAATCCATCATCGCGATCGTGTCTTTGGGCGTAAGGCTATTCACATAAGCCTGTAAGGTACTCTGCATCGCCGCAATTCTACCTCCTTTCATCGAACCAGAAGTATCAATGACCACCATCACTAAAGAGGGCTTTTTGGCTTGTTCCTGCCAATTCTTGATCATTGCTTCCACCACCTGCGGCTGGGGTGGACGATAGGAGTCATACTTTGCCTGAGGATCAACCCCAAAGGCTTCCGTAAACTTCGCGCCTAGGGCAATCCCTGGTTTACTGGGGCGTAGTCCCAATTCTGTCAAGATTTGCTGAGCTTCAGTATCCTGTAGATAGGCGACTATTTTTTGAGCCGCCGCTTTTTTATTCTCATCTAACCAAGGCGCATTGGGAACGATGAGACGCATATTTGATGAGAAAGTCGATTTTGGATAGACTGCCTGATATCTTGGCTGTCCCGCTTGCAAACTAGAATTAGCGGCAATTACCGAAGACTCATAAACAGAACCGATCGCTGCCCAAAACTGTCCATTTGTAACCATAGAAGTTGCTAAGGCATTTGTGGAAACTCCATAGCGAGTTACCTTACTTTGAATTTGCTTGACCTGACTCTGATAGGCAGTAATGTCGGCGATGGTGAGTTGTTCTGGGCGTTTGCCCGATACTTCGGCATACTGGGCAACTAAACTTTGCAAGCCCGAATTAGAGCGCGTTGGCGCGGTATGCACATAGGTAAAGGGAATGATGCTAGCTGATGCCGATATATCCTTGAGAGTTTTAGCATTGACAAAGGTTTTAAAAGGACTGGCAATTTTACGCAGTCCTGCCGCAACTTCGGGAGTGGTCATAAATACCATCGGACTACTAGCCACCAGAGGCGAATCCGTGAGTTCAGGAATATACTTCTGCGCTGGAAACAGTTGATTCATCTGGAAGATCAACTGACTCTGATAGATCTCTCCATCCACGGAAATAACCGCAGGAAACTGATTTGCGCCCGACGCTAGCTGTCCTGATTTGAATTGCTGTGCTTGTGTGAGTACATCAGTGACGACATCTCCACTACCTTTAATCTCACAAGTAATGTAGAACTCTTGTCCATTGTCTAATTTGGGCTTCTGTTGATTAAACTTAGTCGATGCTTGTTGGCAAAACTCCCCCAGAGCGCTTCCAAATAGAAGCTTTACTTCAATTCCCGTATTTTGTCCGCCCGAATTAATTGTATTACATCCAAAAAATGCTGCTGAAGCCACAGTCAGAAGAGCAAATACTACAGACCGAGATCGTTTATTGATTTGCATTTTGGTTTACTTTTTTTGTTTTCATAAGTGTTGGTACACTTTTGTGAATTGGTAGGAGAAGAGACTATAGCAATCATAAATGAGTTGCAAGAGGCTTCGACTTCGCTCAGCCAACCTAATATTGATGTCTGAGCGAAGTCGAAGCCCTATTTCTTTCACAATTGATTTAGAACTGCCATGAGGCCAGTAAAAGTAGAAATTCATGCTAGCTTCGAGGTTTCTCAAACCCTTACTGAGAGACTAGATTCCATAATTCAATATGAAGTTATGATCAGATTTTAGTAGACTTGATCTAGTTTGTAAATGTGTTTTGGGATACTAAATAGTTGCCATTCACCCTGTTCCCAAATAGGGGTCTGTGCTTGTGATAGGTAATGGCATTAAGGGTTCTGGCTTGCCACGGGTTGCGCCGATGATCCAATTGCCAAGGGCAGGAATGCTTTTACAGAGGTTGACACCTGCATTGGCAAGAGACGGTTGGACAAAACAATTGTGAATCATTTGTCCTAGCTGTAAACGAGTTTGAAATTCTTGTTTCCATGCGATCGCGTATTGCTTCTTAAAAGTATCGATATCAATTTGTTGTTCCAAAAACTTACTGATAAAGGGAACTGCGATTTCCGCAGACCGTAATGCCATCGCCATGCCATCACCACAGAGCGGCGCAATCATCCCTGCGGTGTCACCGACCATACAAATGTCATTATGAAAATTGCCCTTGAGGGCAAAACTAATCTGGCTTAAGCCCTGCCAATTTGACGAAACTCTTTGCATCTTGGCAAAGCGATCGGCTAAAACAGGATTCTTGCTGAGAGACAGGGGAATGCTTAGACTCGGATGCAAATCTTCTTTGTTAACTCGCTCATGGGCGATCCAGCAAACATTTATCTCTCCTGTCTCAATTTGGGACAAGCCACAGTATCCATTAGGGAAGCTGTGTAATTCAATCACGTCTCCAATATCGATCCCCTTAAAATGTCCCTTGTAGGCAATCCAAGGCGATCGCTTGCTGATAAATCCCCGCCCAAGACTGCGATCTAATGGCGATCGCTTTCCAAAAGCCCCTAGTACTAAGCGCCCTTGGAACTGACCTTTGGTCGTGCTGACCGTGAAACCTGTTTTTAAGTCCCCTGTTACATCTAAAACCTTAGTGCTATCCAGACAATCGACATTTAAGAATTGCGCTCTCTGAAACAGCATCAAATCCAATTGATAACGGCTCAAGCCCAAAGCTGTACTTGGTAAATTGCTACGAAATTCAGCTCCATTTGCTGCCGTGAGATAAGCTCGCTGAATTTTTTGTGCGCCGATGCGATGAACTTGCTCTAGTATTCCTAGCTTCTCAAAGGAGGCTTGTACTTCCACTGATAGAAATTCGCCGCAGAGTTTATGAATTGGATAATGCGCCTGTTCTAGCAATAGTACGCGATAGCCTAGCTTGGCTAGCTGAATAGCGCCACTACAGCCTGATAGCCCAGCCCCAATCACGATCGCGTCATAATTCATAATTCACCTTGTTTTCCTCCAATGTTAGCCCAAATCGAAAATTGGTATAGCAACATAATGAGATAGGACACTCCTAGATCATTTATGAGAAAAATAGGGCTTCAATTTCAGGAAAATATTCAGGCTTTAGTAACTGAAAGTATTGGGGTTTATCTCGGAAAGATTACTAAGGCAGTGCTTATTGAACATGATATTTTAAGATATATAGCAATTCTAAATGAGTTGTAAGAGGCTTCGACTTCGCTCAGCCAACAATATAGGTTGGCTGAGCGAAGTCGAAGCCCTATTTTTCTCACAAATGATTTAGGACTGGTATATTCAAGCTCTAGATAGTGAAAAAAACTTACCTCAATCAATTTTTGCTAAACCTAAACCTGATATTAAAACTGAGATACAAGAAATTAGCTTGGTAGAAAATAAAGATATGTTCAATAAAAACTTGTTGAAAAAGATTGCTAAAGGTGCAATTCAAGCGGGTGAGGAGATTGTAAAGGGAACTGCTGATGTTAGTGGTGAAACTGTTGATATGACTAATCTCTCTGAATCGGTTGAACCTGTTGATAATTCTCAAGCAGACGAAGTTCCGACAACGGACTCTGCAATTACGGTAACTACTGACAAGTCACAAACAGGTAATTGGTGGGATGGGGCATTTGGTGCAGTTGCAGGAGCAGTTGGTAATGCAGCTAGTGCAGTTGGCGGTAATGTTGTAGGTGCGGCGGGATCTGTTGGAAATGCTTTAGGTGGAGCGGCTGGTGTCGTTGGAGGCACGGTTGCAGGGGCGGCGGGAAATGTCGGCGGTGCGATCGTTAGTGCGGGAAGTGCAGTTGGTGGGGTAGCTGGATCTGTTGGAAATGCAGTCGGTGGAGCGGCAGTGGCAACCGCAGGAGCAATTGGCGGGGCGGCTGGTGCATTTACGCAAACAGTTGGCGGGGCTGTTGTTGGTGGAATTTCATCAGCAACTAGTAGCGCAGGGTATGCGATCGAGGTTGTTGGAAATAATTCTTTAATTCGGAAAGCTGCTGGGATCTTTAATGCTGATTGGTTTCTGAAAATAATAGATCAGGTAGATGTAAATGCAGCAGAAGCTGAAGTACAGCGATTAAAACAACAATATCCCCATGATTCAGCTTGTAAAATCGCGCAGAGAATCATTGGACAAAAAGCCGTGTTTGCGGGTGCGTCTGGATTTGCCACCACGATTGTCCCTGGTTCAGCCGCGGCATTGTTTGTAGTCGATCTTGCTGCGACAACTTCGCTGCAAGCTGAGATGGTTTATCAAATCGCTTGTGCCTATGGAATGGATCTTAAAGACCCAGCTAGAAAAGGAGAAGTTGTTGCCGTATTCGGGTTAGCTTTTGGCGGCAAAATGGCAATCAAAGCAGGATTAGGACTGTTACGAAATATTCCCCTCGCAGGAGCCGTGATTGCTGCAAGCTCTGATGCAGTGATGCTTTACACACTTGGACAGGCGAGTTGTTCTTTTTACGAGGCAAAACTAAACCCTATCAACTTTGAAGAAAAATTAGTAGATATTCAAGTAGATAGTGAAGAGCGTTTAAAAAGCGCAATTCCCCAAGAACAGATCATTGATCAAATCCTCGTTCATGTGATCTTGGCTGGCAATCAAGGCAGAAGTAAAGAAATTATTTTAGCTGATCTGAAGGCGGCAAATCTCAGACCAGAATCGATTGAGGCGATCGCTGAGTATATGGATTCACCACTTCCGCTTGAATTGATACTCACTGATCTTAAGCCAGAGTATGCGCTGACTTTGTTTGTGCAGTGCCAAAGATTTGCCATGTTAGATGGCATTATGACTCCTGAAGAAGCAAAGTTAATTGAGATGATTCATCAGAAATTTAGTTAAACTAAATTTTTAAGCTCACTCTATGGTTATGGTGACTATATCAAAGCGATCGCTAACAAAGTATTCAAACATTTTGCATAATGGTAAGTTAAAGCAGCCAGATTGCTTAACAATTTACCTTTGAAGTCTCTATGTTCCCTCCGAAGTTCCTTGTAAAGATAGCTCAAAATCATCAACTCTCCGCCGACCAAGAACGAGTATTCTTGCTGCGATTTAGTGAAAATCGTGACGATCGGGAAGTTGCTAACCTTTTGGGAATATCAGAAGAAGCATATCGGAAACGCATGGGGGAAATCTACAGAAAATTTGATATTGCGGGTAAAGGGCCTGGAAAGAACAATCGACTTCTTCATGTTCTCCAAAATCAATTAGAAGAAGAAACATCGGTCAATGTCAATCTCGCCAGCAATTTTAGTGAAGCCAAATCTTCAGGAAGTTACATTTCTAGCCCCAATTTTTTGGGGTTTCAAGAAAATCTTGATGAAGAAGTAGTTCAACAAATTCGCGATCGCAGCCAACAGATTATTCAAGAGCGCTGTGCCACGATGAGAGTACTGGATATGTCTCATCCCATTAACCTAGAAGAAATCTATACAGGAACCGACGTACTAGAAAAAATTACTGGTCGCCGCCGTTTGGGAATGTCAGACCTTTTGGCTACTTATCACAGTGGCGATCGCTTAGGAATATCAGCAATCAATGAAAATCGCGTCTCCAGCATTGAAGCTTTGAGTCGAAATAAGAAGATCATGCTACTGGGCAAGCCAGGAGCAGGGAAAACTACTTTATTAAAGTTCACAGCTCTTAAATGCTCGCAGGGAGAGATTTTTAGCGACTTAGTGCCAATTTTTGTAACCCTCAGGCAATATGCTGGTAATGACTCCCAGCCTAGTATTCTCGACTATATAACTCAAGATCTGCACTCTTACGATATTGCGAATCCTTTAGAAATTAAGCAGCTTCTCACTCAGGGCAGAGCTATTTTATTTTGGGATGGACTTGATGAAGTCCGAGAGGTTGATTTACATCGTGTGCTTGAGGATTTAAGAAGCTTTTCAGAAAAGTACTACAACAACCGCTTTATAATTACTAGCCGCTTAGGAGCGCAGGAATATGTTTTTGAGAAGTTTACAGAATTTGAACTAGCAAACTTTCAGCCATTACAAATTTCTCACTTCACAAAACGCTGGTTTTCAGAAAACTCTCGCCATGTCGAATTATTTTTACAAAAAGTAGAAGCTAATCGTCCCATTCAAGAGCTAGCCACCAATCCCCTATTGCTAACCCTGCTCTGTTTGGTTTTCGATGAATATGGCGACTTTCCGACAAATCGTTCAGAACTGTACCGAGAAGGGCTAGATGTACTACTTAAAAAGTGGGATGCCAAGCGAAATATTGAGCGGCATCAAATATATAAGAACTTGTCTATGCAGAGAAAGGAAGATTTGTTAGCTCAAGTTGCCTATACAACCTTTAACCAAGGCGATTACTTTTTTAGACAAGTTGATCTAGAACGCTATATCACAGACTATATACGCAACTTGCCTAAGGCTCACACCAACGAAGAGGAGTTACATCTTGACAGTGCCGCGATCATCAAGGCGATAGAAGCTCAACATGGTCTATTTGTCGAACGAGCTAAGGGAATTTATTCTTTTTCGCATCTGACATTTCAGGAATACTTAACGGCTAGGGAAATCATTTTTAATGGTAATCAACAAACTCTATTGTTTCTAGCTAGTAAGATTGCCGAGGAGCGATGGCAGGATGTTCTACGTCTGGCGGTGAGCATGATGCGGACTGCCGACGAGCTACTATTGCTCATGCAAAAGCAATGCAACCTTATCATCGAAGGGGATGAGCAGTTACAGAGCTTTTTGGATTGGGTTAATCAGAAGGCTAGTTCGATTCCCATCAATGGAAGTATTAGATCGATACGGGCTTTTTACCTAACCCTTGGGCGGGGGCTATCTCAAAGTACCCCTGCAAATGCCGCTAATGTATTGGCGCGGACTCTAGTTCTAGATCTTGATCTCTGTCAAAACCACAATCTAAACCTAGAGTTAGCCTTTGATTTGGCAAATTCCCTAGAGACTAATCAGGAAGAAAACATTGGTCTGGATCTTGAGCTTGACCTCAGCCTTGCCCTAGAGTACGTTCTAGAAGACCAAAAAGATAATCAAGCTCTGTCCTTCAGTGAATCGTTAAGAAGTCTTATCAGGTCTCGTCCTCACCCCACAGCTACCCCTGAAGAGTGGCAAAACTGGACATCGGAGCTAAGAGAACAGACAATGCGTCATCAGAATATTGGTAAGGTCTGGAACTTTTCCGATGAACAGATGCTCAAGTTGCATCAATACTGCGAGGCGAATAAGTTAATAGTCGAATGCCTTGATAGTGATTGCTATCTAAATCAATCAACCAGACTAAAAATCGAACAGAATTTGCTACTTCCCAAAGAGTAATGGCGACGCGAAGCGCCGCCATTATGTTCTGCTTTCGTAGCGAGTGAAACAACCTTTTTTTAGATTTTAATTTGGAATACAGTCTATTGAGGCTTTGAGTAGTCCAAATAAACTTGAGGAAGCGGCGCGGAGCGCCGCTTCCTCAAGTTTATTTGGATTCTAACTAAGCGCAAAGCGCTGTATCTGCCATGTATTTATCTATGCCTGTACAACGGGTGTCTTATTAATTAAGACCCAGTACAGTCCTAACTGCTCAACGGCTTGGTTAAATTGCTCAAAATCAATTGGTTTGACTATGTAGCTGTTAACTCCTAATTGATAGCTCTTTAAAATATCACTATCCTGCGCCGATGAAGTCAACATTACAATGGGAATCATTTGCGTGCGGGGATCAGCTTTAATTTGTTGTAAAACCTCTAGCCCGCTAACTTTAGGAAGCTTAAGGTCTAATAATATTATTTTGGGCTGATCAATGATTTGGCGATCGCTGTAAATACCACGACAGAACAAAAAGTCCAGAGCTTCTGCACCATCTCGCAATAGTTGTATTTGGTTACTAATTCGGCTGCGGCGCAAGGCTCTAATTGCCAATTCTGCATCTGCATCACTATCTTCAATTAGCAATATAAAAACTGGTTGTTCACAAATTAAATCTGTCATTAGGATTCAGCAATTTAAATAAGAACTTAATTTTTGATGATTTGGCTTTGCCAAATCATCAAAAATTAAGTTCTTATTTTACGGTGAACTCTTGACAAATGAATAACATAATTAGAACCTAAAACCAGAGTTTGTTCCGCCCGCGCAGCGGGCGGAACAAACTTTTTGGTTTAAGTAGCTAGGCTCAATTAGATATACAAAAAAACTTTGGAGCACGCGCAGCGTGTTCCAAAGTTTTTGGTTGTGGTGCGGCGCTTTGCGCCTAATTATTCACTGCCAAAGGATTAGCTGTAAGCGTTAAGCGTAAAGTAAAAAGTTGCCCCTTGATTAACGGCTGCATTTGCCCAAATCCGACCGCCATGTCTTTGAATGATGCGCTGCGCGATCGCTAGCCCGATCCCTGTCCCTTCAAAATCCCGTTCAAGGTGCATCCTTTGAAATACCCCGAATAACTTATCGGCATACTGCATATCAAAGCCAGAGCCGTTATCACCAATGAAATAAATGACTTCATCGTTAATTATTTGATAGCTTATTTCAATACGGGCTTGCTCAGTTTTACTTGTGTATTTGACGGCATTGGAGATTAGGTTTACCCACACTTGCGTTAACAAAGAGTCATCCGCTTGACATTCGGGTAGTTCTGAAACAATCAACTCGATCTGTCGCCGCTCTATTTCTGCCCTATATTCATCGAGTACCTTTTTAACTAAACTATTTACATCGATCTGTCGCACAGACATTTCGCGGCGGTTCCATCGCGATAGATTGAGCAGATCGTCAATTAGTTCGCCCATGCGCTTTGTATTGTCACGGATGATTTTAAGATAACGCTTAGCTTCGCTATCGAGATAAGCACCATGATCCTCTTGTAAGATTCTTGAAAATCCATCAATGGCTCTTAGCGGCGCTCGCAAATCATGGGATACAGAGTAGGAAAAAGATTCAAGTTCTTGATTGGCAGTTTCTAGTTGAGCAGTCCGTTCCTTAACTCTTTCTTCGAGGAAGTGATTAAGCTGATAGATTTTTTGAGTGTCAGCCATTCTTTGTAGTTCTGTTGATGCTCTCGCCGCGAATACCTGCATGATATTTCTAAAGTGAGGAATGTTCTTGAGTGCTTTTTTATCTAAAATGCAGAGATTGCCGATCGCTTGACCTTCACTGTTTTTGAGAGCAAGCCCCATATAGCCAACTGCCTCCATGGTCAGCAGGTCTTCATCTTCGGGAAATAACTGCTGCACAGCGATGGGACAGATGTATTCGCCATCTCTGAGGGCGATTTCACAGGGAGCTTTGGCAGGGTAATAGCTCATTGGCTCTTGGAGATTCCCATTGCCCCAAAATGCTAGGGAATAGAGTTTGCCGTCAACTAGCTTGGTAACTAGGCTGTATTCCACATCTAAGGCTTCGGCAATATGTTTGACTAGAGCAGGGAAAAAGTCTATCCCAGTAACGGCGGCAGTCCCTGCGACTATACTTTGCAGTGTCTTCTCCGATCTGCTTAAAGCCGATTCCCGTTCCTTTGCTTCAGTGATATCTCGCATAATAGTGGAGATATATTCGAGATCTCCATTTATATCTTTATGGGCAATGATCATCTGAGAAACAGGAATCTCTTGTCCCTCGTTGTTTAAAATTGCTGTTTCGCCCACCCAAGTACCCGCAGCGATCGCAGTGGGTATGCCCTGACTTTGGACAATATCTAAAGCCCATTGCGGATGATAATTGGCAATGCTTAGCTCAGTTATATCAGTCTCTGATAGCACCCCCCTCAACTTGTTGGCTTGGGCGTTATTCCAGAGCACATTACCCTGCGGTGATGACATACCAATAATGTCGGTTGAAGCTTGGAGAATGGTAATTAAGCGATCGCGCTCTTTTTCAGCGAGGAGGCGATCGTTAATTTCTGACTGTAAGGATATGTTTAGTTCAGACTGCTGCTGTAGGAGTCTTCCCTTAAGAATGGAAATAGCCGCTTGAGTTGAGAGCAGATTGAGTATTTCGATACGTTCAGGAGTAAAGGCTCCGACTATCAGATCATTTTCCAATAAAATAATGGCAATGAGATTACTTTGATTAATCAAGGGCATACATAGAAGAGATTTGGATTGATTCTGCACAATCCAAGGATCATTCTGGAAGTTGCTAGACTGCGAAGCATTATCTAAAACAATAGTTTCTCTAGTTCTTGCCACATAATTAATAAGAGAAAGTGGCCCGTAAACTATGTCTTCACCTGCATTTGAGCATAGGGGAAGGGAAGGGAAGGCAACATTTTCATGCTTAATGTCTTTGATGGCTTCTATTTGCCAATCCATCTGATTAGGCTGATCACCAAAATCTCCAAAGTTAGAACTTTTAGGTAATAACAAATAACCAGTTTGCGCCCCCGCACTCTCAATTAAGATATTCATCAGGGTTGTCAGCAGCTTGTCAAGATCCAGTTCGCTAGCGATCGCCTGTGAAGATCTAATTACAGATTCAAAATCAATAGGGTTGAGGGATGAGTTTGAGGATAAGGATCGGCTATGGTTTACGGTTGACTGGTAATCACTTGATTGGTAATTATGCAGTGATAAGTTGAATAGATCTTTATACCGATCTTCTAAATGCTTTACTTTTGCAACAGCTCCCCATTGTAAATAGCAATATCTTGCCTCTTGGATATATGTCCTCGCGATCGTATGACGACTTAAAGACAAGTAAAATTTAGCAGCTAATTCATTAGCAAGGGCTTCTTCTTGGATGTATTGATTTTGTCTAGCATATTCGATCGCTAAGTCATAAGCTTCCATCGCTTCAACGACCTGACCTAAAACTCGATATTTCTCAGCTGTAATTAACTGCCACTTGTGGAGATAATTAGTGGGAGCATGAATTGCCCAAATATGCATTTTTTGTTGACTGTCAGATATAGCTGCCATCGCTTGTAGCTGTTCATCGCTATCAAGATTTGGATATATCGCCAGACGGCTCAGGGTTTCATAAAAACAGAAAATCGCATAGGAGTTTAGCCCCGTAGCGGATTCTTTATATAAATGAGCTTGTTCACAGTTACTGATCGCTTGATCATATTTCTCAAACAAATAAGAAAGGCTCATTTGCTGGAAGTGCAGCATAAACAGAGAACTGCGATCGCCATTTTGCAGATGAATCGCTGACATTAGTTCACTGTTATAAACCTCTCCCACTAATTTCTCAGGACATGGTGATTTGTCTAACAAATTCAAAATGCTTTGATGATAGATATTCAACCAGTTTAGAGTAGTCTCTTGCTTTAGCTGAACAATCAGTTTCCTATGTTCACATATTTGATTTTCTACTTGGTTTAACTCACATCCAGAAAAGTAAAGATGGTGACAATGCAAACACAAGCTGTAAGCTGCAAATTCAATATCCCCTGTTTCCATACCAATTGCATAGGCATTTAGCAAGGGTTGTAAAGTTTCTTTTAAGTGACTTGTCCAATGGTTGACAAACACATTTACGATCACCACTACTTTGGTAAGTAGTTCTTGAGATGACAACCGATTTACTAAATTCAAAGCTAGTTGACCAAACTGAAAACCCAGTTCCATTTGATTTAACAATCCACAGAGAATTAATCCACAGGCTGCGTATCCATAGGACGATCCCTGTGCATTGCCATGCTTAATTGATAGCTTGATCAAAGCCAACACAACGATAATGTATAAATCTGGCGCTGCCACATAAGCCGCTGCCGCAATACTTAGCAATATGTTTACCGATGCTAGCTGCTGCGGCGCAGTCATCGCTGGCAAATCTAATAAATCCTTTGGGCTGTAGGTTGAGATGATTTCCTGAAAGTCTTGCAATGCTGATCCAATGTCAGATGGAGAAACCTTGGCAGGTAATGAAATCTCTAGTAAATTTAGGGTGGAGATGCCTATGGCGATCGCTTCGATTCGGCGATCTTGAGCAACAAGGGACTGGATCTGAATTTCATAGACTTTAACTTGATCTAAGAGATTTTTAGCATTTTGAATGGTCAAGTTTGCCCAGTCCTGCATCTGGCTATAGTCTCCACTTAAAAATGCTGATTCGATCGCTAAGTGATGCAGGCTCAATGTTAAATCATAGTGAGTATGCCAACTGGAAGAAGAGAGCAGAGACAGTCCAGTTTTGGCATAGTTTAGGGAAGCGCTGAAGGCACTGGATTTTTTTGCTTTCTGGCTGGCGATCAGATTCAGTTGGGCAAGATTAAAGCGACTTTCTTGATCCAACTCTTGATCGATAATTAATTCTATTCCTAAATTTAACTGAGCCACAATGTCAAAAACTTTTAATTCCAATTCAGGATTTATAGTTAGCTCAAAACCTAGAGCCAGAGGCTGTTTTGTGTTTGCTAGTAATTGTTGACCAATTCTTTGATGGATTCTTGGCTGTTGGGAAGTGGGGATGAGAGAATAGGCAGCTTGTTGGATACGATCATGCACAAACTTATAACTAATTTGAGGCAGTTCATCGGTTAGCTCACTGCCATAAAAGATCGATTGATGGGCATTATTTAAAGGTAGTATCAAACCTTCACAGGTCGCTTCTGTGAGGGGAAGTAAGCGTTCATTAAGCGATCGCTGTGAACTAGCGCTATCCCCATCATTAACGAGCAGAAGTATGTGAGTGTCAAATCGATTGCCGATACAAGCTGCTATTTGTAAAAGTTGTTGAGTGCGATCGCTCAGTTTCTTAATTTTTGTGATCATCAAGCTGACCACATTGTCGGTAATGTCGCGATCTCGGATTTGAGAAATCGACCATTGCCAGCGATGGGACTGATAGTTAAAGCTGATTAGCCCTTCATTCCAGAGAGACTTCAAAAATTCATTGATAAAGAAGGGGTTGCCGCCAGTCTTTTGCTGCACTAATTCTGCTAATGGTAGTGACTCCGTTAGAGAACAAGATAAAGTATCAGAAATTAATTGACTTATGTCTGATTGGCTTAGTTCAGTTAGGTCAAGCTGGTTAATCTTGATATTTGACAGTTGTTGGATATTTTTTAGCATTTGCTGCATCGGATGAGCCGCATTAACCTCGTTATCTCGATAGGCTCCCACCAGTAAAATCGACTCCTGCGGTGAAGTCGCCACCAGTTCTAGTAGCTTCAGAGAAGCCCGTTCAGCCCACTGCAAATCATCTAAAAATATAGTGAGGGGATGGGTTGATCGCGCAAAAACACGAATGAATTTTTGAAAAACTAGGTTAAATCGATTTTGGGCTTCATTTGTAAATATATTTTCGAGATGATCGCTATCCTGCTTCCCAATAATCAACTCTAAACTAGGAATTACCTGCGTAATTAGCGATTTATTGCTACCAAGATTCTGAAGAAGTAGCGATCGCCATTGCTGCAAACTGGCTTCACTTTCCATCAGCAATTGAGCAATCAAATCCTCAAAAGCTTGGGCGATCGCATAGTAAGGAATATTTCGTTGATATTGATCAAATTTGCCAGCGATAAAATAGCCACGACTTCTAGCGGTTAGCTTGCGGATTTCCTGAGCTAGTCTTGATTTGCCCATTCCTGAATATCCCGACAATAGAACTATCTCAATCCCTTGAGATTCTGGAGCTTGTTCCTGACTGGCAACTTTTTCAAACGCATCTAATAACCTAGCAACTTCCTGCTCACGACCATATAATTTTTCAGGGATTAAAAATTTGTCAGTAATATCTTGAGTCGCTAATGGCAATGATTCTATTTTTCCTTGCGATCGCCATTGGTTTAGACATTCTTCTAAATCTGCTTTTACACCCCACACACTTTGATAGCGATCTTCAGCATTTTTAGCCAATAGCTTCAAAATTATCTGTGATATAACTTCGGGGATTGATGATTTTGTTAGGTGTGGTGCGATTGGGGCTAAAGCGAGGTGTTGATGAATTAGTTCCAGAGGATCATCGTTCTTAAAAGGAACACAGCCTGTAAACATCTCATAAAATGTTGCCCCCATAGAATAGATATCAGTGCGGTAGTCTAGCGATCGGTTCATTCGTCCTGTCTGTTCAGGGGAAATGTAAGCTAATGTACCTTCTAATCCTTCTATATAATCAATACTCAGCTTCTCTCTTGGCAAGGACGAAGAGATGCCAAAATCGATAATCTTGATCTGTCTAGTCTCTGGATTAAAAACTAGATTGGAAGGATTAATATCTTTGTGAATGATGTTGGCAGCGTGAACTGCACCCACAGCCTCGCAGATCTGAATTGCTAAATTCAATGTTGCTGATAGATCAAGGGCTTCCGCTTTCAGAATATAGTCTAAAGATTGCCCTCCAAAATCCTCTAAGATGATCGCAAATTGATTCTTATCCTGTCGAAAGTCATACGCCTTGATCACTAACTCTGAATCAATGCTTTTGATGATCTCGTACTCTAGTTTATAGCGTCCTACAACTTGGGCAGTTGGTGTTTCTGTGGCCAGGAGCTTCAAAACTACAGGCAAATTATCTTCACCTCGAATCCCTCGATAAATCTGAGAATTGCGACTCTCATAGATTCGGTTGATCACTCGATACTCGGGCATCCTTGTCAGCATAATTTGACCAATTACAGAGGTTGTCTCATCGATAGGTTGATATGTAGAAATCCTAATTTAATGTTGGCTGAGCGAAGCGATGCACTGAGCCTGTCGAAGTGTCACAGCCCTATTTGTCTGATTTAGGAATGCCATATCGAGTTTGTTTTTAATCTACAAAAGTGTGTCAACACTTTTGTTGTGCCGCCATAATTTCGTATAAAAATAAGTATACCAATTGACGAAAGTACGACAACACCTTTTCAAGATCTTAAAGAACAAGTGGTGACGCTTCGCGCCGCCACTTGTTTCTTCTTCCTCCTTGAGGGTATCTGACAGGGCTTTTGACCGCAGAAAGTAATTCTTAAATGTTTTCTAAGACTGGTGACAGCTACAAAGCAAAAGCTAAACCCAATATGGGTTTAAGTAGCTAGGTATAAGTAAACTAAAAACTAAAAACCTAGAAAGCTGTCCTGCCTGCGTAGCGGGCGGGACAGTTGCTGGTTTGAGATTTTAATTATGGCAAGTCTATTACCAAATCAAGAAATGGCTTAGCCATTTCTTGATTTGGTAATAGACTTGCCAGAGGCTATACTTCACTTGTCGTCAAATCAAACAGTAAATATCCAATGACAACTTGGAGCCTAGCTAGCGCTTTATTACTCGCGATCTCGACCCAAGCCCTTGATGGTCGGGCGATCGCTACAGTACCCAGATCAATCGTCAGCTACGCTACTCGCCCAGTTTTAGCCTCCGAAGCGATCGCTACGAGTCAAGCCGATCCCGATGCCAAGCAAGCAATTTCGGCAATGCTAAGTGAGCTTCAGCAAGCAGGATTAACTCATCCTGATCAAGGAGTTTGGATTCAGTCCCATGATGGCGCGATCGCCGCAGGTCGTCTGTCTAGTCGTCCTCTACCCTCCGCATCTCTAACCAAAAGTGCGACGACTCTGGCGGCTCTGTTAACTTGGGGTTCCAACCATCGCTTTATAACCGATGTTTCGATTACAGGGAATATTGCTGGGAATACGCTCAAAGGTGACTTGGTGATTGAGGGCAATGGTGATCCCCTGTTTGTGTGGGAAGAGGCGATCGCCTTGGGCAATAAACTCAACCAGCTAGGAATTAAGCGCGTTCAAGGAAATCTGGTAGTTGCTGGCAATTTTGCGATGAACTTTGAATCGGAACTTCCAGAGTCCGCTAATCTCTTGCGCGTCGCCTTCGATAGTCGTCAATGGCAGGGTGAAGTCGCCGATCAATATGCAACTATGTCCACAGGAACGCCCAAGCCTGAATTAGTGATTTTAGGTAATGTGCGTACTTCGGTAAACCTAGCGCCTCAAGCTAATCGTAAGTTGCTAATCCGTCATTCATCTTTACCGCTTTGGCAAATTCTCAAAAAGATGAATACCTTTAGCAATAATGTGATGTCAGAAATGCTGGCAAGTCAGTTGGGTGGCGGTAAGCAAGTTGCCGTGATTGCCTCCCAAACAACAGGAATTCCTCTCAGCGAAATTAGGCTGATTAACGGTTCAGGGCTGGGACAAGCGAACCAGATTTCTCCAAGGGCTAGTGTGGCGATTTTGATGGAGATTCATAATCGCGCCCAAGTTGAGGGGCTGACTTTGGCGGATCTATTCCCCATAAGTAACTGTAACTGCGGCACAATCGAAGGTCGCAAAATGCCCTCATGGGCAATTGTCAAGACTGGTACTTTATCCGATGTGAGCGCCCTGTCAGGAGTTTTTCAAACCCAACGGTATGGCGCAATTTGGTTTGCGATCGTCAACCGTGGTGAAGGGGATCTTGATGCATTTCACCGATCGCAGGATCGTTTATTACAGTTCTTAGTGAAGCAATGGGGCTTGCCGAAGTTGCCAAGTGCGAGTTTTGCGGAGACTCCTTGGCGCGATCGCGATCGCAATACTACTTTTGCAAATTAAGTACCGCTTATCCCAAATAAAGACATGGCGTGGTAATTTCTTTATTTAAAAAAATACTGGGTTTAGTTTTTATAGCAAAGCAAGAGTTAGTTAGTACAAATCAAAACCCAAGAAGCGAGTGGCGGTGCGGAGCGCCGCCACTCGCCTTCTGGTTTTATGTCCTAAGCAAAACTTTTTTTGCTATGGCTTACACAAGTGTGACTACACTTGTGTGAGTTGGTATTACATCTGTATTGACTGATGCAACTGGCAAACATAGCAGTAGATTACGATTAAAACCTTGAAATTTAAATTTTTGATGGCGTGGCGTAGCTGCGCCATCAAAAATTTAAATTTCGGCAAAGCGCTGTAAGTAGTACAGATTTTTTTAGTGAATCATGGCAGAGCCGAGATTCACTGCTATAGCAGGTAAACAAACGTTGTCTATGCAGTGGTTTAAGTTTAATTGGCTGAGTATCAAGTCCAAACTAATTGTGATGTTGTTGACAGTTAGCAGTGGTTCCATATTTGTGACCGCTTATCTGGGCTATCAAAGTGGTAAATCGAATTTGACCGATCGCGTTTTTAATCAGCTAACCAGTGTTCGCGCTTCCAAGGCTTATCAAATTGAATCCTACTTCAAAACCATCCGCAATCATGTACAGACCTTGAGTAATGATCTGTCAACGGCTGCCGCGATCACAGAGTTTACCAAAGCTTATCGTCAATTAGAGAATGTAACTTTACCTGAAGATGCCTCTTCTAAGATCAAATCCTATTACCAAAATGAATTTTTACCCAAGTTAGCTAAAACAGAACTGGGTTCCCCTGTTCTAAATTCCTTTCTACCAGAATCACTCGCTAGCAACTATCTGCAATATCATTACATCGCCAATAATGCTAATCCAGTTGGCAAAAAGCAACTCCTAGATCGAGCTAACGATAGCAGTGAATATAGCCGCATCCATCAGCGTTACCACCCGATCTTTCGCAATATTATTGAGAAGTTTGGTTACTACGATCTGTTTTTGATTGCTCCAGATGGACAAATTGTGTACACGGTTTATAAAGAGACAGATTTTGCCACTAGTCTTACTATCGGAGCTTACAACGAAAGTAATCTCGCCCGTCTGTTTGCTTCCGTGCGTCGAGCCAAAGAGAAGGACTATGCCAAGATTATCGATTTAGAGTCCTATTCGCCTTCCTATGGCGCTCCCGCTGCTTTTATCGCTGCTCCCATTTACAGTCAAGATGAGTTTATCGGAGTTCTCGCGGTTCAGGCTCCCGTTGATGAAATTAATAATGTCATGACTGGTAATCGCAAATGGGAAGGTGATGGACTAGGTAAAAGTGGCGAGACATATCTAGTCGGACAAGACTATTTGATGCGATCGGTTTCTCGGTTTCTACTGGAAACTCCCGAAGAATATATTCAAACTCTGCTCAAACTCGGTGCAAGCCAAGAAACAATCAATCGCATCAGACAATACAACACTTCAATTTTAGCGCAATCCGTGCGTACACCTGCCGTTGAAGAATCCTTGATGGGCAAGCAAGGATTGAAACTGATTCGCGATTATCGAGATATTCCTGTGCTTAGTTCCTACGCTCCTTTACAAATAGAAGGATTGAGATGGGCAATTTTATCGGAAATCGATCTCGCCGAAGCCTATGCTCCCATCTATGATTTTGAACGTCAGCTATTAATCTCTGCGACTTTATTGATGTTATTGGTGATTTTCTTGGCAATGGCAATGGCTTCTTTATTTGTAGAGCCTATTAACAAATTGATCGAAAGCGCCCGCAAAGTAGCGGGGGGACAATTAGATGCGATCGCCATTTTAGAAACTCAAGATGAATTTGGTGAGCTAGCACAATCCTTTAACTTGATGGTTGCGAGCCTGCGTGACCAAACCGATTTGGTTGAAGAAAAGAATCGCGAGAATGAACAGTTGTTACTCAGCATATTTCCTGCGGCGATCGCCAAACGACTCAAACAAGGAGAAAAGAATATTGCCGAAAGTGCTTCTAATGTGACTGTCTTGTTTTCAGACTTGACAGGCTTCTCAAAGTTATCAGACTCGCTAACTGCCTATGAGACTGTCAGCATTCTTAATGATTTAGTGACCAGCTTTGATGAAACCGCCGATCGCTATGGCATGGAGAAGATTAAAACCATTGGTGACAGCTATATGGCAGTCTGTGGTTTATCTGTGCCTTATCTCGATCACGACAAACGCGCCATTGACTTTGGTTTGGAAATGCAGGCGATCGTGCGTCGTTTTAGTCAAGAACGAGGATTCCATTTGAGTATTAGTCTGGGCATTAATTCAGGCGATATCGTCGCGGGAATTGTCGGTAGAAATAAATTTATTTACGATGTTTGGGGAGATACGATTAATATTGCCGATGCCTTAAAAAATGCTTGTCCTGAAGGCGCGATCGTTGTTTCTCAAGATATTTACAATCGATTAAGTGATCTCTACAAATTTACGCCACTGGCTTCTAAGGTGGAGCATGGTGCAATTTTATTGCAAGCATGGCAGCTTACAGTCAATAGCGAAACAATCTAATACCAATCCATAAAAGTGTGATTACACTTTTATGGATTAAAAAACAAACCCAGTATGAGTTTTTAAATAAAGAAATGGCGTAGCCATTTCTTTATTTGGTGGAGGAGATTGGCGGCGCTTCGCGCCGCCAATCTCTTCCTGTATAATGTCTTTAGTAAAGGATTTAGGATATGGCAATTGCGATCGCAGGGGAACGGAGTGGAGTGGGTAAAACCACCGTAACTTTGGCATTGTTAGCCGCCTTAAAAGCGCGATCGCCATCACCAAAATCACAAGTCCAATCCTTTAAAGTGGGGCCCGATTACATCGATCCTATGTTCCATTCATACATCACAGGACGACCCTGCCGTAACCTCGATCCCGTTCTGACTTCTGAAAGCTATGTAAAATCATGCTTTGCTAAACATTCTCAAAATGCAGAGTATTCCCTAATCGAAGGAGTCATGGGACTATTTGATGGGGCAACAGGCAAAGATGACACCGCCAGCACTGCCCATGTCGCCAGATTGCTCAATGTACCTGTAGTTATCATTCTCAACTGTGCCAGCACTTCCCGTTCCATCGCCGCGATCGCCCATGGATATCGCACCTTCGACCCACGCATTAATCTAGCAGGTGTCATCCTCAATCGTGTCGGTAGTGATCGCCATTTAGAACTACTCACTCAAGCCCTAGAACCGCTAAAATTGCCGATTTTAGGAGTTCTGCGTCGCCAAGATAATATAGCTATTCCCGATCGCCATCTAGGATTAATTCCCACTGCAGAAATGTCCGACCTTGATGAAATCATTGAGAGATTAGCCCATCTTGGTGAAACTTGCTTCGATTGGGAGAAGTTATTGCCATTAATGCGTAATTCTCCCCCCTTTTTAAGGGGAGCTGGAGGGGATCTCAATCCTGAAATACAGGCAGAGAAGGCAGAAGGTAAGCGCAAAATTCGCATTGCGATCGCCCAAGATAGAGCCTTTAGTTTTTACTACGCTGATAATCTTGATCTATTTGCCGAAATGGGAGCAGAATTAGTACCTTGGAGTCCACTTCGCGATCGCGAATTACCAGAAAATATTCAAGGTTTATACTTCGGTGGTGGCTTTCCCGAAGTCTTTGCCGCCGAATTAGACGAAAACAAGACTGCTAGAGAATCAGTTCACACTGCCATTAAATCAGGGATGCCCACCTATGCCGAATGTGGCGGCTTGATGTACCTTTGCGATCGCATTGTGAACTTTCAAGAGCAATCTTTCCCCATGGTCAATATTTTCCCAACAGCAGCAAAAATGGGTAAGCGCCTCACATTAGGCTATCGTCAGGCGATCGCCTTACAAGATAGTCCCTTGGTTAATAAAGGCGATCGGGTTTGGGGACATGAATTTCATCGCTCATTCCTAGAACAAATCAGCGATCGACCTCTCTATTCTCTCCAAGGTTATGACTCTGACTTGCAATATCCTTCTGAAGGCTGGCAAAATCACCAAGTCCATGCTTCCTATGTCCATGTCCATTTTGGAGCGCAAACATATTTACTAGAAAAGTTCTTAAGAAGCTCAAGCAGTAATTAGCTGGGCTTAGTTAAAACCTAAAACCAAAGGTTGTTCCGCCCGCGTAGCGGGCGGAACAACCTTTTTGGTTTTTAGTTTACTTATGCCTAGCTACTTAAAGCCCTATGTTCCTAACTTTATTTCTTCAATAGAGCCGCCTCATATGCTTTTAAGTGGTTATTCAAAAACTGAGATTTAGAGAATTTATTTTCTACATCTATTCTTGCTCTTTGACCCATTCCTCTCAAATTTCCATATTCCAACATTCGACGCAAGGATTGATTTAACGATTCTTGATCTCTTTGTTCAACTAAAATGCCGTTAATTTCCGTCTGGATCATCTCAGGAACTCCACCCGTTTTAAACCCAATCACAACCGTACTTGCTGCCATCGCTTCTAATACAGTTAGTCCAAAAATTTCTTCCAGTGAGCAAAATAACATTATGTCTGAAGCTAAGTAAGCTTGAGCCAAGGCTTCAGGGTTAGAAATAAAACCCATTTCCCTAACATCCAGTCCTACCAAAGATTGCCTTACTTGTTCATTTGCAAAGCCTATCAATAACACGAGGGGATTAAGCTCTCGAACACTTTGTAAAGCAGAAATGGCATAGTTAACTCCCTTACGAGCATCTTGAAGAAAGTGCGCTGTAACTACTACTACTTGACGATCTTCAGGGATATTTAACTCGCTCTTAGCCCTAGATTTAGAAGAAGAGAAAATACTCAAGTCAATCCCATGATAAATCACTTGAGGCGGTAACTTATAAGTTAGAGACTTTTGAGCTTCTTGAGCGATCGATAAACTTGGAAAAATATATTGGACAGAAGATTTATTAGATACCCATCTTTTTATAGATTGCACTTCCTTAGTGCGATCGCGAAATTGATTTTTCCAACCGATCTGAGATAATTGAGGGCATTGATAACAATGATCGGCAAATTTGTCACATCCAGACGGATAGAGACAACCACCTGTAAAAGCAGAGTAGTCATGTACTGTAAAAAAAGTTGGCTTACTATTACTGACTAAAGACATTGTAATGGGTGAAATTGACGAAAATAAGTCATGGAAATGAACAATGTCATAACTACTGATATATTTTCTTAGATTAAACCAATATTCAACTGGTAGAAGTTCTCGAAATCCAAATTTATTAGTTAAAAAATGGGTTTTCTTACAGATCTGCTCGGCAAGCTTTTCGCCATACAAACTTTTCTGAAAAGAGTATGGTTCCTTGTTACTGTAGGAAATAAAGTGATCAGTCTTATATCCAAGTTCATTTAATCCTAAAGCTAAATCTTCTGCAACTCGACTTGCTCCACCGCCTAAACGATCTGATTTACTGACTATCGCTACTTTCATATCCCTATAACAATCTGCGAAACTGGCTTGTGCAAACAATTGTTCAAATATCACAATCCAAAATTTAGCATTTCTAGAGCATTTATGACTTTTTAGGTCATTAGAAACTCATCTATTTGCAAACTTTATTCTGGACGTTTTTTAATGAACTTAGCTGGTACTCCTGCCCAAATCTCATAGGGAGGAATATTTTTAGACACAACACTGCCCGCGCCTATAATAGCACCTTCTCCAATAGTCACCCCTGGCAGAACTATTACATGCGCTCCTATCCATACTCCATCTTCAATAATAATTGGAGCTTCGATAACACCTTGAGTCCAGATTGGTAAATCTCGTCTCTCATAATTATGGTTAGAAGAAACTATGTAGGAATAAGCTCCAATCAAAACTTCTTTACCTATAGTAATTGGAGAGTAAACGCTAATAACAGTATTTCTTCCGATATAAGCTCCGTCTTGAATAACTAATCGAGGATTTAGTTCTTCAATTTCAGTTATATCTATTGTCAATTCACGCTGAAAATGACATTTATCTCCCAGCTCTATACAATAAAATGCAGGTCTTTTTCCAATAAAATCAATTGATGAATGAATACTGCTTCCTTTTTTAGATTGAAGAGACAACCACTTATTTAATTGATATTGCCATAACATTTCACGAGTTTTAGGAAATTTAGTAATAAATTTTTTAAAGATACTTACTAGTTGATTCTTAAACTCATGTCCATTTTGAGCCAATATAGTTACAGCAAGCCTTGAAGTGATATCTTTAGCTGCAATAAGTTTTTGACTAGAATTGAAAAAGGCATGATTACGAAAGATATTGAAAGTATCTATCTTTTGGGTCTTCCGAAGATAATTAGAAATTTTCAAAAGTTGCGGTAATGCAAAAGGATGGCTTCTCTCTTTTAGAAGTTGTGCATCGTCCCTAGTAATCCCAAATAATGATGGTGCATTATTGGTAAAGCAGTCCTCTTCTAGTTTTCTTAGTCGTTTCTCTCGAATAGTCCTCTGAGTAATACTTTTGCTGTGCTTTCTATATTGAACTAAAGGCTTTTCGATGTTAGCCAACTTATACTTAGTAGCTACACGAAGCCATAAGTCGTAGTCTTCAATATTAGGTAAGTCTCTGTAATTTCCTACATCCAGTATTGCAGATCGTCTAAATAGAACTGATGGATGGGCAATGCTATTATCACTCAGCATTGTGTAAACGATCTCTTCATGACGAAGTGGCACATAGTAAAGAGAATCACTGGCATTTCCTTTTTCGTCAATGTAATACATCTGACTACCGACAACAGCAATTTCTGGATATTCATTAAGGAAGGCAACTTGCTTCTCTAATCTTTCGGGTAAGTTAACATCATCTGCGTCAATCCTCGCACAAAGCTCGGTTTTGCATTCTTCTACTAGCCTTTTTAGTGAGCCACCCACTCCATAAGGTTCTCCAGTAAATACCTTGCCCGATATGCGCTGCGGAATCCATTTTTCCAATTCCTCTAATGTTCCGTCAGTTGAGCCATTGTCCCAAACCAGTAATTCGTAATTTTTATGAGTCTGAGATTCTATAGAGGCTAGAGTCTCTGGAAGATAAGGCATTCCATTGAGAATTGGCATCAACCACGTCACGCGATCATTCATTGATTTCTAATTCACTGACTTCATTTGCTAATAGTTTGAAGCTAAACACGGAACGTTCTACCTCTCAATCATCTCAAATTATGCCGCGACAACTTGATAACTACAAAACTATTCACCAGTAGCTAAGCTAAATTCACAAGTTACTGCACTATCACCAGATCGCTTAGCCCCAAAACCTTCACTTGCCACATCGACAACCTCAATGTCAAAAGTAGCTTCTATAAAATCTAGAGCAGTGTTACCTCTGGTATCAGCAAGCCAAAAACCTACAACATAGAAACCAGGATTTAGGTGTAGATTTTCAATTCTTAACTTGAAAATATTTTGTCCCTTATCTAAAGATATACTTTGACCAAGTGAGACAGTGTCAGCATTGACTAACTTAGTTCCTAAGTTGTTGTAGATAGTAACAGCTAAACTTCCTACCGCCCTTGGTTGATCTGATTCAATGTTTAGCAGAAATTCTAACGGTCCATCAGGGTAAGGATGAAAGAATACATCTTCATTTAAACTAGTATATCGGAATCCTAAGAAGCGAGCCTCTCCAGTTCCAACCCGACTTACCTGAGATAAATCTATCCAATTATTTGGTGAAGCTTTGATTGAGCTATTAGATAGATAACTGGATATGACATTACTTGTTACATCGTTAGCAACTAATCTGCCTTTATCAAGCATTAAGCATTTAGAGCATAGACGCTGGATAGCATCCATATTATGACTGACGAACAAAACTGTTCTTCCTTCATCCTTGGATATACTTTGCATTTTGCCAAGGCATTTTTTTTGAAACTGGACATCTCCAACTGCAAGCACTTCATCTACAATTAAGATCTCTGGTTCTAAATGAGCAGCGACTGAAAATGCCAGTCGAGTATACATACCAGATGAATACTTTTTAACAGGTGTATCAAGAAATTTACTAACACCCGCAAATTCAACAATCTCACTAAACTTACTCTGAATTTCTACCTTCCCCATACCTAAGATAGCGCCATTCAAATATATATTTTCTCGACCTGTTAACTCTGGGTGAAATCCTGTCCCTACCTCTAATAAACTAGCTACTCTACCGTTAATTGAAATGCGACCATTCGTTGGTTCTGTAATTCTACTCAGTATTTTTAAAAGCGTTGACTTACCTGCTCCATTTCGCCCAATTATGCCAACTCTATCGCCCTGATTGATTTCAAAAGAAATGTCTTTCAAAGCTAAAAAATCTTCACGATTTGGGCTTGATGATTCTTGATTTGCCGAGGATTTAAAAACAACATCAATTAATGAACTGGTTGCATCACTGATTGACTCACGTAAAGACTTACTGTATGAAGCACTCCCATCTTTTTGATGACTTATAACGTAAGTTTTACTGAGATTTTCAACTTTAATAACAGTTTCAGACATAATGTTCTTTTTTATATTGTTGTGTATGCATCAACTGGCTAAATCACATCAGCAAATGTCCGTTCCATTTTTCTAAAATACCATATCCCACTCCAGAGGAGTAATAAGACAAAAGCTATAGAAATCAAAAAACCTGGTACAAAAAGCTGCGATTCCCCCCCTAGAATCGCCCATCTAAATCCGTCGATAACTCCAACCATCGGATTAATAGAATACAGAAGTCTCCATTGTTCGGGAACAATACTACTGCTAAATCCAACGGGTGAAATATAAAGTCCAAACTGCACTATAAATGGCACAACAAATCGAAAATCTCGATACTGAACTGTCAAAGCAGCCAGCCATAAGCCAACTCCCATAGAAGCTGCGCAAGCAATCAGTGTAAATATTGGCAGAGTCAAGATCCGCCAATCAGGAATGAAGTTGTACCATGCCATTAGTCCTAACAAGATCATCCCTGAGATCATAAAATCCACAAAACTGACGATTACGGCACTGGTCGGCACAATTAATCTGGGGAAGTAAATTTTAGAAATTAAATTCGAGTTGCCAACGAGGCTGCCGCTGCACTCACTAAGTGCGTTAGAAAAGAATTGCCAAGGTAGCATCCCTGCAAATACAAGAATTGGATATGGCACAGTCTGACCTTTTTGCAAATTTGCCAGTTGTCCAAAAACCACCGTGAATACAACCATTGTTAAGAATGGTCTGATTAGAGCCCAAGAAACCCCGATCGCCGTCTGTTTGTATCGGACTAAAATATCTCTCCATGCCAAGAAGTAAAATAACTCACGGTATCTCCATAAATCTTTCCAATACTGTTTCTCGGTACGCCCTGCTTCGATTACTAGTTCTCTTTTTGCCGCGATGTTTTGGTCGTCCATGTTTTTGAATATTTGGTAAGGATTTGCAAAGTTATTTGAGAATTTCCTGAGACTAGAATTGTTTTAGAAATCGTAAATCACTCGTAAATAAGCGACGAATATCATCGATTTTGTGTAAGACCATGGCAACTCGATCAACGCCAAAGCCCCAAGCAAAACCAGTAACAGCTTCAGGATCATAGCCAACTGCCTTGAAGACATTGGGATCGACCATACCACAGCCACCTAGTTCTAACCACCGACCATTCCACATTACATCGACTTCTGCTGATGGCTCGGTGAAAGGAAAGTAACTAGGGCGAAATCGAATGGGGCATTCTCCTAAAAGCTCTTCGACAAAAGTCTTGACAGTACCTTTTAAGTCACCAAAGGTTAGTCCCTCTTCGACAGCTAAAAGTTCGATCTGATGGAAAATTGGCGAGTGAGTGGCATCGATATCATCTTTACGATACACACGCCCTGGACAGGCAATTCTTAGGGGTGGTTCGTTTTCTTCCATATAGCGAATTTGTACTGAGGAGGTTTGCGATCGCAGTAACTTGCCATCACTAAGATAGAGGGTATCCGCCATATCTCGCGCTGGGTGGTCGGCTGGCGTATTCAGAGCTTCAAAATTGTAGTAGTCAGTTTCGATTTCTGGCCCTTGAGCAACTGTAAATCCTAAGCCCACCAGAATATCTAACATCCGATCAATGGTGCTTTGGATAGGGTGCTGTCTGCCTTGGTAAGAGTTAAATATTCCAGGCATAGTCACATCAAGAGTCTCAGACTCAAGCTGACGAAGGATCATCAATTGATTAATCTCGGTCTTACGTTCTTCTAACTGATTTTGCAATGCTTGCTTTACCTGATTGGCGATCGCCCCGATTTGAGGACGCTCCTCTGCGGAGAGCTTACCCATAGCCCCTAATATCTGAGACAGGGAGCCTTTCTTGCCTAGGTATTCCACCCTCAGATTCTCCAATTCTTCCGCAGTTTGGATTTCTCCAACTGATTTTGTCGCGGTTTCTGCTAAAGATTGAAGTTGAGCTGTCAAGCTCTGTAAGTCCGTTGCCATCAACGTTTCCTATTTACTTGTGAAGAATTTTGATGTCATAACTTTATCAGAAAATTACGTTTCATAGAAATGCAGTTATGCCGATTTCGCAATTCCTACGTTAAAGCCGATTTTGAGATTTTTAGTACCAGAAGGCACTGAAAACCTCAAAATCGGCTTTAGAAACTAATAGCGGCTCTTTGCGGTACTTCAGAGACCGTCAGTTTACCTAGTAGCTTTTGCTAGGAAAACCATTGGATCGATCGCACTACCACCATTGGGACGAATCTCAAAGTGGAGGTGAGGTCCAGTACTAAAACCAGTACTACCCATTGCTCCGATCAGTTGACCTTGGCTAACAGTTTGTCCAGCTTTGACATAAAGATCATTCATGTGGGCATATCTGGTGATTGTGCCATCAGCATGACGGATATCAATCATGTTGCCATAGCCGCCATCATTCCAACTGGAGTACTCGACAACTCCTGAAGCGGCTGCCAAAATCGGAGTGCCAACAGGTGCAGCAATGTCAATACCTTGGTGAATGCGACCCCAGCGCCAACCATATCCTGAAGTAAATACACCATCCGCAGGCCAGATAAATCCAGTGGATAAACCATAATCTTGGACATCAGGGAGGTAAGCACTAGCCATAAGCTGGGGTAGCTGTGGTTCTATTCCTGAGCGATCTCCGGGATTGGCGATCGCGCTACGACTAGCATCAAAATCACGATCAGGATTAGGTGTAGCATTCAAGCTTGCGGCAGCGATTTTTGCTGCTTCTAACTTTCTCGCTTCTTCTGCTCTACGAGCTGCTTCTTTGATCTCGGCTTCCCTGACTTTGGAGTTGAGTTGCTCAACTTCGGACTCAAGACGCTTAACTTCTAGAGTAGACATCCTCGCTTCTGGATCGGGCAGTAGAGAGATCTTTTCGGCTTGAGTATTTAAAGAGGTCGAAGACTGATCAACAGATCCTGCCGAAGGAATTTTAGGTGCCAGACTTGCTGCTAGACGAGCAGGAATCTGGACATTTGCTTCCAGTGCTGGTTGTACGGTTGGGGATGCAGGAACAGAGTTAGTAGCACTATCCTGTTCGATAGATTGGCTGGATGGAATGCGAGGAACTACAACAGCAGCTACTGGTGACGACTTAGCAGCAGGTTCTAAGGCTGGCTGGCTTACATTTTCGGCTGGAACATTCTGTAGATCAACCTTTTGTTCATTGATCAGAGTGCTAGGAATTTGGGGTACAGAGAGAGCTGCGGCAACTCTAATAGGTAACTGCACCCTAGGCTCAGCAACTGGCTGCGAAGATCCAGCTTCAATGGGAATAGCACGGCTGTCGCTGAACTGTTCAGAAGCAGTCAAAGCAGGAATTGAAGGGGTTGCTAGGGATCTCGCAGGTAAATTAATACTGAGAGCGGTTGCGGAACTTGATTCCTTGCCCGACCCTCCTGCAATATTTCCTAATAGCTGATCTGGGGCAAAGGGGAATAACGAAGCTGCTACCTTAGCTACTGGCTCACCAGCTAAACCTGCGTTACTTTGAGCTGTGACACTCACAGTTCCACGCTCTTGAGCAGACAAATCAGAAGAGGTGGTTTGTTTCTCAGAACCAGTTAACTGGATTAACCCGTCCCAAGGAGAGACTCGACTAGCAGTAGCCAGTTTGGTTACCAATTCTTTGGGTAAAACCATCGGTGTTGCTGCGGTCACTCTTACTGGAGTGGCAATATTGCTAGAAGAATTGCTTACACTGTCTTCTGACGCTTGACCAACAGGAGATGGCACTTGCTTAAGAGGCTTTTGATTCAGAGATGCAGCCACTGTTTGCACAGAGCCAAGGGGCTGTGGTTGAGGTAACTTTAATTCTTGATTCAGCTCTAACCACTGAGGATTTTCTAGTTTATTTGCCTCAATGATCGACTTTTGGGTTATACCGTAACGACGGGCAATGGTTTCGATGGTGTCGCCATTCTGAACCTTGTAAGAAATTTGTTTAGGTTGCTTAGCGATCGCATTTTCATCATTGGTCGCTTTAGCAGTTGCAAGAGTCGCTTTAATCTTCTTACCTTCTAATTCTTGCAAACGCTTTTCTAGACGTTCTTTCTCAGCAAGGAGTTGTCTCTTGACATGTCCTTCCTTAACTTGCATCAGAGTCGATACATTACCAGGAATGACTAGAGGCTGATCAATCGCCAAAAAGTCTCCCGAAGTTAAAGAAGTAAACTTAATAATTTCGCTCTTAGGAACATTGTAGTAAGCAGAGATAGCTTCTAAAGTATCTCCAGACTTGACCTGATGGACTAATCCATTAACAGGCGGGATCATTAGCTTCATTCCCGCTTGTAGCTCAGTGCCTGCGCTAATGCCATTGGAAGCAGCGATCGCGGCAGCATCGACTTGATAAACTTGGGTCAACTTCCACAGGGTTTCATCTTCACGAACCTCATGGACTACCACTCCTTGAGCCTTATCCCATGAGCCAGATGCGATCGCCATTCTCGCCATCTCGTACTTGCGCTCTTGGTTCTGAGACATTACATCAGTCAAAGTCAATGATGATGCGGCTACGGGGGTAACAGTAGGACTGTTATTTGCCGACTGTTGGTTAACCAATATTCCCACGGTTCCAGCGGAGAGGGCAAAGCCCAACATTGCTAGGGAACGACGTACCTTCAAAGAGGACACCTTATCACCCAATGGCAGGGAAACCTTGGTAATCAGATCCTCGTCTTTGGAAGATATCCTTTTCAAAAAACTGCCTCCTCTAAACTAGCTTTGCTCTTGTATAGATTTTAAGTGTGGGATCGTGACGAGTTATGTAGTTAAACTCACCAAAAAGGTGACATTAATTAACTCGTCAAAGAGCAATTACAACCACATAACTTACCTTGGATTTTTCCTTTAAACAAGTTCATGACGAACAGTAAAATCGCCCAATTTGTGCATTTGTAGTGACTTTTTTGTCTCATGCACACACATTATCTTTTTGTCAAATATCGGTTTGGCGAAGTAATCTTCCAAAATCTGTAAAAAACTTATTAGCTGCAAAGTCTATCCAAAGATAGTTTTTGGCGATATCTAACCTGCCAGATCATCAACTTCTTTGAGTCCACAAGATGATTCTGATTAATTAGGTATTTTAAGATATCCTCGATTTGTGGTTGTAGCAAGAGTGAAGATTAGAGGCTTTTCTAAATCTATACTTCGATTAGCTTTAATTTACGCTTATTTTCTGCGTTTAGCTTTTTAAAATACATTCTTTAACTATGTAAGGTTTTTTTAACAATTTGATCTATAAAGTTACTCAAGACGACGCTAAAAAGCTTTTTCTGATCAAAACGAATGACTGATTTTGTCTGATATGGCAAAAAAAGTTTTGCTTAGGACATAAAACCAGAAGGCGAGTGGCGGTGCTTCGTGCCGCTACTCGTCTTCCTGGTGAATTAAAGGTTTGCTTGAAAAGCGCTACATCCGCTGGCTTAAAAAACAAAGAAATTGTCAAAAGCGTCGCGTTGTTGAAAATTTGTCTACCCTACTCAAAGCTTTTGGGGGCTGTAAGGTTGTGTATACATAATTACACTGTGTACACCAATGGCTTAAAATTACATTTCAAATGACCTAAAAAATGGAATAAAAATCAGGAATAGTTGCTTTAAGTCTGACTGATTCACAAAGGCTACCCAAATCTACTGCAAGATATAGCGTTTTTTCGTCTAAATCAATTGAAAGCTAGTTTCTCCTCTGGTGAGAGGCGATCGCTCAGTAAAACTGGACTTGGAAAGTATTGGTAAATTAGTTAGTAAATTTAGAGAATTTAAGGAATGCATTGCTACCCTATGTATCCCGTAGCCTGAGACTTTATGGCATTTTTAGCAATATTGGCTAATTTTTAAGACTTTTTAGGATAAAGCAGATCTATGAGCATCGGATACCTCGCACTGGTCTTACACGCCCACTTACCTTATGTTCGCCACCCTGAGAGTGACTATGTACTTGAAGAAGAATGGTTGTATGAGGCGATTACTGAGACCTATATCCCCCTAATCAAAGTCTATGAAGGACTGAGGCGAGATGGTATTAATTTCAAAATGACGATGAGTATGACACCGCCGTTGGTGTCAATGCTGCGAGATCCTTTGCTACAAGAACGATATGACAAGCACTTAGCCCTATTGCAGCAACTGGTCGAGCTTGAGGTAATCCATAACGAACACAATGGTCATGTCAAATATTTAGCTGAGTACTATGTCAAGGAATTTGCGGAAACTCGTGAAATCTGGGAAAGGTATGACGGCGATTTGATCAGTGCATTTAAGCAGTTTCAAGATACTAATAATCTAGAAATCATTACCTGTGGTGCAACCCACGGTTACTTGCCTCTGATGAAGATGTATCCAGAGGCAGTATGGGCGCAGTTGGAAGTAGCAGTCGAGCATTACACTCAAGAATTTGGGCGATCGCCTAATGGCATTTGGCTACCAGAGTGTGCTTACTACGATGGCTTAGAAAGAATGTTAGCCGATGTTGGGCTGCGGTATTTTCTCACTGATGGGCATGGTTTGCTCTACGGTCAACCACGTCCGCGCTTTGGAACCTATGCACCTGTATTTACCGAAACTGGGGTGGCAGCTTTTGCCCGCGATCATGAGTCATCCCAGCAGGTCTGGTCTTCTAAGGTTGGTTATCCTGGTGATCCTCTCTATCGTGAGTTTTATAAGGACTTAGGATGGGAAGCTGACTATGAATATATCAAGCCCTTCGTAATGCCCAATGGACAGCGCAAAAATACTGGTGTGAAATATCACCGCATTACGGGGCGTGATTTTGGTTTGGATGCCAAACAGCTCTATGACCCATACTGGGCAAAGGAAAAAGCTGCTGAACACGCTACTAACTTCATGCAAAACCGTCAAAGTCAAGTGGGTTACTTGCACGACATGATGGGTCGCCCACCTCTAGTCGTATCGCCTTACGATGCTGAGCTGTTTGGACATTGGTGGTATGAAGGTCCTTGGTTTATTGACTTTTTGATCCGTAAGTCCTACTACGACCAAGAAACCTTTGAGATGACCCACCTCGCTGACTATCTCAGAGACAACCCAACACAACAGGTTTCTCGTCCTGCCCAGTCAAGTTGGGGTTACAAGGGCTTTCACGAATATTGGCTCAATGAAACTAATGCATGGGTGTATCAGCACTTGCATAAGGGTGCTGAGAGAATGATTCATCTGTCCTATCGTGAGCCTGCTGATGAGTTGGAGTGGCGGGCGCTAAACCAAGCGGCACGGGAGTTACTTCTAGCTCAGTCTTCTGATTGGGCGTTTATTATGCGGACAGGGACGATGGTTCCCTATGCAGTGAGGAGAACGCGATCGCACCTAATGCGATTGGAGAAGCTGTTTGATGATATTGAAGCTGGCAAGATTGATGCAGGTTGGCTTGAAAAAGTTGAATATATGGATAATATTTTCCCTGATATCAACTACCGAACCTATCGACCACTTACAGCTAGCTAGGTTTGTATTAAAAACCAGAAGCTTGTCGGAGCAAAGCCTCGTCGAACTTCTGGCTATCAAAAAAAATAAAGCGGTGCTCTGCACCGCTTTATTTTTTTTTGTAATTCTTTACATTAATTTAACAAAAATTTAGTAACATACGCTACGGTTTTCATAAATTGATGTTATGTTATTGAGATATAAACCACATGCAATTAATAAGGATTTTGATTATGAATATCAATCACAGAAAAGCTGAAGCAGCCGCTAATCACAAGGCTAATCTCACGGCTTTAGTTAAGCGTCGCATGGAAGTAGCGCGTTCTAACAATGATGCAAATCTACTCAATATCCTTGAACAAGAAATGCAACAACTAGGCTTAAGCTAACCTGAACACAATAAAAAAGAGAGGTGCATTTGCACCTCTCTTTTTTACTGTGTTTTTTATTGCGTGAGTGCCGCCACTCATGCTTATGCGCCACCAAAAACTTCTATATTTTCAAATAAACATACAGGCGAAGCATGACCAACCCGAATCACCTGATTTGGCTCACCTTTGCCGCAAAATGGCGATCCGTAAGCTTCGACGGTTTGGCGATCGCCTACTTTGGTGAGGCTATTCCAAAACTGGTTAGTTACGCCACGATAATTGGGATTTCGCAGGGTTTTAGTTAATTTGCCATTTTCGATGAGTTTGGCGTACTCACAGCCAAATTGAAACTTATTGCGATAATCATCAATTGACCAAGAACGGTTGGATTCCATGTAGATGCCATGCTCAATATCCGCAATTACTTGTTCAAAGGAATGTTCACCTGCTTCAAGGTTAATGTTCGCCATGCGATCGATGGCGGGACGATTCCATGAAGTTGCTCTGGCGTTAGCAACTCCTTCAATATGCGATCGCGCTTGACTTTCACTACTGCCTAAGCCACGCAATAGCTTTCCTTCTTTGATTAAATATTCCTTAGTCGCAGGAATGCCCACATCATCAAAACCATAACTGGCAAACTCTCCAGCCATAGTCGGATCAAAAGAAACATTCATCAGTGAAGAACCATATTGCATATTGCCAAAGTCCTCCAGTTTCACAAAGCTACCACCTGCATAGTTGCGTTCATCGCCGAGGATGCGATCTATTTCCAAGGGATGCCCGATGCTTTCATGAATCTGAAGCAGCATTTGATCGGGAGCCAGTACCAGATTGGTAACTTCCGTGGGACATTCAGCCGCACTGAGCAGTTCTACAGCCTGTTCACCAATAATTTGTGCCTTTTGTAAGGTTAAATCACGGTCAAAAACCTCCATCCCTGCTTGATTGCAACAAGCAAGCTGACCATGATCTCCTCGACGCTGAATAATCGCACCATCCTGAGCCGTGGCTGCGTAATCCGTAGCGATGGTCAGAAATTTTTGATAAATATCAGAACCATTACTACTGATAAATTTAGTTTCTATTTCCGTAATTACCGCATAGGCACTAGTCTTTACAATTTGATCGGATACTTTCAAGCGATCGCAAATATCAATGAGGAGTGCATTAAGCTCTTTTGGTGAAATCGTCTCTGCGTCTTTGAGGTAGGGAGAAAAGTATTGTCCTGTCGCCTTGGGTCTTTGGGTGATCGTAAAACTATGCACAGCCCAACGAGAAGCGACTTTAGCCTGTTGATAGGCTCTTTGGGCGGTAATTTGGATATTTTTCAGATCGAGATAATTGGTGCTAGCGTAGCCAAATTGTCCATCAACAAGCACTTCGATCATTAAGCCATGAGACAGGCTCCGTCCATTAGATTGCGGCTGGCGATCGCGAACATAGCGGGTGGTGGTAATTTCTCGAACTTCGCGAAGTCCAATCCATGTAGCGTCAGGTAAATCAATATGAGATAAAGCGACTTTTAAATCAAATTGCATCAGTAGGAACCATAAAGTAAAAGGGATGAAATGCATCCCTTTTACTCTACCAATTATTAAGCGGGTGATGGGATTCGAACCCACGACATTCTCCTTGGCAAGGAGATGCTCTACCACTGAGCCACACCCGCAATTTTTGCTCAATCGCGTTTAGCGCTTTATTAATATGACAAACAATGAGACTAATGTCAACAAAATCCTCAAAGAATAATGGCAGCGCTATGCGCTGCCATTATTCTAGTAACTAAAGCCATTTTTGCGAGTGTGGGTAGCTGGCTCGCCGTCGCTCAAGCGCTTTCCTGAACTGATCGTGGCAAGCAGAACGGTATGATCACCTGCGTCAAGGCTGCCAGTAATAGTGGCATCAAGATAGGCAATCGCTCCAGATAGGTATGTCTGACCACTAGGGGCGATCGCTGTAGCTACACCTTCAAAAGGATCGACATCTGGGGCAAAACCCTTGGCAAAATGTCCGATCATCTTGCCATCTCCTTTCTCAATCACATTGATTACAACAGGGCTACCAACTGTCAAGAAAGACTCAATCGCTCTCCCCTTGCCAACGATGATAGTGACAGAGGGAGGGGCAAAACCTGCCTGCTGTACCCATGAAGCAAGCATAGTAGCAGTCTTGCCATCTTGCTGGGAACTGACGATAAAAAGCCCACTAGCGATCGCGCCGATCGCTGCGCCCAATAGTTCATCTTGAGAAGTAGTTGCGGTCATGTGTTGAATACTAAGAATTTACTATCTTTAGCTTAGTTGAAAGAGGCTGCGACTTCGCTCAGCCAGCAATATACCGCTGAGCGCAATCTACTGTCAGGCATTTTGCCTGACCCCCAAATTTGAAATCGTTGTAGCGCGGACATCCTGTCCACTTCTTGATACGATCATTTAAAAAGCTGTGGCGATCGCCACAGCTTTTTAAATAAACATTTAGACGTAGGCGGACTGAAATCCCCACCAAAGCAGAAAGCCGATCGCACTTAAAATAACGATGCTTGAGAGAACAATTGATACGAAGCTATCGGCATTTTTAAATTTCATGATGCCGCGGTTAAAGTCTGACATATTAGGAAAATCCAGTTAAATGGTTCAGATTACTTAAGCAAAACAATTTATTTATAGCTTGAATATCTCTATGATGGCTCAAAAGTAATTAAATATCTGGGAATAGGCTCTGGAGGATAGTAAATTACCTATGACTGAATGGCTACGAGTTTTCTGGCTTCCGTCGAAAACTGTCGAGAGATTGAAAGAATTACCTCCAACTGCTGGCGTGTACTACATAACGGCTATTTGGATCGTGCTGTATGTGGGCAAAGCCAAAAACCTTCGCAATCGGTGGCGGACAGACCACCACCGCTATCAACAGTTCAAACTGCTTCATCCCTTTGGGCGATTGCATTATCAAGTCTTAGCCTTAAATCAAATTGGGAGCTACGAAAAAAGCCAAATTGCCAAATTTCAGCCTGCATGGAACGGCACAGCTAGGGTCACTTTTTGGAACCTACTATGTTTGTTTCTATCCATATGGATGCGCGTCATTGTCTATGCTGCACTTCTGATAGGCATAATTTTGATAGTTATTTATCTGCTTTACAACGCTTAGCCATTCACAAAAGAGTTGGCATTAATTCCCAAAACTTGTTGGATCTCAGCTTCGCTGAGATCCAACAAGTTTTGGGTTACTCTAAGAAAAAATATGTTGCCCAATCAAATGTCTCTCAAAGGTCGATTTCGCTCAATTTGGACAAGTCTGCTCCTGAGCGTCCCTACAGATTTTGCCGATCGCTTAGAAGAGCTAACAAAAATAGTATTTACAGACTCGTTAAATAATTTACGACTAGTTGATGACTTAGAACTAACTGTTGTAGCGATCGCGATTGGTGCATATTGGCATCAAGACTTGCAACAAGTCCGCACAAGGCTGTTAGATTTGCAATCCCAAAACCCTATTGATATTGAGGAAATGGTGCTCGCCTACGTGATCGCCCTCGCCTGTCGTTATGAACTAAAGCCCAAGAGCTTTATTAGTCAGATCTGCTACGACTTTGAGAAAAGGCGATCGCTAAGCTCTGATCCCCAATCCCAAGCCGATTGTCTAGCTAAATTGCGATTAACCCAAAAATATGTCGATCAAGGTGTTAGCGCAATTACGGCTCATCAGGGAAAGCAGGGCTTGTCTGGAGGAATTTACAGCAGCCTCTACTATTTTCTGAGTACCCCTCACAGTTGGCAAATTGTTTCCGAACGCGCCCACCATCACCATCATCTAGACAGACTTGATAAGTCGCCTTCAGCCGAACACCTAGCCCATACGCAAGTACTAATGCAAGCAGGAGCGATCGCCGCCGCTTACTTAGGTGAACTCGGTAATACCGACAAATTTGCCTATGAAATCCTTTCTAGAGGAGAGAGGCTAGGCGATCGGCTATGGTGTGAATGGGCTGGAGTTTTTGATGTTAAATTAGATAGCTAGTCAAGGAAAACTGCATATGCCACAAATAATTGGATTTCTAATCTTAGTCGCTTACATTTTCGGTGTGGTCAAATTTTTGCAAGGATTTCGCCGTACTGACTTCTCAGGCAATCAAATTGGGCTAGCGCTGCTATGGCCAGTATTGTTTGCCATGAACGGCAACTACCGCAAAAATTTCTTTAAAGCACTAAAAGGTTCCTAATGACTTGGTGGAAAAGATTGAGAGCCAATCCACTTGCTTGGATTGGAATTGTAATTTTAACTATCTTTTACGCGGCGGCTTTACTCGCTGACTTGATTACCCCTTATGGCGTTAATGAGTCAGCCAAAAACGGTTCTTTGTTGCCGCCTACACAGATATATTGGCAAGATCAACAAGGTCAGTTTATTGGCGCTCATGTCTATCCCACCACACAGGGCAAAGTTGATCTGGATACAGGCGATCGCGCCCTGATCATCGACTACACCAAGCCCTCTAAAATCCAGCTTTTAAGCAATGGAAAATTATTTAATACCAATGGAGAAGGTCGGCTTAACTTGCTCGGAACTGACGAACAGGGGCGCGACCAACTGACAAGGTTGCTGCATGGCGGTCGAATCAGTCTCTTGATTGGCATCATCGGCACAACCATTTCCTATACGATTGGTTGCCTAGTTGGTGGAATCTCAGGCTATGTGGGCGGCTGGCTAGATCTCGTTTTAATGCGGTTCGTGGAAGTCCTCATGTCCGTGCCTTCGATTTATCTGTTAGTGGCTCTAGCCGCGATATTGCCACCACAGATCAGCAACACCCAAAGATTTGCCCTCATAATTGCGATCATCTCCTTCGTCTCATGGGCAGGCTTAGCGCGGATCATTCGCGGACAAGTCCTATCGATCAAAGAACAGCCTTTTGTGATGTCTGCTCGCGCATCGGGAGCCAGCCCTCTACGAATTATCACTACTCATATTTTGCCGCAGACGTTTACTTTTATCATTATTTCAGCAACCCTTGACATTCCCAGATTTATTGTGGTCGAAGCTGTCTTAAGCCTTGTTGGGCTAGGTATTCAACCACCTGACCCATCTTGGGGCAATATGCTATCCCTCTCAACCAATGCCTCAATTCTAATTTTGCAACCTTGGCTAGTTTGGTTTCCAGCTTTGGCAATTGTGTTGACAGTGCTATCATTCAATCTCCTAGGAGATAGTTTGCGTGATGCTCTTGATCCTAAAAACATTAGACAATAAACTTTCTCAAAACATATCGCCAAAATGCCTTAGCAATTCGGTAGTATGTGATCATGATCTAAGCTATTTTGTATTTTCGGTGACGGGTTTTTGCTCTTTCGTCATGTCAATCTGAAAGTTAGCATCAGCAAAATAGGAGTATATTCAGCGTGCAGTACTTAGCGGAACTTCAAAAAACTCAGGCAGCTTTTGGATTAGGTGGGAACTCGTCTGTCCGTTTGTTAGCGCGTAATACGGGCGAAAATATTTGGCAGCCAGTCACAAACGAGCAGATTTTACCTGTCCAAGATGCAGGACAAGCCAAAGACTTTAAAGATGGTCAAATGGTGATTGCGGAAATTACAGGTAGCAATCAAATTCAAAATATTCAAGACGCTTCTAAGAAAATCGTCAATATCTTGCAAGCTTTTTCGCGATCGCAGGACAAATATAAGTCGGCTGAAGAAGAAGTTGAACAGTGGAAGCAGTCTCTTAATTTTCAGAGTCAAGAGCTGCATCGTCGCGAGCAAGAGCTAGAACAAAAAGAACTAGAACTAGAACATCTCGATAATAGAAAGCAAGAAATTGAGGAGTTAGAGTCAAGGTTTGCTCAAGAGCGTGAGGAGATTGAGCAGCTTCGCAAAACCATCGAATCAGAGCGTGGTAAGTTTGAAGCGAAGGCTGCCGCGTTAACCACCGAGCAAGCCGAACATATTAAGTCTCTAATCTCCCAACTATCATCTAGCTTTACTAACCCTGACTCCCTGCGCGATCGCATCAATAGCTCTTTAGACTTAATCAACAAACGACAGGAAGTACTTACTAACTTTTGGCAAAATTTAGACAGATTAAAAGGAGAAGCCGAAAAGCAAAAAGCAGCTTTGGGTAAGTCTACAGAGGAGCTAACAACCCGTAAAAATCAATGGTTGCAAACTCAAGTAGCCCTAGCTGATGCTCAAGCAGAATTGAAAGCTCAACGGGGGATTTTAAAGCTACAAGAAAATAACATGGCAATGTCCAAGGTTCAGCTCAATGCTCAGATTGAACTTTATGAGCAGACTGCCAACGCGATCGAGTCTTTTGGCGGTCCTGGAAGTATGGAAGTGCTGAACCCTGAGGAAGAAGAGCGCTTGCAGTCCATGTCAATAGAGGAATTAGAGTCAACCATCAAAGCCCTTCAAGCGGATTTTGATAAATTATCAAATTACATTGGTGCTCAGGAAGATGAGCTAGCGGGACTAGAGGGGGAAATTGCTGATTTTCAAAGCCAAATTGAAACAGCCGACCAATTTGCTCGGATTGAGCTAGAAAGCAATAAAGAATTTGCCGAAGAACAATACAAATTATTGGAAGAGAGCGTTTCAGGAATGAGACGTAGTATGCAGGAACGGCAGTCACTTTTAAACCAGCAGAAGGCAATTCTAGATCGTCGCAAGGGTATGGCAGTGGAAGCAAGCCCTGTACAGAGCCTGTTGCCCCTACTCTCACAGATAGAAGCTCAAAAAAATCGTCAAGAACAAGACTTGCGAAAGATGGAGAGCCAAATTGAAGCGGTAAGAAATTATACGCAGCAACAACAGGAGATGCTCTCTAAACAAACCCAAGAGCATTTGCAGCAAGAGCAAGCAATCCGTACAGCCGAAGTGCAGCAGCAAGATCGGATGAAAATCGTAGCTGAATTGCTAGGGCAAATTACTGCCCAAGAGCAGCTATTACGACCTGTTCAGGATATCGTGGATACATTAAGACCGCAGTTAGAAGCCGCAGCCCAAGAGTTAGGACATATGTCCAATGGCAATAGCTCTTCACAGTTGCTAAATGACCTTCAATCCACAGTTCAAAGCTTAGTTAGTTAAGTAGATTTGTCAGCGCTAAAGGCGCTGACAAATTTTAAAGTTACTTATTCTTCAATCTTCATAGAAAGAATTTTGTCGCCCCGACGAATCGCTTGAGCTACCTCTGTGTCGGCTGTGTAGCCAAAAGCAGCATATTGACCATCTAAAAATGATGCGTCACCAAGAGTGATGAAAAACTGGCTTGTGGCACTGTTGGGATCATTAGTACGAGCCATGGAGAATACTCCAGCTTTGTTATGCTTGATCACTGGTTTCTTGCCGCCTGTCAAGACTTGACCAACTGTTGCTGAACTATCACCCTCAGCCCAGATTTCTAGTTTGATGCGATCGCCTGATCCACCAGTACCATTACCAAGGGGATCACCGCCTTGGATCACAAAGCCTGGTTCAACGCGGTGAAAAGTTAGCCCGTCATAGAACCCGTGTTTGGCGAGATCAACGAAATTTTTGACAGTAATGGGCGCGTGTTGATCGTCCAACTCAGCACGCATAGTTCCTTTAGCGGTTTCGATTACGACACGGATCATAGATAAATTTACCTAAAAGCTTCTTTAAGATGAAAGTTCAATCTAGCTAACTATAAGTGATTTACAGCGCTTTGCGCTGATATAAAACTCAAGAATTAGCGATGCGACGCTTTGCGCTGCACCGCTAATTTTTTGGTGAGTGAGCTTAACCCAAAGAAGACGATTTGCCCGCGAAGCGGGCAAATCGTCTTCTTTGGGTTTTGGGAATTGGTATAATAGTCTGACTCTAGAGAGCGCTGGTATTTTATGGATAGCAATAATTTGCTCAAGCAATTACTTATGCTTGGAGTTGGTACGACTTCGATAGTGCTGGAAAAAATTAAAGAAGCAAGTGAAGATTGGGTTAAGGATGGCAAGGTTGATCCTGAACAAGCTTCAGAAATCCTGAATGATATTGCTAACCGCCTCAAGTCTGAGCAAGGAAACCTAGAGACATTAATTCAGCGACAAATTCGCAATGTGATGCAAGATTTGGGTGTGCCGCGCCAAAATGAAATGGACGAGTTGCGTGGGCGGATCGATCGCTTAGAAAGACAAATGCGCGACTTAGAAAATAAGCAGTGGCGTTAGTTGATGAGTAATGCTGGGATTTTGTATTTAGTGGGAACGCCGATCGGTAATTTGGAAGATATGACCTTTCGGGCGATCGCTACTTTAAAAAAAGTAGATTTGATTGCCGCCGAGGACACAAGGCATACGGGTAAGTTATTACATCACTTTGGTATCGATACTCCCCAGATTAGCTATCACGAACATAATGCCCATCGGCGCGTACCTGAATTAGTGGAAAAGTTACAGCAGGGAATGGAGATCGCCCTAGTTACTGATGCAGGAATGCCTGCTATTTCTGATCCTGGGGTGGAATTAGTGCAGGGATGTATTGATGCAGGACTGACAATTGTGCCGATTCCCGTAGTTACCGCAGGGGTTGCCGCTTTAACAGCTTCAGGTTTTGACACACAGCACTTTGGCTTTGATGGTTTTTTACCAACTGATAAAAAGGATCGCCGCGATCGCCTCAATATTTTGCGAACAGAAGTCAGGACAATGATCCTCTATGAAGCTCCTCATCGGTTGTTACGCACCCTTGCCGACTTGATGGAAACCCTAGGACAAGATCGCCGCATTGCGATCGCTAGGGAATTAACTAAGCTCCATGAAGAATTTTGGCGCGGCGCTTTGATCGAGGCGATCGCCTATTTCACCGCACATCCACCTAAGGGAGAGTTTACGCTGGTTTTGGAAGGGGCTGTGCCGAGTGCTAAGCCTGTGTGGACGGAGGACGTGGTAATCAAAGAACTGCAAAACTTAATTGATTCAGGTGTTTCGCGATCGGAGGCGAGTCGTCAATTAGCTGAGCTTGCCGATCTGCCGCGCCGCCAAGTTTATCAATTGGCGTTATCGCTTTAAAACCCAAAAAATAGCGATGCGGCGCTTCGCGCCGCATCGCTATTTTTTGGGTTTTAAAGCGGCCGTGCAAAGTACTGCCGCTGAATTTTTTGCTGTTTGCATAGTATTCAAGCAATGGTAACTATTCATTGAATGATAATTAGTAGATGATAATTTGTCTAAATCCTCCTAAAGCTTTGATTGCTATAGGTTTCAGTCTATAGAGATGATTTAACAATTTATTAACTTTTATGTCGTAGGACTTAACACAAGTTTACAAAACTTGCATACAATTAGATGTAGCGAGTAAGTATTTATCCTCATTATGTCTGTTGCAGAATTTCCTTGGCTAACGACAATTCTTCTGCTACCTCTTGTAGCAGCCTTCGCAATTCCTTTCATTCCAGACAAATACGAAAGAAATGTACGTTCCTATGCCATGAGCGTAGGTTTTATTGAGTTATCATTGATTATCTACGGATTTTGGAGCCAGTACAATCTGCATGAAGCAGCGTTCCAAATGTCTGAAAGCTATAGCTGGATTCCGCAACTGGGGCTAAATTGGTCTTTGGCTGTCGATGGACTTTCCATGCCATTGATTCTATTGACGGGACTAATTACAACTCTTGCCATCTTTGCTAGTTGGAATGTAAAGCAGAAGCCAAGATTGTTCTACTTTTTAATGCTTTGCCTATATAGCGCCCAGATTGGCGTATTCGCCGCTCAAGATTTACTGTTGTTTTTCTTTATGTGGGAATTGGAATTAATTCCAGTTTACTTACTGATTTCGATTTGGGGTGGTCCTAAGCGTCTTTATGCGGCGACAAAGTTTATTCTGTATACCGCGCTCGGTTCTATCTTTATCCTTGTATCTGGTTTAGCAATGGCATTTTATGGTGATAATGTAACCTTTAATATTGCTGAGTTGGGAATGAAGCAGTATCCGATCGCCTTTGAGTTGTTTGCCTATGCAGGTTTCTTAATTGCCTTTGGTGTCAAATTGCCAATTTTCCCATTACATACTTGGTTGCCTGATGCTCACGGTGAAGCTTCTGCACCAGTATCTATGGTTCTAGCAGGTGTATTACTGAAGATGGGGGGATATGCCTTAATTCGATTCAACATTGAGATGTTGCCAAATGCCCATGTTTACTTTGCTCCTTTGTTGGCGGTTCTAGGTGTAGTCGGAATTGTTTATGGTGCAATGGCAGCCTTTGCCCAACAAAACCTTAAGCGCCGCTTAGCCTATTCTTCGATTTCTCATATGGGATTTATTCTGGTGGGACTCGCTTCATTTAACGCTCTTGGCGTTAGTGGTGCTGTCTTACAGATGCTATCTCACGGACTAATTGCGGCGGCGCTCTTCTTCCTTGCTGGTGTCACCTACGATCGCACCCATACTTTGATGATGGATGAAATGGGTGGTATTGCTAAAGTGATGCCTAAGTCGTTTGCACTGATGACGATCGCGGCGATGGCTTCTCTAGCTTTACCAGGAATGAGTGGCTTTGTTAGCGAGTTAAATGTATTTCTTGGTATCACTACCAGTGATGTTTATTCATCTAGTTTTAAACTGGTAATGATTGTGATTGCGGCGGCGGGTGTGATTATTACGCCGATTTATCTGCTATCAACCTTGCGCCAAGTCTTCTTTGGCAATACTAATCCTGCTTTGAGCTTCGATAAATATGTGAGTGATGCTAAGCCTCGCGAAGTCTTTATTGCGGTTTGTCTGATTGTGCCAATTGTGGCGATCGGTTTTTATCCTAAGCTTGCAACACAGACCTATGATGTCAAAACGGTGGCGGTTACTGAGCAAGCCCGTGGTGCTTTTAGCTTAGTCGCTCAATCTAACCCTAAACTTTATTCTTCAGGTTGGATTGCACCACAGTTTCCTAATAAAATCCCTCAATCGGTCTTAGGTATTGTCGAATAGCTGAGTAAAATTCTGCACAGATTTAGTAAAAGAGCGCTTTCAGCGCTCTTTTTTGTTTTTTGAAAATATGCCTTGAGCGTGTCTTCAAAAAGAGAATTTTCATATGGCAATCCTAAATGAGTCAAAGCCCTATTTTTCTCATAAATGATTTAGGACTGCTATATGGCTGTAGCCATTCTTGTTAGGACATAAACCCCTAGAAGATGAGTGGCGGCGCTTCGCGCCGCCACTCATCTTCTGGTTTTGATTTGTACTAGCTAACTCTTGCTTTGCTATACAAGGCAACACTTTTAAAATTTTTCTAGGGCTTTATAAAAGCGCTTTCGCTTTTATTATCCCAAACTAGCGAAATATAATGGTAAAACTGTTGAAGCATTTATAAATCCATTCACCTTAATACGCTCCGATAATACAAATGAAGACTTGGCTCAAACCTGCTCAGCGACTAGAAAAACTCCCTCAATATGTTTTTGCACGCTTAGATGAGCTAAAGTTGCGAGCGAAAGAGCAAGGTCTAGATTTGATTGATCTTGGTATGGGTAATCCTGACGGTCCCACACCTCAGCCTGTGATTGATTCGGCGATCGCGGCTCTCCAAAATCCCCTTAATCACGGTTATCCCCCCTTTGAAGGGACGGCAAGCTTTCGCCGTGCCATCACCGACTGGTATCACCGCCGCTACAATGTTCAACTCGATCCTGAAGGCGAAGCTCTACCCCTAATTGGCTCTAAAGAAGGGCTAGGTCATTTAGCGATCGCCTATATTGATCCTGGGGATGTCGTGTTAGTCCCTAGCCCTGCCTATCCTGCTCACTTTCGGGGACCCATGCTGGCAGGTGGTGAGATCCATGAAATGATTCTCACTGCCGAAAATAATTGGTTGATTGACTTTAAGGCAATTCCTGAAGAAGTTGCTCAACGCGCTAAGGTGATGTATTTCAACTATCCCGCCAATCCCACAGGTGCGATCGCACCCCGTGAATTTTTTGAAGAAGCGGTTGCCTTTGCCCAAAAATATGAGATTTTGTTGGTTCACGATCTTTGCTATGCCGAGCTAGCCTTTGACGGCTACCAGCCCACCAGTTTATTGGAAATTGAAGGTGGTAAAGATGTGGGCGTAGAATTTCATACGCTTTCTAAGACTTACAATATGGCAGGTTGGCGAGTTGGCTTTGTAGTCGGTAATCGTCACGTAATTCAGGGTTTACGAACCCTGAAAACCAATCTTGATTACGGCATCTTTTCGGCAATTCAAGTGGCTGCGGAAACGGCGCTGCAATTGCCAGATCAATACCTAGAAGCAGTTTGTGATCGCTATAAAGAGCGCCGCGATTTCTTGATTGCAGGTTTAGCAGAGTTAGGCTGGGATATTCCTAAGACCTTTGCCACGATGTATCTCTGGATTCCTGTTCCAGAGGGTTTGTCATCGGCTAACTTTGCTTTGAAAGTTTTGGAAAGTACGGGCGTAGTGTTTACTCCTGGAAGTGCCTTTGGTCAGGGTGGTGAGGGCTACGTGCGTATTAGTCTAATTGCTAACTGTGATCGCCTTGGTGAAGCACTGGCTCGCCTCAAGCAAGCAGGAATCAGGTTTAAATAAGTAGATGATCGTGTACTTATTTAAATCCCAGAAATTTTTTAAAAGGCTGGCTACGCCAGCCTTTTAAAAAATTTCTGGGATTTAGGGAAAGCTTAAAGTGCTGTATATCTGTCAAAATCTAAAGATGCTTAATTTGTTGCCCCTAGCTTTTGAATTTACTTCTCCAGGACCAATTGCCCTAGAAATTGGTGCATTTTCGATTCGTTGGTATGGGTTACTCATTGCTTCCGCAATTATTTTGGGAACAGTACTAGCGCAAAATCTAGCCAAAAAACGCAATGTCGATCCTGAGTTGGTTGGCGATCTGGTGATCTGGTTAGTTGTTGGAGCAATTCCTAGCGCCCGACTCTATTACGTTATTTTTGAATGGTCGCGCTTTCAAACTCAGCCTTGGTACAAGGTATTTGCGATTTGGGAAGGTGGTATCGCTATTCATGGCGCGATTATTGGTGGTGCGATCGCGGCGACTATATTTTGCAAGCGACAACAAATTTCCACATGGTTGATGGCAGATATTATTTTCCCCGCCGTCATTTTAGGACAGGCGATCGGTCGTTGGGGTAACTTTTTTAACTCCGAAGCCTTTGGCGCTCCTACAGATTTACCTTGGAAGCTATTTATTCCTATCAATCGCCGCCCTGCGGAATTAATCAACGAAGCCTATTTCCATCCCACTTTTTTGTATGAGTCGCTCTGGAATATTGGTGTATTCACAATTTTAATATTTACATTTTTGAAATTTCCCAAACTGAGAACGGGCACAATCACGATGCTCTATGCGATCGCCTATAGCCTTGGTCGGTTTTGGATTGAAGGCTTACGCACAGATAGCTTAATGGTTGGGCAGCTTCGCACGGCTCAGCTAATTAGCCTTGGACTGATTGCCTGTGGTGTTTTTGGCTTAGTGTGGATCTATGGACTGCGCCGCCGTCTACCCGATACTGCGGCGATCAAAGAAATTTCAACCGAAAACCTATGACTAATTTGCCACAGGAAAATTTGCCGCCAACTAATCCCCGCGAAATGGTGGAAACTGCTTTTTTGGCTAGCACTACGGCGATGCTTTTCCTAATTAATTTTTACTTTCCCCTTGGGCCACTCTTAAGAATGCTGTTCCCTCTGCCCACAGCTCTGGCTTATTTGCGCTGGAGTGGGCGAGCTTCTTGGATGGCAATGGTCGTTACAGCATTACTGCTAGCCATCCTCATGGGGCCAACTCGAAGTATCCAATACATAGTTCCCCATGGATTAGTCGGTGTTACCCTTGGCTTTTTGTGGAAAAGAAATTTTCCTTGGTCTGGCTCTTTGAGCATTGCCACGATGATCGGTGCGGCTGGCACTGCATTTCAATTTGCTTTTTTATCACTATTACTAGGCGAAAATGTCTGGAATTATTCAATTGTGCAGGTTACAAGTTTGCTCAACTGGTTGATTCAGCTATTTGGATCTCTAGAACAGCCCGACTTCGCTACCATTCAATTATTTGCGATCGCCGCCATTATTTTTAGCAACTTTGCTTATCAACTGCTAGTGCACCTAGTTGCATGGATTGTTTTAGATCGGCTTGGCAATTCTATTCCTAACCCTCCCAAATGGATAGAATCTTTATTAGCGTGAGTCGTTAATGCCAAAGTCGGTTTCATGACTTTCATTGACACATCATTGACTAAGAAATTATACTCATTGTCTAACCACCAGAATTGCTACTATTCTGAAACATTGGCGCAAATACCTCCCGATATCATGACCAATCCTGCTGAACTAAATTCCAACACATTGACAAATATATCTGTAGCCCTCTCTGAGCGGGAACTTCAAGTAATTGAGTTGGTGTCGGCGGGTTTGACCAACCAAGATATTGCCGCAAAATTAGCCATCAGTAAGCGTACTGTAGATAATCACATCAGTAACATCTTGACAAAGACCCAAACCGACAACCGTGTATCTTTGGTGCGTTGGGCTTTGCAATGGGGGAAAGTTTGTATTGATGAGGTAAACTGTTGCATGATCGGTACACAGCCGATAACCACTATTGTTTTAGATAAGCAGGAATTGGAAAGTGCTTAAGGGTGAGCCGAACATCAATCAGCAAAGTATAAGTTGTCAAAAAATTACTTATAGCCCAGAAATTACCCTAGCTATGTACCGTGAGTTAGCGTCTCATATCGAACAAATTCACGGCATGACTGTCGAACTTTTTCCCCAAGATAGCCAAGAATTTAGCTACTTAGGAAGCCAAATCGGGGGGATATGGCTAACCTATCCCTCAAAAATAACTAATGAAGATAAAACGTTAGTCAACAAAATCTTAAATCACTACGGAAGTTGGAAGATTGTTGAGTTTTCTTAGGTGGAATTTAAATCAAGAAATGGCGTAGCCATTTATTGATTTGATTTTATAGTAAAGCAAGGCTTGCTTAGGACATAAAACCAGAAGATGATTGGCGGAGCAAATCTTCGCCAATCATCTTTTGGGGTTTAGCTAACTCCTGCTTTGCTATAGATGGCGATAAATATAATTTACAAATCGAATGCAATATGGCAAAGCGTATATTTACTGATTTTGATGGTCCGATTATGGATGTGTCAGAACGCTATTACCAAGTCTATTTATACTGTGTCGAAAAAATTAGCAAGTCTTCACAGACTATCAAAGTTCTTACCAAATCGGAATTTTGGGAACTGAAACGATCGCAAGTGTCGGAACAAAAAATTGCTAAGATTTCAGGATTTTCTGATGAGCGTTCCATTGCCTTTGCCCATTTACGCCGCGCCACAGTCCATACAGATCCCTACTTTCGCTATGACCAACTCATAGAGAGTGCAGTAATAGGCTTAGAGGCAGCTCAGCAGTCAGGTACCGAATTAGCAGTGATGACTATGCGCCGTCGTCGTGAACTTGATCAAGTTCTTGATCAATATAATTTAAGAAGATTTTTCCCAGAAGATCGCATTTTCTGTTTGAGTAATGATTATGTCAAAACAGTTGATACTGAAGACAAGCCCCTGTTGATGAAGTATGCCCAAGCAAACTTGCCCCCTGTAAAGCAGCAATGGATGATTGGTGATACTGAGGCAGACATAATTACTGCCCAACGATTTAATATTCCTGCGATCGCTGTGCTTAGTGGAATCCGCAACCAGACTCAGCTAGAAAAGTATCAACCGAATCACATAGTCCCCAATCTCCTGACCGCGATCAATCAAATTATTGACAAAGATTTACCATATCAAAATGATCTTGTTGACGATACAGTGCTTTGCACTTAAGTAAAGCCAAAGAAAATCATGAATGAGGCGGAGCCTCATTCGTAGCTTTTTGAGATACTCTTAGTTTCAATAGTTAAAAGCCCAAAATATAAATGGCGGCGCATTGCGCCGCCATTTATATTTTGGGCTTTGGCTTGTCCTAATGCACAATGACTACAATACCAATTCACGAAAGTGTGACAACACCCTGACAGCTCGTGAACAAAAATAGTAGAGTTTGAAAATCAAATTAAAAAATGGCTCGGCGATTTCTTAACTTGATGTTCAAATACAAAGACGGAACCCTGTGCTGGCTTTCGCCACTGGATGAACTACATACCCCCTAAAAACTCTTGCTTAGCAATCTTTACCATTACAGCTTGTTGACCTAGGTAAAGCATATGTAACTCTGTCAAAAGTTGCTTTGCAGAGTCAAGATCAATATTTTGAATCTGCTGACAGAACATCATGTGGGTAAACTGCTTCTCAATAGGTAAGTCACTCATAAGTACCTCTTTTACGACTCAAATAATGACATTTAGACAAAAACATCAGGCAATAACTTATTAATTGAAGTTTCATAGCAGTGTGTAATTGTCACTGTGTCAAGATAACTTAACAATACTTTAAACCTAATGAAATAAATGTATCATGATAAACATTTTGGTTGAATATACCCAAAGAAGCATTTTTACCAAAAGAACATATCTATATTTCTAATGATTATCATAAGTAACCCAGTTTGCCGATCAAGAGTTAGATAATCACAAGAAATAAGATATTTTAATGAGTGAAAATAGGTATTTCAAAGAGTGATTTATCACTTATACGGTACGGATTTGTTTCCCCGCCTTCGGCGGGGAAACAAACCCGTACTTCACTAAATCGGTAAATGCCGTATAGCAAAAAAAGTTTTGCTTAGGATATAAAACTAGAAGGCGAGTGGCGGCGCTCCGCGCCGCCACTCGCTTCTTGGGTTTTGATTTGTACTAACTAACTCTTGCTTTGCTATATAAGAAAAATAGGACTCCGACAATCTCATTTAGGATTGCTATATTAATACATGAAAGAGTTGTCTCACTTTTGTATATTAGGAACCAAACCTAGTAATACCAAACCAAGAAATGGCACAGCTACTTTTTGACTTAGCCATGTTCTTAGTGTGTGGCAACGTGAAGTGCTGCCATTTTAGTTTGAGGTTAAGGAATTAAATCGAGAAACATTGCCGCGATCGCAGTTTCAGCAGCTTCGCAAATGCCACGCTCAGTAATTAAACCTGTGACTAACTTAGCGGGAGTAATATCAAATCCATAATTTAAAGCTGTTGTCTGTGCAGGCGCGACCCGCACTTTCCCAATTTGTCCGTTATCCTGTAGCCCTTGCATATATAAGACTTCATCGCTGCTGCGAGTTTCGATCGCGATTTCTTTTACCCCATCAGCAATCTGCATATCAAAAGTAGAACTTGGTAGCGCCACATAAAAAGGAACATGATTGTCAAAGGCGGCTAGAGCCTTAAGGTAAGTGCCAATTTTATTAGCTACATCACCGCAGCGAGTCACGCGATCTGTCCCCACAATACAAAGATCAACCTTGCCATACTGCATTAATAACCCGCCTGTATTGTCTGCAATTAAAGTATGGGCAATTTGGGATTGTCCTAGCTCCCATGCTGTCAAATTCGCGCCCTGATTGCGAGGGCGAGTTTCATCGACCCAGACATGGACATTGATTCCGCGATCGCTTGCCTCATAAATCGGAGCTAAAGCACTACCACGATCAACAATTGCTAACCAGCCCGCGTTGCAATGGGTCAAGATATTTACTGGTTCTCCCTTGGGTTTAGTTTTAGCGATCGCCTCAATTAATTCGCAGCCAAATTTGCCAATATTACGAGTTCCTATCACATCGGCATCAGCAATGGCGATCGCTTCATGGAGAGCAGTCTCTATCAGATCCTGTTGCTTGGCGTTGGCTCTTTCAAGTACGCCCATCATGCGATCGACCGCCCACATTAGATTTACCGCAGTAGGACGAGCAGCGCGAATTGTGGCTGCAAGTGGCTTGATCTTTGCTAGATCACCCCCAGTTTCCTTGGCAGCAAGGTATACGCCAAAAGCTGCTACATTGCCAATGACCCCTGCACCGCGTACGGTCATATCCTGAATTGCTATAGTTGCGTCAGCGCTAGTTTTTAATACTTTATGAGCTATCTGAAAGGGTAGCTGTGTCTGGTCAATTACTACGAGATTGCCACCTTCTAACCAGAATGCTTTGTAATTAGAGTTCATGATTTTAAACCTATGCTCAAACATATTTATAGCTGTCGCCAGTCTTGTTAGGACATAAAACCAGAAGACGAGTGGAGGCGCGAAGCGCCGCTACTCGCTTCTTGGGTTTTATTTGTCCTAATACAAGTGGCGACAGCTATAATACCAATTCCCAAAGATGTGATGTAGCAAAGCAAGAGTTAGCTAATACAAATCAAAACCCTAGAAGATGAGTGGCGGTAAGCATATATGCAGATAAAGCTTTGCTAAGAGTAGCTTTTGGGTTTGAGTGCAAAGCTCTGAAATTAAGGGTGACTAATTATGTTTGTATCCAACGGCTGTGTTTCGACCTTGTTCTTTAGCCTTATACAGAGCGCGATCGGCTTTAACTAACAAATCTAAACTGGATGTATCCTCAGATTCCATACTCGCAAATCCACAGCTTAGGGTCACTATGTTGGTAGTCTTTGAGCTTTTGTGAGGGATATTGAGATTACGCACATTGGTAACAATCCTTTCGGCTACAACAATCGCCGATTCATAATTAGTGTTAGGAAGGATCACCGCAAACTCCTCGCCACCGTAACGACCAGCAAGTTCACCACTACGCACAGATTTGTTAATTGCTTGGGCTACCTGTTTCAAGCATTTATCTCCCATCTGATGCCCGTAGCTATCGTTGTAAAGTTTAAAATGATCGACATCGCAGATAAGGACAGAAAGCTCTTGCTTAGCTTGAAAGTTTTTCATTAGAAAACGATCAAAATAACGACGGTTCGCAATTTGTGTCAGTTCGTCAATATTAGAAGCATAACGAAATTTTTCACTAAGTTGAATAATACATACGGCACTACTCAATAAAAATGAACATAGAAGTGGAAAAATTGGTAGCCAAAAGCTGTTTAAAAAGGAGATATAACTGATTAGAACCGTTACTAATACTGATGTTAGGATAAAAGCAGTAATGCCTATGATAAATTGATTTTTCCCAAGATTTACTCCTTTTAGAAATCTGAAAATGCCCTTCACTCCGATCGCAGACCACACCAGAATCCCTATCCCCTCAAGCCATTTGGGATAGGTCTGTAAAAAAGGTCGTTTACTTATAGCTCCATTAACAATTTGTGAGATCAGGTTGGCATGAACATATACACCAGGAATCTTATCTTCGTAGGGAGAAAAGAAGAAATCACGGAGACTCTCTGCAGTGGAACCAATCAGAACAATCTTATTCTCAAATAATTCCTTTGAATACTTGCCTTCAAGAACATTTGTCATAGAAATTGCTTGAAAACAGTCGGTATGACAACGATAATTTAATAAAACTTGGTATCCGCCATTATCGAGAGATCCATAACCTGATTGATAGGAGTCTAAGGGGAAAAATTTAGATTTACCTATAGTAATAGCGCTTTTTTCTTCTGAAGAAATCACTGGATATATTTTTTGTGATTCTAAATACTTCAAAGCAGTTTTGATTGAAAAACTGTGGATTACATCTCCGTTAGGCTTTGCAATCGAAAGCAATCCTCGCCGCACTGTACCATCTTGATCGACTACAGTATCTACAAAACCCACTTGATTCTTGTAATCGACGTAAGGTGGTGGTGGCACGCTTGGATGAACAAATTTTTCGACAACAATAAGATTTGGTGTAGATTGAAAAACTCTTTTTAACTCGGCAAATCCTTGTTCTACGGGCAAATTGCGATATACATCTAAACCAATAACCTGTGGATTACTCCCTAAAACTTTGGTAACTAGATCGGTAACTACAAGATCTGAAAACGGCCATGTACCGATATTAGCTATGTCATTATCATCAAATGTGATCATGACAATCTGAGCGTCTATTCCTTCACTTGGTCGGAGCTGAAAGAGTTTATCCAGAAACTTTAGTTCTAGTAATTGGAAGGCTCCTAACACTTGCATACAAATAACTATAGCGGCAATGAGAATTGACGCTATAAGGGTGCTAGCTCGGATTTTTTTTATAAATTCAATCATACTTTCCTCTAGAAAGTGAAGAGGATTGAAAGAATTAAAAGACGTGATCTTTTAACAGCTTTTCCCAAGTTTTAGAAATATTTGGATTGTTAGGAGCTAGGTTTTTCAATTGATTAAGTTCATTAATCATGTCATACCAAATACCATTCTCTCCATATATTGCTACCCGTTCTAGGGGAGTTGCGACAGATAACTTAGCCATAATGGGTTGCGATCGCGGAACACGTTTAATCCAACCACTGATTGAGGGACTATCTGGTCGAAGAGCCTTGCCGCAAATAAAGGTAACAGTCCATTTGTATTTACTATTTACAGGTAGATCTGGGGCTTGGCTGGGAAAATTAATGGCTATAGATCCATTGACTACGGGCAGTGGTAGAAAGCCTTGGTGAACGTTTTCGCCATCTTCACTTTCTAGACTAAAAAAAACTTGTTTGGCTGTGCTTTTTGTCTTAAGTATCAGCAGTTCAGGACGGCTAGAGAATGTTAAACCATAGTTTGACTTTGGAAGTACTGGTAATGCTTTCTTTGTCTGACTAGCAGCATCGACTAGGCAGCTTGCATCGCGAGTTGCTGCTCCAGTAGTAGTTTTGGGCGCTCCTCCGTTAGGCGGCTTGAAAGTAACCTGTTGCGCCATTGCTCCATCACTTAGGAATGCCAATGGGATGAGAGTGGCTACTAATGTTGAAAAGCAGTTTTTGGTTGGTATGTATAGCCTAGAGTACATCTTGATAAATTCTGATCTTTAGATAAAATTTACTTGGTTGAATAAAATCTTCCACTCAAGCAATTTATAAAAGTTTGCTTACTGCTATGTGGACGGAATAATATTTAATTCTTATATTTAGTTGTCTTGAGCTACTCATATAGCAAAAAAAGTTTTGCTTAGGATATAAAACCAGAAGGCGAATGGCGGCGCGTAGCGCCGCCACTCGCTTCTTGGGTTTTGATTTGTACTAACTAACTCTTGCTTTGCTATATAACTAAATTGATGTAATTGAACTATAGTTTCGTTGATTTTACTAGGGTTAAAAGTTATATAAAAGGTTATACAAAAGTCATCTGAACGCTACGATTTGCAAGGGAAACGGGCTGTAAAAGTTTTTTGCCTAATCCAAGAGATGAGTACGTTATTTCTTGATTTATAGCCCAATTTCCTGAGTAGGGATTATAGCCAGCTACCAACTAGGACAAAAGCTGCCCAGTAGTAAGGATGGGAATATTGTGGACTTTGAAGAACCGAAATCTGAGACTGTTGTAATGCTTCGGCTCTAGAAATATTAGTTTGTTTAGTGAGAATTGTATAAAAGTTGGACATTAACTCACTTGTTGATTCATCATTGACTGCCCATAGACTGCCAATTGTACTGCGCGATCCAGATCGCACTGCAATTCCCGCTAGCCCAAGGATAGCTTTCACATCTCCTTCTGCGGTTTTACAAGCGCTGAGAACGAGCAGTTCTAGGGGTTGACCACGGTTATCGGTGCGATCGCGCAAAAATTTATAGAAATCTGGAACAGTTACTCGATCGTCCCAAGTCAGAATAAATGTTGATTCTGGCTGGGAACTAAACTGTCCATGGGTTGCTAGATGAACTATGGCTGTCCCTCTCTCTGTTAGACCTTTCTGTAAGGTCGATTTGGTAAAGTCTTCATTTAGCTCTAGGTCAGTGGGAATGTTCTTGGAAATTTGGGTGGCTTCAACCTTTACCCCCCTCAGTTCTGAGAACCCTGATCTTGCTTCTGAAAGTCCTCCTAGCCAAACTCTGAGTTGTTGGCGATCTAGAGGCTTGGCTCCTAATATCTGTAGTCCTGGAGTCAGAGCGATACTGTACTTTTCGATCGCATATTGCTTGCCATCATGCAAGGCTGCCATCGGTAGGTTTTGCAGGGATCTGTCCAGCACAAATACTAAATTTTTGATTTGCTTTTCCGTGAGGGCTTTTTCAGCAGGGCGGATGATCAAGTCGTATAGTTTTTGTGAAACTTTTAAGCGAAGACGATTAGAAAATACTGGGTTAAGGGATTGAAGGAACTGCTCCGCACTTTCTTCTAGTTCTGTCTGCGCGATATTTGTGGAAAAGTATTGTAGAGGTCCTTTTGGTAAGGAGAGGATAATGGCTAGGCGATCGCTAAGAACTGCGGAATAGAAAACTGCGGAGTTGGGGTCAATCTTGTCAATTTGCTGGGGTTGAACATTTATACAGGCGGCGCGAAAGAAGTTCTCTAGCTCTACTACCTGTAGCGACTCAAGGGTAAGCCGCGCTTGAAGTAGGTTTTCTTGAGAAGGTTGATTGCTCTGTAGTAGTAGAGATATAAGTTCGCGATAAATTGGTTCGATCTGATCACGAAAGGCAAACTGAACTTCTGGTGATGTTGCGATTAGTTCTCGCCGTAGGGTTTGGATATTTTGGACGGCTTGGCGATAAGCCGCGATCGCTAAATCGGATTTACCCTGTTGGTTTAAGATGCGTCCTGAAAGCCATTGCCAACGGTAGAGTAAGTCATCGGCATTGGTGGCTTGAGCAAGCAGGAGCGCACGTTGGGCAAACTGGTATGCCTCGGCAAGTTGTTGATTTTGTGCGTATAGTTCACCTAAAGCTCCAAAGGCAAAGGATTCTGCTCGGGGGTCTTGGATCTCTTGAGCTTGGCGCAACGCTACAGTTAATAGCTCAGCAATCTTTGATGTTGGGATAGGACGAGCTGTGGTGTTTTTAATTTTGCTCAAGCTTTCGCTGAGATTGACAACTAAATAAATGCTGCGACGGCTAGGTTGCAATTTTGGAAGATCGGGTTCGAGCTGTTGCCATAGAGATAGAACCTGTGGAAGGCGATCGCTTTCAACTAGCAAACTTAGACTTAGAGCTTGGGCTTCTAAACGTAAAATACTTACAGGGGCGATTTTTGCTGCTTGTTCATATTTTTGTAGAGCGGAATCTATATCTTTGATAAATCTAAAGTTATTGCCGATGCTGATTAATGTGGCGCTGATAAGGGCAGGATTGTCTAACTTTTGAGCAATTGTCAAGCTTTGCTCAAGGATCTGCGCCGATTCGGTCAGATTGCCAAGATTCTGAGAGGTCTTGCCTAAGTTATGTAGCGCCACAGATTTAAGAATGGAGTCTGGTTGATTTTGCAGACGTAATTTGATGGATTCTAGCTGTTCGTTTGCTAAACGAAATAGCCCTAAAGCTTGGAGAGCTTGGGCTTGATTGGTCTGACTTCCTAATACCCCAATTTCGTCCTTGAGTTGACTGTATTGCTCTGCGGCTGCTTTCCAACTGTCCAATGCAGCTTGCGGATCGCCCATGGCAAAGTGGAGACTGCCCTGTGTATTGCTAAGGCGAGCAGCGATCGCTTGTCCTTCTTGACTAGTTAATAGTTGTTGATCTAGGAGGAGCTTACTTTGGGCGAGGGTAGTTTGGGCTTGTTGCCACTCGCCCAATTCTTGATAAGCCATGGAGAGATAATTTAGGCATAGCGCTTCATTTAGCCTAGCGTTCAATTTGTCAGTTCTTGAGCTTTGGCGATCGCGGTAATTGATTAGAGCCTTTTGCCATATGGTGACGGCTGCTGCAAAGTTACCCTGTTCATAGAGACTAATTCCCTGTTTTAGCAATGAAGGTTGATTGAGAGGGGATAATTGCGATGTTCCTGTTCTATTTTGTTCTACGGCATCTTGACTACGGGTGGCGGTCGTGGGTTGAATTGCGATTGAGCAGAAGGTAGCGATCGCTAACATCGATAAAAATGTTAGTTTCTTTTTATTAATTATTTGCCAGAACTTTCGAGCGGTCGCGATCGCAAATTTCATGTTGTTATCCTTAACTATTTGATGGGATTGGTAGGACAAATGACGGGAGATCGCCACACTGGAACCGATGACGAGTTTGCGTAGGCTAACAGTTGCAAGTTGCCATTGCGATCTTTTCCCCAACCTTGGGCTTCGATTTGAGGAATGGATGGGGTGTCATGCAGGGCGATACTAGTTTCGCCTTGAGATGCTGGGCTTGATGAGTTTAAAGGTATCTCAGTCAATCGCAGGTCACTCCAAATAGCCTGACTGGAAATCACCTTTGTGGCATCAGATGGAACGCCGCCGCGTCCAGTCACAATAAACTCGTTACCACGAATGCGATCGCAGGCAGTAACAATTTGTTTACTGCCATCGGTCAAATTATCAGGAAGTTTGACTAAACCTCGGCTAAGGTCATTATCGGGAGAGCGAATTTCTACAAGACCATTAAATTGTGTGCCCAGAGATGAGGTTGCGGTAATATCGCTTAGTGGGGTCAAGAAATTAACCGTTTGAAAACCGAGTGCACCTTTAGCCGTAATAATATTGCGTCCACCAAAATTATTGACCGAATTAGCGGTAATGTCGCTATTTTCTGTGGGAACTGCCACCAGAAAGTCCGTGTTAATGACAATGTTGCCACCGATCGCATTGCCTAAGGCATTGGTGGAAATCTTACTACTATTCCGTAAAAGAAGCAGATTTGAATTCAGTTTAATATTACCGAGACTGTCAGTGGCTGAATCAATATTGATGAGTCCGTTATTGAGTAGAATTGACGGTGAGTTAATCGTGATGTTTCCCACCGAGCCACTACCAGAAGGGGCAGTATTATTACTAGAAAAGTTGCTTGCAGCGATAATCCCACCATCGCGCACAATTAAGCGATCGCTATTAACGACAATATCGCCCCCCTTTCCCGTATCAATAATGGAACTGGAAAATAAACCACTGCGTAAAGAATCAGTCTTTCCTGAGATATCGATTAAATTGGCATCAATCAATATGTTCCCCGCAGCGCCACTGCCCTTAGTACCAGAAACAACCTGCGCTCCACTGTTAATTGAGAGATTATCTGATGTAATTTTCAGTATCCCTCCATTCCCCGTTCCGCCTTCCTGTACTCCAGTGGTAATACCTCCCGAAAAAGGTGGATTATCTCCATTTAGAACGATGCTTTTTGCTGTGATATCAATGTTGCCTGAATTACCAAGCCCAAAAGTAATAGCCGTCAATTGGGAACCACCAGTCAATTGCAGATTATCTGTGGTAATTGTCAAATTGCCGCCATTACCTGTAGCGCTTTGAAATACTACGGTGCCAATTGTTGCAGCAGAGATGCCTCCATTATCATTACTGATCAGGTTGAAGTTTTTCGCTGTAATATCGACGTTACCAGTATTGCCAGTACCGAAAGTCGAAGCTATTACTCCCCCAAATTCATCAATTAGTAGATCGTCAGTAGTGATGATAATATTTGCCCCATTGTCCGAACCCGATGTAAAAGCAGCAACGCCCCCACCGTTGCTAAATTCAATTCTTTTTGTTTCGATCCTAATGTTACTAACATTTCCTGAAGAATTTGATCCTGCATCCACGAATATAACGCTAGACGTTCCTCTTGCTGCTAAAAGTTCTGTCGCACGAACAAATATCTCTGCGCCATTACCAAAAGATAGCAATGACGATCCATCATCAAGGACTACTTGTCTGCCTTGTATCTGAATACTCCCTCCGCCATCGATCCCTCTTGTATCAACCGTAGTAGATTGCACTAGACGGATATTGCCAAGATTTGGAGCCTGAACGTAATTTAAACTCAAATCATTAGTATTTTGGGCGATCGCTACAAATCCATTACCCGCAACACTACCAATCTCAATACGTCCACTTTCAGCTCCCAAATAAGCTCCTTGTAAATTCACATCTCCACCTACTAGCGCCAAAGTCTTGTCAATTGGCACAATTAAAAATGGACTCTCTGAAAGAGCGATCGCGCCATTAGTTAGCCCGTTAAACTGCAAGCCAACTGGAGCGCTGACTAGTAATAGAGGCAAGGTAGTTTGTGTATTTGCATTGGCTCTAAATTCGCTCCCATCTAGAAACCGAACGCTATTAGCGGTAGTTGCTAAGAATGATCCACCTATCTCTAAGCTGGCATTTTCCCCAAAGTCAATTCCATTGGGATTGATCAAAAATAAGTTAGCACTTCCATTGGCTCTAATAACTCCATCAATATTAGAAGCGGAATTTGCTGTTATCCGCACTAGAATATTTTGGATGGTGAGCGGATTATCAAAAAATGCTGTTTCACCATTGGTTAATGAGAACTGGCTAAAGCTATGAAATAAGTTTGTATTAGCGGATGTCCCTCCTGTAATTGTAAAGAACTGGTTTCCATTAACAACAGAGTTTTTAGGGAGTGATGTATCAGGTGTAACTTGAGCAAAAGAATACTTAGGAATACTGATCGCAAAAATATTTACTATCAAGAAGTTTAAGAAGAGCGAATTCTTAATAATCAACTTTCGCAAATTACTCATGTTAATACAACCTTTATCCCAAAATATAAGAGAGTAAATAACCTGATATTTAATATTAATATAATTTATGCAGTGCTGATGGACTTGCCCAGTATCTCAACACAATTAAAACTAGGGGCAGTTCTACAAATTTAAATTTAAATTTGATTCAATATATTGCAATCCTAAATAAATCAAGAAAAGATTTGGAGCTTCAATAAATTTTATGGCTTTGACTGCTCTTCAGCAAATTGTATTGACATCTGCGCGTAGTCAAATCTGTGACGGTCATCAAAGCTCTGTTTTTCTAATATCTTAATTTAAGAATTTAGGAATAATATAAATTACTCGCTCACTAACTTTTAACATAATTGTTATATTGTATAACTGAGAAATTAGTATTTTAATTACTGACAAAGCTTATATGTGAGGAGATACATATAAATGCAGTTATTGTGGAAAGGTGCGTATTTTTGTACTCTCATTAGCATATTTAGTTGTTTATTAGGAAAAGCTCCTCTCTTTGCTCAATCGATCAGACCCTCAGAGCTAATTCCACCTACACCTTTAAGACCAGAGGAAACTCCAAGGCTGCTTCCGCCTGCCGATCAGTTGTTAGTACCCAATAACCCACAAATTGAGCCAAATTTAGATTTACCTGATTCTAGAGATACCTTTATTGTCCGAGAATTTCGGATAGTGGGCAGTACCGTCTTTTCAACTGAGCAATTGGCTACGGTGGTAAAATCTTTTACTAACCGTCCCATTAGTTTTTCGGAATTATTGCAAGCTAGAGCCGCGATCGCTGATTTGTATATTCGTAATGGATACATCACATCGGGCGCTTTCATTCCTCCCCAAGAAGCCAGTAATGACACAGTGACAATTCAAGTCGTTGAAGGTCAACTCGAAGCCATCCAAATCACAGGTACAAATCGTCTCGACCCTAACTACATTCGCTCCCGTTTAGAAATAGCAACAGCTAAACCATTAAATCGCGATCGCCTGCTCAATGCTCTGCAACTATTACAGCTTGATCCACTATTTTCCTTTGTCTCTTCAGAACTTAAGGCAGGCTCACAGCTATGGACAAATATTTTAGAGGTCAACGTTATAGAGTCCAATTCCTTTGGCGTAAGGGCAAGCCTTGATAATTCTGCGCCTCCCAATGTCGGGCAGCTATTGCGACAGGTGGAAGTGGGTGAACGAAATTTGCTGGGCTTTGGCGATCGCATTTTGGCTACCTATGGCAACACTGATGGTCGGAGTCAGTACAATCTCAACTACACATTGCCAGTTAATGCCTATAACGGAACTTTAAGCTTTCTGTTTAGCAATACAAATAGCAACATAATTGATCCTGAATTCAAGATTCTAGATATCTATTCCAACTCCACAACTTACGAGTTAACCTTCCGCCAACCACTTATCCAAACTCCTGTCCAAGAATTTGCCCTTGGCGTGACTGCATCTCATAGTGATAGCTTTACGACTTTGCTCAAGTTACCTATCTCGCTGTCGGCAGGTTCCGATGATTTTGGACGTACCAAGCTTTCAACTTTGCGATTCTTTCAGGAGTTTACCCAACGTAGTAGTCAGGAAGTACTTGCATTGCGATCGCAAATGAGCCTAGGGCTTAGGGGCTTTCTCGATTCTACGGTTAATGTCAAATCGCCCGACAGCGGTTTTTGGGCTTGGCGTGGTCAATTGCAGTACATTAGGGCTTTAGCTGAAGACACTTTACTGATCGCAAGTAGCAGTATCCAGTTAGCTGATCGACCTTTACCAGCCGCAGAAAAATTTAGTGTTGGCGGTTCTCAAAATGGTCGAGGTTATCGACAAGACACTCTAGTTGGTGATAATGGAATGAATATCTCTTTAGAAGCAAGATTCCCAATTGTGCGAGTTCCAGAAGTAGAGGGATTATTGCAAATTGTCCCTTTTATTGATTTAGGTAATGTGTGGAATCGCGATAGTTCTGCTAGTAGTGGCAATAACTGGATACTTGGAACAGGTTTAGGGCTGCGCTGGCAGATGGGCGATCGGCTAACAGCAAAATTAGATTATGGCTTGCCATTAATTTCTGTAAATAATAATCGTCAAGAAAATAATATTTATTTTTCTCTTTCCTATAATTTGTTTTAGGAATAAGTAGCTAGGCATAAGTAACTAGACACAAATAAAATCTGTTGTGCACGCGCAGCCTGTGCCACAGGTTTTATTTGTAAGCCCTTCGCAGTGAATGATCCCAAATGAAGCAATGACTAATTCTTTATATTCATTAAGAAAATTTACAGGGTTTGGTTTTTAATTCACAAAAGTGCGCTAACTCTTTGTGGCTTGGCATATAGCAAAGCAAGAGTTAGCTAGTACAAATCAAAACCCCAGAAGATGATTGGCGGCGCTTCGTGCCACTAATCATCTTTTGGGGTTTAAGCCTGACTTTGCTATAAGCTACAAATTTTTGATGCGGCAGCCCTGTAAGAGTAATCACAACTTGGATAATTGTCATGAGATTCTGGTATGTTTGAGGTTCGCCGTTAGCTGACTATCCATGACCGTTAGAGAAACTTTTCGCCGCACAAAAATTGTTGCCACTATTGGTCCTGCCACCAGTAGCCCAGAGATGCTGCGCCAGCTTATTGAAGCGGGTGCAACCACTTTTCGACTAAATTTTTCCCATGGCACTCATGCCGACCATCATCGGAGTATTTGCAATATTCGTCAGGTATCGAGTGAATTAAATCAGCCCGTTGGAATATTGCAAGACTTACAGGGACCCAAAATTCGCCTCGGCGTATTTAAAGAAGGCCCAATTCAACTAGCTAGGGGTGACAAATTTGTACTGACTAGCCGCCAAGTTGATGGAACAAGTTCGATTAGCTGTATCACTTACGATACGCTTGCCGAAGAAGTGCCGATTGGGGCAGTGATCATGCTGGATGACGGCAAAGTGGAAATGGTGGTCGAGGATGTCAATGTAGAGTTAGGAGATCTGTATTGTCGGGTCGTAATTGGTGGCACTCTTTCCAATAATAAAGGGGTAAATTTTCCGAATGTACACCTGTCTGTAAGCGCAATGACCGATAAGGATCGCGAAGATCTGCGCTTTGGTTTGAGCGAAGGTGTGGACTGGGTAGCGCTTAGCTTTGTATGTACGCCCGAAGATGTGCTGGAAGTCAAAGACTTAATTGCGGCTTCAGGACGTGATGCTTGCGTGATCGCCAAAATCGAAAAGCACGAGGCGATCGCCAATATGGAGGAAATTCTCGCGGTTTGTGATGGCGTAATGGTGGCTCGCGGCGATTTGGGTGTGGAAATTCCTGCGGAAGATGTGCCGATCGCCCAAAAGCAATTAATCAAGACTGCAAATCGTCTTGGTATTCCCGTCATTACGGCGACCCAGATGCTTGACAGTATGGTTAATAGTCCCCGTGCTACTCGTGCCGAAATTTCCGACGTTGCTAACGCGATCATTGATGGTACAGATGCGGTGATGCTGTCCAACGAAACGGCGGTGGGCAAATACCCGATCTTGGCTGTGGAAACAATGGCAAGGATCGCGGTGCGGATTGAGAAAGAACAAGATCTAAAAATGCAGCCTATCGAGAGTATGGGGCGAGCCATACCTAACGCGATCAGTCAGGCAGTGGGCAGAATTGCGATGCAACTAAAGGCGGCGGCGATCGTTACCCTGACCAAAACTGGATCAACCGCCCGTAATGTCAGCAAGTTTCGTCCACCAATTCCAATTTTGGCAGTTACGCCTAATGTGCAAGTAGCAAGACGCTTGCAGATGGTATGGGGTGTGCAGCCCCTAGTGCTGGTGTCTTTACCCTCGGCAAGACAAAACTTTGAGGCGGCGCTAAATCTTGCCCAAGAAATGAAGCTGCTATCGGCTGGGGATTTAGTGGTCATGTCGGCTGGCACATTGCAAGACGTGGCTGGTTCCACAGATTTAGTTAAGGTTGAGTTTGTCTCCTCGGTGGTTGGTAAGGGTTTGAGTATTGGTTCGGGCATTGTCAATGGTCGGGCAAGGGTTGCTTTCCATCATTTAGATGTGCGCGACTTTAATCCTGGTGAAATCTTGGTAATTGATCGCACTGATGCGGACTATATCGAAGTAATTCGCAAGGCTTCGGCTGTGATTACGGAAGAGAGCAGCCTCGATTCCCATGCGGTGGTTATTGGTAGAAGGCTGGGTATTCCTATTCTCATTGGTGTGCAAAATGCTACTGGCTTCATTCGCGATGGAGAGCCGCTTACGGTCAACTTCAGTAAGGGGATGATTTATTCTGGCTCCCGTTCCGATGATTTGACATTTTAAAACCGATTATAACCCTAAGAAACGAGGGGCGGCGCATCGCGCCGCCCCTCGTTTCTTAGGGTTTAAAAATTCCGTAAGCAGTCCATTAAGGATTGAATTTGCTCAGGAGTATGGGTTGCCATTAGGGTGATGCGGATTCTGGCGGTTGGTACAGTCGGCGGACGGATTGCAGGGGCAAAAATGCCATTTTCCTTTAAATATTTAGCTAATTCTAATGTTTTGGCAATATCACCAACCTCGATCGCAATGATCGGTGAATCTAGCGCGATCGCTGATAATCCTAGTTCGGTTAAGCCTTGCTTGACCATGGCGACATTTTGCCAAAGCTGCTGACGCAAAGAGCTTTCTGATTTGATGATCTTAATCGCGGCGATCGCGGCGGCTGTGTCCGCAGGAGATAGCGCCGTTGTATAGATCCAAGTAGCAGCCCGATTGCGTAAAAAATCAATTAACTTGGCTGAGCCTGCTACATAGCCTCCCAAACTGCCTAGAGCTTTGCTAAGGGTTCCTACTTGAATTAATTCTTGTTGGATTTTAAAGGACTCAGTAAGCCCACCACCGCGATCGCCAAATACTCCTGTACCGTGAGCTTCATCCACCAATACCATGCAGTCATACTCGGCGGCTAACTGCATGATTGCAGACAGCGGTGCGAGGTCGCCATCCATACTAAACACGCTATCGGTGGTAATTAAGCATCGGCGATGGCGGTGGCGATACTGTTGCAATTTGGAGCGGAGGTCTTCGCAATCGAGGTGTTGATAATCTAAGACGGTTGCTCCACTCATTAATGCGCCTTTTTTTAAACAGGAATGGTTGAAGGCATCGCCCAAAATTAAGTCCCGTGCCCCAGCGATCGCAGCGATCGTCCCCAAGTTAGCAAGATAACCTGAGCTAAATACCAGAGATGCTTCCGAGCCTTTAAGATCAGCAATTTCACGTTCTAATTCTTCATGCAAATCTAAATGTCCTGTCACTAATCGCGACCCTGTGGAGCCAGTACCATATTTCTCAATCGCGGCGATCGCCGCCTTAGTCAAGCGGCGATCACCTGCTAGTCCCAAGTAATTATTGCTAGCAAACATGAGCATTTGCCGACCATCGACTTGGGCGATCGTGCCTGCTCTAGTAGTGATCGTTTGCGTGGAGCGATACCAATTAGCTTTATGGATTGACTGCAAAGACTGATCAATCCATTCATAGGGACTGGTGATGTGATTACTCAAAATTATTACGGGTTGGGGTTGTGTAGGATTTGCCAGCCCGCCGTAGACGGGCTGGTAAAAAATCAATTTTGGGAGCTGCAAAGCGCTTATGATTTTTAATGGCATGGTTATGCCGCGCCATCAAAAGTCTTAGCTACTTATAAAAATATGGTTACTTATTCCCAAGTAGAACAGGCTCTAATCAAGCTGGGATATTCTACCGATTTTAATTTTCATCAGCATTCTAAGCTGACCGCTTTAATACCTATGGATGGTTACAAATCTCCTGCTGTTCTAGAGTTTCGAGAGGCTTGGCAAAGTGAGTTGGGTGATGTGGATCAAATTTTAGAAATTGAATGGTTAATGGATGACGGAGAGAATTTTCTATTTATCGATGTCGCTTCCTTAAACTTAAGTGACGATGAGCCTTCGGTATTTTTTGATGAAAAGCTGCTGCTTAGAAAAATATTCGATCAAATTTTAGAAGAATTAGACAGTCATGCAAAGTAATTGTGTTGTGGGCGCTACCAAGAATTAAAGAGAGCAATTTTGATTAAGCGCTTTGCCTATGGAACAAATATGAATGGCGGCGCAATACGCCGTCATTTAGATTTACCAAACTTTTCTAATATCGCTTACTTTAAGCTTAGAGAAACCCGTAAATTTGACTCTTTTTGTAACATCTGAAATTGAGGAAAACAAACCCAATCGCCTGTTATCAATAATTACCTTAGCTAATTCACTACTTCCACTTTCATCAAAACCTAGCTTCGCCAGTTGCCGACGAAGGCGATCAAAATCCAAATTATTAAAGTCGTCAATCACAGGATCTGCTGTCCCTTTAGGCTTTTTCGTGGATGTAGTTTTAGGAGAAACAGGAACTAAAGTCGGGCTAGTATGCGTACTTACGGCAATGGATTTAGCCAAAGTATTTGCAAATTCATGGACAGACTTTTCTAGGTTCTGAATTTGCGAAGCTTGACTAGCAAGCTGACTCAGCAGTAGCCTTTCCGTAGATTCTAGTTTTTCTAGAATAAACTGGAGAAGGTCAAGGCTTTGCCTATTTTGCTCGGTTTCCTCAGGGGCTGATGTGGCAATCACGTCAAGAGGTTGTGAATTTTGAGATCGTAAATTTTGAGAATGCGAATTTTGCAATAAATACACCTGTTCCGTGATCGCCGCACCAACAGTTTCATCTTCAGGCTCAATAATATATGCCGAGATCATTTCTCCCTTGCGCGGATCGATCTCTCTGGCTCTAGCCGCCGCTTGATACTCAAAATGACCTGCGACAACTTCGTAGGACTGTAAACTAGTTCTACGGACAACTAAGGGATTGACAATTCCCTCTAATGCCAAAATCAGTTGAGCTAGACGCTCCACTTGCTCACGGTCAAACTGAGAATGGGAACTCGAATCGGTGATTTTTTTGACTGCTACTAGGGAAGTAGATAATTTCATTTTTAAATACCAAATTAGGGAGCCAAATTGCTGATGGTGCGACTGCGCCACACCATCAGAATTTTGTTTCAGGTTAGCGTACTGTGCTATAGAGACCGATTTTTTCTAGTACCTCGATCGCCAAAAGTTCAAATTCCTGCGCCGCCATAGAGTTGGGATAGGCATCAAATATAGAACGGGGATCAGCAACTTCCATATCACCAACAAGTTGATTTTTTTCCGCACATTTAGCCAGATCATCGCGATCATAAATAATCGAGTCCATCAGCTTCAGATCATACTTAGCCGTAATTCTCTGGAGGCGAGATGGCAGGGTATACTGCACAAATTTACTGTTAGTGGAAATTTTATTTGGCAAAACTCCCAATACATCAATGGGACTCATGTTAATCTTCCGACGAAAAGAATTCACATCCTTAATAAAGTCCTTAACATTGATTAATCCCTGATTGGCGTAAGGTTTCAGGTCAGAGGGAATGATTAAATAATCACAGGTATTAAGTGCTAACTTGGCATAGAGATTTAGGGATGGAGGCGTATCGATCAGCACCACATCATATTTATGGGTGACATTCTTGAGCTTTTCAGACAAAATCATGCGGCAAAAATCGAGCCTGTTTAATTCCTCTTCGCAACGCATTAAAGCAATGTGCGAGGGAATTACATCAATAGGTGGACTGCAAAAGTGAGAGGTTCGCGCCACTTCTGATATTGAGAAGAACTCGTCGGACTTCAAAACATGGTAGATATTTGACTCCTTAATATCATCAAAATCTTCATCCTCAAACTTGACTAGCCCTGTGGCAAAGGTGGTATTTGCTTGACTGTCTAGGTCAATCACCAAGACTTTTTTCCCCTTTTGGCTGAGAGCAGCGGCAAGATTAACGACAGTGGTAGTTTTGCCCACACCACCTTTATTATGATAAATTGCGATTATTTTCATAGTTTTTCTCGATGGAGTAACATAAGTAGCCAAATTTTGATGGTTAGCTACATCATCAAAATTTGGATTTGTAGTTAGATTGTGGACTTCTGGTAAGTTTAAGTCTGGCTTTGGGGATGGTGCAACAATCGGCTGATCGACAATATTGGCTGGCTCCAACGGAGATTTTGAGCCAATGCTTAATAATTCTTCTTTGCCAATAATACTTTTAATTTTTTCTATTTTGTCTGATAGTTCTGAGCCTTTACATTGAAAAATAAGATTTAAGCGATCGCCTACTAACCTATAAATCCGAAAGTCTCTAGAGTTAGTTAAAACTCCATAAGCAACCTGTAACTTAGCGAGATAGTGATTGAGTCGGCGCACATGGAAGTCAAGGTTTTGCTTAGGATGCTTGGCTTCCATCACCACGCATACCTTGGGAGATAAATGATTTGCCTTGGGGAAAATCTGGGAAGTAAGGGCTAAAAAATCTAGACGGATATTCCCTAAAGCTACCTCTTGATGCCATGTACTCGCGTCATAACCAAGGGTAGGCAAAAGATACTGCACAAATAACTTACTCTCAACCTCACTCTCATTGCGACACAAATCGGGATTAAACTTCATTATTAAAACTTTAAAAAGTCACTATCTTTTTATGTTTTGATTATATATCTGCAACAAGCTTTATTGCATCAGCAAGTAAGCAATTGCTGATGCAATAAAGCTTGCTGTTTAATCTGGTTGATGCGTGAAGCGATCGCTTGATTACCCTGACGGCGTTTCTCCAGATCCTGTATCCATGTATCTACCAAAACTTGGGGATCTTCAGGAAAGTCAACCAACTCCCATCCTGAAATCCCTAGATCTTCGATTAGATAGGAAACCTTGGGGTCATAGCTGATCGCCGAACATTGACACCCCTCAGCCGCCGCCATAATCACCCCATGCAGGCGCATGGCGATCGCCAAGTCCACATGACGAAAGATCCCTTTGAGGCGGCGCGGATCAGCTTGAGTCATAATTTGACTACGTTTGGGCATTTTGGCATTGAGCGAATCCCGAATTGCTTGGGCGATCGCCTTGTCACTTGATGGTTGAAATGGCACTAACCACACATGAGCATTGGTCAGCGCTTGTAATTTTTGCAAAGCCTCAGTAATCGTGGCAAGGCGGCAGGATGTTAGCTGTGGATGCGATCGCAAAACTACCGCCACCACAGGATCAGCTAACTGGTAATTAGGATAATCCCCATCAATCGGGGTGGAATCCAAAGCCCACACAGGGTCGGGCGCAAGCATACTTTTAATTTGCCAATTGGCTAACAACTCAGCGGAATGGCGATCGCGTACTGAGATTGCCGTACAGCCTTGAAAAGCCCGTCTAGAGATCCATTTACTGAGTTTGCGTTGAAGGGGGCCAACCCCTTGCGCCCATGCGATCGTCTGTAAACCCATGCCCTGAGCTAAGCCCATTACCCCACCGTAATAAATTGGATTACGCGCACTCGTAGCATCTTGCATCAGACTACCGCCGCCCCAAATAAACAAGTCCGAGCGTTTAAAGGCATTCAATAACGTAAAAGCGGAATAGCGATCGCCCGCTTCGACTCCGTGCAATTTTTCTGTATTCTTGGGGCTAGCCGATAGCACAAATGGCTGAATATCTTGGGGCAGCATCTGTAATAACGTGGCAAGCAAAGCTTCATCGCCCCCATTGCCCATCCCATAATATCCACATAAAACAGCGCGACGCATATCGAGTACAGCCTATTAATGCTTGAAGTAGTCCATAGAGACAATTGCAAGGGCGGCTCTGCCGCCCTTGCAATTGTCTCTATGGGTTTTTCTGATTGTCGCGTATTTGAGTAGCTAGGCGCAAACAAATAGTGATGGCAGCGCTCCACGCTGCCCCCACTATTTGCATTACAGGGCATAGGTGGCACTAGCAACTAAAAATATGCCAATACCAAACCAAATTAAGGCTGTATATTCGGGGGCAATAACACCATTACTCCACTGCACAAAAGCGATCGCTGCTCCTGTGACACTTGCGACTAAAATCGCCAACAACCAACGCCAACGCCCAGCCCTTTTTGAATGGGGCTTTGATGAGGCGACTTTGGAATAAATCTGGACTTGGGGCGATCTCTTCTGAGGAGCAAAACTTGAGGGCGCTTTGCTCTTAGCTGCTTGAGTTTTAATCCTAGTTTTAACAATTGGCTGGGGAATTAATCTGGGCTTCAGTGCTCTTTTGCGCCTGTAAATATGCCTGTCTAAATATTTTTCGACCTTAGTTTCAATTTTATTAAGACGCAACCAAAATATAAGAACACTAATAATTGCGATCGCGTTAAGAACAATTGCCATATCTACCTTTGCAACTTAGCTAAATTGCGTATTTAGGGCTTCGCCATCAAATTAGAAACTGATTTTTGATGGCGCGATAAAGCGACACTGAGCTACTTATGTGCCCTAATTCCCAAAAGATGAATGACGGCACATTAGGCTGCTATTGGTCTCTTGTTAATGGGATTTACACCTTGTATAGAATTGTTTCATCTAGTTCTAATCTGTATCAACTAGAAATCATCATCAAAAATGTCATTTAAAACATGGCATACAAAAAATTACCGCTAATACCGAATAAAGAAATGGCTATGCCATTTCTTTATTTAAAAACCTGTACTGGGTCGGCTTTTTAATTTACAAAAATGTAGTCACACTTTTGTAAATTTGTGTATAGCAAAAAAAGTTTTGCTTAGGACATAAAACCAGAAGGCGAGTGGCGGCACTCCGCGCCGCCACTCGCCTTCTGGTTTTTGATTTGTACTAACTAACCCTTGCTTTGCTATAAGAACTATACCAAGCAAAATCTTAAAAGCTTTTCCTAGTTTGGATTTGAATATCAATCTCTGTATAAACCAACAAAATAAAGGCAACGCAAAGCGTTACCTTTATTTTGTTTTCTATTTATTCACTAACAGGACTATTTAAATAAGTAAGCTCTACATTTGGGGCAAGCGTAATCACATCACCATTACGTAAATCGTAGGAAGAGGCTACTTTCATATGATGGTTAATAATTACGCCATTAACACTAGGCTTACCAGACAAATCCCCATCAATAATTCGATATAAATACTTACCACCCTCCCCAGGGACTCTCAGCAAAACTGCATGCTGACGAGACACAAAACGCGAATATAGCTGAATATTGTTATTCACATCCCGCCCAATTGTGTACTTTAAACCATCAAGTACGAGTTTTCTACTACCTCTCGCATCTGTGATTAATAGCGTGTGACTAACGTGTACTTCGCTCATTAGCTCGCCCAAAAAAGAAGTAGATATCGCTTACTAGCGAAAAGTATATGGTATCGGTAAGCATTTGACTTAACTTGGCTGTACTTTATAGAAAAAACGTGGCTTAAGCTGATTAATTTTTTAATTGGTTTTTACAACTATTCTGTTGATGTTACCCAACAAACTAGATATTGGAACCAGCAAGCACATAAACTTTACGTCTCTCTCGGCGCTAAGTACAGAATATGGACTTCAGGAGCAAAAGTAACGATATCGCCATCCTGTAACTCATGGGAAGAGACTTGTTTGAGAGCATTCAGGACTATCCCGTTCTTGCTGGGCTTGCCAGCAATGCTACCGTCAACTATACGGTATGTGATGAACTTATGGCGATCGCTAACCCTAATCAGTACAGCATGATAACGGGATACAAAGTCAGAATTTAGGCAGACTTGGTTATCTGCTTCCCGACCTATTGTGTATTTTTCATCGATCAGTGGCATTTTGCGAGTTCCACTGTTGTCAGTCACGATTAAGGTTGGCTCTGGCGATAAATTAATACTGATTTCAGTTTCTTCAATGGGTTTTTGGGGCATATTTTGATTTCCTGGGGGCAAGACAATAATTGCCATTATGAAACCAATTTTGTTGTTTTCAGCGCCTTCGCCACTGAAAACACTAAAATTGGGCTTGAAAAAATAAAAAAATCCTTTGTTTTTAAGGAGAGTTTGAACGTATAGCTTAAGTCAGTCTTGTTAGGACAAAAATAGCTAAAGATTAATGGTGGCACTATGCGCCACCATTAATCTTTGGAGCTTTTCAAGCAAGCGAGTTACAAAGGTACAAAGGTTTATTTCCCCATTTTCGACGGGGAAATAAATCCTTGACTTCACCAGACTGAGTAAACACAAAAACCAGTTCTAAAACCTGCGGCGCACGCGCAGCGTGCGCCGCAGGTTTTAGGGTTTTATATCAAAGCTTTTTAAACAACCTATTTTGCTAGAATAAGAGGCTTGTAAAATTGTTATGAGTAGCTTGACTTTAGATCAGAAAATGGCTTAGCCATTTTTTGATCTGCTGTAATTAAATAATTTGGAGAAATATTTCAGTGGAAGTTAGTGAAATTTCCCGTCAGACTCAGACTTTATCTCAACGCCTGAGCAACGCTCAGGAATATCTTTGACTTACCTGCGATCGCTGCAAAAGTCAAAGACCTAGAGCAAACGGCGGCTCAACCAGAATTTTGGGAAAATAGCGATCAAGCTCAAAAGACCATGCGGGAACTCGATTCCTACAAGTCTTACATCGAAAAATTTGATCGTTGGTGGCAAACCATCGACAATCTTGAGGCGATCGCTGAGCTCCTAGCCCTTGAGCAAGATCAGTCCCTAGTCAATGAAGCCAAGCAAAGTCTCGACCAACTATTGCAAGAACTAGACCGTTGGGACTTGGAGCAGTTGCTATCAGGTACTTACGATAAATACGATGCGGTTCTAACGATCAATGCAGGGGCGGGAGGCACTGACTCCCAAGACTGGACAGAAATGTTATTGCGGATGTATACCCGTTTTTGTGAGTCTCAAGGCTACAAGGTAATGATATCGGAAATATCCGAAGGTGAGGAGGCGGGCATTAAATCAGTGACCCTGCTAGTTTATGGTCGTTATGCCTATGGCTATCTTGCCCCCGAAAAAGGAACCCATCGCCTTGTCAGAATTTCGCCTTTCAATGCCAATGATAAGCGGCAAACTAGCTTTGCGGGCGTGGAAGTGATGCCCTTACTAGAGGAAGACGTGGATCTAGAGATTGACCCCAAAGAACTAGAAATCACAACTACGCGGGCTGGGGGCAAAGGCGGGCAGAACGTGAATAAAGTAGAAACTGCGGTGCGAATTACCCATTTGCCTACAGGAATTTCGGTGCGCTGTACTCAGGAGCGATCGCAGTTACAAAACAAAGAAACTGCCATGCGCTTGTTGAAGGCAAAACTTTTAATCATTGCTCAAGAACAACGCGCCCAAAGGATCGCTGATATTCGTGGTGACATGGTAGAAGCAGCTTGGGGAAATCAAATCCGTAACTATGTGTTCCATCCTTACCAATTGGTTAAGGACTTACGCACAGGCGAAGAAACCACTAATATTCAAAGTGTAATGGATGGTGAACTTGAACCATTTATTCAGGCTTATTTGAGGCAACAAAATCAGCCAATTTGAGTCAGTGTTATTTATACAGCAAAATAGAGCTTTAGCCAGAAAATAATTGCGACGTTTCTTATCACGATTCATCATTTTGTGGTTTTGCATCTTCGCGAGACTGGCTATAGCTGTAAGCATACGTCCCTAGTGTTTTTGGCGAGCAATGGCAAATGATTATGAATCAGAGGCAGACAAATCATCTTAAAGATCAATTTAACCTAATCAAGAACCAGATTTTTGAGAGCATGGCAAAGCCGCGCCTCAAAAAATCAGTTACTTATTTTTATAAGGGGGCATATGTTTCGGGCTGCTTAGGTTTGAGCCTGATGCTATCTTTGGTTGCTGAACAGATTTTAAAGAGCGATCGCTCTGCGGCAATGGCGCAAAGTCAAACTTCACCCACATTAATGCAGTTGAACAACATTCTGAATCAAGCTGTATTTGGAGATGATCAAATTACTCGATATGCTGCCGCTGCCAATGCGATCGAAAGTAAGCGCTTGGAAATATTCAAGGCTGCCAAAAACAATCCCAACTGGAATAGCGTGGCAAGTCTTGCAGAGTCCCAGCAGATTAGGGTATGCGATTTATCCCAACAGCCCGACTTTTTGCAAAATCTCTGTGAACAGCTACGCAGCTTCACCGAAGATGAAATTCGCCGTCATGGATTTACCAATAAAGACTTTAACCAGATCACTCGCCAGCAAAGACAGGATGCCAGCCTACGAAGTTTAATCCAGTCTCGACAACTGCAACTAAGAAACGACAAATAACTAAGAATTGTGTTGCTAAGCAGCATAATTCTTTCACAAGCCCAAAAGAGTAAGGACGGCGCGAAGCGCCGTCCTTACTCTTTTGGGCTTTGCCATACAAAAAATGATTTTTATAGAGAGAATTGCAGAAAACTCTTTTTTTATTTGCAGAAAAGACCAAAATCGTCTATAAGAAACAAGGCAAAATTGGACATTTCCAGTATTTGTCATAATTATTTTGGTCTGTGCTATTGACAATGGACACTATCGGTCTATAATCCCTCCATTGTTTAGTATGCCCAGTGCTACAAAAGCTACAAAACTCGTAAAGACACGCTTATGTTCGGCTTAAAGTTTGGCGGAAAGTCTAAAAAAGGGATCGGAATTGAAATAACTTCCGAGAAAGTTAACTTAGTGCAACTGCGCCGCAAAGGTCAGTCTTCCTACAAGCTGGTGACGTATGGCAGTATTGAGCTGCCTGAGGGAACAGTTGAAGAAGGGCGCATTCTTGATCCTGTAGCGCTGGGAGAAATCATTCGCAGTCTGCTAACAGAGAAAAAGGTAAAGTTAAAACAAGTCGCGACAGCACTGCCAGGCAGAGAGACTGTCAGTCGATTGATTCGATTACCAGCGGAAATTCCCGATGTGGAGTTACGTGAAATGGTGCTCAATCAAGAAGCTAGTTTGTACTTACCCTTCCCCCGTGAAGACGCGGATGTCGATTATCAAAAATTGGGTACAGCCCTTGATGATGACGGCATTGAGCGCATTGAAATTTTGATGGTAGCCACACCCAAGGAAGTTACCGATAGCTATATCAACGCCCTTGAAATTGCTCAGCTACAAGTGGATATTGTGGAAGTTAGCAGCTTCGCTCTAATTCGTGCTATGCACAATGAGCTATCTCGCTTCAGTACCCTAGCGGAAGCGGTAGCGATCGTTGATATTGAATATGAGGCAACAGAAATTACGGTTACTGTTGATGGAGTTCCTCAGTTCTCACGTACTTTTCCCATTGGAACGGCTCAAATCCAGAATGCTCAATTACGGGCGATTAATTTGCCACCACGTCGGACTACCGATATGGAAATGCTCAGCTCTACGATTGTGCCAGTTCAAGCAATGGATACGGCTGGGTTAGCTGGGGGTGGCAACACCCCAGGCGATGCTGCCATTATGAGAGTGGTGGGTGACCTATCCGATGAGCTACGACGCTCCATTGACTTCTACACTAGCCAATCTCCTGGCTCAGATGTAGTTCAACTTTTGATCGCTGGTCCTGGAGCCTGTATCGGTCAGTTGAATGAATTCTTCAGTCAAAGGTTGGGAATTGCGGCAACTGCTGTTGATCCCCTTACTGCTGTAGGTGTAACCTTTGACGGAGAAATGCCAATTCAAGAGAGAATGGCGTTGTCTGTGGCTCTGGGTCTAGGTTTGAGGGAGGTTTAAAACAACTGATATGTATACACTTGACATTAACTTTTTAAGCGATCGCGTTGCTGAGCAGGCTCAAGCCACCGAGAGGCAGCCGATCGCTGATTCTCAATTTCTGATTTATGGCGGTGCGGTGGCGGTAGCGGCTCTAGCGATCGTTGGCGGTGCTTGGGTTATTCTCAATGGAGCCAATCAAGGAATCCAAGAGCAACTATCTACTTTGACTGCTGAAGAAACGGAACTGACGGGAAAACTGGCGGCTCTCACAGGACAGGAGACAGAACTGCAAGGTATTCAAGCGAGAACGACTGAGCTAGTGGGCTTGTTTATCGGTAATTTACCTGCTAGCGCTTTGTCTGATGAGATTAGGAAGCGCACACCAATTACTGTGCAAGTGGATTCAATTACACAGGCTACGATCGCTCCTACGCCTGAATCTCCAAGAACAGGTTCGACAATTTCTCTCAATGGTAAGACAACTAGCTACAACGAATTAAATGACTTTTTGCTACTGCTAAAAGCATCTCCCTTGCTAGATCCTACCCAAACTAAGTTGCTGTCATCGACCTTGCAGCAAGCTACAACTGACAACAACTTTACTCTAGTTAATTTTCAAATTGTGACAGCTACGACCACTAAGAGCCCATCAGAAATACTGCCCGAACTGCAAAAAACAGGCGCTGATGGTCTGGTCACTCGCGTCAATTTATTAAAGCAAGAAGGAGTGATTAAATAATGGCAAACTTTGGAGCAACTTCAGGAATTGAAGATGGTTCAGCAGGTGGCATTACTCTATTTGGTGTCACTCTAACCTCAAAAATCTTAGGCATATTGATTGGTATTGCAGGTATTGGATTGGCTGGATACGCTGCGACTACTTACGTCATGCCTATTTTGGAGCAGGTACAATCTGGTCAGCAAAATATAGAGACTAAGAAGTCTGCTGTGGCAGGGCTGAAAGGTCAGGTTGCTAGTAAGGGTAATGTTTTAGAAAAGATTGAAGAAGCTAAGCAGCAAAATAAGTTTGTGCTGTCCCTGTTACCTAGTGTAGATAATATCGATACGCTAATTCGCGATATTCAAGAGCAAATCCCCAAGACAATTGTGATCGCATTACCACCTGACTTTTCCTATGAAATCGCAGGAACCTTGAGAACTTTTCAGCCAGCAGAACCAGTTAAAGGTACTCAGTACGATACCTATACTTTCAATATTGGTTTTGATGGCAAATTTGAGGATGTTCTCAGTACTATCCAAAAAATTGAACGCCTAAAACCTCTACTAATTGTTAAGGATTTAAAACTAACTAAGAAGACTTTACCGATTACTAGTTTTAAGTTTTCTCGCCCGATCGCTGCTGGCAAAGAAAAAGAAATTCTTGATAGTTTGCCACCTTTGATTGGTGCGGACTTTACATTACAGGCTTTTGTGCCGAAGACAGAAGAAGAACTAAAGGCTGCTGCTGAAGCAGCGGCGGCAGCAGCAGCTCCGCCACCAAAATAATTTCACCAATAGGGGCACTAGGGGCTTAAGCCCCTAGCCTGAAAGGGGCTATTATTTTTTTGATTTGAAATTGACAAACTGTGGTATAATCTCGCACCATAATCGCGTCAACTTTTCCTTGGTTCTGTTGTAAAAGACATCAAGCCAAATTGTTTACAAGGATTTAAGAGTATTGAGTTCCATTTGGGAACAAGAGGAGTGTAATTTTATGAATGCTAAGAAGTTGAATCTAAGATTGGGTAGAAAGTCTCTGGCTTTCTGGTTCCTAATTGCAATGAGCTATCCACAGGTGCTAGCACTGCAAGCTCAAACTCAAAGCCCGATTTCGACTAATCAGTCAGATGTGGTATCGGTGGCGAGTCGAATTACTGATATCAATACGAGCGTGTTAGGCGATCGCCTAAATCTAAAAATTGACTTTGCCAGTAGCGATCGTCCGCAGGTCACTTATACTCGCCAAGGTAAGGCTTGGGTGGCTCTGCTCAATGGTGCACAGCTACAGCTAGGTAATGGTAATGCTAGCTTTACGCAAGCTAATCCTGTAACTGGGGTCAGTGCGATCGAAGCAACTCAATATGCTCCAAATAAAGTGCGGATTCGAGTTACAGCCAACAATCCTGAGATGTTTAAGGATTTGGTCAAGCGTCAAGATAGTCCTGACGGTTTGATATTTAGCCTAGAAATGCAGCCGACTGCGGCAACTGCAAATACTTTGACTGCATCGAGTGCACCTGAAGCAGGTGTAGTAAATCGCGAGAATGACCCTGATCGGATTTTAATTGCTCAAAGCAATACTAATGCCTCAGTTGCACAGCCTTTGTTTGAGCCGAAGGTAACAATTACCTCTGCTGATGGTAAAACTCGCCCTGCCCAAGTCATTGCTCAAAATACAGCTCCGCCTCCTGTTGCAAACCCTGTGACTCCCCAATTGCCAGGGCGTGTTCCTGGAGTTGTACCTCCTTTCCGTCAGCTAAGGACTCCGCCTGTGGGTGACATTGCTACTACCACATCAAAGCTTCGTGCGGATATTGTGGATCTAGGTACGGCTGAACGTGTGCCAAGAATTACGCTTAAAGAAGCTCCTGCAATCGAGGTTTTGTCTTTAATTGGTCGTATTGCTGGCTTGAGCGTTGTTTCTGCTGAGGCTCCTGCTCAGTCTGGTGCGGCGGCGGCTCCAGCGGCGGCTGGCGCGGCTACTGGGTTAAAATTGCCAGTCAGTTTATCAATTGAGAATGAAACTGCCCAAGATGTCTTTAATAATGTTTTGCGGATTTCTGGATTAGAAGCAAACCGCATTGGTCAAACAATTTTTGTCGCGACAAAGCTTCCTGTAACTCTTAAAAACTTGGTTTCTAAGAGTTACCGACTCAATCAGATTAGCGTTGGTGAAGCATCTGCATTTCTAATTGGGCTTGGTGCTTCTAGAATTGTTAATCGTCAGCGTGTTATTCCAGGTGCAACAACAGCAACCGTCGGAACTACTGCCTCAGCAACAGTAGTAACTACACCAACAGAGTCAGTTCCAACATTAGAGACTGTTTCAATCACGCCTGAGTCTGGTGCTACAGCACTATTGAAAGGACTACAAGTAATTGCAGAAGAGCGTGGCAACTCACTAACTTTGATTGGGAGCCCCAGGCAAGTTGAGTTTGCTGAAGCGCAGTTAGCTAGACTAGACCTTCGCAAACGTCAAGTTGTTATAAATGTCAAAGTTGTGGAGGTCAGCCTTGGCAACAGTCTTACTGGTCAAACCGTTAGCGGTAATCTTACCCTAAATGGCGGGAATCCTTCCTTTTCTACTGCTGGGCAGGTGCTAGGTATATCTTTGAGAAGTGACGCACCCATTACACTACCTACTTCACTTCTAGCTAGTATTACAACTTCGCTCAATACTGGTAATGCGAAGATATTAACCGATCCTAGTTTAACAGTGCAGGAAGGTGAAAATGCTAGTATCAGCCTAACTGAGGGTGTAGTTACTGAAAATTTATTAACAATTACTCCTGCTACTGGAGGTTCTTCTGTACCTACTATTACTCAAACAACTACAGTAGAAGATGCAGGATTGTCTCTAAATATTAATATTGCGCGAGTGGATGACAACGGATTTATCAATCTATCTGTTTCTCCATCAATTAGTGCTCCAGGAGCAAGAATAGAGACTGGTATTGGTACTACTATAGGTAGCTTTGTAATACCTCTGTCTAAGAGAACTCTTAATTCTGGACAAATTCGCCTTAGAGATGGGCAAACCCTAGTCCTTTCAGGAGTCATTCGTGATTCTGAGCGCAACGTCACAACCAAAGTGCCTATTTTAGGAGATTTACCTATTATTGGAGCTTTGTTTCGTAGTGATTCCAATATCAATACTCGCAGTGAAGTAGTTATAATTGTCACCCCACGAATTATTGATGATAGTCAAGATGCCAATTGGGGTTACACCTATCAACCAGGTGCAGAAGTTCAGAAAGTCTTGGATAGCAATCAAATCAAACCTCAGTAGGTTTTAGATTTTCCTTCATTATTTACACTCCCATTCAAAAGACTTGGAAATAATATTTCCAAGTCTTTTTTTTGTTGGAACACAAAACAAGAAGACGAGAGGCGGCGCAAAGCGCCGCCTCTCGTCTTCTGAAGATTCTTTTAGCGAGCTGACAGTGTGAGGGTGTACAACTGGTTTTTGACAGCCGCGATGTATGAATCATTCTTGAGGAAAGCTACAGGTAATCTTTTGTCATTAACTGCCGCCTGTACCACCTGAGCCGCAGTGATAGTACCGTCATTGAATCCCTTCATCAGATCCGAAGAGTCGGGAATACCTTGACCTGCAAAATAACCCTGATGTGCTAAATAAGCAAGATTGAAAGGAGTTAGAGTAAGTCTCATCCTTACTTCAACTGATGGCATTTGCATGGCATCCTGCGCTTTGACTGCGGGTACAACAGCAACAGTAGAGACCAACAGGGTGGGCAAGAAAGCAAGCAGCAATTTATTCATGATTTTACTTTTTAATCCAGAGTTTTGTGTCCATGAACCTGCTATTTCTGTTGCGACTTCTAGCAAATGAAAACCTAATCCCCATTCACGAGAGTGTGACACCACTTTTGTGAATGGAAACCAAAATTCAGTAAGGGTTTTGAAATCAAGAAATGGCTACGTCATTTTTTGATCTGTTACTAGAATTGTTACAGCAGGAGCGGCAACAGCAATAAATAGATTCATTTGTGACTTGTTCTAAGGATTGCCTATGATTCTGAAAGCTCTGTGATGCCAACATAAGAAGCTGATTAATTCTTACTGAAAAATCATCCTGAAAACAGCAAGAGTGCGGCATTGCCGCGCTCTTGCTGTTTTTGATTATTTTGTTGCTTAAGGTGTGTTTGTCGGTGATTTAGGGACTACAGACACGATCAGTAAATTATCGGGTTGGAGTAACTCCTTAGCAGCACGATTGACTTGCTCAAGGGTGACTGACTGAATGCGCTGAGGGAACTTATAAAAATCGCCAACTGGCAAGCCGTAGACTTCATCGCTGAGCAATGAACTAGCAATGCTGTCAGGATCTCCGAACTCAGTTGGGAAGTTATTAATGAGACTCTTTTGAGCGACATTAAACTCCGCTTGAGTGATTCCCTTATCGCGGACATCTCTGAGTAATGCCACTGTTGCCGCGATCGCCTTTTCAGTATCCTTGCCACTGGTCTGCATTTGTACAATAAACGCACCCTGCGGCGGTCTACCTGCTTGGAAGAAGCTGTAAATACCGTAGGTTAAACCAAGGCGATCGCGTATTTCTGTGCCTAGACGACTGGCAAGGGTATCACCACCTAATACTTGATTGAGTATTAGTGCAGGGTAATACTGTGGGTCTTTGAAGGAAATACTGGGATGTCCCATCAAGGTTACGGCTTGGGTTTTACCTGCAAGGGCTACCTGTTTCTCTTGAGTTGCTTCAAAATTGGCAATTTTGGGGAATTGGAATTTAGGTGATCGCCCTGTTGCTTTCCAAGTACCTAATTTCTCTTCGAGTAAGCTTTTGATTTCCGCAGGTTCAAAGTCACCCATCAAGGTCAAAATTGTACTGTCAGGTCGGTAATAGGTTTCATAGAACTTGACTAGATCCTCTCTTTGAATGGAATTAAGAGATTTCTCTGTCCGCATAGCATTAAAGGGATGTCCTTCAGGATAGAGCGTTGACTGGAAAATCCGCCTTGCTAGAGAGTTGGGACTATCCATTTCCGACTTCAAGGAGAGCAGATTCCGCTGTTTGTTGAGTTCAAACTCCTTGGCAGGGAAATTAGCATTTTGTAATAAGTCAGCTAGCTGATCGATGACTATAGGAAGGTCTTTAGACATGGCGATCCCTGATATGCCGACACTTTCCCGACCTGCACCAAAGCCGAGACTTGCACCTAGATTTTCTAAGCGGGAGGCAAGGGCAAGGGCATCTTTGGTAGTTGTACCATTGGTAAGATTTTGGGCGGTAATTCCTGCTAGCCCTGCTTTGGCTACCGAGTCAAAACCAGATCCTGCGTTGATTTCACCCACTAAAGTTACGGTTGGTGTGCTGCGATCGCGCAGTAGCAAAACCTTGATTCCATTAGACAATGTGAACTTGTCAGGCTCGACCTCGGTCGGCGCTCCCGCACTAGCCGCCAAAGCACTCTCTGGCAGATACTTGGCAACCTCCGAAGGGTCAACAGGGGAGCTAGGATTGAAGGCATTTGCCGAATGGGCATTGGTGGGGGTGGGGTCTCCTGCGGCAATTACCGAAGGCTCGAAGTAGCCAACGATGCGCTTGTCACTTCGCAAATACTTATTAGCAACTCGCTTGACATCGGCAATGGTGACGCGATCTATAGCGGCTAGATAGCGATCGCTGTAGCGATAGTCTCCAGCAACGGTTTGGTTGTAGCCAATCTGAATTGCTTGGGAATTAATATCGCGATTGCCGAGAATATAACTCGCTCGCGTACTGGTCTTGGCGCGATCAATCTCCGATGCCAAGATTGGCTGAGTTTTTAACTTCTCAATTTCTGCCAGCACTAACCGATCAAGGTCTTCCAGCGACTTGCCCTCTGTGGGCGTGGCACTGATGAAATACCAACCTGTGCCAATCATCGCTGAGGCACTGCCACTGGCACTACTAGCCAAACCCGTCTCAACTAGAGCTTGGTAAAAGCGAGAACTTCTACCCGATGTCAAAATGCTATCCATCACGTCGATCGCGGCTACATCTGGATCATCGACTTTAGGTAAGTTCGGATAGACAGCCTGTAAAAACGGTACACTTCCAGGCTCTTTGAGGCGAATTGGTTGCTGGGTTTGTGGTTTGGGTGGTTTGGGTTTACTTTGCAGAGCCTCTGAACTAATTAGGGTTTTGGGCTTCGGTGGAGCGGCGATCGCACCGTAAATTTCCCGAACTTTTTTGAGGGTGGCTTCTGTCTCGAAGTTGCCGACTATGACCAAGGTGGCATTGTCGGGACGGTAAAAAGTACGGTAATAGTTTTGAATATCCTCAACGGTGTAGTTCTCTACATCGGCACGATAGCCAATCACTGGCCAACCGTAGGAGCTGTCAGGATAGGCAGCTAGCATGACTTGACGGTATAACCTTGTGCCTGCGTTATTGTCTCCGCCATCAAGCTCTGATAGAACGACAGTCCGTTCACTTTTAAGTTCATTTTCTCCTGCGACCGTATTCACCATGCGATCGGCTTCCAACTCTAACATCGCTTCGAGCTTGGCACTGCCAACGGTTCCGTAGTAAGCCGTCATGTCATAGCTGGTAAAAGCATTGGAGTCACTCCCCATTGCGCTTAGCAGTCTGCCAAATTGAATTGGGCGTTCAGTTGTCCCTTTAAACATGAGGTGTTCGAGTTGGTGGGAAATACCTGTAATTCCCTTTTTTTCATTTTGAGAACCAACGCGATACCACATCTGTACAGTGACTACAGGGGCAGTATTTACTTGTTTTGTTAAAACGGTTAAGCCATTATCCAAGACTGTCTTAACGACATCGCCTGTAAGTAAATCAGGAGCCAAGCTATCGTTAGCTTTAGCAACTAAATTGGGTTGGGCGGCATAGGCTTGGCTACCTGCTAACGTCAGCCAAGATGGCAAACTGAAGGACAAATTACCGAGCATTACTACGGCGATCGCTGCGGCTAGTCCTCGACTCAAAAAAGAGAGCATAAAATTACGCTTCACCGAAATCTCCACGAAATACTTTTTTATTATAAGTTGACCGAAATTTAAAACCAATGTCGCTATTTTCAGCGCCTACGGCGCTGAAAATAGCGACATTGGTAAGCGGTGCTTTGCACCGCTTACCAATGTTCTTATAACAATTCACAAAAGTGTAACTACACTTTTGTGAATTGAAAATCAAGCCCAGTATGGATTTTGAGATAAAGAAATGGCGTAGCCATTTCTTTATTAGGTATTACAAGACAAACTTCTCGATCGCGGCGGCTACGCCATCTTGATCAACGCTGGGTGCAATCCAATCACCCAAGGGTTTCATTCCCTCTGCACCATTGCCCATCACTACACCAATCCCTGCATATTCGATCATTTCTAGATCGTTAAAGTTATCGCCGATCGCCAAAACCTGCGATCGCTCAAAGCCAAGAATATTTTCAGCAAGATGCTTAACCGCAGTTCCTTTATTGGCGATCGGATTGGTTGCCTCAAAAAAAGTTGCTACTGATTTTGTTAGATATAGCTGTTGTGGGGTATAGCGATCCTTAAGTACGCGCAACATCTCGGTAACTAGCTCAGCAGTGTCACTCAAAGCCAAAATCTTGGTGGGTGGATGGGTCATATTTCCCTTAGTCAAAAACTCCCGCAGATCACCAACGACCTTCACCCCAACTTTGGATCGCTCCGCATAGGCTTCAGTTTGGGCAGTCATTTTCCTGACATACAGCTCATCGTTGATGTAGATATGGATGGACAACTGATCGTTAGCCGCATATTCACCCAAGTCATCCAATAAAGAGAGAGCTTGATCGATATCTACTGGCCAATGTCCCACGATTTCGTCAGTTCGCGGATCTTTAATCAAAGCTCCCTGATAGGAAATTAAGGGCAAATCAGAACCAATTAAGTCATGAAATCTAACCGCCGAGCGATACATCCGACCAGTGGCGATCGCTACTTTTACGCCTTTAGCCTGAGCCGCCGCGATCGCTTGTTTGACAGGTTCATTGACCTGATTAGCATCACCGCTAATCGTCCCGTCAATATCCACCACGACTAATCTAATATCTTGCGCCATGAGTTTTTGTTGCTTTGGTTAGTTGTCTCCTTGGCAAATAGTTTAACAGCGCTTCGCTCAGCGTTCTGTACCAAATCAAATTAAAACCGCAAAACCTGTGGCGCACGCTGCGCGTGCGCCACAGGTTTTGCGGTTTTACATAGCTACTTATTAATAAATGACAGCCTGCTCTAACTGGTGAAAGGCAACTTCTAGATCGTCATTCACAATTGTGATATCAAACTCATCAGCTGCTGCTACCTCTAACTGGGCATGGTGCAATCGCTTCACAATTTGTTCATCACTATCAGTACTGCGATCGCGGAGTCGGCTCTCTAATACTTCCATCGATGGCGGACTGATAAAAATTCGCTTTGCACTAGGAAAAGATACCGCCACCTGTCTCGCTCCTTCTAGTTCAATTTCTAGTAGGACAATTCTCCCCAATTCAATCGCCTGACTAATTGCCGAGATTGGTGTGCCGTAAAGATTTCCAGCATATTCAGCAAATTCCAGAAATTCGCCAGCATCACGCTTCTGCTCAAACTCAGCGCGACTCCAAAAGAGATATTCCCTGCCATTTTCTTCACCAGCACGGGGTGATCGCGTTGTCGCTGAGATCGAAAAGAAAATGCGATCGGGATATTTTTCTAGCAACTTTTTCAGTAAAGTTCCTTTACCAACTCCACTGGGCCCAGTGATGACAATTAGCTTTCCTTCGCTCAAGGTTTCATAAACTCCAACTTATGGTTACAGCGCTTTGCGCTGTTCCTGTTACACCAAACTGTAAGAGTGGCGGCGCTTCGCGCCGCCACTCTTGCTAAACTCAAGAATAACTTTGAAAGCGTTGCTTTGCAGCGCTTTCAAAGTTATTCTTGGGTCGGATTTTACTCAGCAGTGCCTTCTTTGCTAATCACAAATCGATTGGCAACAGTCTCAGGTTGAATAGCTGACAGTACCACATGACTGGAATCAGTCACAATTACGGCTCTAGTACGCCTTCCATAAGTAGCATCAACTAGCTTGCCATGTTCACGCGCATCGCTGATAATGCGTTTAATCGGTGCAGATTCGGGACTAACGATCGCCACAACACGGTTAGCGGAAACAATATTACCAAAGCCGATGTTGATGAGCTTAATATCCATAGTTTTATCGATCTAAAATCGACTTAGAGGTGGTGTAGCTTCATTTTTGCTAGCATTATCACATCAACTCATAAAATTCTGTCTTTTACGACATATTTTGTCATATCTAATCAAAAGGCGGCGCATCGCGCCGCCTTTTGATTTAGATACGGCGCAAGCGCCATAGATTTTTATAGATGCAAGTGCTGAATTACCGTGTTTACATCTTTGTCGCCGCGACCAGAGCAATTGATCACAATGCGCTGATCCTTAGTTAGCTGCGGACATAGGGTTTCTAGATAGGCGATCGCGTGGGAAGTCTCCAGCGCAGGAATGATCCCCTCTAGGCGGGAAAGTCTTTGGAAAGCATCTAGGGCTTCTTGGTCGGTGACACTGTAGTATTCCGCACGACCCAGATCCTTGAGATAGCTATGTTCAGGTCCCACCCCAGGGTAGTCCAAACCAGCGCTGATGGAATGGGCTTCCTGCACCTGCCCCTGTCCATCTTGCAGCAAATAACTCATTGCGCCATGTAATACACCGACCCGTCCGAGGGTCAAGGTTGCTGCATGAAACTCAGTATTTGTGCCTTTACCTGCTGCCTCAACACCGATCAAGCGCACGCTCGGCTCATCGACAAACTCATGGAACAATCCCATTGCATTGGAACCGCCACCCACACAAGCCAATAGAATATCTGGCAAACCACCCCACTTTTCTTGGCTCTGGCGGCGGCTTTCTTTCCCAATTACCGCATGGAAATCGCGCACAATCATCGGATAGGGATGGGGCCCCGCTACCGAGCCAAGAATGTAATGCGTATCAACAACATTAGTTACCCAGTCACGAATTGCTTCCGAGGTGGCATCTTTAAGTGTGCCAGTACCAGCTTCGACAGGACGCACTTCCGCACCCATCAACTTCATCCGAAATACATTTAAAGATTGGCGCTCCATGTCATGCACGCCCATGTAGATCACACATTGCAACCCAAAGCGGGCGCAAACTGTAGCCGTAGCAACTCCATGCTGTCCTGCGCCAGTTTCCGCAATCACCCGTTTTTTGCCCATCCTGATCGCTAGCAAAACTTGAGCGAGTGCATTATTGATTTTGTGAGCGCCTGTGTGGTTGAGATCTTCGCGCTTGAGATAAATCTGAGCCGTGCCGTAATGCTGGGTCAATCGCTCCGCAAAGTAAAGAGGGCTAGGACGACCCACATAGTCCCGCAAGTAACCGTCTAGTTCTTGATTAAATTCAGGATCATTTTTGTAATGGTAAAAAGCAGTTTCCAGTTCTGATAGAGCGCTCATCAGAGTTTCAGGAACATACTTACCGCCAAAGATACCAAAACGACCCAGTGCATCAGGGCGATTGGGGAGAGATTGGGTAGGCTGGGGAGTAAATGTAGTTGATTTGGGGGCGATCGGCGTTGTGGTCATTGAAATAAATGTTGTTGGAAGACTTACCTAAGAATAACAAAAGTTGAAGGAGTGCTAAGTGATTGAGCATAATTAAAAGCTGATGCGCCCGCTTCGCGGACGCACCAGCTTTTGATTGAACCAAGAATGATTTTGAAAGCGTTGCAAAGCAACGCTTTCAAAATTGCTGTAATGCCAATTCAAAAAAGTGTGACTACACTTTTTTGAATTGAAAATCAAACCCAGTATGGGTTTTTAGATAAAGAAATGGCTATGCCATTTCTTTATTTGGTATAAGATGACTTAGCAATTAATGATTGAGTGACCTATGAAGCCCCTTGCCCTTTTGAGTGTCTCTGACAAAACAGGACTGCTCGACCTTGCCCGTGAGCTATCAACTACTTACAATTTCCAACTAATTAGTAGTGGTGGAACTGCCAAGGCAATCAAGGCGGCTGAACTAGAAGTCACAAAAGTATCCGACTACACAGGCGCACCCGAAATCTTGGGTGGGCGAGTTAAGACTTTGCACCCTCGTATTCATGGCGGTATCCTAGCGAGACTGGAACTGCCAGAGCATCAACAAGATTTGGTAGACAATCAGATTCAACCCATCAAAATTGTGGTGGTGAATCTCTACCCCTTTACAGAAGCGATCGCTAAGCCTGATGTCTCCCTCGAAGATGCGATCGAAAATATTGATATTGGTGGTCCCGCGATGATTCGTGCCTCTGCTAAGAACTATGCCCATGTCGCGATTTTATCCAGTCCTAGTCAATATCCAGAACTTCTCGCAGAGTTGAAAGCTAACAATGGTGAGACCACCCTTGAGTTTCGCAAAAGATTGGCGATCGCCGCTTTCCAACATACCCAGTCCTACGACAAGGCGATCGCCGAATATTTGCAATCTCAATCTGAAGCAGAGTCAGTACAACCAAGCACATCCATTGCTTCCTCCTACACATTGCTTTGCAGCAATCCTAAGCCCCTACGCTATGGAGAAAACCCTCATCAACCTGCCACTTGGTATCAAGTCGGCGCTACTCCTAAAGGTTGGTCAGCCGCTCAGCAATTGCAAGGAAAAGAACTAAGCTTTAATAACCTGCTTGACCTTGAGGCAGCCCGCGCAATTATTGCGGAATTTGGTGATGAGCAACCCTGTGCCGTGATCATTAAACACAATAATCCCTGTGGTGTCGCGATCGCGCCGACCATTGCCGAAGCCTATCAAAAAGCCTTTGCCGCCGACTCAACTTCTGCCTTTGGCGGTATTGTAGCGCTCAATCGCCCTATTGATGAAGAGACAGCCAATCAGTTATCCAAAACATTTTTAGAATGTGTAGTTGCTCCCGCCTGTGTACCAAGTGTGGCGGCGATTTTAGGTAAAAAGCAAAATCTACGGATTTTAGTTCTCCCCGATCTCAAGTATGGATCTCCTGAAACTGTCAAAACGATCTCGGGCGGAATGCTCGTCCAAAAATCTGATGATGATCAAGTCAATCCTGAGGATTGGAAAGTTGTCACCGAAAAGCAGCCAACTCCCGAACAACTACAAGAATTAATCTTTGCTTGGAAAATCTGTCGTCACGTCAAGTCCAATGCGATCGCGATTACTAAAAACCTAACCACAATTGGCATTGGTGCAGGACAAATGAATCGTGTCGGTTCCGCCAAAATTGCTCTAGAGCAAGCAGGTGAACAGGTTGTGGGTGCGGTTTTAGCCAGTGACGGCTTCTTTCCCTTTGATGACTCGGTGCGGACAGCAGCGGCAGCGGGAATTGTGGCGATCGTGCAACCTGGAGGAAGTATGCGTGATGCTGATTCGATTAAGGCTGCCGATGAGCTTGGCTTAGTGATGGTGCTTACTGGAGTTCGTCACTTCTTGCATTAAGTAGTGGCGCTACTCCCGTCTTGCAAGTTGGGAATATAAGCGAAGGAGCTAGATTTATCTAGCTCCTTCATTTTCGCGCGATCACCTATTACTGCATTTTGAGGTTTTGCGTTTCGTGGAGGATGGTTGTCATGAGGTTTGCGGCGCGTTGTTTGTGAGAATGGTAAAATAGCAAAGAGAGCATTAGTGTTTTATATCAAATCTAGGAGTTTGAAATGGAAACGATTACTATTAATGTTGATAGTGAAGTAGCGAAAGCTTATCGAGAGGCTCAAGCTAATAAGTAACGGCAACTTAGCACGATGATTAAGTTGTTTTTTCAACCTGATTTGGCTAATAAAACTCTTAGTCAGGTGATGGCAGAGATTGCGGATAAAGCAGAAAAAAGGGGCTTAACTCCAGAAATATTACAGGCGATTCTGGAAGATGATGAGTAAACGTTTTGCTTTGGATATCTTTTTAAAATGTATAAAATAACTGGAATAGCTGTACGCCAGAAGTTACAAGATTTTATGGAATAACTATTAAAATATTTTTTGGAGTAAAATATTTTTTGGAGATCATTCACCACCACATTTTCACGCGATTTATGGTGAGTTTAATGCTTTGATTGGGATCGAGTCTCTGAAGATTATCGAGGGCGATTTGCCAAGTCGAGCTGAGAAGTTAGTAATAGAATGGGCTACTCTATATCAAAATGAATTGCTAAACATTTGGAATACTCAAGATTTTTGTAAGTTGCCACCTTTGAAGTAAATGTGATGTCTATGAAACCTCCTAAAATTATTTCTGCTAAGGCTGTTGGCGATCGCACTTTGTTAATTGAGTTTAGTGATAAGGCAATCAAAAAATATGATATTTCCAGATTGTTAGAGAAAGAAATGTTTGCAGCTTTAAAAAATCCTAGTTTTTTAAAAAACTTTAGGGTTGAGGCTGGTGGTTATGGTTTAGTTTGGAATGAGGATATTGATATTAGTGAGTATGAACTTTGGAATAATGGTGTTGTGTGTACGGATGTGGATAGCGAATTGTTTACCCAAAATGCGATCGCCTGTAGGGGTTAAGCATTTGCGCCACAATTTATATATTTATCGCCGAGATATTATTACGCAAATGCTTAACCCTCTTTGCTTTTAGCGTTCGCCTGTTGCTGCGTTGTGAGGTGTTGGGCAAAGCATTCCCGTATTTTGGGGATTTGAGAATTTTAAAATGGTTGCGGGAATGCTTTGCCCCTACATTGAAATTCTATTCAAAGGCTGCGTGGAAGACGGTTTGCAGGAGAGATCCACCTGTAGGGGTTAAGCATTTGCGCGACAATTTTTAAACTCATCACAGAGATATCATTCTGCAAATGCTTAACCCTCTTTGCTTTTAGCGATCGCCTGTTGCTGCGTTGTGAGTTTTTGGGCAAAGCATTCCCGTATTTAGGGGATTTGAAAATTTACAAATGGTTGCGGGAATGCTTTGCCCCTACATTCTATTACCAAAAAATCCTATTCAAAGGCTTCGCGGAGGACGGTTTGCATGAGGTTTTCGGCGAGTTGTTTGCGGTGTTTGATTTGTTGTTCTAGGCGATCGATGATGTTCATTAAGCGATCGACTTTTTCGACTATCTCTTTTTGTTCGGCAAGAGGAGGAAGGGGAATATAAAGGTTTGTAAGTGATGTTGCGTTTACATTAGGTTGTCCAGAACCCCATGCAGCATCATAAAGTTGCTTCCAATAAAGAGGACATTCCATAAATGATTTTAGGAAATAAGCTGATATTACTGTTGACGGTATAGCTCGTATCAAATAAGACGCAAAAAGTGATTTCTCTGAGATATTTTCAACTAAAAATGTTTTACCAATTGTTCCTCCAGTTCGAGCGATAACAATATCATTATTGTTTAATAAATATCTACCCAAATCTGCTTCACAATAATCACAACTGGGAACACTTTTCCAATCAACTTTATTATTTTGTATGTCTGTGATTCTCAAAAGTCTAACACCTGTTGTATTTAGCTTTGCAGAAGCATTAAATCCGTAATGTATTTTTAAACATATTTCTCCCAATCGACACCAAATCCAATTATCAGGAATAGAAAATGGAATTTCATCGATCGCTATTTCAGCAAGAGGTTTTTCTTTTTTGAGCTTACCATCAGTAATTAACCGTTGTTTTTCGGCTTTGATTTTGGCGAGAAGTGCGGCGGCATCGGTGTCTGGATTTCCCTTTTGCATTGGGTTTTCGGTGCGCCATTCAGTAGTAAGTTGACCTGCGATCGCCTCCTGCAAAATCGCCTGTTTCAACCGAGAAACTATATTTGTTTGCTTGTCATTTTCACTAAGAATCAATTTTAAATTCTGATGAACAAGATTAATATTTTGAAAATCAGACTCAGCTTGTTTTAAAATAGAATTTGTTATAACTTTATTTTTTTTATACTCTACAATTTCATCCTGAATTTCTTTAGGACATGAAGGGAATAAAATGGTTGTCATTTTTACCGCATTTACATTAGGCTGTGCGGTTCCATTTTTTAATTCAAGAATCTGATTCCAGAATAAATATGAATTTAAAAATAAATAAATATATTCAGGATTATAATTGTCGGCTACAGAAAGACGGATTAAGTAACTTGCAAAAACACTATTTTCTTCTATGTTTTGAATTAATGTAGTTTTCCCAGTAGTTCCGCCTGTTCGAGCGATCAATATATCTTTTTCATCTAATCTATATTTTTCGATCTCGTCACAATCGCAAAAAGGCACTGTAGCCCAATTAATACCATCCTCTTTAATGTCGGTGATTCTTAATAATCTACAATTCCCTGATTCTTGGGCTGAAGCCGTAAAACCGTATTGTGTCTTTGATAAAGCTTTTTTGAGTGGAAATACCTGTTTATATTCATTAAAAACAGCCCTCATCAGGGTTGTATTTTCTAACTGATTTAATTCTTCGCTATCAGTTTTAATAAATGTCAGTTTGCGAAATTGAAAATTTAAAGTTTTATCCATTGACCCCTTCCTTTTTTAATAGTTCTAAAAGCTCATCACTCTTTTTAAAAGAATCATGCAACATCCCTAACAACTCAACCGAACTATAACCCCGTTCCACCTCCACCACATGAGGATTTTTCACATCAAGATTAAACCCATTCTTCTCCAAATCCGCAAAACTCACCCGCCAAGCCTGCTCACCCTCTTCACGATTTCCCCACCAATCGCGCAACGACTGAAACTCACCCTTCATAATCGGCTTCGTCTTAGAATACGCCTTCACCCCAACAGGCAAACGATGCTCCCAATACCAAACCAAACATCCTCAGTCCGCTTACCCTTCGTAAAGAACAACAAATTAGTCGCCACCGAAGCATAAGGCTGAAACACAGAATTTGGTAAACGCACAATCGTATGCAGATTGCAAGACTCCAACAAATGCTGACGAATCCTCGCCTTCACACCATCACCAGTCAAAGAACCATCAGGCAACACGATCGCCGCACGACCGCGATCGCGCAAATAACGCACCATCAACAACAAAAACAAATCTGCACTTTCCGTAGTCCGATAACTCAACGGAAAATTATCCTGTACCCCATCCGTCACCGAAGCCCCAAACGGCGGATTAGCAAGGATCACATCCACCCGATCCGCCTCCGTAATACTCGTATATTCCCGATTCAGACTATCCGTATACTCAATATTCGGAACCTCAATCTCATGCAAAAACAAATTCGTCACCGCCAACATAAACGGCAACGGCTTAAACTCCATCCCCCTAATCGTCTGCTCCAAAGTTTCCAGATCCTTCACCTGATCGATACCCTGTGATCGCAAATGATTAATCGCACAGGTCAAAAAACCACCCGTCCCACAGGCAGGATCAAGCACCTTCTCACCCAACTGCGGATTCACCATCTCCGTCATAAATTCCGTCAGCGCACGCGGCGTATAAAACTCCCCATAAGCTCCCGCCGACTGAAGCTCCTGTAAAATCGTCTCGTAAATATCCCCAAATAAATGCCGATCTTCCGAATTCTCAAAATCTATTTCATTGAGACTATTCAACACCTGCCGAATAATCGTTCCATTTTTCATGTAATTATTCGTACCCTCAAAAATCTCCCGCACAATCCGCGCCCTCTGATTACCCGTACTCAGATCGAGATTTCTTAAAGTCGGAAATAATTCCTGATCGATAAACTTCTGCAATGCGTCCCCTGTCATCCCCTCCTTATCTGTCGCCCAAGTAGCCCAGCGCAAAGGTTCAGGAACCACCGACACAAAATCATCCTTGAGTAGCTCCAACTCGCGATCGCTAGCATCAAGGATTTTCAAGAACAACAACCAGCCCAACTGCTCAATGCGTTGTCCATCCCCCGACACACCCGCATCTTTCCGCATAAAGTTACGCAGAGATTTAATATTACCGCCGAGATTTTTCATAGTCATTTGATCGCACTGCTGGATTAATCACTTTACGGTAAAAGCGTAAGAAAAACTCAGAGATCCCCCTCAATCCCCCTTAAAAAGGGGGAAGAAGATGATTAATTAATTCTCCCCCCTTTACAAGGGGGGCTGGGGGGGATCTAAACCTCTAAACGCAGACAGGTACTAAGGCTCATGGATTGATTTACAAGACCAAAAATAGCCAGGACCGATCGCTAAAACCTGCTCAGTGGGCATAAATAGCTCCCAATGTGCAAGTCCCGAATCATCCTCCAGATCTGGTTCTAAAATCAACTGATAGCCATCCTCAAAACTTAAAGTTAACCGAATCGTATCCGCCTCAATCGTCAGATCTAGTAATTTCTTCTGCTCTAATTGCTTAACTATTTCCTTAGCGATCGCTGTCTGTTCATCCGTATCCGCTTCCGCAGTCACCACCAAAATCTGCCCCTGATGCTTCACCGTCCAAGGCGTAGCCCTTGCCCCAAATCGCCAACTACCCTTTAATAAATGGGCTAATTTGGGATGCTCATAAGGAGTCATTTCACCAAAATCTAATTCCAACTCATCGCCATAACTAAAGGAAACCTGATGACAAGTTTCACCAATCATGGGTTGGGTAATACTAGGAATAATTTTGTCAAGACTCGGCTTAATATTTAGCTTTGCGTCTTTGAAAGATGTTGTTATCATTTTTTTAACTCCCTTAAAACCGCTTTAAAAATTCTTCAGCTTTCCGTTGCAGTTCTTCCCAAGTAAAATCGCCTCTATCGTTTAATGTTCCAATATCACCATTGGCTTTTTCTTTTTCAATAAATTTGCCAAAAGCTTTTCTAACTGGTGGTGACATATCAAATTCTCTAGCGATTGCATCGATCTGTTTAAGATCTCTTTTCTTACCCATTAATGTATATAAGCTAGAACCAACTGAAGTGTAGCATGGTAAAAATCACAAAATAATTGGATTTAACTAAGGCTCATAAATAGATTTGCAAGACCAAAAATAGCCAGGACCGATCGCCAAAATCTGCTCAGTTGGCATAAATAGTTCCCAATGAGCTAGCCCCGAATCATCTTCTAAATCTGGATCTAAAATCAACTGATAGTCATCTTCAAAACTCAACGTCAACCGAATCGTCTCCGCCTCAACCGTCAGATCCAGTAATTTCTTATGCTCCAATTGTTTCACAATTTCCTTAGCGATCGCCGTCTGTTCATCCGTATCCGCCTCCGATGTAACCACCAAAATCTGCCCCTGATGCTTCACCGTACAAGGCGTAGCCCTCGCCCCAAAACGCCAACTACCTTTGAGCAAATGCGCTAATTTAGGATGCTCATAAGGAGTCATCTCCCCAAAGTGCAACTTTAATTCATCGCCATAGCTAAAGGAAATTTGATTACAGGTTTCACCAATAAGTGCTTGTGTAATCACAGGAATAATTTTCTCAAGGTTGTGATTATTTTTAGAATCAATTGCAGTTTTTAAAACTGGTGCTACTGTCATAAACCCTTCTCCTCTAAAAATTCCTTAGCTTTTTCACGAAGTTCTTTATAGGTAAAACCTCTTTTAGCATTTAAGCTGCCACCATAACCCAGATTTTTTTGTTCCTCAATAAACTCTCCAAAAGATTCTCTCAAGTCGCCTCGGATATGAAATTCATTAGCGATCGCATCAATTTGTTTAAGATCCCTTTTCTTACCCATTATCACATGAACATATTTTTGTAAGGGCAATTCATGAATTGCCCTTACAAAAATCATAAATCAAATTAAGCGGCTTGATACAACTCAGTCTTTAACTCGCGTAAAACCTCAATATATCGAGACTTACCGCCAAATAAATCGATAATCTGTTTTGGTGCGCCATATTTCTTAAAGGATTCTAACTTTAAAACCGAAAGATCCTCAATATTCTCAATCCCATCTGACGCATACTTCTCTAGCAAAGTATCTAAAACTGATCGCACCGCCACCCCATACTTCGCAAAACAATTACGCTTACGCACATTATCCGCCCTTTCCTTGCGTGTCAGAGGCGGCTGTCCCCAAGCCACATAACAAATCAAATCAAACAGATCTAAATCCTTCTGAATAGATTTTTGTAAATCTTCTAATACGATTCCCTGATCTGATAATTCCGCAATCAAAGCACTCTTTTTATCAGCCTCATCCCAGCTACTCAAGAAATCATCCAAACTGCTAAATTTTCGCAGCAAACTCTGTTTGGTATAGTCCTTTAAGCTAGCTGTCACCAAGTCCCCATTGTCGTTTAAATACTGAATTCTCTCATTGAGAATTTCCACATTCACACCCGTTACATAGACCTTATCGCGGGATTCAGAAACCACAGCCCCACCACTAATAATCGTTGGTGTATATGGTACAGACTTAGCATCCGTCCCAAAATTTAGCACCTCACCCGTCGCTTGATCGATAACTCGTTCGGTAATATTGCCGCTAATATCCTCATCCGTCAACGGCACACCCTCGCGCACTTCCTTAATCATCACAGGATCGCCATCAAAACTGCGATCGCTAAATTGATCGGTCACATTCCGAAAGTCCATGATCGTAAAATAGCGCTTATCAAACTGCTCATTAATCCTTGTGCCTCGTCCAATAATTTGCTTAAACTCCGTCGGTGACTGGATATTAGAATCCAACACAATTAACTTACAGGTCTGAGCATCCACCCCCGTTGTCATTAATTTAGAAGTTGTAGCAATCACAGGATAACGTTCTTCAGGATTAGTGAAATTATCTAATTCCAATTTACCCAGCTTATCCTCACCCGTAATTCGCATCACATATTTATAGTTCTCTCGCACCAGATCCGCCGCTTCATTAGAAATCGCCTGACGCATTCTCTCCGCATGTTCCGTATCCACACAAAAAATTATCGTCTTCGCATACACATCTGTCTTTTGCAAATACTCCATTACCCGTTTCGCCACAGCCTTAGTGCGATCGTCAATTACCAAATTGCGATCAAAATCCTCGAGGTTATACAAGCGATCGTCGATCAAATTCCCCGACTTATCGCGCTTACCTACCTCTGGGCGATATCCCTCCAAATCCACATTCAAACCAACTCGAATTACCTTGTAAGGAGCGAGAAACCCATCATCAATCCCCTGTTTCAGCGAATAGGTATAGATCGGATCCCCAAAATATTCAATATTAGAAATCTCCTTCGTTTCCTTGGGGGTCGCCGTCAAACCCACATGGGTCGCCGAACTGAAATATTCTAAAATCTCGCGCCATTTGCTATCTTCCGCCGCACTACCCCGATGGCATTCATCAATCACGATCAAATCAAAAAAGTCGGGACTAAACTCACGATAGGCATCAAGAATATCATCTTCATAATTAACTAAACCCTGATACAGAGCCAAATAAATTTCAAAGGCAGTATCAATATTCTTGTTCTTAATCACCGTCATCTTATTCTTAAAATGCTTAAAATCCCCACGTTTAGTCTGACTGATCAGCGCAGTGCGATCGGCTAAAAACAAAATCCGTTTCTTAGTGCCATTTTTCCAGAGCCGATGAATAATCTGAAAAGCCGTATAGGTCTTACCCGAACCCGTCGCCATCACTAGCAATAAGCGATCCTGTCCCTTAGCGATCGCCTCTACCGTGCGATTAATCGCAATCTGCTGATAATAACGCGGTTGTCGCCCCTTACTATCAAAGAAATAATCAAAACTAGCAATCTGTTCCGCTTCAGGAGTTTCAATCCCCTTAAACTTTTTGTATTTCTGCCAAAGTTCATCAGGACTAGGGAAATCATCCAAACTCAACTCACGCTCAATTACCTCTGAAAATCCAGATTTGTCATGCTCCAAAAATCCATCACCATTAGAGCTAAAAGCCACAGGCAAATCCAAAATATCGGCATAGTCCAAAGCCTGCTGCATCCCCGCACTAACAGCAAACGTATTTTTCTTAGCCTCGATAATAGCGATCGGGATATTCGGCTTGTAATACAGCACATAATCCGCTTTTTTCGCCTTACCCCGTTGCGTCTTGTCCCCCTTCACATAAATCCGCCCATCCGTAAAATAAACCTGTTCTCGCACTTGCTTGCGAATATCCCACCCCGCACGAACCAAAGCAGGAAGAATATACTGCGTACAAATATCCTGCTCTGAAAGTTCCTGTTTATCTTTCACTCGTGAATTTAACTAGTATTTTTTAGATTATATGCCAATAGCCCTGATAAATTGATATCGCAAAAATAATTCAGAGTCGTGGTGGTAGAGCGATCGCAACTTTAATTTAGCTAAATCCCCCTCACCCAAACCATAGCCCTTGCCTGCGATAATCGACATATTTTCGATCCCACCCACAACATAGGGCGCAAAACTGAGAAATAGCTCATCGCCAAACCCTTGAGAGATCAATGCATAATTTAGCGCTGCTCCACCTTCCACTAAGAGGCGCTTGACATCAAATTTCGCAAATAAAACTTGCAATACTGCTTTTAAATCAATTTCACCCTGTACGGTTGGGAATCTGATAATCTGCGCTTGATCCTCCAACCAAGGCTCAAGCTGTGTATCTTCGCCAGTGATTACCATGCGCCACTCTTTTCCTGCTTCCCAAAAACGATGTTCCCTTGGCAAGTCACCTGAGTTGGTAATCACCATTCCCAAGGGTTGTGGTTTCGTGAAGTTTTTTTGACGCTCTGCGGCTAACTCGGCTGGCACAGTGGGAATGAACAAATCTCGGCGTAAAGTCTGGCCACCAACTAATACAGCATCAACTTGCGATCGCAATCTTTTCATGAGTAAGCGATCGGGACGCGATCCTAAGCTGCCTAGTTCTCCTTTGTAGGTGGTTGCTTTGCCATCGACACTTGACACCATGTTGAAGATCACGAAGGGACGCTTTGTACTTAAGTCAGAGAGGGTTACACCATCTAACGGAAAGTCTAATTCTTCAAAGTTATAAATGCGATCGTGAGAAGAGTAAAAGCTGTTATACATAACTACGATATTACAGCTTGCAGAGAAGTTTTTGAATTAGCGACGCAATCAATAAACAGCATTGTGCAGCTTCGCTGCACAATGCTGTTTATTGATTGCGTCATTCTTGGCTAATGCGATGGGCTGATTTTGGGCTAGCTTTCAAGCGGTAATGCACCAAGTCATGCACATTCTTGTAAGTACTCTCAATTCCTAACTTGTCTTGCAACCATTGACGGATCTCGCCATAACTATTAAACCCATCTTCCTGCTGCAATTGTTTATCCAATGCCTGTTGCGCCCAATAGGGAATTTTGGGCTTTCTTCCTGCCCTCGGTTTATGGGTAAGTATGCCTGTGATTCCGCCCTCTCTATAACCTTTTAACCATTCTTGAACCGTGGTGCGATTCCTGCCAATTTGCGTTGCAGCAGCTCGGACTGTCCCTGCTTGCTTACTTTTCAGTAAATACAATACTTGCACGCGCTCTTTGTCGGAAGCTGTTTTTTGCTTATCCAGCAGTTCTTTTAACTCTTCTTCACTCTCAGTTATTTCTAATTTATATACTCCTGACATCTTTACTCCTTTTAATTTTTTATGTTATCCCAATTCACGAAAGTGTGACAACACTATTGTGGATTATAGCTTTTGCAAGTCCGTTAGGACAAATAAAAAACAAGATGGCGGCGCGATGCGCCGCCATCTTGTTTTTTAAGCTTTAGCCTCGGATTGCTCGAAAGTCAGCTAACTGACGACTGTAATTGCGGATAAGGCAAAGCAGATTTAGACGGTTTTGACGGACTAAAGGATCGTCAGCCATTACTAGAACATCTTCAAAAAATTTGGCTAGAGATGGGGACAGTGATTTAATACCTTCCATAAGTTGCCGATCGCTAGGCTGATTTGGTAAGGCAACAATCTCTTGATATAAGTCTTTTTCCGCAGATTCTATTAAAGTGTCGGGGTTTATAACTGCGGTTACATCTAGGATCGCGGTGTCCAAGTTACCCTGTACCGCAAGGCGAGAGGCTCTGACGATTGGCTCTAAAATTTCGCCAAGGGTCTTTTCATTGCGAGACTCTTGCAAGAAAAAGGCGCGTTCTTTGATGCGCTTTAGGTTACTCAGACTTTGTAGGGTGTAAGCAAAATCCTCTCCGCCCAAGACGGCATCGACAAGATCATACTCAACTTGTTCCGTCAGAATTGTCTCGCACCGTTGTTTAAACCATTTGTGTAAGCTTTCTAAGACATCGGACATAGGTTTAGCAAGCAAGTTCTTTTCTGCATATATTTCCACAGCTCCTTGCAATAACTGGGGCAAGTTGAGGGCGAAGTCACTGTCCCAAGCGATTTGGACGACACCAGTGGCGGCACGGCGCAGGGCAAAGGGATCAGACGATCCTGTGGGAATGATTCCTAAGCCAAAAATGCCAACGAGGGTATCAATGCGATCGCTGATAGCGATGATCTTGCCTGTTAGGGAAGTGGGCAATGTATCACCCGCGCCCTTGGGTTGATAATGTTCTCGAATCCCTGTGGCAACGGCGAGGGGTTCTTGGCTAGAGAGCGCATAGTAATAGCCCATTTGTCCCTGCAATTCAGGAAATTCCTTGACCATTTGGGTCACAAGATCGGCTTTGCAAAGTTGAGCGGTGCGATCTATCAATTGATAGTCTGCTTCTGGAATTTGAAGATTAGGAATAGATTGAATTACCAACTTCGCGATCGCCCTAATCCTGTCTACTTTTTCGGCAACTGAACCAAGCTGAGCCTGAAAAGTAACTTTTTCTAGCAATGGTAAGAAAGTTTCTAAATGCACAGCGCGATCGCTGTCGTAGAAGAACTTGCCGTCAGCAAGACGCGCTCTAATTACCCGCCCATTTCCAGCAGAAATGAGACGGGATTTATCAGGATCGCCATTGGAAATTGTTAGGAAACGAGGCAGTAATTGCTCAGGGTTATCGACAGAATAGACTGGGAAGTAACGCTGATGGGCAACCATTTCCGTTTTAATGACTGGTTGAGGTAGTTCCAAAAATTCCCGTTCAAATTCACCAATTACGGCAGTGGGGAACTCGACTAGGTAGGTAACTTCTTCTAATAAGTCATCGGGAACTTCGGCTCGACCCCCAAATAACTCAACGATGCTATGTACTTGGGTGAGAATATGTTTCTGTCTTTCTTTTCCATCAACGAGGACAAAGGCTTCGCGCAGAGTCTCTACATAGTCGTTAGCGGTGTCGATAACTACCGATCGCGGATGTAGTACTCGATGTCCTTTACTAACGCGATCGCTTTGGACATTTTCTAAGCTAATGGGCAGAACTTTGGAGTTAAACAGAGATACGAGCCAACGAATCGGACGCGGAAATTTAAGATCGCCATTGCCCCAGCGCATTAAGCGCTTGCCCTCTAGCCCTGTGATCCATGAGGGGGCTAGCTCTTGCAAAATTGTGGTGGTTTCACGCCCAATCATCTGCTGATTGGCAAAAACGAAAGCTCCCTTGTCAGTTTCTTTAATAAAAGTATCTTTCAGTTCAATACCCTTGGATTTGACAAAGCCTAGCAAAGCTTTTGTCGGTTCGCCCGCAGGGTCGCCATTGACAAATGCTGATCCAAGGGCTGGCCCCTTAATCTCAATGGTGCGATCGCTTTGTTGTACAGGTAAGCCCTCGATCAGCACAGCAAGGCGGCGGGGTGTCCCATAGACATTAATCTTACTCGTGGTTAGTTGGTGTTCATCTAAACTCTTGGGGATGCGCTCCTGCCACTGCCGCAAGGCATCCACGATAAAGCTAGCGGGTAATTCTTCGGTACCAACTTCTAATAAAAAACTTGCCATAACCACGAGTTGAGGGACATAGCTCAGTTTAACGCACTAAAAACCCAAAAACCAGTTTTGATTTGCTAGCGCCTACGGCGCTAGCAAATCAAAACTGGTTTTTGATAAGACTTCTGCAGAGTTACGGTGTAGCGCCGCAACCATAATCCTTGGTTTTTATGGTGTAATCTGGCGATGGAGAAGAAGTATTTTCTTTTGTTACGGCTTTTCAGCGCTTTGCGCTCAACCCCAAACCAAGAAATTTTTTGAAAGTGTTGCTTTGCAACACTTTCAAAAAATTTCTTGTGGTTTATGTAACTTAATCGAGCCTGTCCCCCTATGCAGCAAGATCAAGACTCTTCGTTAATATCTTTGCCCTACTCGCAAAGAATTATCCTCTGGACAAAGAGCAATCTATTTAATGGTTGGCTAAGTAGTTTACTGACAGTATTTTGTGTCTGGTTGCTTTATCAAGTTGTTGGTGGTCTGTGGTTTTGGGCGACGACCCAAGCTCAGTGGTCGGTGGTGAGTAGCAATCTCCGCTTGTTTCTAGTTGGGCTTTACCCTATGGAGCAGATCTGGCGATTATGGGCAGTGCTGATCATTACGGGACTTCTTGCAGGAATTTCTTGGGGACTATGGGGCAGATTTAGTCGATTTGTAGCTGTGACGATTGGCTCCATATCCGTAGCAGCCGCTATTTTATTGCCAACTGACCTTGCCTCTAAAATGCTAGTGCTGATATCGGTCGGCGCGATCGCCTTTGGATTTGTGATTGGGCAACAGGCTAAAAAATCCTCCCGAAGCTCATTAGTTTTATCAATTTTGTGGTTCCTGTCCCTGCCAACTTCATTGTGGTTAATTGGTGGAAATATGGGACTAGCCGCCGTTGATGTGGATGTTTGGAACGGCTTAGTATTGACCCTGTTGGTAGCAATTTCGGGGATTGTGTTTTCGTTTCCCTTAGGGGTATTACTAGCCTTGGGACGGCAGAGTACTTTACCCATAATTAAGCTGTTTTGCATTTTTTATATTGAGCTAGTGCGCGGCTTGCCCCTGATCGGGATTTTGTTTATGGCACAGGTCATGCTGCCCTTATTTTTGCCAGCAGGATTGGAGATTGATCGGGTGTTAAGAGCGATCGCTGCTTTTGTGCTTTTTAGCGCTGCTTACCTTGCGGAAAATGTACGGGGCGGATTGCAATCCATCCCCAAAGGACAAGGGGAAGCGGCGAGAGCTTTAGGCTTAAACCCTGTGTTTACCACGATTTTGATTGTGCTTCCTCAAGCTCTGAAAGCTTCCATACCTGCGATTGTGGGACAGTTCATTGGATTATTTAAAGACACCTCTTTAGTAGCGATCGTGGGTTTAGTCGATCTTATGGGTGTGGCTCGCACAGTCTTATCGCAACCAGAGTTTATTGGACGCTATGCCGAAGTCTATATATTCGTTGCTTTTATTTACTGGATATTTTGCTTTTCGTTGTCACAAGCCAGTCAAAAGCTAGAGAAAAAGCTGCAAAATTAGCAAGAAAAACTCAAGAAAGATTTTGAAAGCGTTGCAAAGCAACGCTTTCAAAATCTTTCTTGGTTACAGCGCAAAGCGCTGTAACGATAACCCCTTGTACTATGATTAATAAATCTTTAAACAGATAAGTAGAGAGGGCTTGGTTCTACCAAGCCCTCTCTACTTACACAAAATTTTGCCTTACACTTCTTGCGTTTAGGAGGAAACATAGTTGGCTAGTCGCTTCTTATTTACATCTGAGTCAGTTACGGAAGGTCATCCAGACAAAATCTGTGATCAGATCTCCGATACGATTCTTGATAACTTACTGGCTCAAGACCCCCGATCGCGTGTCGCGGCCGAGGTTGTGGTCAACACTGGTCTAGTCTTGATTACAGGGGAAATCACCACAAAAGCTCATGTCAATTATGTTGATATTGCCCGTAAAAAAATTGCAGAAATTGGTTATACCAATGCAGACAACGGGTTTTCCGCAAATAGCTGTGCAGTCATGGTGGCGCTTGATGAGCAGTCTCCAGACATTGCTCAAGGGGTAAATGTCGCCCATGAAGTCCGCACTGGGGCAGAAGAAGACGCTGCTCTTGAAGCAGTTGGCGCGGGCGATCAAGGGATTATGTTTGGGTTTGCCTGTGATGAGACTCCAGAGTATATGCCCATGCCGATCGCTCTAGCCCACCGTCTAGCGCGTCAGTTATCAGTAGTTCGTAAAAATGGCACTTTGCCATATCTCCGTCCTGACGGCAAAACTCAAGTCACTGTGGTTTATGAAGGTGACAAGCCCGTTGAGATTGACACAATTTTAATTTCCACCCAACATGATGCAGCGATCGATGGCATCACCGATGAAGCCAAAGTCCAAGAGCGTATTAAGGCAGATCTATGGACTCATGTGGTTTTACCTAGCTTTGCGGACACCTCGGTTAAGCCTAGCGAACAAACTCGCTACTTGGTTAACCCCACAGGCAAATTTGTAATTGGGGGGCCACAGGGAGATTCGGGGCTAACAGGACGCAAAATTATTGTTGACACCTACGGCGGCTATGCCCGTCATGGTGGTGGTGCTTTTTCGGGCAAAGATCCTACAAAGGTCGATCGCAGTGCTGCCTACGCGACTCGCCATGCTGCGAAAAACATTGTTGCCGCTGGTTTGGCTAGTAAGTGTGAATTGCAAATTAGTTATGCGATCGGTGTGGCTCGTCCTACCAGTATGCATATCGAAACCTTCGGCACTGGCAAGGTGGACGAAGAAACTTTGCTCCGCCTAGTGAAAGATAATTTTGATTTGCGCCCTGCGGCAATCATCAAAAACTTTGATTTGCAGAAGCTGCCAGGCGATCGCAACGGTCGTTTTTATCAAGATGTTGCCGCCTATGGTCACATGGGACGCAATGATCTAGATCTACCTTGGGAAAAACTCGACAAAGTTGAAGCCTTGAAAAAGTATCTTTAAAAAATAAAAAAGCTGGCTTTGCCAGCTTTTTGGGATTAATGGCTTCGACTTCGCTCAGCCAACGTTGGCTGAGCGAAGTCGAAGCCATTCCTGTTTTAACTATTTCTCTTTTTAACTTCCTGCTTAATTGCTTGCAAAGTATCACCTAGAGCTTCCTTGAAAATGGTGTAAAAAGCATCAGGGGGTGTGGAGCTATTGGGCTGAGCATTAACAGTATAGGTAATTAAAATTTGGGTTGGTGGGCGGCGTGGCACGGTCGAGACAGGTTCCATTTTCCAATACCCCTCCATTTTAGAAAGATCCCCATCGAGAAGACGAAAATCAATTTGCTTGAGATTCGTTTCTTGAATTGCTAGCTTAGTACGTGATACTACGGATACAACAAAAACCTGCCGCGAATCAACCTGTTCGATCACTTTGCGATCGCCTCGATCTTCCAAGATTTTACTAGAGGTCATATTTGGAATGAATTTAGAAAGATTGGCGTAGTCAGTCAAAACTTTCCAAACTGCTTCAGGCTTAGCTGTAACCAGTACCCTTGCAACATACTTGCCGTTATCTCCTGTAACCACGGTCTGCCCGTTGCGGAGAGAGTCGCGCTGGATCGATGGCAAGCGATCGACAGGACCATCAAATAGGGAGGCTGTGGCTGGTAACGAGGGGACGCAGCAGAAAATCGCTAGAGTAAGGAGGGCGGCAGAATGTTTTGCGGCTTTCTGATAGAGAGACATTTTAATTTTAGTAATTGGATAAGATGTATATCAAAATTTGTGGGCTGACAAAATCTGAGCAAGCACAGGCGATCGCCCAAATGGGAATATCGGCTCTGGGCTTTATTTGTGTACCTGCTTCGCCGAGGTACGTTAGCCCTGAGGCGATCGCCCAGATCATCTCTAGTTTAATCAAGAACCCAGTTTTTGAGGGCGCAGCTCCGCCGCGCCCTCAAAAATTGAGTTTTGATCTTGCCGATCTGCCCTGTCAACAGAAATCAGTTCCTGATTTTACGATGAAGCCCTTAGACTTAATCGGTATTTTCCTTGGTGCAAGTATTGAGCAGATCTGCCAAACTGTGAACCAAAGTGGACTGAATGGCATACAACTACATGGAGACGAGTCGCCAGAATTTTGTCAACAATTAAGAATCAGTCTTGAAAGAAACAATAATCAGAAAAATTTACCAATTAAATTAATCAAAGCCCTGCGGGTGAAAGATCAAGATGGACTGATCCAAGCGCAGGGTTTTAGTCAAGTCGTTGATGCAGTCTTATTAGATGCTTACGATCCCCAAATGGCTGGAGGTACTGGCAAAACCCTCGATTGGCAAATGCTACGAGATTTTAAGCTCGACATACCTTGGTTGCTAGCAGGAGGACTAACCCCTGACAATGTTTCTCAGGCGATCGCGATGACTTGTCCTGACGGTGTAGACGTGTCTAGCGGCGTGGAGTGTTCCGCAGGGGATAAAGATTTGTTAAAAGTGAAGCAGTTTATTGATGCAGTGCGGCGCACTTGATTAGTACAGAAAAAGTTTTATAGCTGTAGTCATAAACCCTAGAAGGGGAGTGGCAGTCTGAAGCAACGCTACTCCCCTCTAGGGTCTTGATGCCGTAAGGTCAATCCATCCATCAGGGAGATAAATTGCAATTTTTACGTCATACATATCAAACACCAAATATTAGTGATCACTGCTAATATCTGGAGTCTTAATGTTTCCCATCCAGTAGGTATTGAAAACCCAGAGATTGAAATATTACGCGATAAACTTAGTCATCAATAAATATAGAGAGTAAAAATATGAAAATTCCTGCTTTCAATAAAAGCACTTGGATGGGATTAGTAGCAGCAGCGGTCGTTGGCGGCTCGGCAACCGCAGTACTGATCAATGGTAACTTGACTAATCCACCCACCAGTTCCACCTCCTCTCCTCCTGCGATCAACCAAGTTGCTCAGCCTAGTCCCGATCGTGCTGTCGATGGAGAGTTATCGGTTTATTGGATTGAGTCCAACAACAACAAATTGATTGCTGTTCCCGTTGCTGTCAAAGCCAAAAATAGTAGGGAAGCGATCGCTACAGCGTTTAACACTTTAATTACAGAAGTTCCTCCAGCGGAAACTCTCTATAGCGCCATCCCAGAAGGTACTAAAGTTTTAGACATAGCAACCATAGGTAAGGATATCCGCATCAATTTATCCTCAGAATTTACCAAAGGCGGCGGCTCAGCTTCCATGCAAGGGCGCATTATTCAAGTTTTATACACAGTGACTAGTTTGGAACCCGAAGCAAAAGTGTATTTGTCAATTGATGGAAAACCCTTAAAATATATTGGCGGCGAAGGCTTAGAAGTTCCCCAACCGATGACACGGAAAGATTTTGCCCTAGAATTTTAAAAATTAGGTTATTAACTCATTATGCTGTCGATCAATTTACCGAGCATCGATCGCCTCAGCCTGACTGAGCTAGTATCGCAAATGATTGTTGTACGAGCCTGCGGTATGCTCTACGACCATCAAATCCAATATCCTAACTGGGAGTTATCCACAGCAGCACTACAAGAGCTGATTGGGGAATATGGAGTTGGGGGGGTAATTCTATTGGGCGGCTCCGCTCCAGAAATATCTTTAAAGACTGAGCAAATGCAATCATGGGCAAAAGTACCATTGTTAATTGCTGCTGATATTGAGGAAGGCGTAGGGCAGCGTTTTAGTGGTGCGACATGGTTCCCACCGCCAATGGCGCTGCAAGCTGTGTCAGCAAAATATGCCGAGGCGATGGGTAAAGTAACCGCAGAGGAAGCTCAGGCGATCGGTATTAATTGGTTGCTTGCACCGATTGTGGATGTGAATAACAATCCCGAAAACCCTGTGATTAATGTGCGTGCCTTTGGCATTACTGTCGGGGAGGTGATGGGAGCAACAAGGGCTTTTATTTCGGGGGCTAAACAATATTCAGTCCTCACCACAGCAAAGCATTTTCCAGGGCATGGGGATACTTCTGTAGACTCCCATTTACAAACGCCTTCCATTTTGCACAATCGCGAAAGGTTTGAGAATGTGGAATTTCCACCTTTTAGAAATGCGATCTCGGCAGGTGTGGATGTAGTTATGACCGCACATATTTTTGTGCCAGAACTTGATCCCCAAAATATAGCTACTCTATCGCCACCAATTGTTACGGGGATTTTGCGAAAAGAGCTCGCTTTTGAAGGAATTATCATTACCGATGCGTTAATGATGGCGGGGGTATCAAAAATAAGCAGCCCCAGTGCGATCGCAGTGCAAGCTGTTAAAGCAGGCGTAGATATGCTGTTGATGCCAATTGACCCGATCGCTACTATTCGCGCGATCGTTGCGGCAGTGGAGTCGGGCGAAATCAGTCGCGATCGCCTAGAGGAATCCGTTGCGAGAATCTGGAAAGCCAAACAGAAGGTATGTGGACATCCTTCCGATCTGCGTAAACTTGGTAATCCTCAGAATCTAACTATAGCTAAAGAAATAGCCACCAAGTCTGCCAGTATCTCTTCTTTTATCTCGCACTTGCGATCGCCAAAGAATAGTAAAAATGTTGCTCTTCGGTATCTCAATTTAATTATTGTGGACGATATGCTGAGTTGTGGGGATTATTTAAACCATCAATCCCCCGCCATAGTGCTACCGAAAGCGAATGCTTATAAACAGATTATTGCTGACAGTAATACCTTAGAGAATTTACAGTGTGATTCCTTTGATCAAGTGTTTATTCAGATTTTTAGTCGTGGCAATCCATTTCGAGGCAATACCAACCTTCATAGTTTGACCTGTGCCCTAGTTACTAAATTAACATCTGCCAATCGTTTTGAAGCGATCGCTGTCTACGGCAGTCCCTACTGTCTAGATAAATTTCTGGCGATTATGCCATCACATATACCTTGGGGATTTTCCTATAGCCAACAGCCAGAGTCACAGTTTGCTGTTTTACAGGAGCTAGGATTTTCGACTTGAAAGAGTAACTACAGCGCTTTGCGCTTAATCAAAACCAGAAAATGAGTGGCGGCGCGAAGCGCCGCCACTCATTTTCTGGTTTTGCTATATGCAGTAGCTAGGCATAAATATAGCCGTTTCAAATATACTCACACCGCAGAGCGGTGGGGTATTTACCCTCTTAATTGAATAAAAGTTAGGGCTTCGACTAGCAGTATACGTTGGCTGAGCGAAGCGATGCACTGAGCTTGTCGAAGTATCGAATCCTCTTCCAAATATTTAAAATTGCTATAACCGCAAAACTAAAAAGGTTATGCCGCGCAAAGTAACCCTTGATTGTAGGGTTTAGTTATTTTGAACTGAACTACTTGATGTTTAAAAAGTACAAGTTAATGTCTTATTTGTACTGTTTAATGTCAGTTATGGTAGCCTGTTAGCAATCTTGTTCGAGACAGCTAATCCATTGAGACACAAAATATTCACGGAGATTGTTGGCGCGGCAATTTCTTTGATTGCTGCATTCCCCGCTCAAGCTATAGGCAATCCTATTTGCCCTGCTCAACTTCAACCAGAAGTTGAAAAGATTGTGCGATCACCTAAGTTAAATCCGTCAAGAGTTGGTGTGTTTGTCCAAACCACTGAATCAAATCCTCAAGTGCTATCAAACATTGACGGCGACCATTACTTTGTACCTGCATCAAACATTAAGCTATTCACTACCGCAGTTGCCCTTAAGGTTTTGGGTGCAGACTATCAGTTTACAACCAGCTTAGTTTCTCAATCCTTACCCAACGCACAAGGAGAACTAGAAAAAGGGCTATGGATTTTAGCCTCAGGTGATCCCAGCTTTAGTTCATCAACGAGCTTGAAGTCTCTAGTCTCCCAACTAAAGCGCCTAGGCGTAAAGAGAATTAATGGCGGAGTTTGGGCTAGCTCATCACTCAAAGGCACCGAAATTGCTGGTAGCTGGGAGTGGGATGACTTGCAGCACTACTACGGTGCGATCGCTTCCCCATTCACGATTGATGACAATGTTTTAGAGTGGAGGTTGAGACCCGCTTCAACAGGTGAAGTCGCCATCTTTGAATGGACAAAACCAATGTACGCCAGTAGTTGGCGGGTCGATAACCAAGTTGTTACAGCGAGCGCAAGCGATCAATCGGCTGGTAAATCTTTAATCACTGGTGTAGATACCAGTCGTGCTTATCCCGATAAAGTGTTGCTTATTCGTGGACAGATTGCCGAAAACGCGAAGCCAATGTCAGGGCAGGTAACTGTACCCAATCCTAAAGAACACTTTTTGAAATTACTGCGACAGGAGTTATTAGCTCAAGGTATCGAAGTTAGGCGATCTGACGCAACTTCCCAAAACAGTTTTGATGAATCTATCTCCTATAAAAAACTAGCTAGTCACTCATCTCCCCGTCTATCAGATTTGCTGGTCACTGCTAATCAAGATAGTAGTAATCTTTATGCTGAGTTGATGACTAGAGCCATTGGCGGACGAGCTAATGCGACTGAATCTGAAGATAGCTTTAGTGCTGGATTAAAACAAATTACTAACTACCTTCAGTCGATTAACATTGCTACCGATCATGTCTTACCTGCGGATGGTTCAGGGCTGTCTCGTCATAATTTGACTACCCCAAGGGCGATCGTACAAATCTTGAATCACATGGTGAAAGATCAAAATTTTCGTAACTCGTTAGCGATCGCAGGCGTGAGCGGAACATTAGCCAACCGATTCAAAGATAGTGCCGCTAGTGGCTTATTACGAGCTAAAACTGGAACTTTGAGTGGTGCAATAGCTCTATCAGGCTATGCCACTCCAGCAAGTCATCCTGAAGTAGTTTTTAGTATTTTGATTAATAACAGCAACCTTACCACTAGGGAATTGCAGCAATATTCCGATGCGATCGCCATATTGCTGACCCGTCTCACTAAATGCCCCAAATAGTACAAATTCACAACAGTGTGACTGCAATGTTTGTGAATTGAAAACCAAATCATGAAAAGCGGCGCAAAGCGCCGCTTTTTATGATTTGTCGCCGTGTGACAGATACCAAAAACTATTGCTTAACTAACTTTACGGGCTGACCATCAGCTTGTAATTCCTTTCCATCGGATGACAATGTGTAGGGCTGTTTAGGAGGAGTCTGAGGAGGTGCTTCTCCATTTACTGTTTCTACTTGAGAAACAACCTTGCCATCTTCAATGGTAATTTTGCCAGCGGTCTTAATTTCTTGCTCCTCACCCTTAACTGACACAGCCTTGAGAGTGGCTTCAAAAGTACCTTCAGGTTTGATTGTCCATTTACCTGTTACCGACTTTACGCCTTCTTTCTCAGCATCAGCTAATACCTTGGGATCTAGGACAACTGTATATTCACCAGCTACTTTATCAAGACTAGCAGCTTGACCACTAGTTGCGGTTTCGGTAGGACTCGCCGTGGGTGAAGCGGAAGGGCTGGGAGATGCGGTGGCAGTTTCAGTAGGAGTTGCCGCTGTGGTGGTGGTTGCGTCGGGCGTTGCGACTGGTGCTTCTGGTTGTTGACAAGCTGAGACAAAGCCAATGCAGCTAACAGCGATCGCTGCGATGAAGCTTTGTTTTAAAAAATGTCTGAATGATTTTTTCACGATTAGTTTTGAGCTATGGGGTAAGAGTAATGCTAATGATTAGATTTAAGTTTTAATTTATCGCTTGTAAAAATGTACAAAAACGAAAAAAAACTTCATGAGTTAATTGCTAGCAGATCTTTTGCATCATAACTCAACTGATCAGTTCTCCTCCATGAAAATAGGTGCTAAGTAGTTAGATGCAGTCAAATATAAAAATATAAAGACTTGACGGTCTATATACAGCTATATAGTTGTAGCTATTCTTGTTAGGACACAAAACCAGAAGACAAGTGACTACAGTTATAGTACGAGTTTCCCAATAGAGAAATGGCGCAGCTATTTCTCTATTGGGTTTAAGTGTTCCTGCTTATGTAGCCATTGGGATCACTTATGTATGCCTAGATACAAATAATTGCATAGTATTGCTTTGCGCTGTCACGCACTTATTTGTAGCTATTGAGCTGCAAGCCGCTATATACTGATATTTTCCACATAAATTTTGCAATATTACTTCAATCGATGGTAGCTCCAACATCTCAATCCAATGTTCTGCGATATGACATTGTCGGGTCACGACGCTTTAGTAACTATTGCTTTGCAGTTATTGTCGCTATAGGAGCATCAGGGTTTCTGCTGGCTGGGCTATCCAGCTTCTTAAAAATCAACTTGTTGCCAGTTGCTGATCCCTTACAGCTAGAATTTATCCCCCAAGGCTTAGCGCTCTCTTTTTATGGAGTTGCGGGGACTTTGCTAGAGCTTTATCTGCTCTATGTCATGGTCATTGACTATGGCAGTGGTTACAACAAGTTTGATCGCGATCAGGGACAAGTCACTATCTTTCGCCGTGGACTCACTAAAAACAGAAACTTTGAGTTCAATTACAAAATTGCTGATGTGCAAGCGGTACGAGTAGAAATTCGTGAGGGTTTAAGTCCTAAACGATCCTTGTACCTGCGAGTCAAGGGTAAAGGCGATCTACCCCTATCTGAGGTGGGTCAGCCCATATCATTAGATGTCCTAGAAGATCGTGCAGCCGCGATCGCTAAATTTTTGTCAGTGCCTCTGGAAGGTCTGTAAGTAGCTAAGCATAAGTAAAAGCTGTCCCGCCCGCTTAGCGGGCGGGACAGCTTCTGTGTTTTTTGAACCACAATGTCGCGGTCTGCGTCATCAATAAAATTAATACACCAAGCCTCAATGGGCTGTAACTAAATACTGAAGGTTAAAAAGGTTAAAAATGTTGCGTTGGATTTTAAGCTGTTTTTTAGCCGTGAGTTTGCTGCTCACTGGTTGTAATAGTGCTAGCAATGTATCCGCTTCTCCGAGTGAGTCTCCCACAGGATCCCCAAGTGCGATCGCTCAGGCGACCTCAAAACCTAGCCCTAATTCTCCCCAATCTCTAGAAGAGGCTTTGGCTCGATTTGTGCAGTTAAAGGGTGCAGCTACAGTTGAGTTAAAACTAAAGTCTGGAATTATCAAGATAGAACTTGATGGTGTTAGCGCTCCTGTTACAGCAGGTAACTTTGCGGATCTAGTGAAGCGCGGAGTTTACAATGGATTGACTTTTCATCGTGTAGTTAAGGAACCCATGCCATTTGTGGCTCAAGGAGGAGATCCCCTTGGAAATGGTACAGGTAATTTTGTTGACCCCACGACATCTCAGCCCCGTTATATCCCTTTGGAAATTCTGCCCGACGGTGCGAAGGAAATTGTCTATGGTGAAATACTTCCACCCACTCAAAAGCCCAAATTGAGTCATCGTAAAGGGGCGATCGCCATGGCGCGCTCCCAGTCTCCTAACTCTGCTTCATGTCAGTTTTATTTTGCCCTTGATGACATCTTTTTCCTAGATGGTTCCTATGCGGTATTTGGTTATGTGACCGAAGGTATGGAGCTAGTCGAAAAAATTCAAATGGGCGATCGCATTGAGTCGATGACGATTACAAAAGGCGAGGAAAATATCAAACAGCCAGTCTAATAAAAGAAAAGATGCCTGCAACGCAGGTATCTTTTCTTTTATTAGCGGACTCGGATAATTCTCTTTTCAACAATATAGCGATCGCCTAGATTCGAGTTGTAAGGGTTGTGGATGAATTGATTGTTAGCAGGAAAGCTAGATGGATAGGAAATAACGGAGTTGCGATTGTAAAACCCACGATTTAATCTTGGTACGACTCGCTGCACAAATGCTCCTGAACTTCTATTGCGTCCATGATAGAAATTATCGTGAGGAACTATTGGCTGGTAAATGTTCGGCTGGTAAATGTTAGAGCGATAAGGGTTGTAAGAGCGATTGCTGCGATAGGAATTAAAAGATGGACTTGAGCCAAATCTGATGCTAATCGAGACATTGGCGATCGCACTGCCAGTAAATGTCGTCAAGGCTCCTAAAGCGGCGATCGCGGCGATTGGTAACTTCATTGGTTGATCTCCTTAATTTTATGGTGCGAGAGGAGGTGCTTCGCGCCGCCACTCGTTTGCAGGTTATACAACATGGGGATTGCCTCTTTACCTTAACTGATTTTAAAACTATAGCTGCTTCAAATAAAAGTTAGGGCTTCGACTTCGCTCAGCCAACGTATACAGA
>QBLS01000059.1 GCA_003249015.1 Pseudanabaena sp. | reverse complement strand
TTTACCTCTCATCTCCCTTAAGTATTTATGCTCAACGCCTAATTGAGATGCTCCCTTTCAGAACCCATGCCACATTAGCTGACCAGTGCCGTTTAGCGTGCCAAATAACCTTGGACTTTTAGTTTTGCTTATGCAGCCTAGCTACACAGACAATTTGATTAATAATAATTTCAATTAGAATTTATAGTTTCTCCTGATAAAGTCCCCGTGTTTAAAATCACATCGGAATCATTTCTCAATTTGATATTTGTAGATGCGTTAGAATGTGTAAGGTAACTAATATAAGTTATTAGTTATAGCAATTTTAAATATTTAGAAGAGCCTGTCGAAGTGTCGAAGCCCTAACTCTTATTTGAAACAGCTATATCTTGGTTCTTGATCCAAAATGGAGAAATTAATGTCAAAAGAACAAAAGGGTAATAAAGAGTCTAAAAAACCTAAAAAAGATCCTTCTGAGAAGAAAGAAAAGAAAGATCCTAAAAGATACGATTAAATAAGCAAAGAGGCGGCGCAATGCGCCGCCTCTTTGCTTTTGGAGATTTTAAAATTCGGCGCTTTGAGGAAATCGAGGGAAGGGAATTACATCGCGGATATTGCCCATACCTGTGATGAATTGAACAAGACGCTCAAAGCCCAAGCCAAAGCCCGCATGAGGCACAGTGCCATAGCGGCGTAAATCTAAATACCACCAATAGTCTTCAGGATTTAAACCGACACTGCGGATTCTTGCTTCGAGGACATCAAGTCTTTCTTCGCGCTGAGAGCCGCCGATAATTTCACCAACTCCAGGAGCGAGGATATCCATCGCTCGCACTGTCTGGCGATCGCTAGCGGTGCCATCATTGACCCGCATATAGAAAGCCTTAATCCCTAACGGGTAATCCATCACGATTACAGGCTTTTGGAAATGCTCTTCTGCTAAAAATCTTTCATGCTCCGATTGCAAGTCTAACCCCCATGACACGGGAAACTCAAATTTCTTGCTGGATTTTTCGAGAATGGCGATCGCCTCTGTATAGGTAATTCGCTCAAATTGCTGATCAACAATTTTACGGGCATTAACCATCACCTGATCGCTCACCCGTTCTTGGAAAAATTCCATATCTTCAGGGCAGGTTTCCAAAACATAGTTAAAAATGTATTTGAGAAAGTCTTCCGCAAGATCGGCATCACCTTCAAGATCGCAAAAAGCAACCTCTGGCTCAATCATCCAAAATTCGGCGAGATGTCTTGAGGTATTAGAATTTTCAGCGCGAAAAGTGGGGCCAAAGGTATAGACATTAGAAAAGGCAGTTGCCATAATCTCGGCTTCTAACTGACCACTTACAGTCAAGAAGGCTGGCTTTCCAAAAAAATCTTCCGAAAAATCAACGGATTTTCCTACGGCGGCAACTTTATTCAAGTCAAAGGTAGTAACACCAAACATTTCGCCCGCACCTTCGCAGTCACTAGCAGTGACAATCGGCGTATGAACCCAGATAAATCCCCGTTCCTGAAAAAACTGATGCACCGCATAGGCACAAGCATTGCGTACCCGAAATACTGCACCAAACATATTAGTGCGTGGCCGTAAGTGGGCAATTGTTCTTAAAAATTCTATGGAATGGCGCTTCTTTTGCAGGGGGTAGGTTTCAGGATCGGCGTTACCAAATACCGCGATCGCTGTGGCTTGCATTTCCAGCTTCTGTCCTTTGCCCATTGATTCAACCAAAACGCCCGAAGCTTCGATTGATGAGCCCGTATTAATCTGTTTAATCAGAAATTCGTAATTATCAATGGTTTGCGGCAGTACAATCTGCAAACCCTGAAGTGAAGAACCATCATTCAACTCTAGGAAGGCTATTCCCTTACCTTCACGCTTTGTGCGTACCCACCCCCGAACGGTGCAAGTGTCGCCAATCTGTCCAACAGTTTGGTTTCCACGTAACAAATCAATAATTCTTGCAGATGCCATACGCTAGAAATTACCACTAATAGTAATTATAAATATTTACAAAGTGGTGAAGCTATCAGCCTTCAACCCACCGCTTAGGCAAATATGCTAACACTTACTTATAGCTATGGCTTAACTACGAGTTAGTTTTCGTAAGCCATTTCCCGAATTAGGGGCAGGCGATCGCTGATGTAATGGCTAAGGTCATTTTGCTGATGCGAATCAAGGTTAGATCGTTCTTTAACTTGATCCACCAATAGGCTCATTAATACGTCATCGTCAAGATTTAGGAGTAGGTTTGGTTGAGCCTTGCTTACTGAGTCCCAAAAAAGGCGAATTATAGCAGGTGTCATGGCTATTACCTTTACCCTTAATATTGTTCTAATCTTTTACATACTAGTACAACTAGTTATTAGTGATGTTAAAAATCACACAAAATGAAATAAAAGACACCTCTCTTAAGAGCAATTAAGGGCTAAGCCTTAAATTTTTTGATGGTGCAGCGCTGCTGCATCATCAAAGATCTGGCTTGCTAAGCCGCGAACCGCTATACAAAATAAAGAAATAGTGTAGCGATTTCTTTATCTGAAAACCCTCACTGGGTTTGGGCTTTAACTCACAAAAGGGTAGTCACACTTTTGCGAATTGGTATTAATCCTTAACTGATAAGTCAGCAATATCAAATCACTGTAATGTGAGTCTGAAATTATTTTTTATCGCTGAGCTTTTTTGTAATATTCAAGAATTTTGACTGATAGTATTAATTGGCGTGAAACATCGCTTAGTAACTCTCTGAAACACTCAAAACTGCAAAAGGCTGTAACCTAGACTTTACAGAGCTTTGCGCTCAAATCTAAACCAAGAAAAATTTTGAAAACGTTGCTTCGCAACGTTTTCAAAATTTTTCTTGTGATCCGTTCGATCGGCAATTGCTGTAATCAGAAAAAATAATGGTGCTTTATGGCTAAACAAGTAGAAATTTGGAACGATCGCGCAGAAATTGCTGCTAGAGCTTTGATGTTATGTCAAATTGCTTACAGTGAGGCGATCTCCCAAAGTGACCGATTTACGATTGTGGCGGCGGGTGGCAGTACTCCAAAAGTTTTGTATGAACTCTTAGCAACAAAGGATTGGGACTGGTCAAAGGTGCATATATTTTGGGGCGACGAGCGCTATGTGCCAGTTTCTGACCCGCAGAGTAATGAAGGCATGACTCGCACTGCTTGGTTGGATCGCGTTGCCATTCCTGCTGCAAATATTCATGCGATTCCCACCGATGCCGATGATCCTGCGATCGCGGCTAAACAATACGAACAGCATATACAAGATTTTTTTGGTATTGAAGCAGGGATATTTCCCCAATTTGATTTGATTTTGCTAGGCATGGGTGATGATGGACATACGGCTTCATTGTTTCCCCATACTGAGGCGCTTAAAGTGCGAGATCACCTTATAACGGTCGGTAACAAAGATGGACAGCCGCGCATCACAATGACCGTACCCTTGATTAACCAAGCAAAAGAAATCATCTTCATGGTCGAAGGAGCCGCCAAGGCAAAATCTCTAACTGCGGTATTAGCGACTCAAGGCGATGTAAATCAATATCCTTCGAGATTAATTACAGGAAATACAATTTGGTTGTGTGATCGCACGGCGATGAACCAAAAGAAATGAGCAGCAGCTATTTTAAGAGCGCGGCTGAGCCGCGCTCTTAAAAATTTACCTATCGCCAAGCGCTGTATCTTGATTACAAATTTTTTATTTTGACAAAGCATTATGTCTAAGCCCAAGGATCCAGAACTATACGCTCGCCTCAGAAGAGAGGCAAAAAGCCCCTATCGCGGCTTACGATTATTTGCGTATCTTGCCTTGGGCGGTTCGGGATTTATTGGCGCAGTAGTATTTTTTGCGAAATTAATCGCGGGTAATGGAGACCTTGGCTCTAACTTTGCCAACTTCGCTTTACAGGTGGGAGCGATCGCCTTGATGGTTTGGCTGTACCGCATAGATCGTGACTCAACTAATACCAAATAAAAAAATGGCTACACCATTTCTGTAGCTCTGGACATTAGACGGGTGGGGGCGCTTCGCGCCGCCACCCGTCTTCTGGGTTTTATGTCCTAACAAGAAGGGGTTGGCAGTGCAATGCTGCCAACCCCTTCTTGTTTTGTAGCATTTCAAAGTGGCACTACCCATCTGGATTTTGATAAAATAAAACACTTACATTGGGTTTTTTAAGGCTGGATATGCAAAGTTGCAAAAATGCTATTGAGGAACTGGTAATTGCAGAAATTGACTTGCAAATTTCGCATTTGCCACAATATCGCCGTGATCAAATGAACTTAAGTGAAGTAGCAGCCTATGCGCTTAACCGCCTTCCCCCCATGTACGCCACATCAAAATCGGGGTGGATGCGCCAGCGCAAAAAAGCGATTACCGAGATGCGCCCTCAAATTGAGTCGGCTGTGCGCCGCGCTTTAGTTAGCGTTAAACCTGATGCTCTTAGAGATGCCAGTCCCCTGCCTATGCAAGAAGTCGCTAGCCATGCGCGATCGCTAGCTGCGCTGCAACAGATCCTTGGTGCAGAGAAAGCATCTTGGCTCGATATCCCCACCGCCTTAGAAAATGCCCTAAATACGATCAAGTTAAAAAGTGCCATTAGCAACACCTATATAGTGACAGGGAAAAGAGGAGCGATCGCAGGTGATGAAACCGCAATTGGTCGCAAATCTCCTGAAGTCTCTTGGCGTGGGCGGCATCTCAAGGCTACTCCTAGCGATGCTCAAGACGATCGCAAGGCGAGGGATTTTCAAACCTATATGGTTGATGTCAATTACCAATTTAGTAATGTTCTCGAAAAGCTCGTCCTATCCCTTGCCTATCACCAGACTCAAAAATTGCACCCTGCGATCGCGGAAACAGTTGACTTGGGTGAGGCGACAGCCTACGTCCTAAACCGACTCCCCCCTATGTACGCAACCTCGGAGAAGGGCTACCAAGCTCTTAGACAGAGAGCGCGTGAGGTATATGGCAAGGAAGTCGTAGCAGCTCTAAAAGAGGCGATCGCAGTATGTGTCGAGTCTCCAAATTTAGACAAAGTACCACTACCTCTAGCGCGATTTGAGGCGGAGCTAGAGGAAGCTCTTGAGCAAATCTGCTGGATTTTAAAGAGGGATGACATTACTTGGCGTAATGCACCATTTATTGTGGAGGAATGTTTGCATAAAGCTGTAAATCAAGAAATTGAATGGCGCAAGCGCAGTGATTACAACTATCCCCACGCCTATTAAAAGTGCCGCATAGGGCGGGGGCGCTTTTAATAGGCAGCAAAGCCAAACTTGCTATCATCAAAGGCTATTTGACCGCATCTTTGTCCACAGAGCTTGGTATTGAGCAAATGTTGATGGCGATAGAGGCGCAATTAATTCGCTCTTGTTAAACACCTCTGGCGACAAGAACTTAATCGGATCAGATTTAACACTGTTAGGAACTTGAGAGAGATCGCTGGAGGTACTGACAGCGTCAGTTAGGGCAGTAATTTGGGCGGCTATATTTGGCGTTAAGCAAAAGTCCATCCATTCACCTACAGCGGCGATCGCTGGCACTCCCTTAGGAACTACCCAGATATCACTCCATAGAGCTGTCCCATCTTGAGGAATCACAACTTCGAGGTTACTTGGATTCTGGCGTTTGGCTCGATACATGTCGTTGCTCCAACCCACAGCCGCCAGACTATCGTCAGCAAGTAATGACTGTAAATAATGTTCAGACGAATAGGTCAAAACTTGAGCTTGCAGGCTTTTCAGCTCTTGCTTCAGCTTTAATGAGATATCTGAATCGGGATTTAGGTTATCTAGTTGGTAGGACTGACCGATTTTTTTGAGAACGATCCCAATTACTTCACGGGCATCATCAGGCAATGTCAGCTTACCTGTTAATTCTGGTCGCCATAGATCTGACCATTGATTGATATCAAACTTTAATTTATCGTTGCGGTAGGCGATCGCGGTTGTTCCCCAACGGTAAGGAATGCCCCAAACCTGATTATTGCGGGTTACACTTTGCTGCCATAAAGGGCTAAGTTTTTGCCATTGGGGAATTTTGGTTAAGACTTCGGCGGGTAGCGGTTGGATCGCGGACTGGGCGATCGCTTGATCTAACCAAGCATCACTGATACTGAATAATTGCGATGATGTTTCTTGATTTTTGGTTAACTCTTGCCAGACCTTCGCGGGAGAATTTTCAGCTTTAAATTCTACTTTTAAGGGAAAGTTTGATTCAAATTGACTAATCACTTTGCTGGGAATCGCTCCTAGCAAACCCATTATTTTTAATCGTTCTCGCCGATCAAGGGGATTTGACCATTGACATCCCCCAATGGCAGCGATCGCTGCACCAGCTAAAAACTTGCGTCTATCCATTCAACTTCCGCACATACTTGTCAATCTCACTCAATAATTTTCCCATACAGCGAACTAGTTAGTGAGTGGCGGCGCTTCGCGCCGCCACTCACTTTTTGATTTGATTGCGCCTGCCGAGGGCGACACAGAGCAAGACTCCGCTTGCAAAGCCCAAGGTAGAGACTGTCATCGGCTCACCTAAAATTAGAGCTGAAGCCAAAATAGTTAAAAAAGGCTGCAATAGCTGTAACTGACCAACGCGAGCAATCCCCCCTAAAAACAACCCCCGATACCAAGCGACAAACCCCAAAAACATACTAAAAAAGCTGACATACCAAAACCCTAAACCCGCGCTACTAAATACAGAAGGAATCGTATCAGGGGCATACTGCCAAACAATAGGCAAGAGAAAGGGAAAGGAAAGTACTAGCGCCCAGCAAACTACCTGCCAAGACCCAAAAGTCCGCGCCAAAATCGTTCCCTCAGCGTAACCAAAACTTGCCGTGCCGACAGCTCCTAGCAAAGCTAAATCCGAAACCTGAATCATGCCCTTTCCAGAAACTAGGGCAAAGATAATGACTAAGCTGCTACCTGCGATCGCAAATAACCAAAAAGTTAAAGATGGACGTTCGCCAGCCCGCCAAACCCCAAATAAAGCTGTAGCGAGAGGCAGTAACCCAATGATCACGGCTCCATGGGAGGCGGAAGCATTCTGCATAGCTAAGGTTGACAAAAGTGGAAAGCCCACAATCCCCCCCATAACGACAACCAAAAAACTAGGTAAAAATCGCCAATGGGGCATTGATTGACGTGTGACTAACAGAAGAACTAAGGACAGGATAGCCGCCACTACTGCGCGTCCTAAACCGACAAACACTGGATCAAACTCAGTCAAGGCAATTCGAGTCGCTGGTAAGGTAATACTAAAAATTACGACCCCACAAACACCATAGACAAGCCCCTTTAGTTCTTGCTGATCTTGCAAACTAGTCATAATTTTGGACTAATACTAATAATGAGAATTAAAGACCAAACCCAGTAGGAGTTTTATAGCTGTTTCAAATAAGAGCTAGGGCTTCGACTTCGCTCAGCCAGCAGTATACGTTGGCTGAGCGAAGTCGAAGC
>QBLS01000058.1 GCA_003249015.1 Pseudanabaena sp. | reverse complement strand
CCTCAAGCCACTGATGAACAAAAGAGAATCTTGAGATCAACTTCATGGCTCGCTTTGCAGTCAGGTGAAGTGGTTGCTCCTACAAATGTTGTTTTCTGCTCTGTCAAAGAATTACAGATTTTGGAAGAAGGATTAGAGCGTATTCTTAGTATTGATAGAAGTAGTAATCTAGTGACTTTATCAATGCTTGCTGATGACGTTAGAAATGGACTTAGAACTCAGAGAAATTTAAGGGATATTTGCACTGATTGGTTTGAGAACAACATCTTGAGCTTTTTGCTAGATCAAGCTTACTTTCCTAATGTTTCTAATAATTGTTCTCTCATTCTAGATACGCTAAGAATACTTCAAGATAGAAGTCAAACAGTCTCCACTCCTAATTTTGGTAAACTACAAAATTCTAAATGGCTTATTGATATTGATAACAGACCTGTAACCCCTCAGCAGGTTATAAATTATCCTGAATTAAACAGAGAAATATCGGAAATATTATCTCCTAAGGAAATACGTGATATTTGCGATTATGTTACACCCAGACTCTTACAGAATGATATTGATGTTTGTCTAAATGATTCTAGATTGAAAACCCTATTCACTTCTGGCGAAGCTGCATTACAACAAATTGGAGTAGTAATTGGTTTAGTTGATAACTATTGGATAGGTGATTTGATTCAAGATAATTTGGACATTAGAGATTTTCGTGGGATTTTAGATGGATTTGAAGAGTTTCCAATTTTGACTCTAACCAATAGAATATCTGAAGAGCAATTCAAGGAATATTTTTTACCCGAAATATTAAAACCAATTAGTAATACTAATGTTTTAACAAACGTATTAAATTGGATTACTAATAATCATGAATCTGCTTCAAATAAGTCAGTTAGGATTTTTAATCAATACTTAACTTTAGCTTGTAAGTATCCTCAATTTCGTGACGAAATATTGCCTAATATCAAACTATTAAACTTTTTGGGTCAATGGGAAAATCCTTCTAAGCTATCTGATGGAAAGCAATTTACTGGCATTATTCTAGAATCTATTTTAAACTCAGAACAGAGAGATATCCTTGCTTCTTATTTGGACTCTAAAATCAACCCAAAAACGACATCAGGTATATTAGCAGTAAGTTCTTCCAATTCCAAAAACAACTTAAATTTTTCAACAAATCAGAACGCAAATATTTTAGAAGAATACTTCCGACCTTGGCTTCCCCATATTTCTTCTGAACTTATAGGTTTATTTGTATGTCTATTAACTGGTTCTGATGAGCAGACGAAGCAACTTGCACAAGGCTATCTTCAAAGGAGAGAATTTGAAGAGTTAAGGGATAGATTAGTCTTTGGTACTGATGTTAAAAGTAGACACTTTGTAATTAGTATTGTATCTGATAGTAATCAAACTATTGAGGTTCAAAATTTACTAGATAATCGTATAAGTGCAATGAGAGTTTCGAGCGAAAATCTAGAACATATATTTATTGGAAACTTAAATTATGCAACTACTCAAATTTCTCTTAGACAACTTACTGTAACTAATAGCAACTCCAATCAATTGAAGGATATCTTATTTAGATCCGTCAAAAAATTTGGTGATATTACTGGCTCTAGTCAGCGCATTGAAGAAGTTTGGGAAGATATTCGTACATCTAGACAATTAGATATTGAGGTAACTAGAAAGCATATTCTTGAAGATTTACGTCATACTCTGGACACCTTGGGCGTTAAAAATAGAAATGACGAACTCAAACAAAAACTGAAGAGATGGGAAGAACTACGCTATCAACTTACTGCCGAAGAAAGGCAAGTCTCACCTGCTTTGAGAGCAAGACAATCTACAAAGCAAGAAGAAATTAGTAGAACTATTACTGAGATTGAGAATCTAGTGACTAATAATCTAGATGTCAGTCATCATGTTTTGGAATCAATTCGTTACAAAATTGGTCATGGACAATATGGGTATGATGCAAATAGTATTCCCTTTGAACTATTCCAAAACGCTGATGATGCTTTAACAGAGTTACTAGGAATGACAAACAATGTACTAGATGATCGAAAGAGAACTTTTGTATTTGAAATAAGTCTTCAAGGCTTGAGAATTATGCATTGGGGAAGACCTATAAATGTATTTAATTCACCAAATGCTGGAGCTAATAATGACTTTAGCGATCGCGGTTTTGATCGTGACCTGTTAAAGATGTTATCTTTCAACATCTCTGATAAGTCAGAGAATGTAACTGGAAAATTTGGACTAGGATTTAAGTCAGTTTATCTGATCTGTAACGAACCTAAAGTTATTAGTGGAGATATGAGCTTTTCCATTGAATCTGGCTTATTACCTGTGGCTTTGCCTAGAACTAATCAAGCAGAGCAAGATTATCAATTAATAAAAGGTTATAAACAAAGCCTAACAGAGATCGTTCCTAATGTAGACGGATTGGGCGGTACTTTAATCGATCTACCTTTTGATCAAAGTTTGAATACCAACCCTCAAGAAATCGCTCATGAATTTAAGACCTCTCTGGGTCTATTACTAGCTTTTTCTAGATCGCTTAAAAAATGCAAGTTTGCTGACCGATCTCAAGATAGGGTAGTGGACATCAACTGGAATGCAACCAACCTTTTCAATAGTAACCGCATTGCAGTGGGTCAGATCAAGCTTAATAATGAGCAAGGGTGGCAAACGCACAATACTCTATGTTTTCAATTAGATGACGCAGCAATTGCGATCGTATTTCCTCAGAATCTATCAGACAAGAGATCTCCTCTGAATGGTCTCCCAACTTTCTGGGTAACTGCTCCCACCAAGGAGAAATTAGGCTTACGTTTTGCTATTAATGGAAAGTTTGACATAACCACTGGCAGAACTAGCTTAGATCGTAACTCTCCTAATAATTTAGCAACTGCCCAAAATATTGGTGAAAGTCTAGCAGACGCATTAATCCAGCTTTTTGACTCGACTCAAACTACTCTTGCACCTTTAATTGAGGCGCTAGAAATTGAGAATAATGTCAGTGCCTATGACTTCTGGCAGTTTATATGGGAAGTGTTAGCAGTTGATTGGCTTAAAAAAGATCTTGATGAATCAGCAAAAAGCATCTTGAAAGCTATATTTGGTAAATTTGAAGCTGAAAATAGTGGTATAGGAAAACTCATAGCTAGACATCGTGCATTGCCAAATGGCTTGTCTGGTAACTATCAATGCTTAGTTTCTGTTCCAGACGTGAAATACGTTCTTCAGGGATTTATCTCTAAACAAGAGCATGAAGGGTGTTTTCGACTGATTACGTCTTGGTCAGGATTTCAATCAAATTGTTCACCGAATAAAGTTGTAAATGCTAGCAATTGGGAAATAGTTAGAAAATTATTGGGCAGTTCGATATCAAATAGATCATTTAGAACTGTCAGTTTTCATAAGATTTTATCTTGGGAAATTGGTGAGGAAGATGTAAATTCTATTATCCCTGATCAAGCTTCGCGTGTTGGAGAAGTTTTAACAGACGAGCTTTTAAGAAAAATTCAAATATCTGAATCTGGTGAATATCAGGAGATCAGAAATATTTTGCAAACCGCACTATTTCGCAATCAAAATGGTGAATATATTAATCCATCTAATATTTTAATTAGTGACGCAAGGGAGCGAGAAGAGCAACTATTAGCTGCATTTGCCCCTAATGATCGCTTACTAAACGAAGATTACATAGATAGTGGAAGAACTTTTTTCTTAATATGTCGGGAACGAAGAGAAACAATTAGCCCTGAAGAAATGACTGGATGGGCAATCCGTGCGAATACTAGTGAAATGCAAAATGCTGTTCTTGAATATCTGAATAAGGGAGAGAAGAAACAATTATTTACTGAGATATTGAAAAATTCAAAAAATTCAATTATTGGAACTTGGATGGAAAACAACCAAGCTATTCAGGCAATATTAACTGTTAATGCCTATCAGTTGAGAGTTAATGAAGCGATCGAAGGTATACGTTGTTGGGATCAAATAACTGTTGATAGTAACGATTTAGCTGGATATATACCTAATAATGACGACTATGAGCCTGATGATATAGTTGTGGCAAACCCTGATGACCTCTTGCGTACAATCTCTCAATGGTGGGAAGCTAATTGTAGCCAAGAGATAAACAGCTATAATCAGCGTTTATATCCTATGGAATTTAATGATTTGCGTAACCGAGTTCGGGAAGATGATCGAAGTGCGTGGATGATGTTATTTTTTCTTGGATTTACCCACAAAATGGGAAGAACTACCCATGAAGCTCATCGAAACTTTATACGTTTTTGTTTAGATAATGGTTGGTGGGATATTTTCTCAAGACCAGATCCACAGAATCTTTATCGCGAATGGATGAATGTTCTTGATCAATATATTGATCCGCAGGTTGATCGTACTCAATGGAATTATTGGATGGAAAGGTTTCCAAGTATCTACCGCACTGCTAGATATCTAGATCAGTACATACAAATTTTTAAAACGATTGATCAACACACATCTATTAATTTGGCTCTAATTACTGCACCAGCTATAAATCCCGTGTTTCAAGGTAGCACTCTAAATGCACCTCCACTAAATCTAGGGATTGGTGTAAATTTTGTAATCAGAGAGTTAGTCCGTTTTGGTGTAATACAGCCCACAGAGCAAGTTATTCAGCATTGTTTTGTACCCCGTTACAATGTGAGACGCTTGCTGACCTATTTGGGATGCTCAGGACTAGATAGACCTGAGCCTACATACTCTAGACTCATTGCTAGTTTCCTAGCTGAGAAAATCAATGAGTTGCAGTTAAATATTTCACCTACATTTGAAAATGCTTTTGATATCCCATTTGAGTTGTATTCTGAGGATTCCCGAAGGGTGGGGCATCTACCATTAGATAGTCTTACGATTAGAGAAGATGATGATTTCAGTGATGAGGAGAACTAAAAGTGGCAAGAATATTTAAAAAAGGCGATCGCGTAACTCATGCCATTTTTGGTATGGGAGAAGTTCGACTAGACGATGAGGGTACAGTTATCGTTCGGTTTGATAGTGGGGATATACATGAATGTCCTAAGCATGAAATTAAACTTTTACAATCTTTGCAAGAATCACTTGTATCCTTGGAATGGAATGATTCGACAGAAGTGTTAGCCAAGACTCAGGCATTAGCAATCAGATCGATTAATGATGTATGGGGTGTTTTTTCCTTAGCACGAATCGATTTATTACCCCACCAACTTTGGGTTTGTCGCCGAGTTGTGCAAGAAATGCCCACGAGATGGCTTGTTGCTGATGATGTAGGACTTGGAAAAACTATTGAAGCAGGCTTGATTCTCTGGACATTGCTCAATAAAGGTGTAGTTAAACGTATCCTCGTACTTTGTCCTGCTTCGCTAGTTGAGCAATGGCAGTATCGCCTACGCACGATGTTTGATATTCGCCTGACGAAATATACAACCGAAGCAGACACTCCTAAGAGCGATTTTTGGAATACTAGTCATCAAGTTGTTGCCTCATTGCCTACTTTGAGGAAAGATAGCCGAGGTCGCCATAAACGGATGTTTGAAGCAGAACCTTGGGATTTATTAATTATTGATGAAGCACATCACCTTAATGCCGATGAAAAAGAAATGACCCTTGGTTACAGCTTTATTGATCGTCTCATCAACGAATTTAAAAGAGTCAAATCAGCAGTTTTCTTTTCTGGTACACCTCATCGTGGTAAACACTACCAATTTTTTGCACTTTTAAAATTATTGCGTGAAGACTTATTCAACCCAAAACTGGCTGTTTCATCAGAAATAAATCTACAAACGCAAATGCGATCGCTGCGCCATGTGATGCTTCGTAATAATAAGCAGTCTGTCACTGATATGAAAGGGAAAAAGCTCTTTTCGCCTCATACGGTATCTTCTGAAACATATAGCTATTCAGAATCTGAAGCAGAATTTTATGAAAAGCTAACCGAGTTTATTCTTACAGGTAAAGCATACGCATCTGGACTTGATGATTTCAATCAACGAGCCGTTATGCTAATTCTTACCTGTATGCAAAAGCTTGCTTCCAGTTCAGTTGCAGCAATTAGACGTGCATTAGAAAGACGTTTACAACGTAATCGAGAAAATTTAAAGAAGTTAGAACTGGCCCAGCAACAAAAACAGAAGATTGATCGTACATTTATCTCACAGTTTGAAGAAGAAGATATCCAAACAAGCGATGAACTATCTCAACTAGAAGAAGAAATACTGGTATTAACTGAAAACTTACGTCTTGTTGAAAATGAAATACCTTGGCTAGAGGATTTGATTGCTGCTGCTCAAAAAGTAGATACAGAGACAAAAATCACTGCAATTCTAAATATTTTAGAAACTCGTTTTGCGGATCGCCAAGTTCTATTTTTTACAGAATACAAAGCGACTCAATCACTTCTAATGTCTGCTCTAATTTCTCGTTATGGAGATGGTTGTATTACCTTTATTAATGGAGAGGAAAAGGCAGAAGGAATCAAAGGACATAAAACACCGCTACTTGAAAAGCGAGAAAATGCTGCTAAGAAGTTCAATGAATGTGAAGTCCGCTTTCTTGTGTCTACAGAAGCAGGTGGCGAAGGTATTGACTTGCAAGAGAATTGTTATTCACTCATTCATATCGATTTGCCATGGAATCCCATGCGTCTACATCAGCGTGTGGGAAGATTAAATCGTTATGGCCAAAAGCACACTGTAGAAGTTGTGACATTGCGTAATCCTGATACGGTTGAAACTCGTATTTGGGATAAACTTAACCAGAAAATCGAGAATATTATGCAGTCGTTAGATGCAGTAATGGCAGAACCAGAGGATTTACTGGAGCTTGTGCTAGGAATGACATCACCGAAATTATTTCAAGAAATATTTAGCGAGGCTAATGGAAAGAAAGAAGATCTAAACCAATGGTTTGATCGCAAAACTGCAAAGTTTGGGGGTAAAGATGCGATTGCTACTGTACGCGAAATGGTTGGCAGTTGCGACAAGTTTGACTTTCAGCAAGCGTCCCCACTTCTTCCACAGGTGGATTTGCCAGATCTGCGACCATTTTTGATTAATATGTTGCATATTAATAAACGACGAATTACCCAAGCTCCTGAAGGACTGTCTTTTATTACCCCTGATGATTGGTTGGTAGAACCAGCGATCCAAAAGCGTTACGAAAATATGCATTTTGAGCGCAGTCGTCGCGATAAATCCACAATCCCCACATTACTCGGAGTCGGACATCGATTATTTGCTCAAGCATTACAACAGGCAATTGATTTACCTGTGGGTATTACCTGTCTAGTCAACCTTGAACACCCTCTGTTCGTCTTTAGGATTGCCGACCGCGTAACTACTAAACAGGTGAATGTCCGACAGGCGATCACTGCAATTGCAGGATATTCTAATCAATTTGTACTTTTAAAAGATTGGCAATTGCTCCAACAGCTTAATCAACTATCTAGCAATACAAATTCTGATCTAGTAAATGAATCAGGTGAACTTATCTATCAACAATTGGAACAAGCAGAGATATTTTTGAGAGCGAGTTTACCTATACTTGACTTACCTTTTCAAATCCCAACTTTACAAGCGATCTCAATTTTTTATCCAGCGTACAACAAAACTATTTGACTTAAACTAAGCAATTTGTATGCCTTTGAGCATTATCTATTTAATCGGGAAAGTACCAGGCGTTTTCTAAAGTATTTTACTAATTATTCGTAATACTAATCCAAATCTCGTGTGATTCATAAAAGCTTCCGCGTTGCTCAAGTTTGAAATCACCCAAAAGTAAACCTAGCCAAATTTCTACGATTGGTAAAGGTAAGGCAGATTCTAAGTCTAACAAGCGCATAGGAGAAAAGTTGTTTTCAAGGCAATGCGAGATCGCCTCAACCCAAGCTGATACATCCTCAGCATGAGCAGTACTAATCGCCCGTTCAAACTCCTCCTCCACACTAAGTAGACTTTCCTGCTCCAAAGCTTGAATCAAAACCTCCTTATCAATTGCGCCAACAATCGAATTACCATGTTTCGTTGGTTCAGGAATCTTCCTAGGTAAACTTTGCAATGGCTCAATAAACTGGTCAAAATCAACCATCATCGACTGACGCACATAACGATCAAAAGCATCATCAGCCATGATCGGCTCACCCTTTACCGCACGAGAATGTAGCTCCTCAAATAAAAAGCTAGAGCGATCGCAAAACAAATCTGTAATCTGACTAACTGCATCCCCCGCTATTCGTAACTGCGATCGCGTATCGAGATCGACCAAAGTCAAATCCAACAGCTTAAACACCATTAGCAAATTCATATCTTCAGGAGTTTGTTTCGCGGTTGAAAGGACATCCCATAAATCCAACTCAAGCTGTTTAATTTTCATAGCTTCTCCAGAAGTCCTGTTGTGAGCGCTTTGCGCTCACAACACAGTTAGTGAGGATGACAAGGACATGGGCGCAAAGGGCAAAGCCAAGGATCGAGGCGTTCTTGACTGGCAAATTTCTTAATCCCATAGTTTGACTCTAGCAAAACCAATACTTTCTGGACATAAGTATGAACTTGGGTCGCAACCATTCCCGCACAATGAATCGGTGGAACCGCTGCGAACTTTTCTTGTCCTTTCCAAATCTGAATAGCGATCGCATGAATCGGCGTATCAGTTCCCGCCTGTCTATAAACCACTAACACCGCCCAAAATACTGACGCAAACTCATCAATATTCACAACTAAACTTTCATCAGAATTACCACGTTTACGAGCGCGAACTAGATTACGGCGATCTCGATGACGGGCATAGGAACGGCGACTATAGCAAACAATAGGATTCCAACAGCGATCGCCCAACTCACCATGCAGTTCTTGAGCCTGAGCCGCCGAAAGCATCGCACACTTTTTGCACTTATCAGGAATAGCTTTAATCATCAGAAGCCTTTAGGCAACAATTCCCCAAACTGCGAATACAGCCAGACTCAGCAAATCTACGACCATGTTTCTCCACCGTTGGTTTAGCCAACCAAAACAGAGGAATACCCGTTAACTTCCAAGTTAATCGTCCACAAGAATGTAAAACATCCCAAGCCTCCTCTTGTGAAGGCTCTGCGAGAAACTCAGCTAATTCAGAACAAAATGCATCCCAAAGAGATCGCACAGTTGGCGCATGGCAAAGATCATAAGCTTGCATCCCTAGTTTATAAGCCTCAGTTAGATTGCCACGCATTGGTAAAAATTAATAAACGATATTAGAAAATCTAACACAGCATCCCAACTTGTCACAGAAATATCTTAGAGCAAATAATCATCAATTATTTGCCATTAAATTTATACGAATAAGTATTTATACTTAGTTAAGTCAATGTGTTTTCAAGGTTTCAGGGCTTTGCTTAGCGCGTTG
>QBLS01000057.1 GCA_003249015.1 Pseudanabaena sp. | reverse complement strand
TGAAGCCAGAGCTGAAATTGCTAAAGTTTTAGACAGTGGCAAAACGATATTCTGGTTGGACTGCGGCAACCACTATGATTCAGGACAAGTCCTGCTTGGATCTAGCGCCATTGTGGACAATATGAAAGGAGCCTTTCATGTACCCACATTTTGTACCGCCCTGCCATCACCAGCCTTGCAACATCCAGATCTACTGGTGAAGCAAGCGTCTATCGAGAAAGTACTATCCTGTGAAGAATCCGCGATCGCCTAACTAATCAGTCCAAAATTTAATCATCGTGCTAATTTACAATAATAGATGTCTCAAGATTTTGCTCGATACTAAGAGGATTCAAATCATGACGATTTTAGAAAGAGTTGTGAGTACGATGCAGCAGTTGCCAGTTGAGAAGCAGCAAGAAGCATTGAATTTTATTGAGTTTCTGGCTTTTAAGATGGGCGATCGCCAAGTTAAAGATGATTATTCGGTAATTCCTGCTAGGAGATCGCTAGAAAATTTGTATGGTATTTGTGCAGATGATCCGATTGTTCTTGATGATTCTGGAATTTCAGAGAGTATGGATGATGAACTGGTCGGAGCTTTTGACTAAAAATGCGTTATCTATTGGACACTAATGTTTGTGTGGTGTATTTGAATGGTCGCTCGAATGAAGTGCGCGATCGCTTAATTTCTACTCCGATTGAGGATATGGCTATGTGTTCTGTGGTGAAGTCTGAGTTGTTTTATGGTGCGATGCGAAGCAATAACCCAACTAAAACCTTGGAACGGCAGCAAGAGTTTTTAGAACGATTTGTGTCGCTTCCTTTTGGGGATAAGTCGGCACTTTTGTTTGGTCAAATTCAGGCGCGGCTTGCTAGTGCGGGGACTCCTATTGGTGCTCATGATTTGCAGATTGCGGCGATCGCTTTGGCAAATAATCTAATTTTGGTGACACATAATACAAGAGAGTTTGAGCGTGTAGAGGGGTTGCAACTTGAGGATTGGGAAGTATAAATTGAGCCTGTGATGTATTACAAAGTCAAAGGACTAAGAGCAATATCAGCAATCGTCATAAACTTTGCTGCGATGGGCAATGAGGGTAACGGATACCAATTTTGAGTCTTCGTCAACTAGGTAGACTATGCGATAGTCACCGATGCGATAACGATAGCGTCCTGCTAAATTTCCTTTCAAAGCGGTGATATTGGGATGATTGTATGGAGTTTGTTCAAGAACTAGCAGACACTTGTTAATCTTTTTGACGGTTGCAAGTGAGGTTTTGTTGTAAAAATTTTGGGCTTCAGGAGACAAACGGACTTCATACATCTCTGCGAATGTCTCTCCAATTACGATAGCTACCAGTGGAAACTTTAGCTTCTGCTTTTTCTAAGGAGTCCATAAATCTGGGAATCCTCAATAGTTCGTCAGTTGCTTCTTGGCTTTCACGTTCGGCAAGATATGCCAAAAAATCTACAGCTACTCTGAGCCGTTCTGGGGATAGGCTGTCGATGTATTCATCAATTTGATGGCGAAGTTCTGCTGTGGTCATAAGCTTGATGGTTATTCAAAATTTATAACTTGCTAGTAGTGTCATTGTAGGCGATCGTCTGGCTAAATCACCCTAAATTTAATCATCTCAGTAGAATACATAACTAAATAATCATGCAAAATTTAGATGAAGGTGGGTGATATCAGCATTAGTGCAGATTGCATAATCATGTAGAATGTTTTAGAAGATCTGTTGGATTAATCACTAAATATTATGTGTGAATAAATCATGTCTTTTTTTAAGGTGTTTAATGACAATCTAGAATTAGTCTATTTTCCTAAATCAGTTGACAAAGAATTTACGAGACAAAAAATAACCCTACGGGACTTAGAGACTTTTCTAGGACACTTAAAAATAATTATTCCTTATTTTTGTGAACATCCACTAACTATTCTTGAGTCGATAGAGGAGTTAAAAGAAAATGGTTTGCAGTCTGTCCTTTTAGCTCTCCATCAAAAAACTCAAAATAATCTTCAGGTATGGAATGGAACAATTGGTGAAGCCATTGCAGCTTCATACATACGGAGTTCTACAGACTATGAAATTCCTGTCTTCAAACTTCGTCTTGCTCCTAACAGAAAAATGGCAATGCATGGAGATGATTTGCTAGGGTTAAAATTCAATGAAGATGAAACTCCGAAAGAGTTATTAGTTGTAGAAGTTAAAAATTATGGTGCTGAACCAAAGAAGGCTGTTCACAATGCCAGTGATAGTTTACTTAAAGCCCAGCAGGGAACGATTACTCTTCTAGACTTTATTATTAATATTCTCAGGGAATCTGGACATTACAATAAGGCAAAACAAGTTAAAAGATTTAATGATCCCTATAATTATCCATATAGCACTGAATATATGGCTTTTGTTGTAACAGAGCAAAGCAAATGGAAAGACGAACATTTTGACGCTGTTATTGATGAAATTAAACCACCATTGACTATAAATGCCTTTCTAATACCAAATTGGATAGAGCATCAAAAACAATTAGTGTCAACAGTAAACAAAAAACCAACTAAGATATCGCTTCCTATCGTTGAAATAAACGAACTAGAGGATGTAAAGAAACTACTTGACAACTCTATTTTTAAAAATGAACATAATCAATTAGCTTCAGAAGCTTTAACAGTTGACTTAAAAAGTCAACGAAGAAAACTTACTGATTATAAATATGATTCTATTAAATTAGAAAAAGCTGCTAATTTTCTTGCAAAGACAGGGTATAACCTTTTAGAAGATTCTTCAGTGGAAGCAGAAAAAATACTCAAAGAGTCTGCCGTTATTCATGAAAGATTAGCAATTTTGAGGCTTGAGGATGGTGAAAATCTTAGTGCTGTAGACAATATCATTACCAGTGCTTTGCTTTATAGTCTAGCTGGTTATAACGCAAATGCTAAAGTTCTAGTTTCAAAAATTCTACGTCATCAGGATATTCAAGATGTCTTGTCGTCTAACATTCCAAGACTTTTGCTTGCGTATTTGTTGAATGGTCAAATCATCCAAATACAAGATACCTTAGCTGAATTCTTTTACAATTTTGCACATAACAAATTTGAAGATCCAGAGTATATACCACAAGAAGAAGAATGGATGTACTGGATATCTGAAAAGATTAGTAATGTTGGGGATTATCTTACTGCCAAAGCATTTGCCCATTTCATTCAATATTTGCGAACAGGGGATGGGTTACATCAGACAGAGATCATTAAACTTACAGTAGCTGCTGGAAAGCAATATGCAACTGTTGGTGATTATCGTTCTTACGTTCTTCTTACTTCTATAGGTAAGCATTTACAAAGTTTAATCGATTGTTCAACACAGAAACTTGTAAGGCTTTGCTTAACTGATATCCAAGATGAATGGGAACTTTATTTAAGATTCTTATCTACACTTGGTAAATTCCCTATGATGTCAATGTGGAAATCACAACAGAAAGCTTTGCAAGAGGGGTTACTAGAAGATAAATCTCTTATTATTGCTATGCCCACAAGTGCAGGTAAAACCAAAATAGTTGAGATGGCAATTTATCACGCACTCAAGAACAAACCAGATAAAATTTGTGTTTATGTTGTTCCAACTAGGGCTTTAGCCTATGAAATAGAAAGCAGTCTATCTATCAGTTTATCTCGTGTCAATCTAGGTGTTTCAATTCTCTATGGTGGTTATGATTTTAGTCAACTAGAAGAAGATATTCTTCAAGATAACCCAGTATTTGTGCTAACTCCTGAAAAGCTAGATTTACTCACTCGAAATAGTGAAGAATTTAAGAATAAGCTTGCTCTTATTATAATTGATGAGGTTCATGATTCAGCGTCATCGAGTCCAAGAAGTCTACGGCAGGAATTGACATATTCAAGAATATTGATGATCGCGGAGAAAAATCATGCGCGAGTAATTGGAATTTCAGCGGTTATAAACAATGCTGGTGATTTTGCTCAATGGCTATGTGGAGATGAAAACAATGTCATTAAAATAGACTGGAGACCTACCAAACAAAGATTAGGATATCTCCAATGGATTCAGACAAGAGATCAAAGAGATTCAAGGGCTACGATTCAGTACTTAACTCAAATTGATGCTTATCCTTCTGATAATTTTTTTATCCCATTACCTTTTCTAAAATCTCAACGCTGGATGAAAAATCAGAATCGTAAGTTCTATAGAGAAAATGTTGTTGTTGCGGCTCGAATTGCTCAGTACTATACACAGACTGGTTCCACCCTAGTTTTTACAACATCTAAGCCATTAGTTGAATCTATTTCTGAATGTTTGATCGAACTCTTAAAGAGACAACCGTTATCATGTTTACCAGAAATGCAGATAATTTCAGGTGAACTTGCTGAATTGCTTGGTTCTGAGCATTTACTTGTCAAATCAGTCAATCATGGGTTTTGCTATCACCATGCTGAACTTCCCAGCATAGTTAGACGACGCATAGAGAATGCTGTACGAAATAATATTATTCCACTAATTATTTCGACAACTACATTATCTCAGGGGGTAAACCTACCAATTAAGAATGTAATTGTTCATTCATTGTCTATGGATAGCAAAATTACTATGTCTCAGTATGCAAATGCTGTCGGTCGCGCAGGTCGTGCAGGTGCTGAAACTGAAGGACACATTATCTTTTGTGATGAGAAAGATTTGATACGAGTTAAGGAAGAACAGACAAATGAGATATCAGAGAGCTTTATCATTTCAGGTATCAAGAATTTAGGGCAATCAAGATTACTCTCTCGTGAATCTACTGAAGACTTTCTATCTCTGTGGAGTAAATCTTCAACTAGTCAGTTCAGAAAGCACGGGGATAATTATGAAAACTGGACAAAACAAATGCAAACAAGAGCAAATAAGAGTCAGTTAGAACTTTCATCTTATTTAGATTCACAACTTTTAGCGTGGATTCTAGAATCTTGTATTGATGAAGTTGATGAGGAAAAAATCGAAGTTATCTTTAAAAGATTGTTGTGTAATGTTCAGTCTCTAGATTTACAAAATATTTTATCCGACTTCAAAAATTCTTTAAAAGCAAGGGCAATCTTACTTAAAGATCATTTGCCAGATATTCAGCAGCGTAAATTGTTTAATCTCACTGGATTAGGGATAGATGGTAATCAGTTAATAACACAATATGCTCAGACACTAGTTGAAAAAATAGAGACTTACACAAATTTAACTGACTTACCCATAATATTTTGGCAAGAGACTTATGATGTATTTAAAAAAATCCCAGAACTAACGGAATCTCTCCATCTTAATAGTATTGATCCTTTAAGAGATTGGCTTTACGGTAAAGGATATAAGGATCTAGCAGATTTATACTTTGATGGAAAAACTGAAAATGTTGTCAAAAAATTGGAAAAAGCAACTTATGCTTTTGCTTGGGGGTTTAACTCACTAATTAGTCACTTAAGCTTTTATCTCAATGGAGAGAAGCTCCCTAGTATTTTTAAAAGTCTTACCGCGTTTATAACTCATGGCGTATCAAGTACCGTAGCAGTCTATGCTATTAGTCTAGGCGTTCATGATCGCCAGATTGCTAATGCTTTTAGTATCGCTTATCAAGCAACTCATCCAGAGATAGAATATTCAAATTTCAAGAAATGGCTGTTCTCCTTGAGCTTTGAACAATGGGAAGAAATTTTTGATGCAAAAGAAGATAGAGCTAATAGTATTAAAGAATACTTTGTCAGTGTTCAGCAAAAAAAGCAAAAACTTGAAAAAGATTCATTAGTTTGGGAATGTTCAATAATCTTAACTAGTGATTCCATGATGAATATATTGACTAATGTAGAGAATCTAATCGTTACTAGGTTCAAAGAATGTTTGTGGCTTACGACTTATGACTATCAATACTTTTGGAAATTGGATGGAGAAAATATTGATAAGTTGAGTCAGTTTAATAGACAAATGCAAGATTTGATTGTAAACGATATTGATCTACAGAGAAGAGTAGTATCAATCTCAGTTTATTGAGTTGAGTTAGTTTTTCTATTCTATTTTGAGGATTTATTTATGAACAGAGAGAAAGTAAATAAAAAGAAGACTCCTAGAGTTATGCCCGATGTATCTGAGTATATTCGGCTGTACAAAGAACAAAACTACCCGATTCGGGATATCGCAACCCACTTTCAGGTATCAGTTTCGACTGTATATCACGCGATGGTTGCATCAGGGTTTAATGAATTTAGACCTAGACACTCGCGACTGAGCCACACAAGGATGTCCAAAGAAGAACAGGCGATCGCGCTTTACCAAACGGGAATGACGAGGACAGCCGTAGTCCAGAAGCTCAATATCTCAGCCAAGACTCTCAATAAAGTCCTAGAAAAGCATGGCATTCCTATCCGCTATGGGGTTGATTTAGTTACCTCGGCAAAACGTGCGGCTCAGTTCAACAAAGCCTATAACGATTGTCAATTAAGCCTCAGAGAAACCGCCGAACTATTTGGTGTATCCCATCCGATTATCTTGCGGGAGCTAAAGCGCAATGGCTATCCAATTAGGCAAAACGTAGACTCCAAAAATCGTCCTACCTTTAAGCTAAAACATAAACTTGGAGGCGCAGTCGGCATACCCGTACCTAAGTTAACCCCTAAACAAAAGGAACGCCGTCAAATCTTGATGCGAATCAGGCAGAAGCAAGAAGACAAGCAAAAGCTGAATCGCCTCAAGAAATATAGTCGCGCTCAGGAATATTGGCAACTGGTCAATGAAGGCGGGCTTAGCTTTGAGGAGGCGGGTAAGGCTCTGGGGGTATCAGGTCAGACCATCCAAAGGATAATTGTCAAAGCGGGGATCGACATTTCGGCAATAACGCTCAGGGAAAAGGAGATCGCCCTCAAGGAAGAACAAGCGATCGCTCAGAAGTATTGGGAGCTATATAGCAAGCCGATGAGTCTAGACGAAGTGGGAGCACTCTTTGGACTCAGTGATTCTACGGTTAGAGCCGTGTTACTTAGACATGGCTATGAGATTAGGAAGCGCGGTAGAATTGAGAACAGTGATCGCAATCAGGCGAAACCAAGGAAGACAAAATCCCAGAGAAATAAGCGGCAAGCCCATATCCCGTCTGAAATTTTGCAAGCTACGGGACAAGCTTTAGACATGCTAATTTCAAATATAAAACCTAACAAATCGGCATTTTAATGGTCTTAAACGTTAAATGTTAAACGATAAAAAACACAATGACTAAATCATTAGTTATTGTGTTTTTTTATTCGCAAAATTTCATAATTAAAATTAACGCCGATCTCCATACTCTCTCTGGCTTTCAGGCAATACCCAAAGAGCGCACAAACCTTTAGTAACGTATTTGCCATTAAGAATAATCAATGCGTCTTTGAGGTTTTGCTGGTCTTGGATACAGGTCTTCAAAATGTCGCGATTCCAGTCCACGAGGCTCTTTCCGAGTTTGCCATCTTCACTGGCTAACCACTCTAAATCTTTCGCTGTCTGGGGATTGAGGTTAGCTTGTGGCGATACGACTTTAGCGATCGCTAAGCCCGAAACTAGCCCTGCTGCTAAACCAATCATTAACATACCTGCACAGAACCCAATGAAGGGCAAGCTAATTGCTCGCCAATAACCTTGGGATTCCTGATGCTGTTTGTTTTTGATGATATTCGCGATCGCCTGACTAATCGCCACCTCTTGTTCTTTAACCGCAGTCTCGCGTAGGGTGGCGAGAAAGTCTCGAAACTTTTGGATACCAACATCGAAGCCTTTGGCTAAGGCACTTTGGAGGAGGTTGGGTGCAGTCGCGACTGTCGCGGCAACCTGAGCGTTGGACAGAAAAATCGCGATGTAAGGATCGTTTTGGGGAATGCCTGACTTAGCCACAATCTCGTAAATCTTGGCTTTGACGGTGGGATCGTAGTCATGAATGGCAATATCCAGATAGGTTTTGGGTTGAGGCTCGCTATTCATACTAGGACTTTGCCTCTTTTTTCTGGAGGTTTTGCGGCAAAAGATTGGTGGATTCAAAGGCGCTGTAGGCATCTCTGAGGAAGGTTTTGATTTGGTTTCTACCGATGATGCCAAACTCAGGGTAATTGGAAGCATCCTCGAAGGTGAGCCGCTTAGCATTGATTTCGATACGTCTGCCGTCTCCTAACTTGGGAAAATCAATCACGTCCACACCATATTCGGCGATCGCTTTCTGGATTGCTTCATGCTCGTGGAAATAGCCCCATTCATCACAGCGTCCCCAGTTTTTGATAAATACATGGGTGATGAAGCCTTGGTAATGCTCTAGCGACTCTATAAATAGCTCGATTGAGTCACTTTCACCATCGCTGACGAACCACTTGATGAAAGACACACCATGCTCCTTGCCTAAGTCTAGCAAGCCTTTGGTGCTAATCCATTTGGATACTGCACGATGGGCTTGGGCTGGTAAGTTGACAACGACAGTCTTTTTGATGGCATGGTCAAATATGGAATCAGGGACATCAGCCATTTTTTCATTTTCAGAGAAAAAGGCAGCTTTGCTGTCTTTGTAAATGTTGAGGACAGTGGGATTGCTGCGATCTGCTTCAATGCCAGTCAAGGGGATGGCACGATCCTTGAGGTATTGGAGCATGGTTCGAGCAACCCAGCTTTTGCCCACGCCGCCTTTTTCTCCATCGATGAGGTTAATAATTGCCATAAGGTTGTCTCCTAATAACGGTTGTAGTGCTTCAAGATTTTCTGTTGTGCTAAGTAGTCATCATCGTCGTCTTCATCTGTAGGCACAGACTTGGGGACGATACTTTTAGGCTTGCCAGAATCATTAGGTGTCGTTTGTTTTATGTCCGAGTTCATCCTAGTAGTTCTCTTGGCAGAGCCAGTAATAATCCGATCGGTAGCTGATGCGCTAGAATCATCATCCAAAAACCTTGCGGGTTCTGACGGCAAAATTGTCAGGGCTTTTGTGTTTAAGGCTTTAGTAGATTTTTGTAAATCCCGTTTGGCTTTTGTTGCCGCCGTTTTATTTTCCGCATCGATTCTCTGTAAATACTTTCGTACTATCTGTGCAGAGATGGCGATTTCTAGTTCATCTGTCAGTTTTTTGCTGACTTCTTCGTAGGTATATCCTGAAGTGATTAACGCCCTAATCCCGCTTTCCATGGTTCGGATGATGTCGAGTTTAGTTTTTGGGTTATTACGCTTCTGAGATTCATTGACCCATCGTTCTGACAGGGCTACCAGTTTATCTGTATCTACGTCCGCTAACGATGGACGAGAGGAAGATTCAATCATTGTTTTAGCTGTTGTTGGGTGGATGAAAATTCATAAACTGTTGTCAATAAATCCCTCACTATGGGAATAAGCTGCTCCAGATTAATTTTTATGTTGATTTTAGTAGCTCCTATTTATTACTTTTTTCCATCATAACTATTGCTCAATAATACTAGGGTACTTTGATTAGTGATTTTTTTACAACTTGTTAACGACTGCATAATTACTGTTAATGTCCAGCGAATGGGATCTTAGCTTACCAAGAAAGTATAAAGTTAATCATTATCTTGAATCGGTTTTGTAATTAAATTGAATTTTCTATATCTAAAGTATTATTTTTGAGTAAAAGTTTTGTACTATTTGTTTTTTAAACTTTACTTTTTTGTACTAAAGTTATTCCACGACTGTACTAAAGTTGTCCCATAGTCGTACTAAGATTGTTCCACCCTTGTACTATCTTGTACTATCTCTACAACGATTTTCCGTGCTTTGAGGTATGTCTAAAACTAGTCGCAAGCTATGTTGTTGTTGGACAAGAAATCGCGCTATTGCTTGATTTTTGTCCAACAACAACATGACGCTTGCCAAAGGGGAGTAACCCCTTTGGAATCCCCCTATCCAAATGACAAAATGTAAATAAATTTAGAAAAATAAACCAGATTCAGAATTAATAATTTAAAATTCAAATTGACTAAAAAAGAATATAGATCTCCAAGTAACGAATAAGCCTTAGCTATTAGTTACTTGGAGATCTATATATATTTCCTGCGACAATTGAGCAAGATAGGCTTTAGGAATATCAACGATGACTTTATCCGTTAGATTTACAGTGCGAATGACCGAAGAGGAGAAACAAATCCTAGAGAAGAAAGCAAATCAACTGAATGTTAAAGCTAGCGCTGTTGCAAGATGTGCGATCTTTAAATATGACCTGCCGACAACTGAAGGACGAGTTGCAGACATAGATTGGGGTCTCTATCATCAGTTGGGAGAATTCAAGTATGAATTAAATGCAATCTGTACAGATATTAGCCAACTAGTCCGTGATGAAAATTTGCAACCAGCACAACTGCAACTGGATGCGCTCAACAAAGTATTGCGTCGTATCGAGCAGTCAATTGGTTCAATATCTAAACTGAGAACGCTAACTACGGAGAGCGCAGGACTAAAATCAAGTCTGGGAACTGAGGATGATCGGTAAAATTATTAAAGGAAAGAGCTTTCAAGGTTGCTTATCCTATGTCATGGAAAAATCTGGTGCAGCAGTTATAGGAATGAATATGGATGGCAAAGATCCCTATAGCTTGGCTAAGGAATTTTCTATGTCTTGGCAATTGCGCCCTAAGTTAAATCACAAAGTCTGCCATATAATTCTTAGTCTTAGTCCTGAAGAGCGTCTTAATAATCATGACTGGAAGATAGCGATCGCTCAATATCTCAAAGAAATGGGATTTACCAATAATCAATATGTAGCTGTAAAGCATACTGACAAGGAAAATCACGAACACATCCATCTTGTGACCAGTCGGGTGCGGATGGATGGTTCTGTGGTTCCTGATAGTTGGGACTGGACGCGCAGCCAAGATGTAATCCGCAAACTAGAGCAGAACTTTGGACTAGCGGCTGTAACCTCAAGTTGGGAGAGCGATCGCCAAGAGCAAACCAAGAGTCAGATTGACAAGGAAATAGAAACGGGCAAAGCCACTGTAAAGCGGCAACTCGC
>QBLS01000056.1 GCA_003249015.1 Pseudanabaena sp. | reverse complement strand
TGCTTACAATTTGTGTCACAAACTTCTGAATAGAGCGAATTATAAAGCTGATCTCTTTTACCAAACAGTTGATAACGATTGTCTCTAACTTGAATATAGGTAAGATCACCAAGCGGTTTTAAGCCTGGCAAAAATTGATAGAAACTAACTGCCAAATTACCTAGAGGTAATAGTTTGGCAATTTGTTCGGCTGCATTACTGCCTTGCCAACGATTAGTTGCTGGTGCTTGTAAGTCAATTAAGATCATCCCTAATTCACAATCTGCCGTAGTTATTTGCCATTTGCTCAAGCCTTCAAGGTCTTGCATCGGTAAATAAGAAAATATCTTTCCTCGATCAATTTGCTCTAAAGCTTTGACAAAATTTACACAGAGATTACAAAATCCGTCATAGATAATTAAGTGAGTTGCCATGATCCTAGATTAGATTTTCTTCTTATTTGAGTTTAACATCAGCGGCTGAGCAGATAGGTATAAGTGAGCTAAAAATGATAGATGGGTTGTAGTGCCTAGATTTGTTGGGGTTTTTTAATTCCAAAAGCTATTTACTCTCTGTCCATCAAAGAAATAGAATTAAAAGAGAAAGTCTTAACTGGTGAAGACTTTCTCTTTTAAAGTATCAGTTTTAGAACAAGGTTAATTGTTCTCTTTGTTCATCGGTATCTTTGTGCGGAATCATTAGTTGTTTATCTGTCAACGTAAAGTCAGTTAATGATTTGAATGCTATCGGTTCTGACTGTTTCAGATCATGCATAGGAAGATCGAGATCGCTCACAATCTGCGCGATCAGTTCGAGCCAGTTGTCAGCATCACCTGATACCCAATCCACAAACTGCTGCTGTCTTAATGCTTCCACGATCGCTATTGAGGGTGGTTCTAGTGAAGCTACACTAGAGTCTCTTTCCCAGAAAATTTCTCTCGATTCTTCTGGTTCTTCTCCCTCTAATCCATTGTCAGTTTCACTGTCATCGACAGGAACTTCATGGGCGATCGCATCAAACATTTCCTTCAGGAATCCTAACCGATGAGATTTCTGCTCGTATTCCTGTGATTGCTCAAAGGGTTGACTGACTCGATTTTGGAGAATTGGCAGTTCTTGCCGATCGCGTTCGAGATTTCCTTGGACTGAGGTTAGCTTAGCGGCGATCGCATTTCTCACCACATGCAATAGCGAACTATAGGGCTGTTGACATTCTGCTTTAAATTCATATCCTGAACTAATGCTCATGCCAACATACCCATTCACTTCTGAGCCAAATCTGCTCAGAAATACATTCAGTCCTGCAAATTGTCCGATTTGGATTTGGGACAATCGATAGCTTTCTTTCAACCTTTGCACTTGTTCGGTAATGTGATGATCGATTAGCACGGCTTTATCCAACATCACTCCGCGATCGCTGATGAATTGTTTCAGGTTAGCTCGGGATACTGTGGCTAGGTCTGATTGAATACGCTGAATTTGGGCGGGATAATTGGTATTTACCATGTCAGTGAGGTACTGAATCTTGGATTTGTCCCTAAACTGCATATCGTTATAGGCTTGCAATTGCATTCCTAATCCTTGCAACTCAGCTTCGAGGGTTGCCCGTTCCATAATCAGCGGATCTCCTGAGGCGATCGCTTTCATTTGGGCGGCGTTGAGAACTGTCTCGTCAATGTCTTCAATGGTGCGATGGGTGCGGTCACCCGACATCACCTGCGAAATCATCCGTTGCTTGTTCTCAATCGCTTGCCATAGGAACGAGTCAAATCCCGCTTGGCTGTTTCTACCTTCAGTGACATAGCGGAAGATAAAGACATCGCTCCATTCGTTACCCTGTCTGACTCCTCTGCCTTCGCGCTGTTCGAGATCCGATGGTCGCCAAGGACAATCGATATGGTGCAAAGCAATCAGTTTGCTCTGCATATTGACTCCCGTTCCCAGTTTTGATGTGGAACCAAAGACAATCCTGATTTTACCTTCGTTGATGGCTTCAAACAGTTTGGCTTTCTTGGTATCGGTGTCGTAATCGTGGATAAAGGCAATCTGGTCGGCGGGTATACCCAACATCACTAAGGTGTCACGGATATAGCAATAGCTATTCCACCTGTCTTTTTTGGGTGCGTTGCGATCGCAGAATATCGCTTGAGTGCCTTTGGCGATCGCGGTAATCGTCCAGATTTGCCAGACATTCCACGCACAGGCGAGCAGTTTGTTGTTAATCCATTCGCTTGCATGGGGCGATACCAATTTGGTATGCATACAGGCTTTCGCTCCATCGCCTGTGATTTTCAGCATATTGTCAATTTCGGGTTTGACTTTACGTTTTGCCACAGCATCAGCGCGATCGCAGAGTTTGTCCATATAGGCGATCTGCTCTGGCGATGGTTTGCAGGACATCACATGGTAATGGGGCTTAGGAGTTTTGACTTCGGCAAGGGGTGCAGTCTGGATATCGGTGACTTGACACCACATCGCCATCAGTTCGGGCATATTCACGAATTCGCGGAGGCGAGTTTTCGATTTCAGTTTACCTGTGGGACTGATTTCTAAGGCGGTGCTGGTTTCACAGAATCTTGAGCAGAAGCTGTCGAAGTGAGTTAGTCCTTGCTGTTGAAGTAGGTCTAGTTGCAAGTAGCGCATCCACACATCCATCTCAGCCATAGTGTTGCTCAATGGTGTGCCTGTGGAAAAGATCACTCTTTTCCCATTGGTGAGCAGGTATCGCACTTTCATGAAGGAGTCATGGGCGCGTTGGCTGTAACCCGTGGGAATGCCAGCAACATTGTGCTGTGTGGTTAGGATTTGCAGTCGTTTGACTTGCTGAACTTCATCTACAAATAGGGCATCAATGCCTAGCTGCTCGAAGTAAATCACGCGGTCTTTGCGATCGCTGTTTTCGATTTCTTGGATGCGTAATGAGATCTTCTTTCGCATCGCTTCAAGACTGCGGAATACTTGTCTTGACTCTTCTTTGTTGGTTGATGCAGAGATAGAGCTAATTGCAGACATTTGCTCTTCCAAAAACATCAATTCAGTTTCTTCGCTAATTTGCAAGTTGAAGAATTGTTCATAGGTGAGGATAATCGCATCGTAGTTGTGGGTAGCAATTTGGCTAAGTAGGATGCGGCGGCGATCTTTAGCAAAGTCTTGGCTGTTTGGTACAAGAATTTTTGCTTCTGGATACAGCCGTCGAAATTCTTTGCTGTAGCCTGGCAAGATTGATTTCATGGTTACATGCATAACTTTGTGTGCCATGCCTTTACGTTTTAACTCCATGCCTGCGGCAATCATCGTGGCGGTTTTACCGTAACCAACCCGATGAGCCGCGAAAGATGCTCTTTGTCGTTCCACTCGCCGCACGAAGTTGCGCTGATGGCTTCGCATCTCGAAGTCGGGAGCCATGTTAGGGAAAGTCAGGTGTGAGCCGTCATACACGGTATCGCGATAGAGGTTGTGGTATTGGTTGTAGTGCAGACATAGCTGTTCGGCGCGATCGCCATCGCTCCAGATCCATGCTTTGAAAGCAGTTTGGATTTTGTCTTGCATTGTCCGTGATGCTGTGGTGGCTTCTACATTTAAGATGGCGGTGATGTTGCCATGCTTGTCTTTGATGTATTCATAGATTTTGGGGTCTTTTTGGTTGAGGGCGTGTTCTATCAAGTCGAGGGCAGTGTGGTTAGGGGTTCCCCATTCAGTTTTGTTTTGGGGTGAACTCACAAGTTTGCTGTCACCTTTGATTACCCAAATATTGGCTGGATCTGGATGAAATTTAACGGTGCTGATTCCTGTCTGACTCAGTAGTTGTTCGCTAAATTCTTTGATCACATCTTCAGGAATCCACGTCGTTCCTAGTTTGACGCGAATGGTGTTGTGCAGTAGCAGCTTTAGCTCGTCTGGTGTCATGGCATTGACGTTGATGCCAAGTTTGACGGCACAGCGTACTTTGATATCTACATCTGCGGTTTCAGGCAGACAGGGGACGGGTTGGTTGCTGCTGATGGTTTGGTGATACTTGTCAATGTTCAACCAGTTGGGTACTCCATTTTCTTGCCATGCAACGATTTTGTTGAGTCTAGCCACAACGTTGCCACTGATGAATTCTTCTCTGGTGATCCATTCAGCATTAGTAGTTTCTTGTACTGTTGCTGGTGGAATTGTGCCGTTATAGAAGATATCGCCTTCTAGCTCTGCAATGACGTTGCTAATGCTTTTGTCAATGAGGTTAGCGATCCAATCTAGGTCGATAAAGCTTTTGGCATCCAGACATTGGACTAGAGCATCTTTGGCATTATCCGCTCGATATCTTGGGGTCGCTCTAACTGTTCTTTGATGGAAGATGGGGGCTTTGGCGGGGCTTTTGCCTTTGCCTCGGTCAATCTCTAATGCTCTCAATCGATAGTAATTGGGGTCTTCTAGGAAGATGCTGAGATTCTCTTTGCTGGTGAAATGCCCAAATCTAATTGCGAACTCATCATATTTTTGATTGAGAAGTTGGCGTAGTTTGGCTAGTTCTTTCTCATCTTCGTACTGCTGCATTCTCAGTACTAGGTCGAGGATCTTTGCCACAGACATGGCGGCGCGAATGCGTTGTTGTTGGTTTGCGACTAGTTCTAGCTGATAGTCGGTGCGACGATAGATTTGTCCTTCATATTCGCAAAAGGCATTTGGTAGAACTTTTTGTAACTGTGGTGGAATCTGAATTACTTGGGTTTGAGTTGTGGCTGGTTCATAGAATTTACTGAGCGCTTTTCCAATCTTGCTAATCTCGGTTCTCAGGTCAAGGTGGACTGGAGCAGTTACTCCTAGATGCTCGCCGCCATATAGTTTTGAAACAGTCAGTTCGCCGAGGATATTACGGAATTTCAACGGGGATGTAGTCATGGGCTTTTTCTCAATTAAAAAAGCGAGTCAATCCTTAATTAGGATTGACTCGCTTGATAGGTTTGGTGTGGTTACTCTCTAGATGGGCCGCTAGGCTATTTCTTTGACAAGCTTATTGCTTCCCACCCACAGGCGTAACAATCCCAACTAATATGCGGTTGTGGACACAACGCTGTAAATATAGAGTGATAAAAAACCTGATTTCTTTTACGCTGAGCAATTACGGCAGTAGCTTTAAAACTAGTAGATTGAGATTTATTACAGTCTGTGATGAACAAAGCTTACTTACGTCAAAACTTGTAATCGAGTTCTTATCAAACCCATGCTGCCAGAACCTAATAACTCACCTACTCAACCAGTATTCAAGTTACCCCAATTATTTAGCGGACTGCTCGCCCTATCGCTCTCCCTTGTCGTTAGTTCCTATATCTCTGGGAATGCCCTAAAAGCACTACGGACAAGTGACGCTCTCACGGTAATCGGTTCTGCGACACGTCCAATTCGTTCTGATTTTGCAACTTGGCAAAGCTCGGTTTCCAGTCAACAAGCCACATTGCCCCTTGCCTATCGAGAAGTCAAACAGCACACAGAAAAGGTGAAAGCTTATTTCAAGAGCAAAAATATTCCTGATGATGCGATCTCCTTAACAGCGCTCGAAACACAACCCATTCCTGAAATTAATAGCAATGGTGTGCAGACAGGAAGAAACATTGCCTATCGTCTAATCCAACGTTTTGAGATTCGCTCTAAGGATGTTGATGCTATTGCAGAGATCGCGAGATCGAGTACGGATTTAATCAATGATGGACTGCCCTTTACCTCTGAACCTCCGTCCTATCTTTATACCGAACTAGGTAAATTGAGAGTAGACATGATTTCAGAAGCAACTAAAGATGCCAAGGCAAGAGGAGAAGCGATCGTTAATGTTTCGAGTAGTCGCCTTGGCACAGTTCGCAAAGCTGAAACTGATGTCTTTCAAATTACTGCAAGATATTCCACTGAAGTTAGCAACGGCGGCGCATACAACACAGCCACAATTGAAAAGGATATTCGTGCAGTGGTAGCGATTACTTTTGCAGTTGAATAGACTTAAAGCTCTTTGGTGAAGGCTTCAAATATCAAGATTTCCGAGATCGCAATCTAAATCTGCTGCAAACATTGGATGGGTCATTAAAATTTCCCACTGCTGCGCTCTGGTTAGTTGATTCTCTGGAAAGTCTGTCTCATACTGCAAGCGATAATCATCGCAGCTATTACCTAACATACCTTGCGGGTGAACTAGACAGAGATCGCCTCGGTAGAGCTTGCAGGTTTTACACTGGGGTAAATTCATGCTCTAACGACTAACTAATACAAAGCCTCTGGTTTTGCCACCATCATTGTCAATGGTATTCATGGATTTCCATAATTCATCAGCTTTTACCCATACTGGCGGATATTTGTAGCTTGCAACATCCAAGATTAGAAAACGATCTGTCGAGCGATCATAGGCGGCAATTGGTGAGATATGCCCACCACTTTCTTGACCAATACTGCGCCGTAAATAATTGACTAATACAAAGTTATTGGACTGCTTGAGGTTTTCCGTAACTGAGTCACGAAATGTCGATAAGTTTGTGTCAATTGCATGGTAAACCTGAACTTTGACATCATGGCTTTCTAGCAATTTGCCAAGCGTATCAAGATTCATCCCTCTCCATCGAATAGAGAGCGCAGAGGCAATTTGATTTGTTTTTTGGTTGTCAAAAAAGTTGTCTTGAGTCAGTTTTCGATCGCCATGTAAAGCATTGATGACGATCGTCATGCTTGCCACTCCACAGTAAGCGGGATGAGATTGAGTAACAAAATAATTACTCAGTGGCGAGTAGTCTGTTTTCGATTGACTAGTCGATAAAAGCTTTTTGCCACTATCTGAGGTGACAGAGATTAGGCTTTCGGGTAAGGCTAAAGGTTGGGCGATCGCACTGCAAGCTGAAAGCGCAAATCCTAAGATCAATACCTTTATTGCTGTATTCACCTTGCTAGAAACCTTATGTACCATGCCGTTCTGTGGGTAACTTTACAAGCTCATCATCAATAAAAGTATAACTATCGGGACACTATAGCTCTTGACCATCATTGGCAAAGTATAGTCATACTTAACCATCAACACTGTCAGGATGGATCACAACACTAATAATCTAATATTTACCGAACTAATGTGCGGTCGCAGTTTGTAACGCTTATCGATCCACACCTAAATCACCTGATCCAAGTTGTGCCATAACCACTTGACTGGAGGGAAGAATCATCTTTAATCTGAGCTTAGGTTTCCCAATCAAAAGACTTATTTCAAATGGCATAAATATAAGGTTCATCGCGAAAAAGGGTTGCGAAACAAATGGCACGATGTTAAGTTTTGTTACATCCAATAGAACTTAGAAATGTGATTGCTATGTCTCCTATTTTTTCTCCTAGCTTCAACAATTTTGAAAACATTAGCCAGACTCAAGCATGGTCTCTACTCTTTGCGTTTGGACGAAATGCCAACCTATTAGGCTCGAATCGCTTTAACGGTCGCGTCTTCACTTTATCTTTGACAGCAGCATTGATTGCAGCAGTTGTGGATGTATTAATTTCAGTTATCTAGTCCAAGCTTCTACTAATTTAAAGACGATATAGCGCTTTGCGCTTACTTACAACCCAGAAATATTTTAAAAAGCAGTGCGAAGCATAGCTTTTTAAAATATTTCTGTACTACTTAAACCCTCAATAGGCTGTAAAAGAAATGATTTTAAAATTTATTGTTGCGTTACTCACCACCAAGACTTCTCGCAAAAACACCGCATTCCCAATCAATCGTTAACCAAACTTGGCATCCAATTTTAGAGTGAGTCATCTCCATATCTAATTTGCTCTCACCACCAGCAACTCATCCCAACGACTCGTATATCTGGGCGATCGCAAATCACTTCTCATCTTCCAATCTTGCCTAATCCCTTCACTGGCAAACCGAACTGTTCCACTTCCATAGCGTCTATTTAGCGAGTCAATTATTGCCATCAACTTCTCGTCAGGGGAATTAACTGAGGGTGATAGCAAATCTAACTGCACCGCATCAACCGAGCTTAGATCATTCAAACTAACGCCACATTTTTTATAGCTGAATCCTTCTCGAAAAATGCTGGTCATACAGAACTTGGCATAACGAATTAATACTTGAGAGCTATTCGTTGCCGTCGGCAAAGAAACCGTAACTGAATTACTATATTGCGGGTCATTGGGCTTGAATCGGTTAGTTGTCACAAATGCTCCTAGAACTGAAGCTCTTAATTTCCTATGTCTCAACTTCGCCGCCGCCCTCGCTGCGTGATGGGCGATTGCTTCATGCATCTGTGCCAGCGTAGTTACGGGCTGTCCAAATGAACGCGAACAAATCATATTCTTTTGCGGTGGCGCGCTCGCTTCCATTGGCAAGCACGATAAACCCCGCAACTCATACATAATCCTGACACCGACAATTCCCATAATTTGCTTGATGAGTGCTTCAGGGGCATCTCTCAAATTAGCCGCCGTTATGATTCCATGCGATCGCAGTCTTACACCCAAGCGTTTATTTATTCCCCAAATATCTTCGATTTCAATATTGCTGAGTACGCGATCTCGCAGTTCGTCGGTTATCAATTCCGCTACACCGATTACAGATTTCTTAGCAACCCGATTGGCAACTTTAGATAAAACTTTGGTTGAGGCAATCCCGATACCAGTAGGGATGCCAGTCCATCTAAGAATTTTCTCGCGCAATTTCGTGCCAAATTCCATCAATCCCTCGGTTCCCAAATGAGTGAAACCAGTCAAATCTAAAAAACATTCATCAATCGAATAAATCTCAACTTCTGGCACAGATGCAAACAGCACATCGTAAACACGATGGCTCATATCTCCGTATAACTCGTAGTTTGATGACAGAGCGATCGCGCCTGCGTTTTGAAGTTGATGCTTGTACCTGTGATAAGGCGCACCCATCGGAATGCCCAAAGCTTTTGCTTCAGGCGATCGCGCCACGATACAGCCGTCATTGTTACTAAGTACAACAACGGGTTTACCTTCTAGATTAGGGTTAAATACTCGTTCACAGCTAACGTAAAAGCTATTGCAATCGACGAGTGCTATGCAGTGTGCGGATGACATAAGTAACTACTCCCCATATCTGGAACTCAGTATCTTTGGTGATGTAAATTGTTGGGCAATTGGGGTTTTCCGATAAAAGCCGCATCTGTCGCCGACTTTGCCTAACGCGGCGCACAACTAACTCACCATTGATCGCCGCCACCACAATTTTGCTGTCAGTTGGATCTACAGAGCGATCAACAATTAAAAGATCGCCATGCTGTAAGCCACTTTCAAGCATTGGTTCACCCTCAAATCGCATGAAAAAAGTCGATGCGGGCTGACTTATCAAATAACGATTGAGATCTAAGCGATCTTCGAGATGATCGTCCGCAGGAGAAGGAAATCCCGCCGAAATCGCACTAGAAAATAGTGGCAGCAAAACTAATGAATCAGAACAAGGCTTTTTAATTTGATTGGCGATAGCCATAGCTATGAACTAATTTACAATTATATTTATCGTACATTATTCAAAGTTGTTATAGTTAATGTCACATTGGAGTCCTATAAAATATCTCGCTTTATAGCGCTGCGCGTAAGGCGGCACATAGCGCCACCTTACTCTTTTTGCCTATACTTCTTAACTCAGAAACCATTGGTTAATCATGATTGGTTCCTGATTGACTGTGTATTCTCCCGATGGAGAAGTATTTACCCAATCAGGATATTTGTAATTTTTTCGACTCATCGCCAACTGTTCAGTTTCAGTGAGCTTGCGGAAAATCAAGATATCCGCAACCACTTCCGTATTGGCAAATCTCTTGAAAGCAATGTCTGGCAATCTAATGGCTGTCACTAGCTCTAACTTACTCGCTAAATATCTCCGAAAGCTAGTATTAGCGGCATCAAGAGTAAAGCAACTTGTAATCATAGCTACTAACCCATTTTCTCGCACTAAATCCGCACTTTTAGCTAGAAAATAATTGTGAATGCTGAGATTCATATGAGCATAGCGTGGATCGTAGAGTTTGTAGTTTCCAAAGGGAACGTTCCCGATCGCTAGGTCAAAACTGTTATCACTGAGGCTCACCGTCTCAAATCCTTGAGCGTAAATCAGCGCTTCTGGGTATAGCAATCTCGCGATTTGGGCAAAGATTGGGTCTAGTTCTATACCTACCCATTGCGATCGCTCTCTCATCATTGCGGGCTGACATCCCATAAACGATAAGGTGTTGCACGCTGGTTCGATGATCGCTCCCCCTGTGAAGCCAATATCACCAAGCAGATCCCACATGGCACGGATGACTTCAAAACTAGTTTGGTAAGCGGTTGCCGTCGCAGATTTAGCGGATTGGATTTCGGCTTGAGTCAAAAGTTGGCTTAGTTTTTCATGACAGCGATGCTGCCATGTGTTGCCCTGATGATTGGCTTTTATCCAGATATCAGTGAGTGTTCCCCATCCTGATGCTCTGGCTAGTTCTACCTGTTGTTGCGGCGTTGCATGGCTTATAGATTTTGATAGGGCGATCGCTTCAACGGTTGCTTCTGCCTTTACTCTCAATGGGCTATCAAAATGCTGCTCAATTTCTGGCGTAATTTCAAATATGGGTTGGTACATTTTCGGCTTGTTTCATAGTTTTTATTCTTGGGAACAAGCGCTAGCCATGAAAAAGGGACATGACTGGTCATGTCCCTCCGCAGATATTGGTTTAAAACTCGTCTAGTTGTCTTTGCCTTTGGTTTTTAGCCAGTTATCTAAGTCAGCGATCGTCTCAAGGTCAAATAAGGCTTCAGCTAAATTTTCCAACTGCTTTACCGATAGTTTGTTGACCTTGCCCCGCAAACTTGGCGTAATCTGACCAAACTTGCGGCTAAGCATCCGTAGCAGCATCGTGGCTTGCCCCTTTACCAGTCCGCGTTCCTCGCCTAGTTTTAAGCCGCGCTGCTCACCTAACTTTAACCCGCGCTGCTCACCGCGTTCCTCTCCACGTTGTTCGCCTTCTTCTCTTGCCTCTTGATAAACTCGCGTTTGCTTTAAATCACTGTATGTAAACATTGCCTCAATCTCCTGACGACCTAGCTTTGGGAATTTATATACCAACACTGTCTCTATTAATTCTAGTACCTGCTCTTGGATTTCGGTATCACTTTCCTGCTCAATCCTCTCACCTAGTTGTCTTGCCTTAGTTACGGCTTGACTTTCGCTAGATAAAATTAGCTGAATAATCCCGATCGCGAAGGAGTCTGTCTCTCGCTCTAGGAGATCTTCAAGGTAGACTCGCCGTATCCTTTGACAGTCGAGCATCTCCTGCACATGGCTTCTTGGCTCTGGCTCATAACTGCGCCTCGCAAAGATGGCAATCGCCTGCCATTCCTGTTGGGGACGGTATTGGTTCAAGTAGAGATATATCTCAGATAAGTACTCCCAGTAAAAGTCATCCTTTTGCTGAAA
>QBLS01000055.1 GCA_003249015.1 Pseudanabaena sp. | reverse complement strand
GCAGTATACGTTGGCTGAGCGAAGTCGAAGCCTCTTCTAAATATTTAAAATTGCTATATATAGCAAAGCAAGAGTTAGTTAGTACAAATCAAAAACCAAGAAGCGAGTGTCGGCGCGGAGCGCCGATACTCGCTTCTTGGTTTTATGTCCTAAGCAAAACTTTTTTTGCTATATATTTGGCGATGCGGAATATAGCTAAGAAATGGTCAAGGCTCCATTCGTGATTGGGAATCCTCCCATATCCTCATACTTAGACATTATGCTCTCTAATTTTTTTTACAGCCACTAGGGTGATATCGTCATAGACGCGAAATCCACCAATAAATTTTTTGAGATCTTGAATAATTGCTTCACAGATTAGTTGAGCCGAATGCTTTGCATTTTGCTTGATAATTTGGCATAGACGACCCAAACCATAGAGTTGGCGATCGCTATTCTCAGCTTCAGTAATGCCATCTGTATAGAGAACCACCACATCCCCAATCGCCAAATCAATATGCACCTGCATAATAAAAGCACTAATATCAGCTTCTATCCCAATCGGAAAACCTAGATCATTGGTATCAATACATTCCACATCGCCGTTTGCTCTGACCAAGATTACTTCCTCATGCTGTCCGACAATACTCAACTTGCCTTGAAAATAATCAAGTAGCAGCAAAGTCATATTCTTGTCAGAGTTCATACGGCGCACATTTTCATACATTGTTGTATTCAATGCTGATAGAAAGCGCGTGGGATCTTTTTCCTGTAAAGCATTGAGAGTGCGGACTGCGGTTTGAGCCATAATCATCAATACCCCACTCTCCAAACCATGCCCTGTCACATCCCCAATCCCAATTTTGATCCTTCCATTCTGAGCCAAAACATCATAATAATCGCCCCCAACCTCTGTCGAAGGTTCCATAAACCCTGCTATATCTAACTCCTTAATTTCTTCTAATTCTTCATCTTTAGGTAAAATCATTTGTTGCAAACGTCTAGTTAATTCCAACTCAGAACTCATTCGCAGATTCTCTTTTTGCAGTCTTTCATTTAAATAAGTAATCTCCGTATTCGCAAACTTTAGAGCTTCTGTCCGTTCTTCCACTCGGTTTTCTAGGCGTTGGTTTAACTCTTGTAAAGATAGCTGAGCTTGATCGCGTTGATTTACATAAACTCGTACTTGCAAAATTATGGCGATCGCAGTTATGACCAATACAGGAAAGCTAATCCCCGTCAACAACAAAGACTGAAACAGGAGTTGTTTGTACTGCAAAATACTTCCTTCTGTTTCTGCTTGAATTGCCTCGCGAGTACCATCAATACCTTCGGCATAGACTTGTTTCAGGGATTCATATTCTGCCCCTGACAGCAATTGCATAGCCTCCGCAGACTTACCCTGCTGTACTAATTGAAATGCCCTTGTCTCCAGTTCAATCAACTTAAGGTTAGCTACATCTGTCTTTTTGGCGTTGGCATTGTAAGTATCAGGCGTTTGGGCAATAATCTGACGGATTGTTTCGTCTAGCTGCGGCACAATTTTATTGTAGCGTTCTTCCCATTTTGCTTCTGAGGTACTGGCATACATCCTTGCAGACATAGTAAGCACTTCGTCAAAATAAATAATCTGATTGCTAAGGTTCTGTAGCTTGAATTGATTCGCGATCGCCTTGTCAAAGGCTCGATAGGTTGTTGCTACATTCCAAGCCGAAGCCGCAAACAGTAGTCCACTAAATCCTAAGGAGAACCCTAAAAAATTGATGAGTCTTGAGCCTGATGCAAGTTTCACTTTTGATGATTCCTGTCTTTCAAGCTAGCGATCGCCTCAATCAAGGCTTTTGCTTCGTCAGCGCCCTCCGATTTTTGAAACTTCCAAGGATAAGGCATTTTGCCACTCAAAACCATCCGAACTCCAAGGGGGAAAATACTCAGCAACCCCTTTAAATCTCGAAAATTATCGCCAAGCACGCGGACACCAAACTTACTTTCATCAATCCAACCATCTTCTTTAACTAGATCGACCATGGTGTGGCGATGGCGCTGAGCGGTGGACTCTGGCAAATCGCGATTGGCAAGAATTTCCTGCTTAATCCCAGAGATGCGATCTAGGGGTTGCACTTCCACAGGGCAGACTTCGTTGCAGTTGTAACAGCGGGTGCAGTCCCACACAAACCCTGATGTGTTGTATTTCTCAACTCGCTCATCGGTGCGATCATCACGGTTGTCCGCCATAACGCGGTAAGCCTTTGCTAATGCATGGGGTCCCACAAAACGCTCATTAACCGCCACCGCGTTACATTCAGAATAGCAAGAGCCGCAGAGGATACAGTTTGCCGCCGCCTGCAATTTGGAACGTTGCGCGGGAGTTTGCAAAAACTCTGTCTTACTAATTTGTCTGGAGGCAGTCGATACATAGGGATCAACCTGCTGAAGATTATCCCAAAACTTAGTCATATCAACGATCAAGTCCTTAATTACAGGTAAGTTTTGCATTGGCTCAAGCACTAACTCTTCGTCGCGATCGCCCATTACCTCGCTGATATGTTTCTGACAGCCTAGCCCCGTTTTACCATTAACCCTGATCGCACAGGAACCACAGATAGCATTGCGACAATTACGCCGAAATCCAATTGATCCATCTTGCTCACTCTGCACTTTAATCAGAGCATCCAGTACCGTAGTGCGTTCAGGATCAACTTCGATTTGATATGTCTGGAAATTAGCCTCACTGGTACGGGATGCTTGACGGCGCAGTCTAACTGTAATGTTCATGGGATGGCTTTAAAAATCTGGTTTAATGACCTGAATCAACAAAATTCTAAGCCTTAAATCTAACTTTAGCTTAACCTTAAGTATAAAACCAGAACAGAGTAAGGTGGCGCTACCCTGTTCTGATTTGCCCTGATTACTTGAATGATTAGGCTTGCGCGGCTTTGCCACACAAGCCTAATCATTCACAAAAATATGACAACACTTATACGTTTCTATAAACTTAAAAAATTTTTTTCTAATATGTCAAAAAAAGGACATCGCTATGTAATAATTACAAAGCGTTAAAAAACGCCCTCATGGCTCAGGGGTAGAGCATTCCCTTGGTAAGGGAAAGGTCACGGGTTCAAATCCCGTTGAGGGCTTAATTTACAAGGTTACAAGATTTAAATCTGGCGCATAAAGTGTCACGATTTGAGTCCTCTGTAAGTCCCCAAAAATCCGAAAAATGTCCTGCTGCTATGATCGAGGCTTTCTAGTAGAAAGTCATGCTTCCCATCCGCACATAGGACAATTCTGGCTAAGGCGATCAGGTAGACTAGGCTTGTTGTTTTAAGCCCATTTTTATTAGCTTGCAATGAAGTGAGTAATATGCCCCAGCCAACAAATGTAAATTCTCCAAATGTTGATTTATCAAAGGTCAGGGTGGAATTTCGAGATGTAAACTTTCGTGTTGGTCGCCGCGATCTCTTGACAAGGGTAAATTTAGCAATAAATCAAGGGGAAGCATTATTGTTGCTGGGGCGCAGTGGTAGTGGTAAGACGACAACTTTAAAGTTAATAAATCGTTTGCTGATGCCAACAACAGGACAAGTTTTGGTCAGCGATCGCTCTACCCTTGAATGGGATGCCATCGAACTCAGGCGCAGGATTGGCTATGCGATCCAAGAAACAGGTTTGTTTCCTCACTTTACGGTTAAAGAAAATATTGGACTGGTTCCATCTTTGCTGAAATGGTCTAAACCCAAATTTGAAGCAAGAGTTAATGAAATGCTTGATTTAGTGGGGCTAGAGCCAGAAATATTTGCTCATCGCTATCCCCACCAACTATCTGGCGGTCAGCGTCAGCGCGTCGGCATCGCTAGGGCTTTAGCCGCCGATCCACCAATCCTATTAATGGATGAACCCTTTGGCGCACTCGATCCGATTACTAGATTGGAACTGCAACAACAGTTCCGCTATTTACAAAAGCAATTGGGAAAGACTGTGGTATTTGTCACCCATGATATTCAAGAAGCTTTTTTTTTAGGTACACGCATTGGCTTGATGCATGAAGGTCAACTAGTGGTCTTGGGGACTAAAGAAGAATTCATGCGATCGCCCCATCCTGAAGCCCAAGCATTTATGGCTTGCTTGTCAACTAATTTGTGAAGCAGATATCAGTTATGTCCCTGCCGAAGGCGCGGTCACAATAAAAAACTTTGGAGATTACTTAGTTGTTTAACTTTCTGAATCAATATAGCTCAGAGATTTTGCGTCTTAGTGGCGAGCATTTAGTTTTAGTAATAATTGCGATGACCTTAGCCATTGCGATCGGCATCCCCTTGGGAATTTTGATTACTCGGTTCCCTCGGTTTGCGCCTTTAATTCTAGGACTTGCCAACGCCTTACAGACTATTCCTAGCTTAGCGATTTTTGGTTTTCTCATCTCAGTTCCATTTCTCGGTGGTATCGGTAAAACTCCTGCGATCGTGGCGCTAACTCTTTACGCCCTATTACCCATCATCCGTAATACTTATGTTGGTATTCAGAACGTCGATCCTTCCGTGCGTGAGGCTGGACGAGGGATGGGAATGACAGATTGGCAATTATTAGCTCAGGTAGAACTTCCCCTTGCCACAGGTATAATTTTGGCAGGTGTTCGGGTAGCAACAGTCATTTCCGTAGGGATTGCCACCATTGCCGCTGCGATTGGCGGTGGTGGATTGGGCGTATTTATTTTTCGTGGTATTTCCACAGTTAATAATCAATTGATTCTTGCAGGGGCTATTCCCGCTGCAATCATGGCTCTGATAGCCGATTTTGGTTTGGGTTGGCTAGAAAAAAAGATTACCCAGCAGAAGACAATACAATCAAGATCTAGTCTTCGATTCGCAATTGTAGGTATTGTGGCGATCGCGATTATTACTGCGATAACTACAGTTTTTCTCCAACAAGCTCCTGCAAAAATTATCATTGGCTCTAAAAATTTTACTGAGCAATTAATTTTAGGTGAATTATTAGCCCAACAAATTGAGAACCGCACAAACTTACAGGTTGATCGCCGTTTTAATTTGGGAGGAACCTTTGTCTGTCATGAAGCCGTAAAAGAGGGGCAAATTTCGGCTTATGTGGAATATACTGGCACGGCTCTAACGGCTGTATTAAAGCAATCGCCTATTACTGATATTGCAACAGTATATCAACAAGTTCAGCAAAACTATGCTGAAAAATTTCAATTGGAAGTAATGCCATCCTTGGGTTTTAATAATACATTTGCAATTACAATTCGCGCTGAAGATGCCAAGCGCTACAATCTAAAAACAATATCTGATGCGGCTCAATATACTCCCCAATGGCAAGCAGGGTTTGGTTATGAGTTTTTGGAAAGAGCAGATGGATATGCTGGATTAGCTAAAACCTACGGATTGAAATTTGACAAGCCTCCGCAACAAATGGAAATCGGTTTAATGTATCAAGCCCTAGCCCAGAAGAAGGTCGATCTAATCGCAGGAAATTCCACTGATGGCTTGATTCCAGTTTTAAATCTATTTGTTTTGGAAGATGATAAAAAATATTTTCCACCTTACGAAGCAGTGCCAATTTTCAATCAGACTGTTTTACAGAAATATCCAGAAGTACGCGGAGCGATCGCGGAACTAGCTGGTTTAGTCTCTAATGAAGATATGCAGAAGATGAATTATCAAGTCGATAGTCAGGCAATTCCAATCGAAACAGTAGTGAAGAATTGGCTAAATTCCAAGCTACCTACTTGATATAGTAAATTCAAATAAGGATTATAGACGGAATAGTAAATTTTATTTTAATTGAGTAGCACTTGCTTTGAGTGCTTCATCGGTCGCCCAGAAATCTAAACCCAAAGCACGCCCGAAATCAGTCCATTGCCAAGTGCAATCAGCTAAGTGAGAATATATAGCAAAGCAAGAGTTAGGGCTTCGACTTCGCTCAGCCAACATATACTGCTGGCTGAGCGAAGTCGAAGCCTCTTCTCAAGATTTAAAATCACTATATATATGAGATTGGAGATACCTCCTAGTTTTATACATCGCACAAAAGCCCACTTCTCAGGCTGAGAGAGAAAGACTTTTTTTGAGCGATGTGAGTATGAGTTCGATCGCCTCAAACTTCTCAGCATCGCTTAATGTTTCAACGCGATCAACAAGCGATAAATTCTCTTCTGATAAGATTGTTGCTTATGGAATAGTTTTTAGCGCCTGATTCTTACACCACGATACATAACTATTTCACTGTCATCAGAGCTTTGATTGCTACGAGAATTATTTTTAGTTTGCGATCTTTTGCTTGTAGAGTCTTGCTCTTCTTCGGACTGAACAGGTAAATCACGAACCTTAGATGATGTATTTACAACCCTTGACTCTATGGTTCTGGCAATTTTTTCTAGGGGGAGGCGTTCTAGGCTACAGCCCATCAAAGCTGTGACTCTAGCTATTTCAGTAATTAAGTTGTCAGAGTACAAACGAGGTATGACATCGGATGCACCACGTCTAATTGCCCAGCTATGCTCAATATCTTTAATTTTTTCTTGTCTTGGATTGAACAGAACAACCTTAGTTGGTACCTTGTTTTTGCTTAACCACTGGCAGACCGATGATGACTGAAGCGTCTCGGAACTGGGACTTTTAATAGCCATGTCCATAATCAGTAAATCTGGCAGATCTTGGCGATCGCATTTCTCTAAATACTGCACTATGTCCAAGGAAGTATTTTGCCAAGTTACATCTAACTGCTGTGTAGACAAGGCTGTTTGCCACAATTTACCTTGTGCCTGATCGGTATGAACCATTAATACAGCCTTTGTTTTTTCAGCCATTACTTTACTTGGCTCCCCCATTGTTTATGAGATTTGTAGATCTTTACTATTATGTTGTTTTGTTAATGAAAACTTAACCGATATTGGATATGTGTTTTGTACTGTAGTTAACCAAAAAAACATATTTCGAGATCATTAACAAATGCGGCACTGATAATCCCAGCTATATTTGGCACAGAGTGACGTATTTACGTTCATTCAAGGCTTTGACACTTTGGCAAGCTCAGGGCTTCGACTTCGCTCAGCCAGCAGTATACGTTGGCTGAGCGAAGTCGAAGCCCTAGTTACTTTAGTTAATTGTAAGTCCCTAGGTGATTTTGAGTGTTGCCATGCCTTCTTGCCAGTTTGCGGGACAGACCTCGTTTGTGTGCCTTTGGGTATGTTGGATCGCCTTGAGAGTTCGCAGGGCTTCGTCAATATTACGCCCAAAGGCAAGGTTGTTGACTGTAGCGTGCTGGACGATTCCTGCTTTGTCGATGATAAACAGACCTCTGAGAGATACCCCTGCGATCGGATCTAGGACATTAAATGAGGTGGCGATCGCTTTGGTAAGGTCAGACACAAGGGGACATTTGATGTCGCCACCCAAGCCGCCATCGGCAAGTGGGGTTTGAATCCAAGCCAGATGGGCATACTTACTATCCACAGAAATACCAATTACTTCAGTATCTAATTTGGCGAACTGATCATAGCGATCGCTAAAAGCTAGTACTTCAGTGGGGCAAACAAAGGTGAAGTCAAGGGGATAAAAGAACAAAACCACATACTTGGAGCCTTGATAGCTGGATAGTTTGATCCTTGTAAATTCCTGATCAAATACTGCGTCAGCTTCAAAGTCTGGGGCAAGATGACCCACGCGCAAATATTCAGACATAATTTCAACTCTTTAGTATGGCGCGACCATGCCGCGCCAATTCAATATAAACCTGAAAAAGGCTGATTAGCCCGCGAAGCGGGCGAATTAGCCTTTTTCGGGTTTTAGCACCTACGCGGCAAGTAGTGGATCAAGCTGACCTTGACGATCTAGGTTGTGGATGGCATCACAGCCGCCGATATGTTGGTCATTGATAAAAATCTGGGGTACGGAACGCTTACCATCGGAGCCGCGTTCCACCATCGCCGATCGCGCAGCCTCATCGCCATCAATAGCATACTCGGTATACTTCACACCCTTTTTGTCCAGCAGTTGCTTAGCTCTGATACAAAAAGGACACATCCGCCATGTATAAATTTCGACTTTTGCCATAAATATTTATGAGGTTCTCAAGATTTGAGTTTTTTAGCGCCTTCGGCGCTAAAAAACTCAGTTTGCTATATTCATTTTAAACTTACAACGCTTTAAGTAGTGACTTCTTCTTAAGCCTAGGATTAGGGGGCGCACACCACAGGTTTTAATTAAGCGCAAAGTGCTGTAATGCCATAAAAACGCTATACAGTTAAAAGAAAATTGTTTTGTCATGCTTTCAGAAAACTCCATCGCCTACCCTGCTCTCTTTAAACAGGTAAAAATTTTAGATCCCTACAGGACTGATGCTGAGACATTTGCTGATGTCATAGTTGGAAGCGATCGCCAAATTCAGACAGATTTTGATGCTAGTCAAATCCCCTCCGATATTAATGTCTACGAGTACTCAAATCTTATTTTGGGAACGGGGTTGGTGGATTTGTATAGTACCAGTGGTGAGCCAGGGCATGAGACGAGGGAGACGATTTTCGAGTTAACTCAAGCGGCTGTTAATGGCGGCTTTGCGACTGTGGGCATTTTGCCAAATACACAACCTGCGATCGATGATATTGCGGCGCTGGAGTTTTGGCGCAATGTCCAAAAAAAGTATGGCGATATTTTGCAACCTTGGGGTGCGATCACCAAGGGACTAGAAGGCAAGCAACTCACAGATATGGCGGAACTGGCGGAGTCAGTTATCGGTTTTACCGACAGTAAGCCATTGGCAAATTTGGCTCTGGTACGCCGCGCTATGGAATATGTCAAACCCTTAAACAAAGTAATTGCCCTATTCCCTCAGAACCCTGAACTAGCGACAGGTGGCGTAATTCGGGAGGGTAAATGGTCTTTACAATATGGAATGACGGGCTATCCTGCGGCGGCTGAGACTTCAGCTCTGGCGGCTCTAATTGAACTAGTGCGCCTCACCAAAGCACCAACGCATTTTATGCGGATTTCTACGGCTCAAAGTGTGGAGCTAATTGCTCAAGCTAAAAACGACGGGCTACCTGTAACCGCCAGTACAACTTGGTTACACCTCTGCCACTGCGATCGCGATTTGGAAACCTATGACCCCAATCTCCGCCTCAGCCCACCCCTCGGCAGTGAGGACGATCGCCTTGCGCTAGTTACGGGAATCAAGTCAGGAGCAATCGATGCGATCGCGATCGACCATACTCCCTGTGCTTACGAAGAGAAAGTAGTTCCCTTTGAAGTTGCCCCTGTGGGGGCGATCGGCTTAGAGTTTGCGTTAGCAGTTTTATGGCAAAAGTTAGTTGTCACAGGATTCTTGGCAGATCGAGAACTATGGTTGGCAATGAGCATTAATCCCGCAAAATGCCTAAATCTGCCTATGCCCAAACTAGCCAAGCTTTTCAATCCGCACCATGAATGGATTGCTAACGAACAACAGATTGCTTCTCAATCCAGAAATAGTAGCTATATTGGGCGATCGCTAATTGGTAAAGTTTACTAAAAGAGGCTTCGACACTTCAACAAGTTTTACAGTGAGATCAGGGCTTCGACTTCGCTCAGCCAGCAGTACAAGTTGGCTGAGCGAAGTCGAAGCCTCTTTTGCGAAGATCGATCCCTATGCAATGTTTTAGTCGCTAATGTGCTTAACCATCAAATGACGCTTCTCGCGGTGGAAGCCTAATTTGGAGTAGAAGACTTCTGCTTTGTCATTCCAATGATCGACAACTAGAGAAAGCGATCGCATCTTTTGGCTTCTCAAATAATCTTCAATTAAATTAAATACTTTTTTGCCAATTCCTTTGCCACGATGGCTTTCTTGAATATATAACTCATCCACTAAGCCACAACGTCCATGATATTCCATGCTAAAAAAGAAAGTCAAAGCAACGTAACCTATGGGAACATCGCGATCACAAATTAGCCAAATCAATCCAAACTGCTCATCACTCAATAAAGCTGTAAAAGCTTTGAGGACTCCTTGATCAAAGGTGATTTGCTCAAATTTATAAAATTCTTGCACTAGTTCTATTAGTGGATCGATGTCAATAAATTGCGCTAATCGAAAGTTGATATTTGCATCTGTATTTAGATAAGAACACCAGTCGCTCCAACCACCAACGTAGAGCTTAGCATTTGTAATTCCTGCAAGGTTGAGAGACAACAAATTTACGCAAGCCGTAACCCCTGAGCCACAGTAAACAATAATTTCTTGAGATTTTTCTAGCTCTTGCCAGCGATCGCGATGATTCTCAATTACCAAGCCCTGTGCATTGGTGACTTCCATCCAAGGATAATTTACGGCTCCTGCAATATGTCCAGCAATTGGATCGATGGGTTCCCGTTCACCCCGATAGCGATCGCCTTCTCTCGAATCCACCAAAGCCACTTCAGGTAAATCTTTACGCGCCTTGACCGTCTCGATGTCAACTATCCATTCTGTTTGTAAAAGAGGAACAAAGTTACTTGATTTGGAAAGTGGTAATTCTGTGGCGATCGGATAGTTGAGAGATTGCCACCCCGCAAAACCGCCATCTAGCACAGCCACAAGCTCATGCCCCATATAGCGCAAGAGCCACCATAGCCTTGCCGCAAACCCAAATCGTGAGTCATCATAGGCGACGACTAATGTGTTCTTGGTAATTCCCATTTGTGAAAGTTTTGCTGCTAGCTGGGCGATATCTGGCAGGGGATGGCGACCGCCATGTTGCTGCACAGGGCTAGACAAGTCTAGATTGAGATCTAGATAGTAAGCGCCTGCGATGTGACTAGTCTGATATTGGGTGTGTCCGAGGGTCACATCCATCAGTGAAAAGCGACAGTCAATAACCACCACAAGGGGATCTTGCAGATGTTCAGCCAGCCAAGGTGCATCAACAATATAGGAATTACGCATGATTTTTTCTGTTAATGATTTAGTGGTGCGCGGCTTCGCCGCGCCGCCAATTAGTTCTCTGGTTTGAGATCTCTCTCCATTAAACCTTCTACCGCTTGCTGTAAATTAATTTCACCCTTGAGCAGCCGATAGACATAACGCGATACAGGAACATAGATTTGTTCGCGATCGCTAATTTCGATCAATACATTAGCTGTGTTCACGCCTTCGGCTGTACCACTGATCTTCGCGATCGCCTCTTCTAAGCTTAATCCTTGGGCGATCGCAAAGCCCACCTGATAATTGCGACTAAGGTTACTGCTACAAGTTGCCAACAGATCGCCCAATCCTGACAGTCCCCAAAAAGTTTCAGGCTGCGCCCCAAAATATACACCGACCCGAATAATCTCAATCAGCGATCGCGTAATCAGTGCTGACTTAGCATTTGTGCCTAGGTTTAAGCCATCACAGGCTCCCACTGCGATCGCAATTACATTTTTGAGAGTGCCGCCTAGCTCCACACCCACAGGATCGGCGTTGGTATAAACACGGAAGTTGCGAGACGCAAAAATATTTTGAATAAATTGAGCAGCTTTCTCATCGGTACTTGCCACCACTGTCGCCGCAGGTTGACCCGCCATAATCTCTTGCGAGAGGTTGGGACCCGACAAAACCACAAGCGGATGGTCAGGAATTAGCGATCGCCAAATTTGCGATGGAGTCTGCCTAGTGACTGGCTCTAAGCCCTTGGTGGCACTGACGATCACTGTGGAATCTGGGAAGTCTGCTTTTTGTAGTTGCTCTGCGATCGACCTGACACCTTTAATCGAAACTGCCGAAATAATCGCATCGCTATTTCTCACAGTCTCAGCCAAAGGTATCTGGCTTTGGCGTGACCAGATCTGCACATGGTGGTGATTGTTTTTTAACAAGCCCGCGATCACACTGCCCCAAGCACCTGCGCCGATGACTGTGATGTTTTTGGGTTCACTTCCGAAACTATCTTGCAAATTCAACCCAGAACCTATCTCTAGAAATGCCAAATAATTGTACTTGATTATTATCCCGATGCTTTAGGCAATTCACAGTTGCACAAACAAACTGCAATCAATCTAGTGATCTATAATGCTGTCAAAATCTCTCGCAATCTAATCCCATGTCCCAAGATCTGCTGACTCAGATTTATAACGCTTTTGACCCGTTTAAGCCATTGCCTGCGGGGAGCATCTCAATTAGGCGTTGAGCATAAATACTTAAGGGAGATGAGAGGTAAA
>QBLS01000054.1 GCA_003249015.1 Pseudanabaena sp. | reverse complement strand
TTACCATCTTTTTTGTCTCTTTTTACTTACTCTACTTTATTACTTTTCAACAACTTTGTAACATTACCAAAAGTTTTAAACTGCGTCACTTTGCGACGACTCACATCAACCCAAGCCAGATCGCACCAATCCATAAATATCTGCAAATCCGCTTGATAAGCCTTACGACTTTTGGGCTGCAAAGATCTTGATGCTAAAAACTCATCAACTCTTGCTTGGCGTAAGTCTGAAGTAGCGATCGCTTTGGGCAGTTCGCTGTAAACAATTAAAATTGGCTCTGGAATTGACATATCAGCTTCTATGGAATTAATGGTTTAGCGCCGAATCAAACCTATTGCAAGAGTTGCAAAAATTGGTAGAAGTTTTCTATATCTCTAACTAACAATGTGTAACTTGTCATAAGCTTATCCGTTAGATCATCAATTCGATTAATTTCTAATTCAAATCAGTAACTTGAGCTATAGAATTCCCTAGTTTAGTGAAGTACGGGATTGTGTGATTGAAAAGGCTATAAGACTGACTATTTATAGGTTTCGCATATCAATTTTTAAGAAGCGATCGACAGCTTGATACATCCAATAGAGGGGCATTTTTGGATCGGAGCTGGTCTTCTGAAAACCGAGAGCTAGACATAATTCGGCATAGCTAGGATGAATGATCAAAGTATACATATCCCAAAGGTTTGGGAAATCCTGCTGCATTTTGATCATCGTTTGTTGGGCATCAATCAAAAGATCTAGTTGAGAGGCTGGACGATATTTGCTATCAATTACCCAACTGCGGACAAAAATCGAGCGACAGTTTTCATCTCCTGCTAAAGCCATCTGAAAAGGATCAACATTGGTAACTTGACTCAGATGTAGTCCACGACTAGGCGGCTCAAAAAACTTAATTTCTGATTCGCGTTTAGTCGGATAGAAGGCATAAAACCCTACAGGATTTTGATTGTCACTGCGGCGCAGTACCCGTAAGCCTTTGGCATATTGACTTGCCCAATCGCGCAGAATATTAGCAATGCGATAGGTGACAGCATCATTATTTCGGTTGAGCCAGTTGTAGTTGCTAGCTAATAAATTTGCGATCGGAATGGCATCACTACGCGGGTCAAAGCCATCGATCGCAAATTTTACTTCGGCCTCTGGACTATCTCCCTTCAGTAGCTCTGGCATGGCATGAAATTTAATTTGGGTACAGTTACCGTCAAATTGCTTTTGGATTAGCCCCAAATCAACGAGCTTATTTAGCATCATCCCCGCCGAGCGATCGCCCCCACGATCTTTGTCGCTATAAAATACGTCCGAGGCTTCAAGGCAGCTACATTCCACCCATCCTTGGGGAAAAGATAATTCTGTGAGAGGAGCTTTGGGCATTGCCTTACGTGCTTGGCAGTCTTTTAAAAATAAATAGACTGCTAAACGTACAAAACAATCGGCTCTACGCCTTGTCATCCCAATCCGTTGCAGAAGTATTTGCACATAGCGTTGCTGAATCATTTGGGGCAGCCATTGATCAAGAGCTTCGGGACGAAATGTTGATAATCCAGACATACATGGCTACCTATAGCGGTTTTCGTTTTGCCATAGGCAAAATGAAAACCAGAACTTTACTGTGCTTGACTTTTGGTTTTCCAAGGAGTCTACACTTCTTGAAAATCACTATTTCTATTGAAAGTAGGGGGTTTCAGATCCCTACCTTCAATAAATATAACAATATTTTTTCAAAAAATTTCGATCTACTTCGATCTGCTTTGAGTCACTTCTAATCACTTCAAGGCAATCTCAGCCTCATCGTTCTAGTCATTCTCATTACATTGGTACAAGCTGCATGATTAGTCCATGAGTTCTCGGAGCAGCTAATGGTTTCCATCTATCAATGCAAATCAACCTTTCAAAACTATCTCCGTCCCTTAGTCAACCGATTAGAAGCATGGCAAATTTCCCCTAACCAAGTTACGGTGTCAGCAATTTTGCTCTCAGGTGCAACGGGACTAGCACTAGTGCAAAGTACCCAACTTGCGATCGCAATTCTTCCCACCACTCAAGCAGTTTTACTATCTATACCCGTAGTTTTATTAATCCGCATGGCTCTTAATGCCATTGATGGAATGCTTGCCCGTGAACATGGCAAGACTACAAAATTTGGCTGCATTCTCAATGAGTTAGGCGATGTCCTCTCCGATATTGCGCTTTATCTGCCCTTTAGTTTGATTGCAGGAGTTGCTGCGCCCTTGATCGTCGGCATTGTGATCTTAGCGATCGCCTCAGAAATGGTCGGGGTCTTGGGCTATGAGATTTCTCAGAAGCGACATTATGAGGGACCAATGGGCAAAAGCGATCGCGCCTTTGTTTTTGGCAGTATTGGCTTGACTTTAGGTTTAGGCATCGCACCAACTCAATGGCTCACGCTCCTGTTGAGCGCAGTGATTCTGCTTCAGGTTTGGACAATGATCAATCGCATTCAAGGAATGCTACAGGAGGTCTAAAGGATGGAAAAAGTTATGGAAATAGTCATGGGTATAGACTTAGCTGCACCAGTGTTATATACCCTCGCAGGGATTTTTGGATTACTAGCGATCGCCTCAATTACCACCCTTGGCTTAGCAATTAGTCAACCGAAAACTGACTATAGCGAATTGCAAGCCCGCATTAAATCTTGGTGGATCATGGTCAGCATTTTCAGTCTTGCCATCTTACTGAAACAGCCAGTTTCCATCGCCTTTTTTATGATGCTCAGCTTCATTGCACTGCGTGAATACTTTTCCCTCATTCCTACCCGTTTTAGCGATCGCCGCGTTTTACTGTGGGCATATCTCGCCATTATTCTGCAATATTTCTGGATTTACATTGGCTGGTATGGGATGTTTCTCATCTTTATTCCCATTTATATGTTTCTCTTCCTACCCATGCGAATGTTATTCAATGGCGAAACAGAAGGTTTTTTAAATGCGATCGGCACGCTTCATTGGGGACTAATGTTAAATGTCTACACAATTAGTCATCTCTCCTACCTCACCATCCTGCCAGTGAGTGGCAACCCCATCGCGGGCGGTATAGGTTTATTAGTCTATCTATTGCTTCTAACGGAAATTAATGATATCGCGCAATATATCTTCGGCAAGCTATTGGGTCGTCACAAGATTATTCCGAAGGTCAGCCCTAAGAAAACCGTAGAAGGTCTGCTCGGTGGAGTTTTGACAACCACAGGACTAGCGATCGTCCTAGCAGCTTGGCTGACTCCCTTTGATTTACTCCATTCTGCTTGTTTAGGATTATTGCTGAGCCTGACGGGATTTGTTGGTGATGTGAATATTTCGGCTCTAAAGCGGGATTTGGGCATCAAAGATAGCGGCACGCTGCTCCCTGGACATGGCGGCATCTTGGATCGCATTGATAGCCTCACCTACACCGCACCTTTATTTTTCCACTTCACAGTTTACTTCTACTATCGAGATCAATGGCTATGAGACAAATTCTCAATATTGTGCTGTTCCTCACAGCGAAAATCATTGTTCTGATTTTAGGGCTACGCATCCGTCATCGAGAAAGACTACCCACATCAGGTCCTGCAATTATCGTGGCGAATCACAATAGTCACCTCGACACCATCGTTCTCTTTTCTCTCTTTCCGCTCTCGATGTTGCAGCAGCTTCGTCCTGTAGCAAATGAACAGTACTTTCTCCAACAAAATCGTTTTTTAGCATGGTTTGCACGTCATATTTTGCGAGTTATCCCTGTCTCTAGTGATGCGAGTAACTGCCGTGATTTTTTTAAAAGCTGCGCCAATGCTTTAGCGAAAAGACAAATCTTAATTATTTATCCTGAAGGAACTAGAGGTGCACCTGAACATATGAGCGAATTTAAGATGGGAATTGCCCATCTTGCGAAACAATATCCAGAGATTCCCATCATTCCTATTTTTCTGCATGGTTTGGGTAAAGCTTTGCCCAAAGGTGATTTTTTGATAGTCCCTTTTCTATGTTGGGTCTGCATTGGTGAAGCGATGTATTGGAATGGACAGAAACAAGCTTTTCTCCAACAACTCGTAGAGCGGATGCAGACTCTAGCCGACGAAAGGCTTCTCTCTGCGTGAATATCCCCGAACTTCATTAGTTACCTACTCATATTTACTTTCATTTACTCCCATTCATTTTTTAGAGGTTACCATGTTACTCAAGAAATCAGCTCCTACCTACGAACAACTCCTCCGCCCATTACCAGTCTGGAACCCTAAAGCTTGGTATTACGGATTGATGAATCTCTCTCTCAAAACTATTGGCAAACTATCGCAAGGTATTCAAATTGGTTTTCGGTATGGCTTTGATTCGGGTGTGATGCTGGAATATGTGTATAAAAACAAGCCCAGAGGCGTTACTCCTTTGGGTATGCTGATTGATTGGATTTATCTAAACTCTCAAGGATGGCGTGGCATTAGAGAGCGATCGCAGTTAATGAAATCGACACTTCGCCAAGTTCTTCAGTCCTACCATCAGCGAAATATGACCTGTCACTTACTCGATGTTGCCTGTGGTGGCGGACGCTATGATCTAGAGGTGTTGAAAGAATTTCCATCGTCTGCGATCGCAGCAACTCTGCGGGATTACAAATCAGAGAATGTCACCAAGGCACAGCAGCTAGCGAGTGAATTTGGTGTTGAGGCACAGATTGAACAAGCCAATGCTTTCAATGATGTAGATTTAGACTTGGTGCAGCCCAAGCCGAATGTAATTATTGTTTCGGGACTGCATGAGATTCTGCCCAATGACAAGCTGATCCGACATCACTTTCAGCAACTCTATCGGATTCTCGACAATGCAGGAACGCTGATTTTTACAATTCAGCCACAGCATCCTCAACTAGAGATGATTGCGCGTACCTTGCCTGCTCATACGGGACTGCCTTGGGTAATGCGGGTTCGTTCTTGGGAACTGATTCGTCAATGGGCAGAAGCAGCTGGATTTCAAAATTTTCATGTCCAAATGGAACCCAATGGCATTTTTGGAGTGGTGACCGCTCAGAAAGTCATGACGATATAACTAATGGAGGATTATATAGCAAAGCAAGGTTTGATTAGGACATAAAACTAGAAGATGAGTTGCGGCGCAAAGCGCCGCAACTCATCTTCTGATTTCGGGTTTGTACTGGCTAACCAGTCATACATTTCATCTAGATTCACTGTGTGGACTTATTCAGCAAGCCCTACTTAGGACGTAAAGCCCATTTGGATTAACAGTCTAAAGTATTCTCTAACTCCCAAGGACTAATGCGATCGCAATAATCACTCCATTCATTGTGCTTAAGCTTCAGATAAGATGTAACAAACTCTATTCCTAAACTCTCCGCCAAAATCGGATTAGATTCTAAACAACGCAGCGCATCAAGTAAGTTGGCAGGTAATTGTTTTACAGTACCGACTGGTAATGGATCGGTGTAAGCGTTGTTATCGTAGCGTTTTCCTGCTCTGCGTTGTTGCTTAATGCCATCTAGTCCACTGGCGATTAGAGCCGCAGGTAAGAGATAGGGATTTGCCGAGCCATCGGGAAGACGGAACTCAAAGCGACCTGCTTCGGGAATGCGGATGGTATGGGTGCGATTGTTGCCTGTGTAGCTGACGGTATTTGGCGACCATGTGGCTCCAGAGTTGGTGACTGCGGCGTTAATGCGCTTGTAGGAGTTGACGGTGGGATTGGTGAGGGCGCAGATGGCTTCGGCGGAATGGAGAACTCCACCAATAAATTGATAGGCGATCGCCGATAGTCCTAATTCTCCTTGTGGATCGTCAAAAAGATTGGTATTTCCAGCTAAGTCCCAGATTGATAGATGAGTGTGGCAGCCGTTGCCTGTGAGGTGGGAAAAGGGTTTGGGCATGAAGGTGGCGCGATATCCATGCTTTTCCGCGATCGCTTTCACCATATATTTAAAGAAAGCATGGCGATCGGCGGTAACTAAGGCATCGGCATACATCCAATTCATCTCAAATTGACCATTAGCATCTTCATGATCATTCTGATATGCGCCCCAACCCATCGCTAACATTGCATCACAGATCTCGGCAATAATACCAAAGCGCCGCATCAAGGCTTGTTGGTCATAGCAGGGTTTGCTAGCGCGATCGCGAAGATCAGAAAGCTGCTCACCATCGGCAGATAGCAGAAAGTACTCACATTCCACCCCTGTTTTAACCCGATAGCCCATTGCTTCTGCTTGACTTAAAACTCGCTTAAGGACGAGGCGTGGCGCTTGGGCGACAGGTTCACCATTCATATACAAGTCCGCAGGCATCCAAGCCACATCGGGTTGCCAAGGTAAGGGGAATAGACTATTGGGATCGGGAATGGCAAAAATATCAGCATCGGCAGGAGTCATATCGAGCCATGCGGCAAAGCCTGCAAAACCTGCGCCGCTAGTTGCCATTCCATCGATCGCGGCTGCCGGCACTAATTTCGATCGCTGAACTCCAAACAAGTCCGTAAAGGAAATTAGAAAATAGCGAATTCCTTTTTCTTGAGCAATGGCGGAGAGGCTAGTCATATTTATCTGTTTGTCAACTATTTTCGATCAAAATATAGGCTTTAATACCAATTCACAAAAGTGTAGTCACACTTTTGTGAATTGAAAACCAAACCCATACTAGGGTTTTCAATAAAGAAATGGCGTAGCCATTTCTTTATTTGGGATAAGTTAGCAACTGCGCGATCGCTTGGCGGATAAATGCTTCATCTTCAGGATTTTGATAGGGATTGCCCGCTCGATGTCCCCAGATTGAAGGAATTGATTGATATTCCGCTTGGGGAATCATGGAAGCTTCTCGCTCACAGTCAGAGGGAGTGAAATATAAATCGCTTTGACTGGAAATCACTAAGGTTTTTGCCCGAATATTCGCCATAGCTGCTGCATAATCACGTTGATAAATAGGATTATCACTGAGATCGGATCTTAGCCATGTATCAATCATGGCAATCAAGTTGTGGGGATCGCGTTTACGATATCCATCCTCCCATCCCCTTTGTAAATAGTCTTCTAAGGATTTATAACCAAATTGTTCATAAAGTTTTGCTTGATAAAAAGCTGGCGAAGCTGCCCAACTTGCATAGATCAGCGCAAAGGTATGAAATCCATGTTCGGGAATGCCATCAAAATTAGTCCCCGTCCAAGTGCGATCGCTAGTTAACGCCGATCGCAAACTTTGTAAAAAAATTCGATTGTGGTCAGTGGTGCGAGCAGTGCCACAGATAGCAGCGATGCGCTCAACTTTTTCTGGATATAGAGCCGCCCAGTGATAAGCTTGCTGCGCTCCCATAGACCATCCATAAACAAGGGCAAGCCGCTCTATGGAAAAGACTTCTCGCAAAAGTTGCTCTTGAGCGCGGACATTATCCCAGTGACTAAACCAAAAATCTTGTTCCGCTAACCCACATTCAGCGCAATTGCTAGGTGAACTAGTAAGCCCATTCCCAAACATATTGGGGATCACAATAAACCATTTTGTCGGATCAAGAATTCCATCAGCACGAACTAACCACTGAATATCCAGATGTTGTGCGCCATAGGAAGTGGGATAGAGAATGACATTGGAGCGATCGCTATTTAGTTCGCCATAGGTTTGATAGACGATCTCCGCCTTTGGCAAGACTTTGCCACATTGCAACTCTAAATCTTTGATTACAAACAGATTCGCAAACAGGCTCATAATGCGACTTGCTCACGATTCTGAATCTGGTCAATAATTTCTAAATTCACAGTCACATAGCCAGAACCGATATGTGTAAATTGATGATGTAACTTTTCATGAGCAGCAGGAAGCAAATAGAACGGAATCGATGGATAGAGATGATGCTCAACGTGAAAAGGAATATTCCACATTAAATAACGCAAAATTGGCAGAGTTAGAGTTGTGCGGGTGTTTGTTAGTCCATTCGCATCATTAGTACAGCCCGTATGTTCTGTGAGTAAAATAAACCTTAAAATCGGTTGACCTATGGCAAGAGGAAATACCCAATAAAGTAAAAACCAAGGCTGTTTAAAACCAATAGAAATTGCGATCGCCACTGCATAAACTAACAATTGCCATCGCGTTGAGCGAATCACTTGGTCGCGTTGAGTCTCAGGAATATATTCATAATCTGCCACCTTCCCCAAAGCCACTCGCAGATGGGTTTTTACCTTGCCAATCCACCAAGGGATACCACTAATTTCCCAAAGGTATTCTTGTATTGTTTCAGGTTTACGATCGCTTAGTTCTGGATCGCGATCGGGGATCTGAGTATAACGATGATGCCACTTATGATATTGACGATAAAAGGTGCTGTTATAAAAAGATAGTAAGCCCGCCAACCATGCGATCGCGTCACTTAGTTGATTGTTAGCAAAAGCTGTACGGTGCGAGCTTTCATGTAGAGGCGCAAACATCATTGCCAAGCTAAAACCATAAATAATCACTGAAGGTATGGCGATAAACCAGCGATCGCTATTTAGACTTGTCGCCCATAAGTAGCCACTTACTGCCATGACACTTAAATGAAAAGTCCAACGTATCAGCCCTTGCGACGTAGAGCGTACATTCAGAGATTTGAGATCTTCTACCGAAAGAAGTTGGTTAGACATAGCAATGGCAGTGATTTATTTTTTTGTATTTTGTCACTATGATTCATATATGTCAACAAAGTTTCTCTCTATGCATTATAGTTGCTAACTAAAACCGAATTCATAGAGTGGCAGCGCTTCGCACCGCCGTTCTATGAATTCGGTTTTGCAGTGGATACTGCGATATGATCCCCAGAAAATTGCTGATTAAATTATGCAAGAAGACTCAACATCATCCCCACATTCGGAGAGCCTAGCGCGTTATCTGGGCAACACGATTCGCGAAATGCGTCAACAACATGGACTCACGATCGCGGAAGTGTCGGAAAAGTCTGGCATATCCAAGGGAATGCTTTCTAAAATCGAAAATGCCCTCACCGCGACTAGTCTAGAAACCCTAGTCAAAATCACTAATGCCCTCGGCATCTCGATGGCGACAATTTTTCGCCATTACAATGCCCCTGAAGGTGGCGCACAGTTAATTAAGCAGGGGCAGGGGATGGAAGTAGTAAGGCGTGGCACAAAATCTGGACATACCTACCATTTACTGTCTTACAATCAGGGACCTAAAAAATACTTTGAACCATTTCTGATCTCGATGGATGATGCTTCCGAAATTTTCCCCACTTTTGAGCATCAGGGGATCGAGTTTATCTATATGCTCCAAGGTAAACTTGACTATCGACATGGACAGAAGACCTATTTTTTAGAAGCAGGAGATTCTCTTACCTTTGCAGGAGATATTCCCCATGGACCAGAACGCTTAATTGAGTTGCCAATTCGCTTCTTAGCGATTATCTATTACAACACCGCCAATTTGGATGATTAAGCGACTATATGGGGGCTTGCCATGCTGTCTCGGAACTCGGCGTTGCATCTAACTTGGAAGCCTACTCTCAATCGCTTTGCTATTCTCTTCGAGAATCGTCTCTATCTCTAGTTCCTAGACTTTAAACATTTTACTTGACACTCTCTTGTGATTTAAGTTATATGGATATTGCAAACAACTACTGTTCATATCCTATGGCTCTGTTTCTACCTTGATCTTTAGCCTTATATAAAGCGCGATCTGCTTTAATCAATAGATCCAAACTAGAAATATCCTCAGACTCCATACACGCAACTCCACAGCTTAATGTCACAACATTACTAGTCATTGAACTTTTATGAGGAATATTGAGGTTACGCACATTTGTAACAATTCTTTCAGCTACAGCTAAGGCAGATTCATAGCTAGTATTGGGAAGAATCACAGCAAATTCTTCTCCTCCATATCGACCTGCAAGTTCGCCATTACGTACAGATTTATTAATAGCTTGTGCTACTAGTTGTAAGCATTTATCTCCATCCTGATGCCCATAGCTGTCGTTATATAGCTTGAAGTGATCAACATCACAAATGAGAACGCAAAGGTCTTGCTTTGTCTGAAAGTTTTTCATCAAAAAGCGATCAAAATAACGTCGATTGGCAATTTGCGTTAATTCATCAATATTTGATGCATAACGAAACTTTTCGCCAAGTTGAATAATTGCAATTACGCTACTCAATAAAAATGCAGCCAAAGCAGGAAATATTGATAACCAAAAACTAAACAAAAAAGAAATATAACTAATTAAGATTAATCCCGCTATTGATATGACAAGGAAGATTAGGACACCTGCAAAAAATTGGGCTTTGACAAAACTACCTCCTCTCAAAAAGCTTGAAATGCCAGTTACACCAATAGAAGCCCATATAAGAACCCATATCCCTTCCACCCACTTTGGATAGGTCTGTAAAAATGGACGATTATTTATTGCCCCATTAATGATTTGTGATATCAGATTGGCATGGATATATGCCCCAGGAATTGATCCATATGGAGAGAAGAAGAAATCTCGGAGACTTTCTGCGGTAGATCCGATTAATACAATCCGATTTTCAAACAGATTCTGTGGATATTTACCATCAAGAACATTTGTTATGGCAATTTCCTGAAAACATTCTGTCTGACAACGATAATTGAGTAAAATTTGGTATCCACCATTGTCAATAGCACCATAACCAGTTTGGTGAGAGCCTAATGGGGTAAAACTAGATTTACCTAAAACAACTGTGTGATCTTTGTCAGAAGATATCTGAGGGGTTATACCTTTGGAAGCCAAATAATTTAGGGCTATTTTAATTGAGAAGCTATAAATTATTTCGCCATTAGGCTTCTCTATAGAAAGTAGTCCGCGTCTTACCGTACCATCCTGATCGACTACAGTATCGACAAAACCAACTTGATTTTTATAATCGATATAAGGTGGCGGTAAAACGCTCGGATTAACAAATTTTTCCGCAACAATTAGGTTAGGAGTATCTTGAAAAACTTTTTTTAATTCATCAAAACCTGGCTCTACTGGCAGATTTCGATATACATCTAAACCAATTACTCTTGGGTTTCCTGCCTTGACTTGCGTGATTAATTTTGCAACTACATTATCTGGGAAGGGCCATCTCCCAACTCTTGTAAGATCACGCTCATCAAAAGTGACCATGACAATGCGAGAGTCTAAACCTTCAGATGTTCTTAGTTGGAAAAGTCTGTCTAAAAATCTCAACTCTAATAGTTGAAACAGACCTAATACTTGCAATGTACAAATTAGAAGCACGATTAAAACTGGAATCGTAAATATATTAGATTGAAGTTTATTTACGGTTCTAAGTATGCCTTTATTTAACAAGCGTAACGGATTCAGATGATTGAACGACATGATCTTTGAGCAGTTTTTCCCAAGCTTGAGAAATTATTGGATTGTCTGGGGCTTGCTTTTGCAATCGATAGAGTTCATTGATCATGTCATACCAAATGCCATTTTCGCCATATGTAGCTACTCGAGCAATTGGTGATGCATTTCGCAGCTTAGTGGTGAGGGCTTGAGTTTGGATAATGCGTTGCACCCAACCTGCGATCGCGGGGCTGTCTGGTCGGAGTGCTTTCCCACAGATGAATGTCATTGTCCATTTATATTTTTTATTCGCAATAAGATCAGGAGCTTGGCTGGGGAAATTCATCTTAATAAATCCAACATCTGATGATAGAGGTAAAAAAGTTTGGTAAACCTGTTCTCCATCTTCACTTTCAAGACTAAAAAATATTTGTCTTGCACTGCTTTTTGTTTTAAATATCAAAATTTCTGGGCGACTAGAAGTTGTTAAACCATAGTTTGTCTGTGGCAATATTGGTAATGTTTTCTTGTTAGGTTGGGCTGAGTCGAACAAACAACTTTGGTCACGAGTTGCGGCTCCAGTTGTAGTTCTAGGTGCTCTACCGCTGGGTGGCTTAAAATTAATTGTTTGAGCCAACGTTACTTCAGGAGTAAAAGCCAAAGGCAGTAAAGTAGCTGTTAATGTCGAAATGCAAATCTTAGGCATCATTGATAAATTTAAGTACATCTTTATATCCTCAGTCGAAAGAAAATATTTATGATTAATACAGGAGTTTTAAATTATTTAAAGGAAAGAAAAGAGCATTAAGTCCTTTGTTATTAGCTTTATTTTTACTAATGTCCATTTAGGAATGCTACATTTAACGGCAAAAGACAAATACCAGTGGAAATCATGATTTTTATCTTTGCTTTTTAGTTGCAGTAAAAGTAGTATTCGATACAATAATTTAAACTAATTATAATCTAGCAATTAAAATTTAGCTATATTCAAAAGTTATACAAAAGGTATACATGAAGATATATAAATTGCAAGAAACCCTATATCTATTTTTTTTGTTTGATACAATTTTCTTCCTAATAATATATTTTTTTTATATAGTTGTTTTTTGTAGGATATTGGTGATTCAAATAAGAGTTAGGGCTTCGACTTCGCTCAGCCAGCAGCACAGGTTGGCTGAGT
>QBLS01000053.1:8950-12946 GCA_003249015.1 Pseudanabaena sp. | reverse complement strand
GGGGAGTGGGGAGTGGGGGGGATAGTAAGTTTGCCTTTAGAGAGTTGATACAAGATCGTCAATGTTGCAGAATGGGCGTGTTTGCGTACCATCAGCGTATTTCGCAAGTTTAGACTAGGTGGGTCGATCGCCCCATCTAGCAGCTTGAGAGGATCGAGAAAATAGGCGCGATCGTGGCTGGCGGGTCGGGCGTAGGAGATATTTACCGCCATACGGAATCGTCTGCCTGCACGTCCTGCTCTTTGCCAATAGTTGGCAGGGAGTGGCGGAATATTTCGCATGAGGACAGCATCAAGGGAGCCAATATCCACACCAAGTTCCAATGTGGGCGTACAGACCAGAGTATTCATTAGCTCTGATTCGCCTTTAAATTGCCGCTCAATTATTTCGCGCTGGTCGGTGGGGACTTGGGCGGAATGTTCGCGAGGGCGAAGCATGGTGAATTGCTGATCGAGTACGTTTAAATCATAGTCATCCTGATTTTCTGGTTGATATTGTAATTTGCCATTACAGCGCCATGCCATACAAGTCAGGCGTGGGGTGGCGCGGGGATGAGCGCGGCGACAGGTATTGCAACGATAAACTCCTGCTTCAAGTTGAGGATTGGGGGCGAGGCGCAGTTTATCGGCATCAATTTGGTGCGCTCCTTCACAGTTTGATAGTTGTTTTCTTTTCTTTCCTTTAGGTTTGTTATATAAGCTAACGGGAACTAGAATTTCTAATTCATCGGTGAGCAACTTCCAGAGGTCGTTAAAAAATTCTGGCATTAACTCATTGTCAATACCCCAATTGCTGACTGCTTGTCGTGCAAGGGTATTGCCCTTAGTGCTTAGCCATTGTTGAATACGAGTCTCAGAGTCTCCATTTTGGCGTTGTAGTTTTAAAGCTTTGGGAACACCTTTTAATAATGGGAGGTAGCCACGCGAAATTTCAAAGTCGCCTTCTTGCCAAAAATTAGAGAAAATCTCTTTTTCACGATCTAGAAGAATATTCGATCGCCTTGCGTTATCCAAAAGAGAAGCTACACCATCAACTAGTTCTTGCGGGGAAATACCGAATAGATTTGACCAGTGCTGAAAGAAAGCGAGATCGGCGGTGAGTTTGGCGTATTGAATTTGTAATCTACCCCAAGGTTCTAAACCGATGCGTTGTTTGTTACCTATGGTAATTTCACGCAAAATTTGAATGCGGAGGAAATACTTGCGCTCTTGACTATGCCTGACACCTTCGGCTTCTTTACGGGCGGCGTTCCATACTTCAGGGACTAGGGCGCGGCTGAGGGAATCATCTTGATCGAGGAGGTCATCAAGATGGGCGGTGAGATCGCCGATGGAAACTGCGCCCTGTCTGATCCGTTCGTACATAAGCGATCGCAAACGGTAGCGGCGGGAGTGGTCTTGCATCCATCCTGCTTGAAAGGCAGCATCTTGGCGATTGTCGGCAAAGACGAGTAAGCGTTTGCGATCGGCATGATGGATCATGTTTTGAGCGAGAACGTGAACATCAGCGACGGTGACGGCTCGGATGGGGCGGGATGGTTCGCGGTATTGACCAGCCCATTGCTTGCCGATCGCTTGACAGGCGACGCAACTGCTTAGTTTACCTTCTTTTTCTTGAACGGTTTTTTGTTGAATCGCTAATAAAGAAACGAGTTTGCCGACATGACCGCAACCATCACAGCGATCGCGTTGAATGGAATGGAGAGTTCCACAATGGCGACAATAATAAACAGTCGATAGGCGTTTGGAAGTTTTCCCTGAAATTTGCCCAGCAACTTGCCCAGAAGTTGAGCTAGAAGTTGACTCTTCATCTTCATCCTCTGGCTCACTGATCAAGCGATCGCATAGTAATAATCTCTTACCTTCGTTTTCATTAGAGAGCGATCGCCAGATTTTATGCTTACCAACGGCTTCTCCTCCTTCGGGTTGTTTGCCTGTGTAGTGGAAGTCGGCGGCATGATGCTCAAAGTAATGTTGTCCGCAAGTTGTACAAGTGAGAACTGGTAAGGTATGCAGTCCATCGCCTTGTTCGCCAATTGCATCTTCGGCTGATAGCCATAATTTCGGTTTATCACTATTGGGAATCGTGACAACAGCACCGCTAACACCACGCACAAAAGCATGAATGACTGGGCGCAATAATGGTCTACCATCTTTGCGCGAGGCGGCTCCAAGAGCTAACCAAATTAAGATTTCTTCTTCTGGGATATCAAATAAAGAGCGATTTAAGCGGAGAGCAAGCTGTTGTTTGAGTTCGCTGATGGCTTTGGGCTTTTTGAGTAAATCGGCTAATTCATAAACTAACTGATTGGCTGAGAGATGTTCGTATAGACCTTCTTGCCAATGGGGATGGGGATGCGCGATCGCTTGTCCTGTAATTTCGGCATAGAGCGATCGGACGTTAGTTGCTTGGGGATTGTCATCGCCATCGGCTTCGATCGCAATGAGCAAAGATTTTAATAGGGCTGCTGGTGAGTCAGTTAAGGGTGTAGGGATTGATCGCTGGTCTTGCCAAACATCGCGTTCATATTCTTCGCCTACTAGTTCGACTCGTTCAGGTTTTACACCAAAAAACTTTGCCGCGAAATCTTTGCCAATCTGTTTACCTTTAATTGGATCGGCGAGGGTTGCTGAGGTGGCGATACAGGTGACATCATCTTGAGTCTTGCCGCAAAAAGTACGGAGTCGGCGGATTAGACAAGCGGTTTCAGCTCCGATCGCTCCTGAAAATGTATGTGCTTCGTCAAATACGAGAAACTGTAATTGAGATTTGTCAAACATTTCGATGTCTTGCTTACGGGTAAGTAGCAGTTCTAATTGTTTGACATTGGTTAGTAATATCCGTGGCGGATTACTTTGCATTTCTTCCCGCGATACCCTTTCTTCGTAGGGATGAACGGCGCTAGTTTTTTGGTCTTGTGCAGATTTTTTGCGTCTGGCCTCATAATCAGCACGGGAAGATCCTTTAATCATTCTTCCTGTCACGTCTGACTGTTGCCTTGGGGTTTTACCGATATATAGTCCGAAGGAAATTCCTGTTCCTGCTAATAAGCTTCTGAGCCGATCGCACTGATCTTCAGCGAGGGCATTCATGGGATAGACGATGACGGCGGTGATGCCTTCAGGAACTTGCTGATCGCGTAGTTTTAAACAGTGGCTAATAATTGGATATAAAAAACATTCGCTTTTGCCCGAACCTGTGCCTGTGGAGACGAGGGTGGTTTTATTTTGGGCAATATGACGAATGGCGGTTTCTTGGTGTCCATAGACGGCGGGATAAGGAATTAGGTTTTGCATATGAGGGTGCAAGATTTCCTCATCGACAAGTTGGGTGACGCTGGCTCCTTCTTTAAATATTTGGGATAGGCTGATATAAGGACCTTTGAGCAATGGACTTTTGCGGGTTTGCTCTAGGTTTAGTAGCGATCGCATTTGGTCGTAGAGATTTTTGTCGCTAAAAGGATAAGCGGTAATTTGGTAACGCAGAAAGTCGGAAACAACTTTTTCGGTGTAAAGAATGGGGTTGAGCATTATATTTCAATTCCTTGAGCGATCGCCTCAATAATGTAGGCGGGGGCTTTGTCAGGTTCGATGAGGTCGATCTCAAATTCGCTGAGTCCTTGCAGTTTGCCGACGGCTTGGAAGTAGTCGGATTTTGGTAAGTTCCATACGGCAAGGTCAATATCTGAGTTTTTGTGAATGTGTGGTTTGAGCATTGAGCCGAATAGGATAACTCTTGTTGCGCCGAACTCTTGACGCAACAATTTAGCGGCTTGTTTGGCAATTTCTAGCCCTTGATTTTGTCGTTGTTTGAGTTGTGCGAGTTGTACCTTTTCTCTGGCTCGCGCACCAAGAATATAGCTTTGCATGGTATTTTTATTAACTATTTCAACAGGTCTTGGACGGTCACGATTTTTATCTCATTTTTTCCCTGCTTGTGAGTCGATTATATTGCCAAATAAGTCGGTCTGGAGTGGGTTGCCGAAGAGGTCAGTCT
>QBLS01000053.1:0-8940 GCA_003249015.1 Pseudanabaena sp. | reverse complement strand
GGTCAGTCTGGATTGGTGGGGCATTGGGAGTTGGGGAGTTGGGAGTGGGGTTATTGCCAAGTAGTTTTTGCAGGTTAGCGGCGTGTCTTTCGCATTCTAGCCAAGAGGCTTTGGGTGTGGATTGTAGTTGCCAATCGAGATATCTTGCGCCTAGTTTTTCGGCAACAGGTTGATGGGTTTGCGCTCTGTCATCATGTCCTAAGCCATAGTCAGCGAGGCGGATCTGGTCGGGTATCATCCATCCTTCGCCGTTGTTGAGGTTGAGGAAGGCTTCTAGTCCAATTTTTTTGAGTTCTTGAAAGGCAATTTGAGAGAGAACGGTATGGCGCAATTCTGGATCTTTGTCTTTGTCGATTCGCCAAAAGCCTTTTGCGTCAAGGGTGCGCGAGTAGGTTTTGTCGTTGATTTGTTCTTTGGGAAGGTCGCTGTCTTTAAGTATCCATGCAAAGTCTTCTATTTCTAATCCATAAAGTTCGGCAACGATCGCATCGAGGATGCTCCGCAGGCGGAGTCGTTCGTATGGTGTGATTGCTAAATAAGAACTATATGAATTAGCTTTCAGATGAGGATACGTTTTAGTAAGTTTTACCCAACATGGAATATGAATTTGTAATGTAGCACTTAATCCTAATCCCATGAAAAATATTTTTTGTCTTAGATTATCATTTAAGGAAAGAATATATGGTGTAGGAATTTCCTCTAAGTAAAATAGACTGACATTATTCTGACTCATTTTACGTCTTAGCACAAAATCGAATGGAAAGCTACACAGACAAATTAAAGCCAAGATATTTTTTTCTATATATTCTGTCTGTATTGTCATAATAGAATGACCACAAGGGTTCCCAGCTATTAAGCTTGTGATCATTGTTCTTTGATTTGTAGCATTTTGAACTGCCCTAAAAGCTAATCTAAAATCAGGTAATTGTTTTAATTTCTCTTTAATTGAATTTAAAGACATTAAATATTGTGGGATTGAAGATGTTGATTTATATTCTTTTCTTGATTTCCATTGCGCTCTTGAACTTCTTCCGCTTACATAGTCACTTGTTGCAGAGTCAAACTGCCAGAGCATTAGGCCTTGATACAAAGGTAAAGCGACATCTTCGACATTAGAGATTTTGATGTAGTAGGTGCGATCGCTAGACAAAATCGCATCATCAGGAACAGCACCCGCTAACTCACACCAATCCCCCTTCAACCAATGTCCATACTCATCAGCACGATAGCCCTTCGCCTCCCACTGTGGACGCGGCGGAAAGAGTTTAGAATGAGCCGTCATGTGAAACTCTGTCGCGAAATTAATGCCCCAACCCCGATCTGATTGGTCGCCGAGGAGGATACCATTGGCATACATTTTTTCTAATACCAGCAAATCGCGATCGCTAAGAATTTCTAAAATTGCCATAGAATTTGGCGAAAACTGTGAGACTCTCTCGATAGGATAGTTGCGAACATAGCGATCGGGATTTTCCCAAGTGGATAGCGATCTCTGCATAAAAGTCGCCTTGATATTTTCAGTCTTACCACCCTTGATCGCAATTATAGGATTGAACTTAAAGCGTTCATCAACGGAGCTAAAAATTCCATCGCGGTTCTCAAACCCAAATAACCATTCCCATTGATTGCGCTCTAGAAATAACGTCCTTAAATCCGTCGAACCCTTATCTGTATATACTCCCGAAGGTACGATCAAACCCAACTTGCCGCCCGATCGCAAAATCCCTAACCCAAACTCTAAAAATAGCTTGTAAGTATTGATATCCGCCGAACCCTGATAGCGAAAAGGATGAATTTTCTCCGCATAACTAAGATACTTTTGCCGTCTTTCGCGCCATAGATCGTGTAAATTCTCACTTTCTGGCTTCTTGCGTGATAACGTAAACCCATCGCCCACAGTCGGATCGCCAAAAGCAAAACCCGCATATTTGAAATAATTACCCAGAGCTTTGAGGCGATCATTATAAGCAATCCAATCCGTCTCAATTTGTGGATTATTCGTAAAATATTGCTTCTGATAATCAAGAGCCTCCTGTTTGCCATAAGTCCGATAAAGCGGATCGATATTCGAGAAAAATTCCTTAGAGTTTGGCTTCTGAATCTCCCAAGGCGGATTCCCAATCACCGCATCAAACCCAGCAACCCTCACCCCTAGCCCCTCTCCCTGCAAGGGCGAGGGGGAAAAGACATCAGGAAACTCAATTTCCCAATGAAAAAATCGATATTCCTTGGCGATGTTGTTCGCAATCTTCCGCACCTGCTCAGAAGGATTAAAAAAGTGATTAGGAGTCGGTGCAATATCCAGATTCTTATCTAAATACTGCCCAGACCAAAACCAAATCGCACACCACAAATCAAACGCCTGACGCAACTTCTGGAACGCATCAGACTTCTCAATCCCTAATTTATACTGCTCCTGTTGATAATCTGGTTGATGCAAATCACCATGCAACTTATTAAAAAGCTCCAAAGCCTGAGCATAAATCTGTTCGGGTGGTTCAGGTAAATACACCTCTGGAATATTTAAACGCATTTGCGGATTGAGAACCTCCAAATAACCCTTTAACTGCTCCTTCACCTCACCATTGCGTAAATCCTTAATCGCCTGCGTCCACTTATCCCCCACCTGTTTACCCTTGTTCTCACGGAAATGATGCACAGGTTTATGAGTCTCATCGCCGCCCTTGCGCTCCCAAGCCATCACAGGATATTCCCGAAACTGGTCAAACCAACAACCCACCAACGCATTGCCACACTTCAACTTATGATCTAAAAATCCAAAAGCCAAACTGCGATCCATCGTCTCAATCCAAAGCGCCATCTTCGCCAACTCTACCGCCAAAGGATCGAGATCCACCCCATAAATGCACCGCTCCACCACATACCGCTTCAGCCGCGCCTTCAGCCTCTCCTCAAAATCAGGATGATCGGGCAGCAATGGCAAAGTCTCATCCAATAGCGAATTAGTCCCCGTCCCATCCGCTAATCTGCATAAAGTGCGATCGCCATGCGCCTCAATCTTGCCATAGTGCCACAAACTCGCATACAGCGCCTCCGTCAAAAAACGCACCGCCGCCACAGGAAAAGAACCCGAACCCATCGCAGGATCGCAAATTTTGAGGGACAAGATTATTTCGGGAGGTTTGGGAATAAGTTCCCCATCCTCGTAAACCAAAGAACGCAAAGTTTGTCTCACCGTCGGCACGGCAAGCTGTGGTCGCGTATAAAATGTTCCTGACCCTTTGCGTGTCCCACCCCAACGCACCAAATACCAAGCTTCAGGCAAAACAACCCGCACCACCAAAGCCTTAGCCAATTGTCGCGCCGCATCTTCATACGCCTTACCCTTGAGCCTTCCTGAAACCAGCTTACCTACCTTCACCGCCCGTTCTGCCCAAGCTTGCGATCGCGCCATTACCTGCTGATAGCGATCGCCCTCACTATTGCCGCTACTATCTAACTCCACATCTAAATCACTTTCTTCAACCTCTTCTTCTAATTCTTCAACCTCTTCCACTTCATCATCACTAACGGTATCCTCATCCTCAGAATTTGACTTATCCTTCTGTTTTAACTTCTCAACTAAAGAGGCGATCGCCTTATCGGTCATATTCTCTATCCTTGTCAGAGGCAACACAGGTTGATCGCCCAAATTTAGAAATACCATCGGCTGATCGCGATCTGCCTGACGCAGTTCAAAATCTAATAAACCCTCATAGAGAATGCCAATATACTCCGAAGACAAATCCGAAAAATCTACAGGTGCTTCTACCCAAGTACTACCGCGCCCCTGACGCACCTTGACCTTACTTCGAGTCAATAACTCCAAGATTTTATGCACCACCGCATCTGAAGGACAATTTGCCAAATTCTCAAAGGCGGACAGCGCGATCAAAATCGGATCGTCAGCATGGTGATCGCTTGGTGCAAACAAACTACCACCATAGGCAGGAATCGGTAACTTCTCGTGAGCCGAACCCAGATAAACCAACCGAAACAAGGCTAAAACCCTTGCCCAAGCACTCTCACTACTTCGCAAACGCTCCGCCCCGCGTCCACCCGATAGGCGATCGAGTTGTTCGCGCAAACCTTGAATTCCATAGGAATTATGATAAATCCCATTCTCACGCGGCAGTAAATCCCTCGCCTCCGCAAACAAAATAATCACCAAACGCATAATCGTCCGCGTTGCCGCGATATAAAAATGTCTCGGTGTCAGGGTGGTTCCCGCACAATTACCCTCTAAAAGTTGCGAAATTCCAGAAGAAGAAGACTCGATTAGCAACTCAACCGCTTTACGAACCCGTTCACCCAAAACATCCGAAAGCTCAGCCTGTCCCTGACGCGAGGCACTAATAGCCGTAATTAAAGGACTTGGTTTATCTTTTGATGCATAGGTCAGTGATCGCCGATTTAGCAATGACTGCAAAGCGATCGCCTGTAAACCTAGCTCCCCCTCCATAAACCAAAAGTTGAGATCCCACTCACACCAAGCATCATAGTCAACACCAGCATGAATCAAGCGCCATTGTTGCCCATTAGTCAGCAGCGCAATTTTATAATTTGCCTTGCGTAACCATTCATTTACCCGCGACACCGCCCGCTTGCCCCGTCCAATTCCTAATCGCGCTACTTCACTTTCCACAAACACAGGTAAAGCTCCGCCGTTTACTTCTTGCCAAACCCGTTGTGGCTTAATGCTTTCACCCGTAATTCCCTGACGCGCCCAACCGCGATCTAAAGCGCTACCCTTGAGCCATATTCCCCGATCTGGATTGTGATCTGCGTTTTGTCCTAATCCCAAAAAATCTTCTAACACCACATCTAACAATGTGGATAATTGTGCCGATCGATTACTCGTATCGCCATCCTGTTGCCACTTCACCACCTCACGCCGTAGGCGATCGCGTACTCCATAGCGCGAACTTGTATGCAAATCTTCCGTAATAAAAAATTCCGTCAACTTCGCAGGTGCAATCAATAGTCCTCCATGATTGAGCGAAGCCCACCAGTCATAGCTGCTAATGGTTTGACTAGCAAGGTTATTATTAACGCGATCGGACAGAACGATACTCATGAGTTATCTCCTACGGGCAAGCGGATCTCAACTGTGACAGGGAAAATTAAAACTGAACCATGCAAGGTATAGCGCTTCGGCAACAGCAGATTAATCGTGCGATCGCGTTCCTGTTGTAAAAACTGCTCTAGATCCTCATAATGTCGCCGCCGCCTTGCTAACTCATCTTCGAGATCGCGTAGTTTTTCAGACTGTTGGCGCACATCCTCGGCAAATAGCGAGAGTTGACTCATATTTTGCAATAGGCGATCGCGTTCCTTTTGTAACTTCTGAAGCGTTGTCTCACTAGCCGCCTTCTTTACTTCGGCAAGTCGATCCTTAAAGCGTTCCTTTTCTGTGGCGATCGCCGACTGTTTGCGTTCTTTGAGGCTTTCAATAACTCTTGCAGTAAAATCTTGAGATAGTTTGTTTAACAGTTTTTTGACATCTTGATCGACATCGCTCCATAGTTCCCGAACTCTTGCCAAATTAGCAGCAATATCAATCGCCTTAGCGCGATCGCTTGCCGCAGGTACATGGGGTAAAACTTCCCCTAGTTCCCCATCAATTATGGGAATCCGAATTGTCCGCACCCAATGATGAAAAGTTTCGCGTAACTCATTGATCGCCATTTCTTCGACTGTGAGTAGTAAAAGCGCATCAGCACTTTGACCATTAATTATCGGCATATCACCAGAACGTAATAACCAACGACTTGTGGTTTTGCTCTCATTAGTCTGATTAGGAAAGCGCGATCGGGCAAATTGGGCTAGAGCATGGTGATACATCGGATGTCCGAGATGTAATAAGGCGGTGTCCTTGGCCGCCCGAAACACAGGGCGATCGTTGCGATATTGCACAAAATGATTTGGATCAAACACGATCGCAGGCAATGCGCCCAAAGTGCCATGACTAGACTCAAGACGAAGACTATCGTTGACTAGATTTTCCCATTGCGATGGAATCGGATATTTTAAACGCGATCGCCCCAGATCGTCGGTTGGTTCCAATCTTGGTAAACCCGCACCATTGATTCCTAAAGCAATTTCCAAAGTGTCCCGCAATGTCTCTGGCGAAAAGTCTAGTTCGGCACGAAGTTGGGCTAAGGCGGCTAATTCCTCACCCGATTGTTTAGCAGTAATCGGTAAAGCAATCCTGCCACGCTGACTCTCAACCGCCATATCTAAATCAGCGATCGCGCGATCGGTATCTTCAAGGTCAGCAAATCTTCGTTGAAAAGCAGCATCAAATACATCACCCATAGAACCCAGTTCTTCGCGGATTGTATTTACCTTTTGGATAACATGACCCAAAAACTTAAGATCGGCATTATCTTCACTCGTAAAGTGAAATACCACCACATCATTCGCTTGTCCATGCCGATCTAAACGCCCGTTGCGTTGATCGAGCCGTGATGGATTCCAAGGAATATCGTAATGAGCGATCAAACGCGCTGTTTCCTGTAAGTTTAAACCCTCAGAAGCAGCATCCGTTGCCACCAGAATCCGCACCACATTATCAGGATCGTTAAAGGCAAGTTTAATTTCTTCCCTCTCGCGATCGTCCATCCCCCCAAATAGTACCCGCACCAGACCTTCTGCGGGGAAAGAGTTAGTTAAACGTTCTTGCAAGTAATCTAAAGTAGTTTTGTACTCTGTGAAGATCACCAATCGCTCACCATTACGCCATTTTGTGCCATCGCGTAAGTATTCACCGATCACCATTTCTTGCAACCGATTCCATCGGGCATCCTCTGACGGAAAAGCGCCTTCATTGCCCATCAAACCGTCTTTCAATAGTCCTAAACGCTCTAATGCTAGATCGATCGCTGCAATCTCCGTTTCTAAATGAGGAATCAGTGGTTTCAACCATGCGCCCACTGTTCTCGCTGCGTGTTGCAGCCTCCCCTCAGTTTCGCGATCATCATCAATATCTGCCGCGATCGCCTTCTCAGCAGCCTTGACTTCCATATAATCGGCAATCAGCGACTCCTCAATCCCATCTTTAAACCTTCTCCAAGAGTTAGCAAAGGTATAGGGACAAGACAGCAATCTTTTGTTAAGAACATCTACCGCAAAATTGCCAGCCAGTTGTTCATGACGGTGTGAGGCAGCAATTAACCGTTTTACCGCAGTCCGAAAAGCATCAAAAGCGATCGCCAGATTCCGTTCGCGATTACCAAAAAACAACGGAATTGGATGCAACTTGCGATCGCCAAAGCGAGGTGTTTTTCCTGCTTGCTTATCTTCTTCGTTAATTTCCCGCTTGAGACGACGAATCAGCACCTCAGAAGTACGCTGTTGCATTGCTGGTGTAAAATCACTCGTTTGGGTAAACCTGACTGGATCGAGTTGTTCCAATAGTCCCGAAAAACAGCGCGTATGACCATTGTGAGGCGTTGCACTCAGAAATAACTTATGCTCAAACAAAAGCGAAAGCGATCTCAACATCTCCGCTAGATCGCTATCCTGTCCAAAATTAGAAGGCATTAAGTTATGGGCTTCATCGACAATTAATAAATCCCAAGGCAACCTTGCCGATCCATCTGGTTGGGAACAAGCTGCTCGAAATTGTTCCAGCACATCAGGTTGACGCAAATAATGGTAAGAAGTGACAATCCGCGAAAAAGTCCGCCAAGGATTGACATCCAAACCCATCCGCTTTTGTAAAGCATTGGTTTCCGAGCGATCGACAATATCAAAAGATAAAGAAAACTTTGACTTCATTTCTTGCTGCCATTGCTTCCTCAGCGCGGCAGGAGAAATAATCAACACCTTACGAATTCTGCGCCTAAGTAACAACTCAGTCAAAATTAGTCCCGCCTCAATCGTCTTTCCCAAACCGACATCATCAGCCAGTAATAGAGACACACGCGGCATCTGCAAAGCTTTAAGAAGTGGCACAAGTTGAAAATCCTCCACCTGCACTGCACCAAATAAAGGCGAGGCGATCGTTTGACTTGCCACAGAACCATCAGGCAATAAAAAAGGCGAAATAGCCGTCCAGCGCACCGCACGCTGTAACCCATCAAATTCTTGCCCAATCATTGGTGGCTCAGTATCTACCTTTGGTAACGCTGTCGGCTCCAATAAACTGCGATCGATCTCTCGCTCCCAGATCACACTATCTTCCCGATGCCCACCCCCATCGGTATATTCCAGTGACACTAAATGCAGTCGCCCCTCAGTGGCTCCATCAAATGGCTCGACTGAAGTAACCAATGCGCGACGATTACGCACGGTTGCCAACATTCCTATTCTTGGACTATTGGGTTTACTATCTCTGGGGCGATCGCTCACGTATCTCTCTAAATTTACTGAAAAATTAACTAATTAACTTACTTTAACCCCTAAAAGCTTAATTATTACGCTTGTATGTCATAAAACTGAGTTTCATCGTTGACTCAATAATAAATTCAACGAAATTCGCCATTTCATCATTGTTAAGAAAAATTTTGATTGTGAGTCTATTTGCCCGAATATCGAAATAACTAGCTATATTTAGATTTAATGATTAATTTAGAATGTATTTAAAGCTCTAAGTTTTGCTTTTAAGTTTTTTCTGAATTTTACAAGCAAGAACAACTTTTAATTCATGTCATACACGGGATTTTCGACTCCTTCAATCGCAATTATTAATCAAATTCAAACTTTGCTCAAAGAGAGGTACAAAGAAGGATTTCCCGTTATTAAAGAAATTATTCAGAATGCTAACGATGGGGGGGCAAGTACATTACATATCGCCCTAGTGCAAAATCTCAAATCACAAAGTCTTAACCCTGATATCAGCCACCCACTGCTAAAAAGACCAGCTCTAGTTTTTATCAATGATGGAGATTTTTCGGATAAAGATGAACGCGCTATACTTTGGTTTGGTGCGGATCT
>QBLS01000052.1 GCA_003249015.1 Pseudanabaena sp. | reverse complement strand
CTTCACCAGTATTCATACCTGTTTTAGTGCGCCCCTGCTTTCTTAAATGCTCTCTTAAGGGTTTGAATTTTTCAACCAAATAACTGATTTGGAACTGTACTTAAGTACAGAGTTTCTTATTTGCATTAAGAAAAGATGGAAAATGTAATAAAATTGACTATGAAAATTTATAGTTAGAGATATGTCGCATCTACACAATACTAAATCTCTCAACTTTAAATCTACAACGCTCTGTAACTAAGCTCACAAATCTATCTACTTAATTAATATTTAATTAATATTTAATTAATATTTTTAAAAATATTCTCTAAGCAAAACAGATGTCACAGAACTTCTCAAATCTGAATCAAGACTATCTGAATCAAGACTATAAGGAGAGCCTAAGCGATCGACTACTAAAAGCATCGGCAAGTGCAACTAGTGCGTTACTGACGATCGCTTCACTTGATGAAGCTGTTGATACTGCTCTGAAGATCATTGGTGAAGCATTAGATACTGATCGCGTTACCGTGATTGAACATTTTTATTGTCCAGAACAATCACTACCTTGCTGGAAAATTTTGTATGAGTGGGATTCTCTAAACACAATCTCACTAATTTCCCATCCAGAAGTCTCTCAGGGAACCTATGAAGGTATAGAGTCATGGTATGAAAGCATTAATCAAGGTCAAAGCATAACTTATTTGACTAAGGAAATGTCAGAACCATTTCGGAGTGGGCAAGAGAAACTTGGAGTCAAAGCACTGCATGTTGTTCCGATTTTTGTAGAAAATAAATGTTGGGGAGTAGTTGGTTTTGATGACTGTCGTGAAGTAAAACATCGAGGTCAATCTGAATTGTCAGTATTAAGAATTGCCGCAAATTCTATCGGTAGTGCAATTCAGCGCGATCGCACTCAGAAGGCATTACTTTGCTCAGAGCAAGAACGTGCTGCCGAATTGGAAAGCGCCAATAGCGCCTTGCGTAATGCGATCGCAGGTATGGCAAGGCTTGATAATCTGGAGAGCTTTTTAGTGCAGATGTTAAAAGAGAGCATGGAAATATCGGGAGCGCATAGTGGCGCAGTAGTTTTAATAGAAGGGGATTTTCTTCGTTATCCAGTACTATTTGATAATAAAGGCTTGGTAGATCCACAAATCCAAAGATCACGTGGATTAGATGTTTCACGACTCTCGCCAGAATTAATGGATCTGGCTCTAAGTATTCTTAAGTCACCAAATGCTTGGGTTGTAGACCCTAACGATCCGAGAATGCCTCCAGAATTTGTAGCATTTCATCAAGAATATAATAACCGCTCTATTAGGCGTATACCAATGCAGATTAGCGATCGCCTAATCGGTTGGCTAGGGCTGGGCTTTGCGGAAGAAGATCCTCCCATCGGTAAAAGTTTTGGGCTATTAAAAGTCCTTGCCGAACAGATGACGATGGCAGTGGAAATGTTAAGGCTATCGAACGAAGCCCAACAAACGGCGATCGCCCGTGAACGTGAACAATCCCGATTAGTTAATGAAAAACAACGTACTGCTGAACTAGAAAAAGCCAATAAAACTCTAAGCCGTAGCCTCTCTTGGCTAGCACGCGAAGAAGATCTTAATAAATTTTTAGAACAGATATTGCTGGATATTACTGCGTCTTTACAAGCTGCGAGAGGACATCTCTTTGTTCTACATCAACCTCAGAGGATGCTAGAAGTAGTTGCAAGGGTAAAAAATGGCAAAATTATCCAAGATCTTGATCTTTCTGAACCTGCTATTTTTACTGCGCCTTTTTCGGCTGACATCACTCCTCTGTTTTCGATGATGGAGAAGCAAAATCTATTCATGATTGTGGATATGACCCAATTGCCCGATGAGCTTAAAGATATTGCTTGGCCAGACAGTCTGGAGTGGCATAGACAAGCAAGCTATAAAGCCTGTGCGTCTATGGTTTTAAAAACAGGCGATCTCAGCGTAGGGTTCTTGGGACTGACATTTGTTGACCAGCAAGAAATCGTAGAAGAAAAGCGGCAGTTAGTCATAGCATTAGCAAATCAGGCGGCTCTAGCCATTCTATTGATGCAATTAGCAGAACAATCGAAGCAAGCAGCGATCGCCTATGAACAAGAGCAAGCGGCGGCGGCTAGAGTCGTGCAACTAGTAAAGGCAAATGCAGTCTTGAAGCAAACCTTAGACGTATTAGCAACAGAACCCGAAATCGAGAGTTCCTTAGGACATGTGCTGAAAGTATCCTCTGAGCAGTTAGATTCTCCTTCTTCGGCACTCTGGTTATATAACTCTTCTACAGATAAGTTTTATCCGCATCTTGTCTATATGGATAACCAGATTATTCCTGTAATTGAACAAAATATCGACCTTTTAGCAGGAAAGTGGATTCGTGGCAGAAAGCTGGCTAGTGATTTATTTCTCAAAAAGCATATCCGCGAACGCACGCCCACTATTTATCAAGTAGATGATGCTTCGGTAGTACCACCACCTCTCCGTAGAAGTTTAGAAAATATGGGGGTAAAGACTCTATTGGGTATTCCTCTCTTGTTAGGCTCAGAAGTCATCGGCAGTTTCACTCTGAGGTTTACCGAAAAGCGACAGTTTCAAGCAGAAGAACTAGAACTGACCCAAGCTCTAGCAAATCAGGCAACCCTAGCAATCCAACTGCTCCGCATGGCAGAAGAGGCAAAGCAATCCGCCATCTATGAGGAACGTAATCGACTTGCTGGCGAAATTCACGATACTTTAGCACAGGCTTTTACTGGTATTTCTCTGCAACTGGGGGTTGTCAAATGGTTAATGCAAGAGGGTTCATTAGCGATTGAGCCAATCCTCGATCGCATTAATGACATTGCCCAAACGGGACTTGCCGAGGCGCGACGCTCAGTCTGGGAAATTTATCCTACCGCCCAAGAATATTCCAATCTAGCCGAAAAACTTTCTCAAGCGGTCGAGAAATTAACTCGCGATTGTCCCATTCAAGTTGATTTACAGATTTTAGGAAGTGAATATCAAGTTTCGGCAATGATTGGGTACAACCTACTCAGGCTTGCTCAAGAAGCGATAACTAATGCTTTAAAACACGCTAAGGCAACGAAACTTTCGATTATTCTCACCTATAAAGATGTGCTGGTTTCACTGAGTATTACTGACAATGGCTGTGGCTTTCAGCCAAATTTAGATAATGGAGGATTTGGGCTGTTGAGTATATCTGAACGCAGCGATCGCATTGGGGGACAATTATTGATTAACAGTATTTTAGGTAAAGGAACAGAAATTTTAGTAGAGATTCCATTAGAGGAACAAAAATCATGACTGATCAAACAATCCGTATTATGGTAGCGGACGACCACCCAATTGTCAGGAGCGGATTGGTATTAATGATCGATTACACTCCTAACATGGAAACCGTAGCTGAGGCAAATAACGGAGTCGAAGCCGTTGCCCTATTTCGCCAGTATCGTCCTGATGTCACCTTGATGGATTTGCGAATGCCAGAGATGAGTGGAGCCGATGCGATCGCGGCAATTCATCAAGAATTTCCTAAAGCAAAAATCATCGTTCTCACGACCTATGATGGCGATGAAGATATTTATCGTGGCTTAAAGGCAGGCGCAAAAGGATATATTTTTAAGAATGCTCCCGTCGATGAGATTGTCAGAGCGATCAAGACTGTCTATGAAGGTAAAAAATATATCCCTCCTGAAGTTGGGGAAAAGCTGTCAGAAAGGCTCAACCGTCCACAATTATCGAATAGAGAATTGGATGTTTTAAAATTGGTTGCCCAAGGTAAAAACAATCAACAAATTGCCACGGAGTTATATATTTCCGAGAGTACGGTCAAGTACCACATCAATAGTGTTTTAAGTAAACTAGGCGTAAGCGATCGCACTCAAGCGACTCTCATCGCCATTAAACGCGGTATTGTGAGTTCTTAAACAAACAGTAATGGCGGCGCTTCGCGCCGCCATTACTGTTTAGGAGATAATTTAAGATTTGATAGCAGTTGATTCTAATCTAGGTTAATAAATAGACTTAGCGCTTAACATAAGCCACTAAAGAAACACCTAAAACAACTAAGACAGCTCCAGCAATTCGAGTCGGGCTGGCAGTGTATTTAGTTAGTCCAATTACGCCATAATGATCGAGAAATAGAGAAGCAATCATTTGTCCTGCAATGGTTAATGCAAGGGCAAGTGCTGCGCCAATTTTAGGAGTTGCGAAAATGGTAGACCAGACATATAGAGTTCCTAAGCAACCACCTATCCACATCCACCAAGAAGTTTGAGAAATTGCTGCTGCTGACGGAAGGGAATATCTTGCTAAGGAACAGATTCCCAACGAAGCGATAGTTCCTGCAAGGTATGAAATAAAAGTCACCTGCATGGGTTCTCCCACATAGCGGCGGAGGAGAGTATTAATCGCAACCTGAACTGGAAGAATCGCTCCACCGAGTAGTGCTGCTAAAAGATAAATGGTGCGATCTTCCATATTAAAGTTCTGATTGTATTTTCCATTGTAATTTAGGAATGTGGAGGCGATCGCATTCTTGTTAAGTAACTCTGCTTAATTAAAACCAAAGGTTGCTTTGCCCGCTACACGGACGGAACACCCTTTGGCTTTTTTAGTTTAATTATGCCTAGATACTTATTGATAACCTGATGCTAAGTTGAAGCAAGCTTCCACTTAACATCAGTGGTAAATAGCTTGTAGTCTTAGCTATGCGTTAGGAATTTACATATATTATTTCAAGTCAGCTAGATCTGTATTTAGCCAAGTCATCAATATAAATCTAAACTTAAGTATAGTTTTTCCTGTTTTCTTAGATTGACTAAACCAGCGTTAGATAAACATAGGCGAAGGCTTGCTAAGCCTAGCTGTATTTGCGGATGATTATTCAGATGATTGCCTCAACACAAATAACGGAGAGGTTGTTGGCTGGCATTGGTTTAATTTCTTTTAAAGTTAGATTTTGATCGGTGGCGATCGCGATCGCTTCTTCTAGATCGCGTACTCCCCATTCTGGGTTTTGATAACACAGATTTGTGTCAAATTCGGCGTTGCTCTCGCTGTTTTACGAACTGCTCACTGGACACCTATCGTTTCCTGAGCGATTATGTTCTTAAGTTTGCTGCGTCCTAACCTTTATGGCGTTAGCTGGAGCAGATCATACGAATCAGGTTTTATGATTACTCACATTGCCCGCCAATTCAAGACAAAATCTAAAAAAGAAAGGTTAGACAGGAGCTTGATATGGTTGTTAAATCAATACTGAGCAGCGTTACCAAGATTCCAAGTAAGCTTTCGTTGCGAACTGTGCTTATTGTGCCACTGGCACTGCAAATTCTAGGCATCGTGGGGTTTGTCGGATATCTTTCATTTAAGAATGGAGAACAAGCAGTTAACGAGCTTTCAACCCAACTACGTCAGGAAACAAGCGCTCACATTCAATCTTATATAGAAGGCTATTTAGAAACTCCCCATCTCGTCAATCAAGCGAATGTTGAAGCGATCAAATCAGGGTATTTAGATGTGTTTAATGTGAAAGACACTAAATTATTAGAACGGTACTTTGCTCGACAGCTTCAAGTGTTTAAATCAGTGAGTTACATTAGCGTGTCAAATGAGCAAGGTGGAATCATTGGAGCGAGTCGCTACAAAGGCAATTTGACAGTCGGTAGTACGGTAAATTTTGTTAAAGGTGATTTCGCTATTTACACAGCAGATAGCAATGGAAATCGGAAGAATCTGTTGAGTCTGAATCCCAACTATGATACCCGAACTAGACCTTGGTACATCACGATCGCTCAAGCAGGGAGACCAGCATGGAGCAAGATTACTACTTATACGGATAACAATGTAGGCATTACCGCTGGCGTTCCTTTCTTTGACTCAACAGGAAAATTGGCAGGAGTTTTAACAACTGATTTGGCAATCTCACAGATCAGTACTTTTTTGCAAGGATTAAGAATCAGTGATTCGGGAGCAATGTTTGTAATTGAGCGATCGGGTTTGATGGTAGCATCTTCCACTTCTGAGAAGCTATATGTTTTAAACCAGAATCAGCAAAATGCTCAACGACTTAAGGCAATCGAAAGCACAGTTCCTTTAGTCCAAGAGACGGCCAAATATCTAAGCGATCGTTTTGGGGATTTCAACAAAATTAGTGGAAGTCAACAAATTGATTTTACGATTGATGGGAAGCGTCACTTTTTACAACTAAGTTCTCTAAAAGATGAACGAGGGATTGATTGGCTAATTGTAGTTGTTGTACCTGAAGACGATTTTATCAAGCAAATACATAGCAATACTCTCACTACTGTTTTACTATGTATTGTTGCCTTAGTAGTAGCGATATTAATCTGCATCCAAACAATTCGATGGATTACCCAACCAATTCTTAGCTTAAATCAGTCAGCGAAGGCGCTAGCGAAGGGTAATTGGCAACAAACTGCTAATACAGAACGCTCCGACGAGTTAGGGGAGTTGGCAAAGTCATTTAATACAATGACTCATGAATTACAAGTTTCATTTGATGAAATGAAGACATTAAATGAAGCCCTGTCGCAAAGTGAGAAGCTTTTAGAGAATTACAATCGGACTCTTGAGCAACAGGTTTCAGAACGAACAGCCGACCTCAAGAAAAGTGAAGCAACACTGCGCGATGTCTACGATGAGCTTCGCTTACGCGAACAGGAGCTACGATTAATCACTGATGCTCTCCCCGTCTGCATCTTTTATACCGATCTCAGCCAGCGTTATCAGTTTATTAATCATGCCTGTGAGATTTGGTTTAACTGTAGTCGAGATGAAATTCTTGGTAGGCATAATCGTGATTTTTTGGGTGAAGCAGCCTATCAAGTAGTTGAGCCGTATATCAAGCAAGTGTTTACAGGTCAGATAGCAACCTATGAAGCCGAGCTTTCTTATCCATCTGGTAACAAGCATATCAGTGCGATCTATATCCCTGATTTCGATCGCGATGCTCAGGTGAGGGGATACTATGGACTGATTATGGATATTAGCGAACAGCGAAACGCTACACTACGTGAACACAAACGTGCCGAAGCCGCTTCAATTCTGGAAGAACGCAACCGTATGGCGCGGGAAATTCACGATACTCTAGCCCAATCCTTCACGGGCATTCTTGTCCAAATGGGAGCTGCCATGCAAGTGCTAGTAGACGATCCGCAGGCAATCCAATCACACTTGGAAATCATCGACGAACTTGCTCGAATTGGGCTTACCGAAGCGAGGCGATCGGTTACAGCACTGCGTCCTCAGCTATTGGAAGAGGGTAATTTAGACGGTGCGCTCCATCGCATCGTGACTCAAATGAGAGCCTCTATTAATACCGATCTGATCTATGAAATCAAAGGTATAGCCTATCCTTTGCCTGCCGAGGTTGAGCATAACTTACTACGGATTGCACAGGAAGCATTAACTAATGCCATAAGATATGCTGATGCTAGCGAAATTCGGGTTGAATTAGTGTATGGCAATGCCCAATGTATCTTGAGTGTTAAAGATGATGGATTGGGATTTGGCGTTGGGAATATTCCATCTATTAATGGATTTGGATTACTAGGAATAAGCGAACGCGCCGAACGCATTGGCGCACAACTGACAATTCAAAGCCAGCCAAGTCAGGGAACAGAAATCGTTGTTACTGTAAATCAAGAGAGAGAATTACCATGAGCCAATCCACGAATATTCGGATTATGATTGCCGACGATCATGCCATTGTGAGGCAGGGTTTGGCGACGATCGTTGACCGCGATCCAGAAATGACGGTAATTGCTCAAGCGGAAGATGGGCAACAAGCGATCGCACTGTTTCGAGAGCATCAACCCGATATAACGCTAATGGATTTACGAATGCCACAAATGGATGGAGTTGAAGCGATTACGGCGATTTGTGCTGAATTTAAACAAGCTCGGATTATGGTACTCACAACTTACGATGGCGATGAGGATATCTATCGCGGTTTGCAGTCTGGCGCGGCAGGCTATCTGCTCAAGGATGCCAAACCCAACGAGCTACTCAACGCAATTCGCACGATTCACAGCGGTCAGAAATATGTGCCGCTAGAGGTGGGAGCAAAACTGGTGCAACGGATGAGCAATCCAGAGCTGAGTGCTCGAGAGCTAGATGTTCTTCGTTTGATGGCGCAGGGGATGAGTAATTTAGAAATTGGCACGGTTTTGAATATTAGTGAAAGCACAGTCAAATCTCACGTCAATCGAATTTTAAGTAAATTGGGCGTAAGCGATCGCACTCAAGCTGTGATTATTGCCATTAAGCGTGGGATTGTCAGTTTGTAAGCAAATTGTACTAAGGTTTGAATTTAGATTCCAACTAAAGTTGGAACCAATCCTCCAGTTTAAGATGGACTGATCGATCAATCATTCTATCGTGTAAAAGTCCCAACTCTGAGTGGACGACAAGAAGAGCGTTAATTCTCTATATTGAATTCATACGAACACGAATAGCAGTTTAGTTGCAAGATTTGAGTTTGTTTTATACAGATCGCGGAAAGAGGGTTTTATAGCGATCGCTTGCGATGAGCATTCTTCCCCTCGGAGGTGTCAGTGAGTTATGACCCCAGTTCTTTATTCATCCCACCTTCTAGTCAGGATCGCATTCAAGGCATGCTGAATGCCCCTGTGGTACTGGTGATGTATGGGGACTATCAAGGTTCTCAAAGTGCAGATGTTTATCGACTGATTAAAGTCATTCAGCGCCAGCTTAGTGTTTCTTTAGGAGAGAATTATTTATGCTTTATCTTCCGTCATTTTCCTCAGATCCAGATCCATGCTCACGCTCAACATGCGGCTGAAACCGCTGAAGCTGCTGCTGCTCAAGGTCAATTTTGGCAGATGCATGACATGCTGTTCACTCATTCACAAGAATTGGGAAACGGCTATCTAGTGGAGTATGCCAATCATTTAGAACTTGATATTTCCCGATTTTTGCAAGATTTATCGAAACAAGTGTACGTCGATCGCATCAATAAAGATATTGAAAGTGGTTTGCAAAGTGGAGTGACAGCTGCTCCAGCACTGTTTATTAATGGAATTCGCTATCGCGATCGTTGGAACACTAAGCAATTGATGGCAGCCATGATCGCGGCAAGTAGCTGAAGACTTTCAATCCAATAAAATAGGAGTCAATATGAGTACAATCACGACTAAAGATGGTACAGAGATCTATTACAAAGACTGGGGTGCAGGACAGCCCGTTGTTTTCAGTCATGGCTGGCCCCTAAATTCTGATAGTTGGGAAGCGCAGATGCTCTTTTTGACAGACCACGGATTTCGCTGTATTGCTCATGATCGTCGAGGACATGGGAGATCCAGTCAACCTTGGAATGGAAATGAGATGAATACCTATGCTGACGATCTTGCCATGCTGATGGAAACGCTAGATCTGAGCAATGCGACTTTAATTGGATTCTCTACAGGCGGCGGAGAAGTTGCTCGTTTTATCGGTCGCCACGGCACGGCACGAGTCGCTAAAGCTGCGCTCATCTCCTCCGTACCGCCACTGATGCTTAAGACAGAGCAAAATCCTGACGGACTTCCGATCGAAGTGTTCGATGGGCTTCGCAATGACTCTCTCATCGATCGATCGCAACTCTATAGGAATCTTGCTAGCGGACCATTCTTCGGCTTCAACCGACCAGATGCCAAGGTTTCACAGGGCGCGATCGACTGGTTCTGGCTCCAGGGTATGCAAGCTGGACACAAGAATGCATTTGACTGCATCAAGGCATTCTCTGAAACGAACTTCACTGAAGATCTTAAAAAGTTCGATGTGCCAACCCTGATTCTACACGGCGATGATGACCAGATCGTGCCGATTGGGGCTGCTGCGATCGCTGGAGCAAAATTGGTGAGGAATTCTATTCTGAAAGTCTATGCAGGCGCACCTCACGGACTAACTGACACACATAAAGATCAGCTCAACGAAGATCTCCTCGAATTCCTCAAATCCTGACTTACTCAACCAACACCATCATGTCAAAACTACTCCACATCCAATCCTCACCGCGCGGCGATCGCTCCGCTTCTATCGAAGTCGCCACGCATTTTATCGAAACCTATCAAGCCACAAACAGCAGTGATACGCTCGAAACATTTGATCTTTGGGAAACCTCCCTGCCCGAATTTGACGGTGAAACAATCAACGCAAGATACGCTGTCTTGCAGGGTACCTCGCATACCCCAGAACAGTCCGCGGCATGGGAAGTGGTGGTGAAAATTGCCAATCATTTCAAATCCGCAGACAAAATCCTGCTGTCACTGCCGATGTGGAATTTCAGCATCCCTTACAAGCTAAAACACTACATTGATCTCCTCGCCCAGCCTGGACTGACGTTCAGCTTCACTCCAGAGGAGGGCTACAAAGGTCTCGTCACTGGTAAACCACTAGCCGTGATCTATGCTCGTGGCGGAGCCTATGGCTCAGGCTCTGGGGCAGAAGGCTACGACCAGCAAAGCGTCTACATCAAGCAGATCTTCGGGTTTATCGGCTTCACCGATATTCAGGAAATCCTCGTGGAACCAACGCTCTCTCCCACCAAGGTTGAGACCGTGGCGGCAGCAAAACTCCTCGCCGCGAAAATAGCTTCCGTATTTTAATCTTAACTATCGAGAAACACATGAAACTTGAAGCAAAAGTAGCCGTTGTCACTGGAGCATCCAAAGGCATCGGAGCCGAGATCGCCAAACACTTAGCGGCGGAGGGTGCGTCTGTGATCGTCAATTATGCCTCCAGCCAAGACGGTGCTGACCGAGTCGTGGCGGAGATTGCCGAAACTGGAGGAAAAGCCATCGCTGTGCAGGCAAATGTCTCGCAGCAAGCGGACATCATTCGGTTGTTCCAAGAAACCATCAGAGCCTACGGAAAGCTCGATATTCTGGTCAACAATGCTGGGATTTACGAGTTTCTTGACTTGGCGGAGATTACCTCGGAGCACTTCCACCGTCAGTATGACCTCAACGTTCTGGGGCTAATCCTCACCACTCAGGAGTTCGTCAAACATATCAGTCCAGACGGCGGATCGATCATCAACATGAGTTCGGTGGTCAGCACGCTGTCGCCCGCAGGGTCTGCGGTGTACAACTCCACCAAATCGGCGGTGGACGGTCTCACCCGCTCCTTTGCCAAAGAACTCGCACCCCGAAATATCCGCGTGAATTCAATCAATCCAGGATTGATTGAGACCGAAGGATTTCGCGCCAGTGCGATCGCAGGTCACGGTGATGCCGTGGCATCGGTCACGCCGTTGGGGCGCATGGGACAGCCTCAGGATATTGCTCCTGGTGTGGTGTTCCTAGCCTCCGATGACTCGTCATGGATGACTGGTGAGACCCTTTACATCACTGGAGGGCTTCATTAACCCCATGCAGAAACTACAGCTTACCCGTCATACACCCGCCTATCTGCGGGTATCGATCAATAATCCACCCCTCAATCTCTTCGATCCAGAGATGAGTGATTCGTTGCAGGAATTAATCGCTACTCTCGAGGGCGACGAGAATCTCAAAGTTGTCGTTTTCGACAGTGTGGTGCAGGACTATTTCATGGCACATGTCGATCTCGCCAGAGTTGCCGAACTGAGCACCGAGCCTGGCCCCACCGGTTTGTCTCCATGGCCGGATGTCGCGCTTCGATTGCAACGTTCGCCGTTCGTGACAATCGGAGTCCTGCGCGGTCGAGCCCGCGGTGTGGGCAGCGAGTTCCTCCTCGCCCTCGACATGCGCTTTGCCAGCCGCGAGCGCGCAATCCTCGCCCAGATCGAAGTTGGCTGTGGAATCATCCCCGGTGGTGGCGGGCTGGAGCGGCTACCATCATTGATCGGCCGTGCCCGTTCCATGGAAGCCATAATTGGCGGTGAGGATTTCGATGCGGACACAGCGGAACGCTACGGTTGGGTCAATCGCTCAATTCCAGATGCGGAGCTTGATGGCTTTGTCGAACGGCTTGCCCAGCGCATCAGCGGGTTTGATCGCCAAGCCATTGCCACCGCAAAACAATTAATCAACCAGCGCACAGGTCTCCCGAGCTTAGAAGACATCAGAAGCAGCGAGACAAAATTTTTTGAAGCGGCGGCTCGCCCTACCACCCAAGCAAGGATCGCAACATTATTGCAAAGTGGATTGCAACAACCTGGTGATTTTGAACTGCGTCTCGGTGAACTTCTCGGCGATTAATACCAAATAAAGAAATGGCGTAGCCATTTCTTTATTTAAAAACCTATACAGGGTTTGGTTTCCAATTCACAAAAGTGTAGTCACACTTTTGTGAATTGGTATAACTTCAATCCAAGCCCAAGCCACCCCCCACAGGAATAACTCAGGAATAGCATCATGTCACCCAAAAATACCACCAAGATGCCGATCGTCTTTGTTCATGGACTCTGGCTTCATGCAGAGTCTTGGAATCCTTGGATCGAGTTCTTCCACGAGCATGGTTATGACGCGATCGCCGCAAGCTGGCCAGGCGATGCGGCAACCACCGAGGCAACGCGCAAGAACGCTAATGCTGTTGCAGGCTATGGCGTGACCGCGATCGCCGAACACATTGCCAAGCAGATCAAAAAGCTGGATCGCAAGCCAATCCTCATTGGACATTCCTTTGGCGGAATCCTAGTACAGAAACTACTTGGTCGTAATCTTGCTACCGCTGCGATCGCCATCGATTCTGCTCCGCCTAAGGGAGTACCCGAACTGCCTCTCTCGGCACTGAAATCCGCATTTCCAGTTTTGAGCAATCCCTTGAATTTCTGTCGCGCGGTGTCCCTAACTGAAAAACAGTTTCGCTTCAGCTTTACTAACACCGTTTCGGACCAAGAAGCAGAGGAACTGTACGCTAAGTATGCGATGCCAGCCCCTGGGCGACCATTGTTCGAGGCTGCTACGGCAACCTTCAACCCAAATGCAGCAACAAAGGTCAATGTGGCGAACACAACTCGCGGTCCTCTGCTGCTGATATCAGGCGCAGACGACAACACAGCTCCGTCAGTGATGGTCCAAAGTACACTCAATCTGTATCGAAGGAAGTCGAAAGCTGTAACCGAGTTTAAGGAGTTCGCCCATCGGGGGCACTCACTAGTCCTCGATAGCGGCTGGCGAGAACTAGCTGAATATAGTTTGAGCTGGCTACAGTCTAAGCATCTCTGATCGGAGAACAGAGTAACGTAGAACACAACACTAGCATTCCGCATTTCGACAGCAAATTTGAAGTTGAAGAGCACATTCGTTCGCTCGATCTAACTTATACGATTCTGCGTCCTGTGTTCTTCTTGACCTCACCTTAAAAAAGGCTATATTCGGTGGATTTTATTGCCAAGGTCTAGCCCGAAACTGACAAGAAAACTGGAAGTAACTTTCATAAGTTCAGACAAGCGATTAAAGTTAGAGACATGCCTATGATTACTATCCGATCAAGTCAAGAGCGCGGGGTTGCCAAAATAGATTGGCTATTCAGTCGCCATACATTCTCGTTTGGACATTATCACGATCCCAAATTTATGGGCTTCAGCGATCTGAGAGTCATTAACGAAGATCAGGTACAGCCCAAACAAGGCTTTGGCACGCATAGCCACCAAGATATGGAAATTATTTCCTATGTCCTTGAGGGGGCTTTGCAACACAAAGACAGCATTGGTACAGGGTCGATCATTCGCCCAGGCGATGTGCAAAGAATGTCCGCAGGCACAGGCATTAGTCATAGTGAATTCAATGCCTCAGCCACTGACCTTGTTCACTTCCTCCAAATTTGGATTTTACCCGCTATTACTGGAATTGAGCCAAGTTACGAGCAGAAAGCCTTCAACGCAGAAGAAAAAAAAGGCAAATTGCTTTTAGTCGGTTCTGCTGATGGTAGAGAAGGTTCCATAACCATTCACCAAGATGTTAACTTTTATGCCTCACTACTTAGCAAAGCAGAAATTGTAAGCCATATCTTAGGGACAAATCGGGTCGCTTGGTTGCAGGTGGCAAGCGGAAAAGTATTGCTCAATAACCTCCAACTGAGTGCAGGTGATGGCGCTGCAATTACTGAAGAATCTCTGATTATTCTGGAGGGGAACAGCCCTAGTACTGAGGTTCTCCTGTTTGAAATGGTGGCTTAAAAACAGGCTTTGTTTATCAAAACAAGGAACGATTTTTGATCGTTTTCCTATGGTTTATTTAGAAAAAGTATAGCAATTTTAAATATTTAGAAGAGGCTTCGACTTCGCTCAGCCAACGTA
>QBLS01000051.1 GCA_003249015.1 Pseudanabaena sp. | reverse complement strand
TATAGCAAAGCAAGAGTTAGTTAGTACAAATCAAAACCCAAGAAGCGAGTGGCGGCGCTCCGCGCCGCCACTCGCCTTCTGGTTTTATGTCCTAAGCAAAACTTGCTATATAGCAAGTTTTGCTTTGCTACAAGTTCAACATTTTTGTAATTTGAGCCTGACTTTCATAATGAAAATCTCACATTTTGCAGCAGTTCCTTTACTTGCTGCTCTCACGTTCCCATTCTCGGCTCAAGCTGATACTCGCAAAGCTTACTGCGAATATTTCCCCAATGGTTCTAAAAGACCAACTGTGTCTATGCCCTGTGTGTTTTCCATGAGTCAAGGCAATATCGGGATTCGCTGGGAAGATGGGGTGTCTGATTATTTCTTGCAGAGTCGCGATCGCCCTATGGTCTATACCGATGAGCGTGGCGGCATCGTCTATCAGCAACGGGGTGAAGAACAAGCCGATGGCACTAGCGCCAGAATCATGAAGATGGAAAATGGTTCTATCTATATTTGGGGAAGCTAAGAACTTTCTAGCGAATACTAAGTAGCTAAGAAAAACCATAGGCTTTCCTGACCGCTAAGCGGTCAGGAAAGCCTATGGTTTGATGCTTTTATCTAATTTTATTTTAGCGAAAATCAACAAATCTATTAATTCAGTGCGTATACTTTCTCTTTCGGTTCTAGCAGCTATCACTTCCCTGCTTTCTTTCACAAATCTCAAAGCCGAAGCATTGACCCAAAATGCACCTGCGATCGCCCAGTCATCGGAGGATTCTTTTAGCAGCAACGGTTTCATTATGCCTAGTAAAAATATTTACTGCGTAATCTATGGCGATCGCCTGCGTTGTGAAATTGTCAGCCAATTGAACCCGATGCCACCACAGCCAGCATCCTGCAACTTGGATTGGGGCAGTGGTTTATCTTTGCCCAAAGTTGGTAAGCCATTCGTAACCTGTGCAGGGGATACCGTATTTTCGCCAAACTACAAAACCTTGGCATATGGCAAGACTTGGAACAAAGGCGGCTTTATCTGCAAATCTCGTACCAATGGACTGACCTGCACCAATCCAAGAGGCAACGGCTTCTTTTTAAATCGCGAAGAATGGAAGACTTTTTAAATAACTTTTGCTTCTCTAAATCCATTCTAAGTCCATAGGTTCTCAACCAAAATTGATATGCAAATTGATATGAAATTTACAACAAATCAATATCTGCTTGTCGCTGCGATCGCAGGAATTACTGCCTTTGGATTTGCATCTCCCACAAAGGCGCAATATCGCGATATCAACTGCGCTGCCGATATCAAAGCCGAGCCTAACTCTAGAGTCAATATGCGATCAGAGCCTACCACTAATTCTGAAGTGCTATGGACATTCGGTAATGGCACTCCAGTTATCATCCTCAACGATCGTCCAGATGCTGTTGGCGCATCTCCTTTACGGCAGCAAGATCGCGCGGGAAATGATTGGTACATGGTGACTAGATTCATTCGAGGTCGTGCCGAAAGGCAATTGACAGCAGGGCTTGTACCGAAAAGTGAGCGAGGTTGGATTCGCGCTGACTTTTTGAATATTAGCTGCCCTCCTTGATGATCAAATTCTCAACCAATAATCACCATGCTCTTCTCCAAATTTAAGCTATTCGGTTTACTGGCTCTCAGTTACTCAATCATCACAAATTACCTATGAAATACGCTATCTGTCTATCCTTAGCTGTCAGTCTTACTAGCCTTATCCCCGCAGCTTTGCCCGCCCATGCCCAGACTGGTCACAACCTCCTCAGCCCTAGCCAAAAATCATCCCTCAAATCCCTCGGTATCAAGGTCGCTATACCCCAATATGTCCCTCAAGGCTTTCGAGTCGCAGCAATCAGAACTGAGCCATGTCGTGCTGGCGATCGCAGGGATGCAAATGGAGTCTGCCGTTTTGGACCTGAATATGCAGTGCTATATCGCAATGCTCAAAATCACTGTTTTGTAGTCAATTCGGTTGGCGGTGGCATTGGTGGTCCTAGTGGTCAATACACCCGTGCTGTCAATACCAGACTTTTGGGCAAGGTGAATGTCAATGTTGGCATAGGTATGGGTGAGCCGATTACAGAGGCGATCGCCAATACGCCCCAAGCGAATGTCTGGACTTTCCCCGCAGGTAAATCACCCTTTTATTCCGTGGCAACCCGTGCAGGCAGAGGTGATCGGATTGATTCCACTGCGACCTGTAGCACAAGAGCCTACATGACTCCCAATGAGTTGATCAAAATTGTGCAGTCACTAGACTGGTTGCCTTAGATCTGAGTTTATCAGCAGTCCTTCTAAGTAGTTAGGTTTTAATTATAGTGAGCTACTTATTGTATTTACTCGCACTAGAAGGACTGCGGCTATCTGAACTGGAAATATTTGTTAATTGCCTAAATTCAATATTTTTTGCACGTTTACTTAAAATTTCTACAATGAAAATCTCACAACTTTTGGCAATTCCTTTACTCACTACTCTTGCCCTTCCCTTTGCTGCTCAAGCTTCTGTGGAAAAAGCGATCGCCCAATCTACTACAGAGGTTAATGCTGAAGCTTTGCTTGAAGAAATTGCCGAACTCCAAAAGCGACCCTGCGATGGCTACAATAAAACGGTCACAAAGCAACCTGATACATACAACATTTGTGGCAGTCTTAGCGGTGGTCGTGGATCTTCACCAACGCTTTCTGCTGCATCACAGTCTAGTAATGTTGATGAAGCTAGTGTTCTCTATACCTACCACTACAATGGCAAGGTGGCGGCGATTACCTATTTTGAAGGTGATGGTTTTAGCACATTCGCTTTTGATCGGAATGGCAAGTTGCGAGCAGAACTAACTAATAGTAGCCCCTCTTTGCGAACTACCTTTACCCAGAAAGAACGCGATCGCTTCGAGAAAGCAGCTAGAGAGGGCGGAGAAAATATACTCTCTAAATTTGATTCTACATCTAAACAGATTGCTCCCAAGACAGGCGGCAATAGAAATCTTTGTAACAGAGCCATTAGCCAAGGCAAGATCCGTTTGGAATCTATCCCCAATGTGAAAGTAACGATTAATAGCCAGTTTCGGCAATTAGGTACACCTTATCCCGATGCTGAAGCTGGGCTCAATCGCCAATATATATTCACTTTGAATGGCAATGGAGTTGCGGATGTGTGGAAAGCGACTGAGATGAGGACTGAGATTGCAAGGCAGGTAATCAGCAGTTGTGTTGGTACAGCGGCGGTTACATTTGGGCGAGATCGCACGGGTGAAAGCGTGACTATAGGGCTATTTCCTGATGGCTCCATCAAGCAATTTACCTGTGCTGGAGATGCTGATCCGCGTACTCGCAAGAGAGTACCACCCATAACTTGGGGGCGACAGGCTTGCGATCTTTAAATAGAACATTGGCGCAGAAATTGCGCCGTTCTATTTAAAGACTAACTTTCCTTCGTCAACTGTGACTTCAATTTGATAGCCTTCACCAAAAATGCCTTCGAGGATTTTATTGGCGATCGGATTTTCGATTTCTCGTTGAATGGCGCGTTTGAGTGGTCTTGCGCCATAGGAAGGATCGTAGCCGATCGCCGCAACATAGTCCTTAGCAGCTTCACTGAGGGTCAGCGAGATCTTGCGATCGCCCAATCTATTTTCAATACGCTTAATCTGTAATTCGGCAATTGCTCGAATTTCACTACGCCGCAGGGCATGGAAGATCACCGTCTCATCAATGCGATTGAGAAATTCAGGACGAAAATGCGTGGACAGAGCATTGAGAACTTTTTTCCGCATCTCCTCATATTCAGAATCTCCATCAATTTCTGCGGGTAAATCCTTCGAGACTTCGAGAATGCGATCGCTGCCAATATTGCTGGTCATGATGATCACCGTATTCTTGCAATCAATCAAACGACCTTGACTGTCGGTAATTCTGCCATCATCGAGGACTTGCAAAAGAATATTGAAAACATCAGGATGTGCCTTTTCGACTTCATCAAATAACACCACTGAATAGGGATGGCGGCGCACTGCTTCTGAGAACTGTCCGCCCTCTTCATAGCCCACATAGCCAGGGGGAGCGCCGATCAGTCGGGATACAGAATGTTTCTCCATATATTCCGACATATCAATACGGATCATCGAGCTATCGGTATCAAACAGAAATTCCGCTAGAGCGCGGGCTAGTTCCGTTTTACCAACTCCTGTAGGCCCCAAAAACAAGAATGAACCAAGGGGACGATTGGGATCGTTCATGCCCGCACGGGCGCGGCGGATTGCCGAAGCCACTGAAGTTACGGCTTCCTCTTGACCAATAACGCGATCGTGCAAATGGGTTTCTAGTTCTAATAACTTCTGACGTTCTGATAGCAATAATTTCTTGAGGGGAATTCCTGTCCAACGGGCGACAATTTCGGCAATATCATCTTCAGTGACTTGCTCACGAAACAAGATCGAACCATCAGCCCTAGCGCGATTTAGTTCTAGTTCTGATTCGTCAAGATTTTTTTCTAATTCGGTCAGTTTGCCATACTTGAGTTCTGCGGCTTTGTTGAGATTAAATTCCCGTTCCGCTTGTTCAATCTGCAGCTTAGTCTGGTCAATTTGCTCTTTAAGCGATCGCAAATTATCGATCGTATCTTTTTCCTGTTGCCAACGATCATCGAGACTAGCTTGGCGATCACGCAATTCGTTCATCTCTTTGTCAAGGCGATCAAGGCGATCTTGAACTGCTTTGCTACTCTTGGTTTTATAGATCACTTTACCCTCTGCTTCCACCCGTTCTACAGGTGTAAAGTCACCTTCTCTTTGTAAGGATAATCTTTCCATTTCTAGCTGCATCAAGCGGCGATCTATTTCATCTAACTCCACAGGCTTGGAAGTGATTTCCATCTTCAGCTTAGCCGCTGCTTCATCGACTAGATCGATCGCCTTGTCTGGCAAGAACCGTTCCGTAATATAGCGATTGGATAGAGTCGCCGCCGCTACCAATGCCGAGTCCGAGATATTTACACCATGATGCACTTCGTAACGTTCTTTCAATCCCCGCAAAATCGAAATGGTATCTTCCACGGTGGGCTGATCGACCATGACTTGCTGAAATCTTCTCTCAAGGGCGGCATCTTTTTCAATGTATTGCCGATACTCATCAAGAGTAGTCGCACCGATACAACGCAACTCTCCCCTTGCTAGCATGGGCTTGAGGATATTCCCTGCGTCCATTGCGCCTTGCTGCGTGGCTCCCGCGCCAACAACAGTATGCAGTTCATCAATAAACAGCACAATCTTTCCGTCAGAATTAAGAACTTCTTTTAGTACCGCCTTCAGCCGATCTTCAAATTCACCACGATATTTTGCACCTGCGATGAGTGACCCCATGTCAAGACTAATAATCGTGCGATCTTTGAGGGATTCAGGCACATCACCACGAATGATTCTTTGTGCCAATCCTTCGGCGATCGCAGTTTTACCCACCCCAGGTTCACCAATCAGCACAGGATTATTTTTAGTGCGTCGTGATAAGACCTGCACCACGCGCCGAATTTCATCATCGCGCCCAATTACAGGATCGAGTTTACCTTCCTTTGCCTGCTCGGTTAAATCCCGACCATATTTTTCTAGCGCGGCATACTTGGCTTCGGGATTTTGATCGGTGACGGTTTGGCTACCGCGCAATGATTTGATCGATTCTTCTAAGCGTTTGCGGTCAATACTCAAGTCTCGATATAGGCGTTTGCCAAGGCGATCATCGTCCGCCAAGCCAATCAATAAATGCTCGATCGCGATAAAGTCATCGCCAAAACCCTTACGGCTTTCTTCAGCACGATCCATCCATACTTCCAGATTTCGTCCTAAGTACAACTGCTCAGGACTAGCAACGCGAGGCTGCCGCCGCAAAAACTCCTCCACCTGCCGCCTTGCCCTCGCCATTGGCACAGAGAGCGCCGTGAATATATTAGCTGTCAAGCCTTCTTCTTGCTCTAATAGCGCCATCAACAAATGCTCAACTTCGAGTTGCTGATGTTGCGATCGCCTTGCGACTTCCTGCGACTTAACGATGGCTTCCCATGCTTTTTCGGTAAATTTTTTGGGATCAGTTGGTTGCATTGGCTTTGGTAACAAGAATGTCAGGAAATATTTATTTACGTCATTTTGAGTGATGAGTGGCTGAGCTACTCATCACTCAAAATGACGTAAGGTTTGTTTAAATAAGTTTACATTATCGACAGCACTGCAAATAGGTTGCGATCGCTAAAAGTGACAACCAAACTCTAGTATTAGTGCCTTTGTCAATCATTAATCAGCAGCCTTTATATCTAGTTATTGAATTAGAACTTCCATCTAATTATTTTGCGATAAGACTGATAACAGTTAGCAAGGTTATCAATAATTTAGAAGCTTAGGGGCAATTTATAAAATACATTTACTAAGTTAAATAGCTTCACTTTGCTAAAATCAAAAACCTAAGAACTTATTTTACTCGCACAGCAGGTGACACAAGCTTGAACTTTTAGTTTTTGTAAAGCTGAGCTATCTGTAACCAAATCAAGAAATAGCCATGCCAATGCTTGAATTAAAAACCCTTACTGGATTTGGTCTTTAACCCACAAAAGTGTAGTCACAACTTCGTGAATTTATATTAGTCCTATAGCAATGCAAGAGTTAGCTAGGACAAATCAAAACCAAAAAGATAAGTGGCGGCGCGAAGCGCCGCCACTTATCTTTTTGGTTTTATGCCCTAAACAAAACTTACATCGCTGTACCTTTAAGTCTCTATAAATTTTATATTTTTAATGGTAGAAATACATTTTATTAGTTTAACTTGATATTAGATATAGATGATAATCCCTTGCCAGTCAATAAATAGGGACATAGGCTAAAGCTGTACACCCCTATTTCTTATTTTTATATGCCTATTTTTTAGGTAGGAAGGGAGTAGTTATCTATAAAAGTAAATAGGCAGTATATCTTAATCAAAAAGTTTGACTAATAGCGTGGTTATCTTAGATACTTATACAAGGATTAAATATCAAACTGTTAAGAACAAATGGCTAAAATAAAACAACCAGTGCAACTATCTGGTGAAGCATTATTACAGAAAGTAAAAGAACTAGAGCATCTTTCAAAGGAAGAAAAGGCTAAGGCTTGCGGCTACGCAACTATTACAAAAAACAATCAAGCCCGCGTCAACCTGATGAAGTTTTACAATGCTTTAATGGAAGCCGACGGTGTCGAACTTGAAGCCAAGGGTAATGGTAAAGGTGGACGCAGTGCTAGTTATCGAGTTAGCGTACAGAAAAACGGAAATCTATTAATTGGTTCAGCTTACACACAACTGATGGGTTTAAAGTCTGGTGACGAGTTAGAAATTCGTCTTGGGCGCAAACATATTCATTTGAAGCAAGTTGGCGCTGACGATGACGAATAAATAATAGAGAATTGATTTGACAGTTTTGCAGTCAAATCAATTCTCTATTATTTTGCCATTAGATACTTGAAAAATTTGAGCTGAGTTTAACCATAGGGCTTCAAAGGAGCCTAAATGGGTTGTCGTAATAATTGTTTGGACGCGATCGCCAATTGCATTTAAGAGGTGATCTTGTCTTTGCAAATCAAGCTCAGCGAGTACGTCATCTAACAATAATAGAGGCGGTTCTCCAATCACTGACTCGATTAGTTCCAACTCGGCTAGCTTGAGAGCCAAAACTAGGGTGCGTTGTTGTCCTTGGGAACCGTACTCTCTGGCGGGAGTATTGTTAATTGTTAAGAAAACTTCATCTCGGTGCGGACCAACTAAGCTGGTTCCTTGATGTTGTTCTATTACTGTTTTTTGTAAAAGCGTTGCAAAAAAAGTCTGATGAATTTCTTCTACTGAGTCTAGGGGCGCAAATTTAAACTTAGGAACGTAAGTAATCTCTAGATACTCGTCACCACCACTGATTTGTTGATGCCAAGTCCTTGCAATTGGCGTTAACCGACTCAATAAGCGCGATCGCCTTCGCATTAGTCTAGTGCCAGTCGTGACTAATTGGGCATCCCAAAGCGCCATTTGTTGAGGCTCATAACTTATTTGTCCTTGCTTAATTGACTTGAGTAGGGCATTGCGTTGGCGTAATACTTGATTGTATTGCTGCAAGAGATTGATATAAATTGGCTCTAATTGAATTAGTACCGTATCTAACCAACTGCGCCGACTTTCAGGACTGCCGCGCACTAAGTCTAGATCTAGGCTCGAAAACATCACAGCATTAAGATTTCCTAAAAAATCAAGGTGTCTAGCTTGATTAACGCCATTGACACTCAATGTTCTGCGTCCACTAGCCCGCATTCGCATCAGTAGCTCTATGGGATAGCCTTCAGGCGATCGCTGACATATCGCTTTAATCTCTCCTAATTCTTCACCATTTCGCACTAGATCACGATCTTTACTAACTCGATGCGATCGCAGAGTCGCCAGTAATAAGACTGCTTCGAGCAAATTTGACTTGCCTTGGGCATTATTGCCTACGATCACCGTTTTGGGAGCGGAGAAAGTAACTTCTTGATCGATGTAGTTGCGAAACTGCTTGAGAAGGAGAGAGTTAAGGTACATTCGGGCAAGAAGCTTGATTAGTCAGCATTATAGGATAAGGCTTTTTTAAGTTTTTACAAAAAATGATTTTGGGGTTTTATATTTAATTAAGCCCAGCTACTTATTAAGCGCTGTGTAGAGCTTTAATTTGGAGCATAATCGATCAGAAAGCGTTATAAATATTAAGGCTGCTTTTTTCAAGACTTCCTAATGCGACTTGCAAACCTATGTCAAGACCCTTGGCGATCGCCATAGCCCTACTTACTCTTTTTAGCTTCAGCCCTGTTGCATCTGGCAATGATAAAGAATCACGCCGACTCATGAATTTGGAGATTGATCGGCAAATTATTGAGAGCAGCCCAGTTTTGAGAAAATGGCTCGATAATCCTCCCGACCTTTTGAATGATATTTACAATATCCCTAGCTTTAACACCAAATTAAGAGTTGGGATTACTTCGAGGGATAACTCTCTAGGGATTGAGGCAGGTGTTGAAGACCTGTTTGTGGGGCAGTCACCCTTGACAATTAGCGGTAGCTACCAAAGTGAATTGAGCGGTCGAGAGAGCGAACTACAAGCCAATTTACGTTACTACCTTTTTCCGTTGGGTTCCTATTGGAATGTTGCACCGATAGTTGGTTATCGGCAACTTAACCAGTTTGAGCGATCGCAAATTTCTGGCTTGGATGTGGGGTTGATGGGGATTTTAGTGCTGTCTCCCCGTAGCTCTGAGTTACGCTTGAGCCATACTTTTACTTCACCCAGTGGAGATTTAGAGCTAAGCACAACTACGCTCTCGACAAGTTATGCTCTCTCTAGCAATCTCCGCCTAGGCACAAAAATCGAGTGGCGGCGATCGCCAATTGTCTACGATAGTCGGATTGGTTTTTTGTTAGAGCTAGCGCTTTAGTCAAAACCTAAGAAAGCCCTAAGATCTATGCGAAACAGAGATCTTAGGGCTTTCTTGCGACGCATCGCGCCGCTGATCTATCGTAATTTAGCGACGGGGTGATTTTTTAAGATTTCTTGATTAGTAAATAAATCGATCGCTGTGATTAATAGTTCACGATTTTGGCTAACTTGAAATAGAACCTTGAGCCGATCTTCGTCAGGTTGACCAAGGGGATTAAGTTTAGCGATCGCCTGCGGAATACCCTCACCATCAGCGCTTACCTTTAAGGGCTCAAAGGTTTCCTTTGCCTGCTGATCAAATTGCATTACAAGGCGGTCACCCTCAAAAATGACTTCAGCAGCGCCATTGGCTCGACTTTCTAGCTCGCCAATTGTTAGCTCAATTTCGGCTTGGTTGGGTTGCGAAGCTCTTAATAACATCTCGATAGGTCGCCGCGTTGGATAGGACTGTCCGCGCTGAAATAAGGGTTGATATTTCCATTTTTGGAGAGCGCGATCCCAGTAACGAATGGCGTAGGAATGGAAAAGATAATCTTGAATATCCATACCTTGACTGATCATCAAAGCCCCGTGAGCGATCGCCTCAAAGGGCTTATGACTATATACCTTACCCATTGAAAAATATTTTTCTACAAAAGCTGTCACTGAGGGAATCAAAGCACAACCACCAACCAAGAGAATGTGTTTAATATCGCCTTTGAGAATGCCTTTATTAAAAGCACGATTGACTAATTCACTAATTGCCGTTTGCAAGATTCGGTAGAATCCTTTTTGTTCTAAGACTTGTTCTAGCTGTGGACGGGTATAGCTAATTTCATGGGCAATCTGTGTATTTACATCAAAAAATACTTCAGTTGCAGTTTCTACTTCTGAAAGACTCATCTTAATCCGTTCCATCAGTTGTTTCAAAACTGGAGAATTAGCTAATTCACTCCCTTGATTATTTTCTAGATAATCTTGAACTAACCATAGATCAATGTCTTCACCGCCCACTGTGTATCCAGTCTTGGCAATCACTTGCGCCTTATTTTCGATCGATTCGTTTGCGCCAAGGCGATCGCCCCACTGATGCACATTCTCATTTTGGGGTAAACGCACTAAAGCCAAGTCCAATGTGCCACCACCAAAATCTATCACCAATACCAAAGCACTGGGAGCGATCGCTCCATAGCCAAGCGCCGCCGCTGTCGGTTCATCCAAAATCCTGATGCGTGGTGTTGGTGAAGTCGGCGAAGGGGAAGTAAATACTTCAGTGCTACATTCCTCTAACCAGCGCAAATACTTCTCATAAGCCTGAACAGGAGCAGTTAAGATAATTTCTGACGGAAAAATTTGACGCGATCGCAGGTTTTGAAAGATCTGATCTAAAAACCTATTTCCTAACCATTCTGGAGTTATTTTGATTCCATCCAATTTTGGAATGTACTGCCCATGAGTGATTAGCCGCCGCTTAATTTGGCTAAATAATCTTGGGTGGGAAAAATCTTTACCTTGATCAATAATGCGTTGACCGATCTCTATCGTTTTTTCCTGAGCATTCTGCACATAAACCAACGATGGCACAAGCGATCGCAAAGGAGCAGGACGATTAACGCCCTCTAAGGTAATTGTTTCAGGCTGATCAGTGGCAATATTCCATTTGGCTATTACTGTATTACTGCTACCAAAATCAATCGCGATCGCTTTCATATATCTTGTTGAAGTTTTGTGTAGCTCAGGCTTAAGAAATCTCAAAATGCCACGGTGCTTATTTTATAACTATTAAGCAGCGAATTTGTGACTGGGAACAACCCAAAGCTTCACCCACATAGCGAGTGGAGCTTTGGGTTTAATTCAAGATTAAGGTCATTCACTAGCGACAAGGGGTAGTGCTTACCTTTCCTTTTTTTCAATAGTCGGGGATCTGCTTTAATTATTTTATAAAGTTCATAGAGCTTACTTTTTTCTGTACTTTTTACCTGTCAACCCTTTCTCAAAATGAAACCTTATACCAAATAAAGAAATGGCGTAGCCGTCTCTTTATTTGAAAACCCATACTGGGTTTGATTTTCAATTCACAAGCATTGTAGTCACACTTTTGTGAATTGGTATTACTACTAAGGGGGGGCAGAACGGTTAATCCCTGAAACGTAGACAGACAGATTTTTGTTTACAAGGAATTCTTTGAGAAGTGGGGCTAGTCGATCGCTTCTTCTGCAATTATCAACTCATCGTAATTTGTCCTATGCTAAAGCCTGAAATCCCTGCCAATGAAAGCGATCGCCTAGTTGCCCTCAATCGCTATAAAGTTCTCGACACATTGCCTGAGCAAGAATATGATGACTTGACACAACTGGCGGCGGATATATGTGGAACGCCGATCTCCTTAATATCTTTGGTTGATCAAGATCGGCAATGGTTTAAATCGCGTGTTGGGCTAGATGCGACGGAAACACCCCGCGATATTTCCTTTTGTGGTCATGCGATCGCCGATGGTGAAATCTTGAATATTCCTGACGCTACTCAAGATGTCCGTTTTGCCGACAACCCATTGGTACTTCAAGATCCTAATATTCGATTTTATTTAGGAGTCCCCCTAATTACCCCAGATTTGTATCCTTTAGGTACTTTATGCGTGATCGATCGCCAACCGAGAACTCTTACCCCAAAGCAAATCCAGCAACTTCAAGCCCTCAGCCGTTTGGCAATCGGTCAGTTAGAATTAAGGCTCAGCGACGAAGACCACGTAAAGCGTACCGCCAACCTCAAGGCAAGGGTTGAACGGGAGCAATTGATCTCCGCGATCGCCAATAAGACCGCCGCTTTGTTGCCCTTGCCAGAAATCCTCGAAACATCTGTGCAGAAACTGCGTTCGCTTCTTGGTTGCGATCGCCTGTTAATTTGGCAGTTTCAGTCTGATGAGAGCGGATTAGTCATTGCGGAATCTGTGGGCGCAGATTGGCGAGTTACTCTAAATGAGGCGATTGAAGAGGCTAATTTTCGTGAGAGTGTTGCCTTGCGTCATGCAGACAGTCTAGCGATCGCCAAAGAGAATATTATGACTGCTGGCTATCCTGATGTTTACCTGCATTGGTTAAAAGCTTATCAGGTCAAGTCTAATCTGGTGGTTCCCTTATTAGTAACGGGAAGGTTATGGGGATTTCTGGATGGACATCAATGTATAAACTATCGAGAATGGCAGAATACCGATCTGGTACTAATGGATGAGATCACAGTGCAGATTGCGATCGCCATCCAGCAAGCCGAGGCTATGGCAGAGCGTCACCGTTGTGAAGTCGAACTTAGAGACAGTGAAGAACGTTTTGCCTCTCTAGCCACTGCTGCACCTGTGGGGATTTTTCGGACAGATATTGAGGGCAGATGCATATATGTGAATGAACGCTGGCTTCAAGTTTCGGGGTTAACCATGTCTGAAGCATTGGATTTTGGCTGGATCGATGGCATTCATCCCAGCGATCGCGAACTGGTTTTTACGGAATGGAATACCTCGGTTGCCGAAAATCGTCCGTTTAGTCTGGAGTATCGGTTTCAAAATAAGGCTGGACAGACCACTTGGGGCTATGGTCAGGCTGTGGCTGAGCGCAATCAGTTTGGGGAAATCGTCGGTTATGTTGGCACGATTACGGATATTAGCGATCGCAAACAAGCTGAGGCATCCCTACAGCAACTCAACCAAGAACTAGAAGCCAAAGTCGAAGAACGTACTCAAGCCCTTTGGCAGGTCAATAGTTTACATCAAGCGATTTTGGATGGCGCTGATTATGCATTGATTTCCACCGATTTAAATGGCGTAATTCAGACCTTTAACAAAGCTGCGGAGAGGATGTTAGGCTACAGTGCCTCTGAACTAATTGGTCAATTCACGCCAGAAATTATTCACGATCCGCAGGAGGTAATTCATAGAGCGGCAATAGTCTCCTTGGAGCTAGGGCAACATATTCCTGTCGGCTTTGAAGTGTTTGCTGCCAAAGCGCGTCTAGGCATGGCTAGTGAAGATGAATGGACTTACATCTGCAAAGATGGTTCTCGTTTTCCTGTGTTGCTATCTGCTACGGCTCTCAAGGATGTAAATCAACAAATTATTGGCTTCTTAGGCATTGCCCAAGATATCAGCGATCGCAAGCTATCTGAAGAAAAGTTACGGAAGAGCGATATTCACTTAAAAACGGCACAGCGGATTGGTAAATTGGGCAGTTGGGAGTTCGATCCATATAATGAAGAGATTATTTGGTCTGACGAGGTATTTCGCATTTTTGGTCGAGATCCCGCAATGGGAACTCCTAGTTTTGATGAACTTCAAGAGCAGATACATCCTGATGATCGAGCCCATCATCTGCAAGTCGTACAAACAGCTATTGCTAATATCCAACCCTTTGATCTTGGGTTTCGATTCTTTCGCCGTGATGGTTTAGTCGGTTACATCCAATCAAGAGGAGAACCAATTGTGAATGCGACAGGTCAATTAACGCAACTGATCGGTACGATTCTAGATATAAGCGATCGCAAGCAAGCTGAAGCAGAATTACAAAACCTCTCCGATCGCCTCGCTCTAGCTGCTAAATCCTCTGCCATGGGCATCTGGGACTGGGATGTCGTGCATAATATCCTCACTTGGGATGATCGGATGTACGAACTTTATGGCATCACACCCAATAAATTCTCAAGTGCCTACGAAGCATGGTCAAACAGCTTGCATCCAGATGATCGTCAAGCTGGCGAATTAGCGATCCAACAAGCTCTCACAGGCGAAAAAGACTTTGCTCCCGAATTTCGAGTCCTACTTCCTGACGGCACGATCCGCTTCATCCAAGCCTATGCCATAGTGCAGCGAAATGAGCAGGGCGAACCGCTGCATATGATTGGAGCGAACTTTGATATCAGCGATCGCAAACAAGCCGAAGTCACAATTCAGCAAACGGCTGCTCAATTAGAAGCCTCCAATCGAGAGCTAGAAGCTTTTGCCTATTCTGTGTCCCATGATTTGCGATCGCCCTTACGCGCCATCGATGGCTTTAGTAATGCCTTGATTGAGGACTATGGCGATCGCTTTGATGATGAGGCTAAAGATTACTTCGATCGCATCCGTCGCAATATTCGCCGCATGGGTACGCTGATCGATGACCTGTTGCGACTCTCCCGCGTGTCGCGATCGGAAATGCACTACAGCACTGTTAACCTCAGTGCCTTAGTGCAAGAGCAGCTCGAAGAATTGCAGGCAATCAATCCAGAACGGCAGGTGAAATTAGCGATCGCGCCGAATATTGTCGTTTCCGCCGATCGCACATTGATGCAGGTCGTCATTAGCAATCTGGTGCAAAATGCTTGGAAATTTACGAGCCACCATGACTCAGCCCTGATCGAGTTTGGAGTTTTGCAACAAGAAGATCGTTTAACCTACTTTATACGCGATGATGGAGCTGGGTTTAATATGACCTTTGCCAATATGTTATTTGGTGTTTTCCAGCGCTTACATAATACTAACGAATTTCCAGGAACAGGCATTGGTTTAGCCACAGTTCAACGCGCTATACACCGTCATGGTGGCAGAGTCTGGGCTGAAGGAGCCGTAGAACAAGGGTCAACTATTTATTTTACTGTGCCCAATACATCGATCAAGAAAGGAGCATAGGAAATGAATATCAGTAAAATTATTTTAGTTGAAGACAACCCTGATGATGAAAGACTCACGCTACGGGCGCTCCGCAAGGCGAACATTGCTAATGAAATTCACGTAGCCCGTAATGGGGAAGACGCTCTGACGATGGTGTTTAATGCCAATCCATTACCAAGCGTGATCCTCTTCGACCTAAAGCTACCCAAAATTAGCGGCTTAGAAGTCTTACGACAGATCAGAGCCAACGAACGTACTCGCTTTTTGCCAGTCGTGGTGCTGACATCTTCGAGTGAAGATCGCGATATAATTGAGAGCTACAATTTGGGAGCCAATAGCTATGTTCGCAAACCCGTTGAATTCCATCGCTTTACGGAAGCTGTAAGCCAACTGGGGCTTTACTGGGCTGTGCTTAATCAACCCTTGCCAACAGGAGTTAATAACCCATGAGCGAACCCCTAAATGCTTTGCTCATTGAAGATTTGGAAGATGATGCGCTTTTAACTCTGCGAGAACTAAAGCGTGGTGGGTTTGATATTGTTTGGGAACGGGTGGAAACACCTGAGGCACTTCACGCCGCTTTGTTAAATCATCCTTGGGATATTATTCTTTCAGATTACAACCTCCCCAAGTTTAATGCTCCTTTGGCACTGCAAATTGTCAAGCAAAGCGATCCTAATCTGCCCTTTGTGGTCATATCAGGCACTATTGGTGAAGCGTCGGCAGTAGAACTAATGCGACAAGGAGCCAATGACTATCTAATGAAAGGGAACCTAACCCGCCTAGCAGAAGTGGTGCGTCGAGAACTGAGAGAAGCCCAAATCCGTCTGGAGCGTCAGCAAGCTGAACTCGAACTAGCCCGTACCAAAGAGAGACTGCAACTAGCGATCACAGGATCAGGTATTGGGCTATGGGATTGGGATATTCATTCTGGGAATGTGATTTTTAATGAGCGGTGGGCGGAGATCGTCGGCTATAGCGTAGAGGAATTGGAACCTCTCAATTCTGAATCCGCGATGCAAATGATCCATCCTGATGACCTTCGGATAGTTATCTTGGCTTTAGAACAACATTTTCGTCAAGAAAAGGAGACTTACGAGTGCGAAATGAGGATGCGTCACAAGTTGGGCGGGTGGGTATGGGT
>QBLS01000050.1 GCA_003249015.1 Pseudanabaena sp. | reverse complement strand
TGTCTCTTTTTACTTACTCTACTTTATTACTTTTCAACAACTTTGTAACATTACCGCGGTGTTTTTATTGTTGATGAACCAGAGCTTTCTTTACATATTGACTGGCAAGAAAAGTTTGTTGATGCAATTAGAGAAGCAAACCCTAAAGTTCAGTTGATACTTGCTACACATTCACCAGCAATCATTCTCGACCGTGTGGATGCTTGTCAATCGCTGAGCTAAATGGGAGAAATAAAACTATGTTGCAGTGGCCAATTCGTGCAAGAAAAGCTATAGCAAAACTTTTTGCTCCCTTACAAGATTTAGAAGTATATGTTGAAGATGATAATGACGAAGTTTTCTATAAAACTCTACTTCAGAGGGTTGCTTACCCAGTACGAATTGCTAGAGTAGTTTCCCTTGGCGGTCGTTCTGCCGTGATTAATGCAGCAGCCACCCATGATCCCGAGGCTTCACGGGCGATTTTTCTGATAGATGGTGACTTGGAATGGGTTAAGAACGAGCCACAACCTCCAGGTAATTCTCTATATAGGCATGATGCCTACTGTATCGAGAACCTAATCTTATGCAAAGCAGCTCTTACTCTGTTGCTTACTCAGGAACTGGCTGTGTCTGACGCAGATGCAGAATCGCAGTTGTGCTTTGAAAACTGGATTTCAGGCTTTGAAGATCTCCTTACTGAGTTATTTGCAGCTTATGCAACTGTTCATCGTTTCTGTCCAACATATAGGACTGTTTCTAACGGTGTTGGTAATCTATGCACCAGTGGAGAAAGGAAAAAGCCTCCCAGCATCTCTTCTATAAAAGTCCGCAAAGCTATTGAAGATGCACTTATAGAATCTGAGAGAGGCGCAGATAGGAATATTGTATACAGCTATTTCAACTCAATTTTACAGAGAATAAGGTCTCTCCCAAATCCTGTAGACGCTGTTTCGGGGAAAGATTTTCTATTTCCTCTCCTTTTTTTTCATTTAAAAACTTTGGAATGTACTTTAACTAGAAGATCTATACGAATGCGACTTGCGGGATCTTGCAACATACTTAGGTTTCAGGCTCTGCGCGACTTAATGATTCAAATTGCGTCGTAATAAACATCCTATTGAATGCATAGTGCTATCAACGATCTTGTAGCGTGCATTAATGAAGTGTAGCGCACATTTTTGATTATTATTATTAATGAATTGGAATGTGTAGATATCACAGGAATAAGTTCCATATCACTACCAATTTTGCTGAAATAGTGCTTGTCATGAAATAAAATAAATTTTCTAATCCAAAGCACATACAGCCTATATCTTCTATAGTCAAATCAGACAGAATTTTCCGTCTAACACGTTAAGCGATATTGAAGATTTTTAGGGACATGGAGAAATCAGATCTTTTAGAAATACCTGGTATTGGTAGTACTTTTGTCGAGGACTTCGCGCGAATCAATATTTTTTCGATCAATGATTTGATTGATAGAGATGCTGAACAGCTTTATCGTGAACTTTGCATTGCAAACGAGATAGTTAATCACAAAACAAGCAAGAACTACCTCTATGTGATTAGAATGGCTGTCTACTATGCAAATAGTGGACGTGACCAATCGAAACTAAAGTGGAATGCTTGGAAAACCTTATCTTGATAAGTAGTTCAGAGGATATGCCTCCCGCGTAGAGGGAGACATATCCTTTTTGAGTTTAAGTTTACTTGTACTTAGCTACTTACAGTTGAGAAGATCTACAAGCTAACAAGATGATAAAAGTTTAGTCACACTCGTAGGAACCAGTATTAGAAAATATTTAAGAATCGACTAGATCCATCTCAATCCCCTTTTAAAAAGGCTACTGTATACTCACAAGTTATCAGCTATATCATCAACTAAAGACATTCTAAATACTATTATTAAGGAGGGCTTAATAGATTATCTCTCCTTTTCTAGGATGATTGAGGGAGGTCTTTTGTAGCTTTTTCGATTCGACTTGGTTCTTTTATGTAGCTCACCTAAAACTAGAAGCTGTCCAGCCCACTGCACGGTCGGGACAGCTTTCTAGGATTTTAGTTTACTCATGTCTAGGCACTTATTGAATTTTCATAAATCAAAGTAACTTTCATCTAATCAATTTATATAAGTGAGGAAAGTAAGCTGACAAGTATTTAGAAGGTAGAACTAGATGAACTTATCCTTAGAATTAATTTAAGATTTAGCATATACTTAATTAATTAAGTTACTAATCTCACAATGAATCTTCCTACAGAACTTACACAAGTTTTGACTGAGATATTGAGCAATGCTGCAAATGTATTAGAAAAAAGTTTGGAAGAACTCATATCAGCTCAGAAGTCTCTCAACATTAATCAAGATATATTTTTACTGCCACAAGATATTAATAATCATATTAGCTATTTCTTGGGGAATGAAAGCAATAGTAATAACTTTAGCCAATCTATTATCAAATTATTGGGAGAATGGCAAAGTATCAGTTATTTCAAAAAAATAGAACATTTACAAGCTCATTTAGAGCATGGTGATATACCACCAAAATTTAGTCGCAATATTAGTGAACGCATAATCAATAACTATAAAAAGCATCGTTTACTGATACTAACTGCTCCATCCAAAATCAGTAATAGTTGTAGTGCTGAATTGCGAGAAAATTTAGAGATAGAATTAGTAGAAGATTTAAAAGTTTTCTTTACGGAAAATTATCCCTTTGATAGTGATATATACCCTGTAGAATTTTACAGTGATTATTTTTATGCCCCCATAACTAATGAAGATATTTATCAACTACAATCATTTTTTAATCACATACCCACTTTAATTTTATTCAGTAGCATTAGTGATTACAAAGCATACTTTCATCTATACTTTTGGTTGCCCTATAGTCAATATGTACTGAAATATACTCTCCCTACATGGCATTGGGAAGAATCTTGTGAAATCCTAATTAGCAATAACAATACAGAGAAAAAAGCTACTAGAATTATTCGACAAATCATTATTTCTAGTCTAGAACTTTTGTCAGCATTTATTTCCGACTGGTACTACTTACAGTTGAATGCTGATTATTCTCCTAAGATGTTTCAACAGCATAGTAGTGTTTTTACTTCATCATATTTAGATAATAGCTTTACGAAGCCATATATTAATATTCTTGAGCAAACTCAAAGACAGCGAATCATCGCCAATAAAATTCTTTTGAGTAGCTTTACAAATTGGAAGATTAACACTAACAAAAAATTCAAACAGAAGATTAAAGAATGGTATCTGAGAGAAATGCTGAATAGTCATTCTGGAGCAGTATTTTCTTTAGCTTTTAACAGCGATCGCAGTATTTTAATGAGTGGTGGCAGTGATGGTTCTGTAAGACTATGGCATCCGAGTACTGGCAAATTAAGTCTAAACTTGAAAGGACATATTGGTGATGTATTTTCAGTAGCGGTAAGCAATAATGACCGTTATTTTGCCAGTAGTGGTAGTGACTGCAAAATATTAGTTTGGAGATTGGATAAGATACAAGAACCAATCTCCCTGACAGAACATACAGCTTATGTCAGTTCTTTAGCTTTTTGTCCAGATAATCGCTTGTTAGCAAGTGGCAGTTATGACAAGACAATTCGCATTTGGGATTTGTGGTCTGGGAAAATATTTCGTATTTTTGACGAACATACATCCTATGTTACATCTCTCGCCTTTAATTACAATGGAGACCTGTTAGCAAGTAGTAGTTATGACCAAACGATTCGCATTTGGAATCTCCTGTCTACTAAATCAAAACTCACTCTAATTGGACATGAAGGATATGTAAACTGCGTGGCTTTTAGTCCTAATGAAAATATTTTGGCTAGTGGAGGGCATGATGGCAAAATTTGTCTGTGGCGGGCTGATACTGGAACCTTACTAACTAAGCTGAAAGGTCATAATGGAGGTATTAACTCACTGACATTTAGTTCAGATGGGGAAATTCTGGTGAGTGGAAGTAGCGATCGCACTGTGAGAGTGTGGAATGCGAGAACTGGTCAAGAGCTGAGTATCTTAACGGTTGGAGTACATCCGATTTTATGTGTTCATTTCTCCAAGGATGGCAAACAACTAGTCATTGGTAGTAGCTGGACGGATAATATTAAGATTTGGAATTGTATATAGCAGTCCTAAATCATTTATGAAGATTATTTAGGGTCGTTGTTTGCTGACGTGGGGACAGTGACAAACGCAAAAAATCAGATATTGTCCATGCTAAAGATTTTTGAGACTTGTGCAATATAGCGGTTTGCATTTTACCGTAGGCAAAATGTAAACTCAAAAACCTTATTGGGGTTGATTTTTTATTTTCAAATGAGTATGCAATCATTTGAAAACCGCCATATCGTATGGAATGTTTCTTAAATAGCTACATATGTATGATATGAATGGGAAACATCTTTATATTCCCTCTCTGCTTCTCTCTGAAATATAAGGTTTCACTTTAACTATGCTAAGCAATCTGGAAGCGGCAATTGTACAAAACCCTCTAGTTGCAGGAGTCGAAGCAACTGTGCTTTCAGCGGTAGAACAGATGAGTAGGCAGGGAAATTATGGAGACAATGCACCATCAACCTGTGTAGTTATTGCATCTGATCAGCAAAAAGTTTTAGGAATTTTGACGCAACAAGACGTGATGCATCTGGTAGCCCAACAGCAACCGATCGCCCAACTAACCCTAAAACAATTCTTGCAAGAACACCGATCGCCATCAGTCAGCCTCGTAATTTCGCAATCTGACTTAAAGGATTTGCATAATATTAACGCCGCGATCGCCTACTTTGAATCGGCACAAATTACGCATTTAGTGATCGCGGATGTGCAAGGGCATCTGATCGGTGTACTTCAGTATGAATCTCTTACAACCCTGAGAGATTCCATCATTCGCCAAGCTACTGCATCGTTATTAGTTAGCCAACAAAAGATTCATGAACGAATTGCCAAGGCAGAACCGCTGAAAGATGCACTATGTGATTTGCTACTAACGATGGAAACCTACCTGCGGGGTAGTAGTTGTTCAATTACACTCTGTCTGGATGGGCGACTGGGAGAGGTAATCGCCCCTAGCCTACCTCCAGACTATGCAAGGATAGTGTCTGAAATGGGATTACCGATCGCGGAAGGCGTAGGTAGCTGCGGGACTGCGGCGTTTCGGCGCGAATTGGTCGTGGTAACTGATATTGAGAATGATCCTCTATGGCAAAATGACAAACCCTTTGTCCTCTGCTATGGCTTACAAGCCTGTTCTTCCATACCGATTTTTGCCAGTGATCGGACTCTACTAGGGACATTTGGCATTTACTATCGCGAACAGAAAGCGCCTCAAGCTCAGGAACTAGAATGGATCGCTCAAGCTGCCAACATTGCAGGTATTGCGATCGAGCGAGATCGCGCCGTACAAGCTTTGCAGAAGCTAAATCACGAACTGGAAAATCGGGTGCAGATGCGAACGCAGGAACTGCAAGAACGGGAACAATTTTTGCAGACAGTACTGGATACATTTCCCCTTTCGGTGTTCTGGAAAGATGTCAACTCGGTATATCTGGGATGTAACCAAAATTTTCTAAGCGATGCGGGACTCTCAACAGTCTCTCAGATTATAGGCAAAACGGATGATCAATTGCCTTGGGGAGAGACGGAAGCCGATCTTTACCGAGCCGATGATCGGGCAGTCATTGAGAGTCAAACTGCCAAACTGGGAATTGAGGAAACTCTGCATCATGCCAATGGTCAGATCATTTGGTTGGAAACTAACAAGCTGCCCCTCCGCAATCTGCAAGGAGAGGTAATTGGTGTTTTGGGGACTTATCAAGATATCAGCGATCGCAAAAAACTAGAACAAAAACAAGCCAGACTTACGGCAATACTGGAGGCAACACCTGACTATATTGGCATGGCTAATGCTCAAGGTGAAATTTTTTGGCACAATAGGCAACTCAAACAACTACGTCCCGAACTTGGTGAAGATGCAGAGCATCGATTTGTTTCGGAATGTCATCCTGATTGGGTAAATCGAATCATATTTGAACAGGCTCTACCTACCGCAATTGAGAAGGGTAGCTGGTCTGGGGAATTGGCGCTGCTAGATGGCAGAGGCAAAGAAATCCCCGTCTCTCAAGTGATTATTGCTCATAAGTCAGCCAGTGGTGTAGTCGAGAGTTTCTCAACCATAATGAGAGATATCAGCGATCGCAAAACTGCTGAAAAATCCATTATTCTCAAACAAAACCACCTTGCCGCCCTGCTAAACAATATTCCCCATCTTGCTTGGATTAAGGATGAACAAAGTCGGTTTATTGCTGTAAATGTGCCCTTTGCTCAAACCTGTGGCGTTTCGGCTGAAGAATTAGTGGGCAAAACAGATTTTGATATTTGGTCTGCGGACTTAGCCCAAGCCTATCGTGACGATGATGCCGATGTCTTACAATCTGGTCAACGCAAGATGGTGGTGGAGCAAGTTGCAAGGGCTGATGGAACTTTGGGTTGGTTTGAAACGACCAAAACACCTTTTCAGGACGATCAGCTAAACATCGCGGGGACAGTGGGAATTGCGGCAGATATTACCGAACAGAAACAGGCTGAACATAAATTGCAGGAGCTATCCGAACGATTAGAACTAGCGATTCAATCTGCTCAAATTGGCGTTTGGGAATTTGATATCTCCAATAATCGCCTGTTCTGGGACGAGCGGATGTTGGCGATCCATGGTGTATCACCCGAAGCATTTCATGGTACTTACGAGGACTGGAGTAGTCGTGTCCATCCCGATGACTTACCCCATGCCCAGCCCGATCTTTCAAAAGAGGAAGTCAGTTACAGCACAGAGTTCCGCATCATTCGCCCCGATGGTGCAGTTCGGTGGATTATGGTTTCATCCTTCTGTCAACGCAATCTTCAGGGTGAATTAGTGCGTATAGTGGGCGTGAACCTCGATATTAGCGATCGCAAAAATACTGAACTTGCGCTTCAAGACCTATCAGATCGTCTAGAATTTGCCCTGAGAGGAGCCAATATTGGTATTTGGGAATGGCAAATAAATGAGGGGCGCTTGCTGTGGGACGAACGGATGTTTAGACTTTATGGAATTTCGCCAGAGGATTTTTCTGGTAGATATGAGGATTGGTTCCAGCGTGTTCATCCTGATGATCGAGATTGGGTACAGCAGGCTGAACAACAAGCCTATCAAGGAGCTAGAGAATGTCACGTCGAATTTCGGATTATTCATCCAGATGGGACAATCCGCTTTATCGATTCCTACGTCTTCAACCAATACAACGCTCAAGGCGAAATCCAAAAGAAGGTTGGGTTAAACATTGATATTACTGATCGCAAACAGGCAGAAATACAATTGCAGCGCATCAATGAAGAACTAATCAAAGCAACTCACCTCAAAGATGAGTTTCTTGCCAATATGAGCCATGAATTACGCACTCCCCTCAATGCCATTTTAGGAATGACGGAAATCCTTCAGGAACAGATTTTTGGTGAATTAAACGAACGACAGAAGCAATCTCTACAAACCATTGAAAAAAGTAGCAATCATTTACTGGAATTAATTAACGATATTCTGGATGTGGCGAAAATCGAAGCAGGGCAAATTCATCTATCTTGTCAGCCCAGCAACGTAGAAGCCCTGTGTCAATCGAGTTTAGTCTTTATTAAGCAACAAGCCTTCAGCAAAAAAATTCAACTGGAGTCGCAGATTCCAACCAACCTGCCCATCATCACCATTGATGAGCGGCGGATTCGGCAAGTTCTAATCAATCTGCTCAATAATGCCGTCAAATTCACACCAGAAGGAGGCAAAATTAGTCTAAAAGTGAATTTCCTAGCATTTGCAGCCAATCCTGTAATCGCGCGTAGCAGTGCTGTGGCCTGTGACACCCTAGAGATTAGCATAGTTGATACGGGCATTGGGATTGCGCCAGATCAGATCCAACGACTGTTTCAACCGTTTGTGCAGGTAGAGAGCGCACTCAATCGTAGCTATAACGGTACAGGATTAGGCTTAGCTCTCGTCAAACGCTTGGTGGAACTGCATGGCGGCGAAGTCAGATTGACCAGTGAACTAGGTGTGGGCAGTTGCTTTACGATCGCGATTCCAGTTTCGCCGTTCTGTGAGATATCCCTTGAGCCAGAACCTGCGGTTCAATCTAGCTCTGAGGAGATCGCACCCGCGATCGCTGACGCACCATTAATTTTACTTGCTGAAGACAATGAAGCGAATGTGACTATGTTTGTTGAATATCTAAGTCTGAAAGGGTATCGCTTGATGATTGCTCACAGTGGTCGCATGGCGATCGACTTAGCTCAACAGACTCACCCCGATCTAATTTTGATGGATATTCAAATGCCAGAAATGGACGGCTTGGAAGCGATCCAGCACATTCGCCAAAAACCTGAGTTAGCTGATACACCGATCATTGCACTGACCGCACTAGCAATGTCTGGCGATCGCGATCGCTGCATTGCGGCAGGCGCAAATGATTACCTCAGTAAGCCAGTGTCAATGAAACAGCTAGTCAAGAAAATCAACGACTATTTATCCTAGCTATTTAATTAATGGGGTTCGCAGAGATAAATATGAGCAATTTGCCATGGAAGAAACTGCTGATTGGGGAATTTAGTTGGAAAAGATTAGGGCGATCGCTGCTACTTATTTATGCTTTTTTTGCACTCTATGTATTCTTTCGAGCGGATAGCATGATCTTTTTGCCGCAGCCTGCTACCTATCAAGATACCAAAGATATTCTTAAAGTCCCTGTTGTGGATAACGAAAGAATATCTGCGGTATATTTGCCGAACACTCAGGCTGTCTATACTATTCTCTACATTCATGGCAATGCAGAAGATCTAGGAGATATTCGTCCTGTTATAGAGCGCTTGCGGAGTTGGGGATTTAATGTTTTTGCCTATGACTATCGCGGCTATGGAACTAGTGATGGTAAGCCCAGTGAGGAGAAGGCATATCAAGATGCTGACGCTGCTCTCAGGTATTTGACGCAACAACTAAAAATCCCTGCTGAGCGGATTATCCTGTACGGGCGTTCGGTTGGAGGCGGCTCGGCAACTTACTTAGCGACTCGGTATGCAGTTGCTGGTTTGGTTTTGGAGAGTACATTTACATCCGCATTTCGAGTCGTTGTCCCATTTCCCTTGCTCCCCTTCGACAAGTTCTCTAACCTCGACAAAATGCAAAAAATTCAATGTCCTGTCCTTGTCATGCATGGTCAAGCCGATCAAACGATTCCGATTCAGCATGGTCAAGCTCTATACGAGGCTGCGTCAGAACCCAAAATGTCGCTCTGGGTGGCTGAGGCAGGACATAATGATTTCACTTGGGTAGCAGGTGAACGTCATCAACAAGTTCTATTGTCTTTTCAGCAGCTCTTGAAATCTACACAGCGCTTTGCGCCTAATTAAAACCTGGGAAAATATAACTGTCTAAAATAATAGTTAGGGCTTCGACTTCGCTCAGCCAGCAGTATATGTTGGCTGAGCGAAGTCGAAGCCTCTTCTCAAGATTTATAGCAAAAAAAGTTTTGCTTATGACATAAACCCATAAAGCGAGTAGCGGCGCTCCGCACCGCCACTCGCTTCTTGGGTTTTGATTTGTACTAACTAACTCTTGCCTTGCTATAAAATTACTATATTTGTGGATTGCGGCAAAGCCGCAATCCACAAATATCTATTCCCAAAGCCTTCGACCCTCCTGTCCATTTAAGCGATCGTGGGTGTCGCGCAATAATTTGGGAATATCTAAATTTTCTGGACATCGTGGTAAGCAGTCACCGCAATCATTACATTTAATAGCCTTTCGCCCAGGAAACCAATGCCCAGCATTCTCAAACATTTTGTAACGATATTTGCCAAACTCGACCATATCAAAGGCGACTGCCAAGTTCCGCAGCCTTAAAGCTTCAGGGATATTAATGCCCTCAGGACAGGGCAAACATTGATAACACTGAGAACAGCGATCGCCTTCCAACAATTCATAACGGCGATTGATGCAATCTAGAACCGCTAGCTCTAGTTCTGACATTGGCTCGATATTGTCCCAAGCGTCTTGATGTGATTCGATTTCATCGGGATTAGCGGCACCGAGGCTAAGGGTATGTACACGCGGATCGCTGAGTAAAAAGCGATCGCCCATATACAAAGGTGTAAAAGGATAACAGACACTGGCTAGTTCTTCGGAAGGTTGATACAACATCCCCCCCTTATCGGAAGGTGAAATAATAAATACGCCCATATCCTTGCTGTGAGCTAGTTGCACCGCAGGCGCATTGCGTTGATTGAAGAAGTAATAATGTAAATTAATTGATTCAAATAAATCAGTGTTAATAGTGTCAATAATTATATTGAGAGGAGCGTGGGTAGAGAATCCCACATGACGGATCAAGCCCTGATCAATTGCTTCTCTCACTGCTTTCATACAACCCCTAGGATTAGTTACTAGATCGAGATGTTCTTTTAAATTAATCCCATGAATATCAAAGTTATCGATGTAATCAACATTCATTCTTTTTAAAGACAACTCGATCTGTCGGCGCATGGAATCTGCATCTTTAGTGGGTGAGATTTTGGTGGTTAAGTAAAAGCGATCGCGTTGCTTGCTCAAGCCATTTCGCATCGCTTTACCAATAAACTCCTCGCTTTTACCGTATCCCTGAGCCGTTTCGATGTGATTGATGCCAACTTCTAGAGCTTTGGCGATCGTTTGGTGAGCATTTTCTGCTGAAGCCATATAGCGCATCGCCCCCAAAGAAAACACGGACAAGTTCATTTCAGTTTTGCCAAAACGACGATAGCGCATAGGTTGTATAAAAAATTATTGTTGTTATCGCAAAAGATAGAGCGCCGTTTCTTTGTTTGGGAATAGACTAAAATTGGCGGCGAGCAAAAATAAGAATAGCGATCGCCAAGGTCAAAAGGGCATAGCTTAGGGTGTAAACACCGTTGTTAAACATATCGCTTAAGCTTGGCAAAATGTTATACACCGCTTCATTCTTGAGATTTGACCGCGACAAGTCTGGCAAGATCATATAAAGAGTGCGCGTTACCACTTGCAAGCTAGGATTCTTGGAAATCTCACCTAACAGTAATAGATCTCGGCTAAAGTTGCCGATTAAATAGGCTGCAAGAGTTAGTAGAGAAGCAATTAACGAGCCTGAGAAGGAACCGAAGAAAATGGCGATCGCGCCTAACAACATGATTTGCCAGAAGATAAAAAAGTTAGCCGCAAGAATTGCAGATATTGGAATCGCAATTTGCTTGATCGCCATTAGGGTGATAAAAATCACTGTCATAATAGCCACCAAGGCTGCCACCACAGCGGTCAAGCCCAAATGTTTGCCCAATACAAACTCAGCCCGATGCATCGGCTTAGCAATCAAAATAAAAATTGTGCGTTTGTCAATCTCTTTATTAATTAAGTTCGTACCAACTAGCACCGCAACAATTAAACTAACTATTTCAATTGCAGCGATACCGACATCAACGATCATCTTTGCAGAAGAGTCGTAGGAAAACTCTGGTAGCATCAGCATTGCCGATACCACGATCAGGGTATACAGCAAGGATAAATACAACACCTGTTCGCGGACAGTTTCACGAAACACATTTGTGGCGATCGCCCAAACGCGACCTAAACTTAGACTAATATTCAGACTTAAGTTCATAAGATTACGAATTAGAGATAACGCATTATCAATATTAGCGGTTGCGCTTGCTAAATGTACTCTTCTAAATGTGAAAGATCTTAAGCTATAAAAAAACGAGTGGCGGCGCTTTGCGCCGCCACTCGTTTTCTGGGGTTTTGTCCTACGCCCTACACCGTTGCGGCTACAGCTACTACATCAGTAACTTCAGGACTGTTCTGCTCTGAAGGTGGTACAACCTGCCAGAACTTCGGTAAATAGGTTGCCCAATCATCAAGAATTTCTTTGGCTCTGGTGCTGCCCGTCTGGTCATAGCTAGCTTGGATGAGTTCCTTCAGTTGCGCTTCGCCTGCGGCAGTGCTGACGCGCTGAACTTTGAGAACCTCTTGACTAAGGCGTTCTGAGAACTTGCCATCGATATCAAGGAAGTAAGCAATCCCGCCTGTCATGCCTGCGCCTACGTTGCGCCCTGTCGTACCGAGGACGACGATTACGCCGCCCGTCATGTATTCGCAACAGTGATCGCCTGTGCCTGTGACCACTGCCTTCGCGCCAGAGTTACGCACGCCAAAGCGTTCGCCAGCGCGACCATCAACAAAGAGATAGCCGCCCGTTGCGCCATAGAGACAGGTATTGCCCACGATCGAGTTATCAGCGGGGTTGAAGGTGACGTTGGCACTGGGTTTGATGCTAATCACGCCGCCGTTCATGCCCTTGCCCACATAGTCATTGGCTTCACCGATGACGGCGAGATTTAAGCCATTGATGTTAAATGCGCCGAAGCTCTGACCTGCTGCGCCAACAAATTCGAGATTGAGGCTGCTGGCTAGTCCCGAATTACCGTATTGCTTGGCGATCGCCCCTGATACACGGGTTGCCACGGAGCGATCGGTATTGATGATTTTGTAAGTTTTACTGAGATCTGTTTGATGTGCGATCGCCTGCTGTACTACTAAATCCGCCAAGATTTCATCATCAAGAACGTCACCGTTACTGTGGGGAACTGGTGAATGCTCTAACCAACTGCGATCTCTCTTGGTATCGGGCAGCTTGATCAAGCAATCAAGGTTAACTTGATTAAGATCGAGCTTAGCCAGTTTCAAATCCTGACGTTGGGCTAATAAATCAGAACGTCCGATGATGTCCTTGAGGGATTTGTAACCCAGCTTAGCGAGAATCTGGCGCACTTCTTCGGCAACGAAGTACAGGAAGTTGACCACATTTTCAGGTGTCCCTGGGAAGCGCTTACGGAACTGTTCTAATTGGGAAGTTACGCCCACGGGACATTTGTTCGTGTGGCATACCCGCGCCATGATGCAACCTTCCGCAATCATCGCCGCCGTACCAAAGCCGAATTCTTCACCACCGAGGAGAGCCGCGATCGCCACATCCCAACCCGTTTTGAAGCCGCCATCGACTCGCAACAATACGCGATCGCGCAGTTTGTTCCCCATCAGTACGGTATGCACTTCTGCGAGACCCAGTTCCCAAGGTGAACCTGCGTGCTTGATCGAACTCAATGGCGATGCACCCGTACCACCGTCATAGCCTGAAATCTGGATGATGTCGGCATTTGCCTTGGCTACACCTGCGGCGATCGTGCCAATGCCAATTTCCGATACTAGCTTCACGGAAACCTTGGCAATGGGATTGATTTGATGGAGGTCATAAATCAATTGGGCAAGGTCTTCAATGGAATAAATGTCATGGTGTGGCGGGGGCGAAATCAGCGATACCCCAGGTTTGGAATTTCGCAGCATGGCAATGTAGCTGCTGACCTTGGGACCAGGCAACTGTCCGCCTTCCCCAGGTTTTGCGCCTTGAGCCATCTTGATTTCCAATTGATTGGAACTGACTAGATAGGAAGGTGTCACACCGAAGCGTCCTGAAGCAATCTGTTTAATGGCAGAGTTGGCGGTATCGCCATTTTTTAGACCCTTGAGGTGAGGGAAGGTTGCCGAAACACCCTGATCATTAACATCGTTAATGGGCAGATAACGCACAGGATCTTCGCCGCCTTCGCCACAGTTGGACTTGCCGCCGACGCGATTCATGGCGATCGCCAATACTTCATGGGCTTCACGACTGAGCGCCCCAAGGGACATCGCCCCTGTGCAGAAGCGCTTCAGGATTTCCGAAGCATCTTCCACTTCATCAATAGAAATACTGGGGCGATCGCTCTTAAATTCCAATAGATCCCGTAAAGCCGTCGGTGTACGGTTCAGCAATTGCTGGCGATAGACTTCGTAATGGTCATAGCCTTCACCTGCGACTGCCTTGTGCAGAGCCTTAGCCATTTCGGGACTGTTCATGTGGTATTCACCCGTGGGGCGATACTGCACGAAACCATAGTTCTCTAACTTCTTGACTTGCAGTTCGGGAAACGCTTGAGTATGGAAGCTGAGGATTTCAGAAGCAATATCCGCAAAATTAACACCACCAACGCGGGAAACTGTTCCCTTAAAGGAAGTCTCAATTACTTCTGCACCAATCCCGATCGCCTCAAAGATCTGAGCGCCGCTATAGCTGGATAGCAAAGAAATACCCATTTTCGAGAGGATTTTCAACAAGCCACCTTCTACGGCTTTACGGTAGCTATCTTGGACTTGGGTAATCGACAAAGATTTAATTTTGCCGCTTTGCATTTGGGTTTGGGTTTTGGCTTTACCCCACCATTGGCGTGTGGTTTCTAGCGCCATGTAAGGACAGATGGCACTAGCTCCGTAACCGATCAAACAAGCAAAGTGATGGGTACTCCAGCATTGGGCAGTATCAACAACGATCGATGCCTTCATGCGAATCCCTTCCGCACTGAGACGGTGGTGGACAGCACCCACGGCGAGGAGTGGTGGAATATAGGCATTTTCCGCATTCAAATTGCGATCGCTCAGGATTACCAACTTCGCACCCGATCGCACGGCGGCAACGGCAGCATCACTGATTTTCGCGATCGCTGCTTTTAGTCCCTCGGCTCCCGCACTTACTGCAAACAGCATCTCCAAGGTTACGGACTCAAAACCGAAGTTCTGCAATTCTTTAAGTTCTGCTTCATTAAGTACGGGGCTATTAATCTTAATCTGATTAGCGGATTCAGGGGTTGCTAATAGTAAATTCGCTCGCTCACCTAAAAACATGGAGAGGGACATTACCGTGCCTTCCCGCAAGGGATCGATCGGCGGATTTGTCACCTGTGCAAAGCGCTGTTTGAAGTAGTCATAGAGCAGGTGCGGACGCTGGGAAAGAAAGGCAAGGGGCGCATCATCACCCATACAGAAGACTGGCTCCTTCCCATCCTGTGCCATCGCTTCGATCACCATTTCCACATCTTCGAGGGTATAACCAAAGGCAGTTTGATAGGTGAGTACCTTCTGCTCATCGAGGGTAGTGCCATCGATAAAGGGCTTAGTTTCTAAATGCTTACGGTGCTGCTTGATCCATTCGCCATAGGGATGGGCTTTAGCTACGCGCTCTTTGATTTCCCAGTTGTGCAGAATTTCATTGGTTTGCAGATCAACGGCGATCGTCTGTCCAGGACCAAGGCGACCTTTTTCGATGATTTCCGCATCAGGGATATCGACTGTGCCAGCTTCCGAGCTAACGATGACCATGCCATCATTGGTGATCATGTAACGGGCAGGACGTAAGCCATTGCGATCTAGTGCTGCACCCACGATTTTGCCATCGCTAAAGGCAAGCAACGCAGGCCCATCCCATGCCTCTTGCAAGCCACTGTAATATTCATAGAAATCAACAATTTCAGGGCGATCGCTCAAGTCAGGTTGATTCTCATAAGCTTCAGGAACCAAGATCATCATCGCCTCAAGGGGGCTGTGACCAGTTTCGATTAGCAATTCAAAAACGTGATCTAAAGTTGCCGAATCGCTTTCATTTGCCTTTAGTACGGGCAGTAAATCTTTAATGCGATCGCCTTTAGCATCAATCCAATTGGGATGGGCAAGATCCCCCTGCCGTGCTAAAAACCAATTGATATTGCCCTGCGTGGTATTAATTTCGCCATTGTGACCGAGGAAACGCATCGGCTGAGCCAAAGGCCATTTCGGTAAAGTGTTAGTGCTGAAACGGCGGTGATAGATGGCATAAGCCGAGACATATTCTGGATTTTGCAAATCTAAATAGAAAGCATCCAAAATCGCCGATCGCACCATGCCCTTATAGACAATCGTGGTATTGGACAGCGAAGCGATATAAAAATCACTGCCCCCCTGCGGATAATCCTTTTCGATCGCCAACTTAATGCGACGACGGGTGATGTAAATTGCCCGTTCAATCTGATCAACATTTTGATGATCGGCATCCGCCAAAAAAGCCGCCTGTTCAATGTGGGGTTGGTTTTCCTTAGCCTGTACCCCTAAAACCTCTGGTTTCACAGGCACAACGCGCCAACCGATTAGTTTCAGCCCTTCTTCGGTAGCAATTTGAGCAGTAATTTCTTTAAACTTTGCTACGCGATCATGATCCTGTGGCAAAAAGAACATCCCCACCGCCGTATGCTCAGGATCGATTTCAGGAAAATCTTTTTTCAATAAATCCCAAGGAATCGCCGTCATGATCCCTGCACCATCCCCCGAATCTTGGTCAGCACTACAGCCGCCGCGATGTTCCATACAAGTCAAAGCTTTGAGGGTGTTGCTAATAATTTTGTGACTAGCGCGACCATGTTTATCAGCAATGAAACCCACGCCGCAGGCATCACGCTCTGCAACTAGCCATGAGGGACCTTGGACAAGATTTGCAGTTCCAGACTGACCAAACTGATTAGACTGACTTGTATTCATATTATTAGCGGCGCGGCTCATTTCCATCAAATTAATTTTTGCTATATCGGAATTTAGAATTCTTGCAGAATTACTATTGTGATTCAATTATGGACTTTTGTTAAGTGGATGATAATTGAATTATAGGCTACAAAAAATCTAGATGTGTTTTAGTGACTACATTTATTAAGTATAAAATCCTAAAACCTGTGACGCACGCGCAGCGTGCGTCACAGGTTTTAGGGTAATCACACTTTTGTGGATTAAAAACCTGACTGGATTTGGACAAAATCAAAACCCAGAAGAGGAG